>NZ_JBNCKZ010000012.1:0-28886 GCF_049841795.1 Micromonospora sp. DT31 | reverse complement strand
GCGCCGCGGGGCCGCCCATCCCCCCCGCGCCGCGGCGGGGTGGCCGGCAACCCCGCTATCCCCGCGGGGGGCGCGCCCCGCCCACGGGGGGCCGCGCCCGCCGGGCGATCTGGTCAGACGTTGAAGCCGAGCGAACGGAGCTGGTCGCGCCCCTCGTCGGTGATCTTGTCGGGGCCCCACGGCGGAAGCCAGACCCAGTTGATCCGGACGTCGCCGACCAGCCCGCCGCCCGGCCCGGTGGTCAACGCCTGCCGGGTCTGGTCCTCGATCACGTCGGTGAGCGGGCAGGCCGCCGAGGTCAGCGTCATGTCCAGGGTGGCGACGTTGTCGTCGCCGACGTGCACGCCGTACAGCAGGCCCAGGTCGACCACGTTGATGCCCAACTCCGGGTCGACGACGTCCTTCATCGCCTCCTCGATGTCGCCGACGGCGGCCTTGCCACCCGTCGGCGCCACCCCACCGGCCGGCGTGGCCGTGTCGTCGGTCGCCACCGCGCCGGTCTCCGGCGTCATGGTGTTCTGGTCCTCGCTCATACCGTCACCTCGTCTCGCTCAGCGCCGGCAGGAGACACCCGCGCACTGTTTCCGATGATCCGCCCGCTCATGCCCGCGTCTGCGGGGTCACGCCCACCCCGGCGCGCGCCGCCGCGTCCTTGAACGCCATCCAGGACAGCAGCGCGCACTTCACCCGGGCCGGGAAACGGGCCACGCCCGCGAACGCCACCCCGTCGCCGAGTACGTCCTCGTCCGGCGTGACCTGACCCCGCCCGGACAGCAACTCGACGAACGCCTCGTGCACATGCGCGGCGTCGCTGGCCGCCCGACCCCGCAGCAGCTCGTGCAGGATGCTCGCCGACGCCTGGCTGATCGAGCAGCCCATCCCGTCGTACGAGATGTCGGTGAACACGGTGCCGTCGGTGGCCACCCGCACGGTGATCTCGTCGCCGCAGGTCGGGTTGACGTGGTGCGCCTCGCCGACCCGGGCCGCCGGATCGCCCGCCTCCCGCAGGCCGCGGCCGTGCGGATGCTTGTAGTGATCCAGGATGATCTCCTGGTAGAGGGATTCCAACTGCATCAGTCGAACACCTTCCGCACCCGTTCCAGACCCGCCACCAGGGCGTCGATCTCCGCGGTGGTGGTGTAGAGGTAGAACGACGCGCGCGTCATGGCCGGAACGCCGAAGCGGCTGCACACCGGCTTGGCGCAGTGATGTCCCACCCGCACCTGCACGCCGAGCGAGTCGAGCACCTGGCCGACGTCGTGCGGGTGCACGTCACCGAGGGCGAAGGAGATCGTCCCGCCACGGCCCACCGGGACGGTGGGGCCGAAGATCCGCAACCCGGGGACGGTGGCGAAGGCATCGAGCGCGTACGCGGTCAGTTCCTTCTCGTGCCACTGGATCGCCGGCATCCCGACGCCGGTGAGGTAGTCCACCGCCGCGCCGAGCGCGACCGCCTCGGCGATCGGCGGGGTGCCCGCCTCGAACCGGGCCGGCGGCGCGGCGAACGTCGAGCCCGCCATCGTCACCGTCTCGATCATCGAGCCGCCGCCCAGCACCGGGGGCATCGCGGCGAGCAGCTCGCCCCGGCCCCAGAGCACACCGATGCCGGTCGGGCCGCACATCTTGTGCCCGGTGAACACGATGAAGTCCGCGTCGTAGTCGACCACGTCCATCGGCAGGTGCGGCACCGACTGGGAACAGTCGAGCAGCAGCAGCGCACCCACCTCGCGGACCCGCGCGGTGATGCGCGAGGTGGCGTTCACCGTGCCGAGGATGTTCGACATGTGCACCAGCGACACGATCTTCGTCCGCTCGGTGACCAGGTCGTCCAGGCCGGACTCGTCGAGCCGGCCGTGGTCGGTGACCGGGAACCAGCGCAGCGTCGCGCCGGTGCGCTCCGCGAGCAACTGCCACGGGACGATGTTCGAGTGGTGCTCCATCTCGGAGATCACGATCTCGTCGCCCGGCCCGATGCGGAACCGCGGGTCGGCGTCCGGGCGCAGCGACGCGTTGGAGAACGCGTACGCCACGATGTTGATCGCCTCGGTGGAGTTCTTGGTGAACACCACCTCGTCCACGCTCGGCGCGTTGATGAACGCGGCGATCTTCGCCCGCGCGCCCTCGTACGCCTCGGTCGCCTCGGTGCCCAGCGTGTGCACCGAGCGCGACACGTTGGCGTTGTGCATCGCGTAGTGCTCGGCGAGCACGTCGAGCACCTGCCGCGGCTTGTGTGAGGTGTTCGCGCTGTCCAGGTAGACCAGCGGATGGCCGTTGACCTCCCGGGCCAGGATCGGGAAGTCGGCCCGCACCGCCGCCACGTCGAAACGCGGCACGTCGTCGTACTGCGGCATGCCCGCCGGGATGGCCATCGAGGTCATGACAGGTCAGGCCCGCGCCGCGCCGGCTCCGGCGACGTACCGCTCGTAGCCCTCTTCCTCGAGCCTGTCGGCCAGCTCCCGGCCGCCCTGCTCGACGATCCGGCCGGCGACGAACACGTGCACGAAGTCCGGCTTGATGTAGCGCAGGATGCGGGTGTAGTGGGTGATCAGCAGCAGACCGGTGTCGCCGGTGTCACGGACCCGGTTCACGCCCTCGCTGACCACGCGCAGCGCGTCCACGTCCAAGCCGGAGTCGGTCTCGTCGAGGATGGCGATCTTCGGCTTGAGCAGCTCGAGCTGCACGATCTCGTGCCGCTTCTTCTCGCCGCCGGAGAAGCCCTCGTTGACGTTGCGCTGGGCGAACGCCGGGTCCATCTGGAGGCGCTCCATGGCGCCGCGCAGCTCGCCGCCCCAGGTGCGCAGCTTCGGCGCCTGGCCGTCGATGGCGGTCTTGGCGGTACGCAGGAAGTTGGCCACCGACACGCCGGGGACCTCGACCGGGTACTGCATGGCCAGGAACAGGCCGGCGCGGGCGCGCTCGTCGACGGACATGGACAGCACGTCCACGCCGTCGAGGGTCACCTCGCCGCCGGTGATCTCGTACTTGGGGTGACCGGCGACCGAGTACGCAAGCGTGGACTTGCCGGAGCCGTTCGGGCCCATGATGGCGTGCGTCTCACCGGAGCGCACGGTCAGGTCGACCCCGTGCAGGATCGGCTTGAGCTCACCCTCGGGCAGCTTGACCGACACCTTCAGGTCGCGGATCTCCAGGGTGCTCATTATCGGGTCACTCCATTGCTCGGCGTCATGCTGACGTAGATCTCGCCGTCGCGGACTTCGACGGGATAGACGGGTACGGGTTCGGTCGCGGGCAGGCCGGTGGGCTCACCGGTACGGAGGTCGAAACGGGAACCGTGCAGCCAGCATTCCAGCGTGCACCCGTCGACCTCGCCCTCGGAGAGCGCCACGGCGGCGTGCGAGCACTCGTCGTACACGGCGTAGAAGCGGTCGTCCTCGGCGTGCACGACGGCGAGCCGGGTGCCGTCCACGTCGGCGCTGACCACGGTGCCCTTCGGCACGTCCTCGGTCGAACAGATCCTGATCATCAGGCGCCGGCCTTCGCCAGCCGGGCCTCGATCGCCTCGCCGAGCTGCTCGCGCAGCTCCTCGACCGGGATCTTGTTGATCAGCTCGGCGAAGAACCCGCGCACCACCAGGCGCCGCGCCTCGCCCTCCGGGATGCCCCGGGCCATCAGGTAGAACAGCTGCTCGTCGTCGAACCGGCCGGTCGCGCTGGCGTGGCCGGCACCGGCGATCTCGCCGGTCTCGATCTCCAGGTTGGGCACGGAGTCGGCCCGAGCGCCGTCGGTGAGCAGCAGGTTCCGGTTGATCTCGTACGTGTCGGTGCCGGTCGCCTCGGCACCGATCAGCACGTCGCCGACCCACACGGTGTGCGCGTCGTCGCCCTGCAACGCGCCCCGGTAGCTGACGTAGCTGCGGCAGTCCGGCACGGTGTGGTCGACCAGTTGCCGGTGCTCCAGGTGCTGGCCGGCGTCGGCGAAGTAGACGCCGTACAGCTCGGCCTCGCCACCGCGCTGGGTGTACTCCACCGAGGTGTACTGCCGGACCAGGTCACCGCCGAGGCTCACCTGCACGTGCACGATCTTGGCGTCCCGGCCCAGCCGCACCTTCAGGTGCTGCGCCTGCACCGCGTCGTCGGCCCAGTCGGCGATCGTGACCAGGGTCAGCTTCGCGCCGTCGGCCACCGACACCTCGACGTTGTCGGCGAGCGTGCCGGTGCCGACGTGCCGGAGCACGACGACCGACTCGGAGAGCGCACCGACGTCGACGAAGGTGTGCGCGAACGCCACCAGGTCGGACGGGCCGCCGTGCACGGTGACGACCACCGGCTCGGAGACCACCGCCTCCCTGGCCACCTCCACCAGCAGAGAGCTGTCGGCCTCACCGTAGGCGCGCGCGCTGATCCGGTCCATCGGGGTCAGCACGCTGCCACGGCGCGGGTCGTCGTCGGCCATCGTCCCGATGCGGACGCCCTCGGGCAGCTGCCCGTACTCGTGGGCCGGCCAGTGCGCCGACTCGTCGGAGACGGCACCGTCGAGCAGGCCACGCAGGCGCTTGAGCGGGGTGAAGCGCCACTCCTCCTCCAGGCCCGTGAGGGCCGGGAAGTCGGCGACGTCGTACGAGCGGAGCGCCTGCGACTTGGTCGTGGGCGGCGCGGAAGCCTGGGTAGTCATCTCTTCCTTGGTCTGTTCTGCGACGACGGTGTCAGTGGGGCGGGGTCGGCCGGGGTCAGCCGACCGCGCCCTCCATCTGGAGCTCGATCAGCCGGTTGAGTTCCAGCGCGTACTCCATCGGAAGCTCCTTGGCGATCGGCTCGATGAAGCCGCGCACGATCATCGCCATCGCCTCGTCCTCGCTGAGGCCCCGGCTCATCAGGTAGAAGAGCTGGTCGTCGCTGATCTTGGAGACGGTCGCCTCGTGCCCCATCGACACGTCGTCCTCGCGGATGTCGACGTACGGGTAGGTGTCGGAGCGGGAGATCGTGTCGACGAGCAACGCGTCGCACTTGACCGTGCTGCGGCTGCTGTGCGAACCCTCCAGCACCTGCACCAGACCTCGGTAGGAGGTGCGGCCGCCGCCCCGGGCGATCGACTTCGACACGATGGTCGAGGAGGTGTGCGGCGCGGCGTGCACCATCTTGGCGCCGGCGTCCTGGTGCTGGCCCTCGCCGGCCATGGCCACCGAGAGCACCTCGCCCTTGGCGTGCTCGCCGGTCATGTAGACCGCCGGGTACTTCATGGTCACCTTGGAGCCGATGTTGCCGTCGACCCACTCCATGGTGGCGCCCTCGTGGCAGACGGCGCGCTTGGTGACCAGGTTGTAGACGTTGTTCGACCAGTTCTGGATGGTCGTGTAACGGCACCGGGCGTTCTTCTTGACGATGATCTCGACGACCGCGCTGTGCAGTGAGTCGGAGGAGTAGATCGGCGCGGTGCAGCCCTCGACGTAGTGCACGTACGCGCCCTCGTCGACGATGATCAGGGTCCGCTCGAACTGGCCCATGTTCTCGGTGTTGATCCGGAAGTACGCCTGCAGCGGGATGTCCACGTGGACACCCTTGGGCACGTAGATGAACGAGCCGCCGGACCAGACGGAGGTGTTCAGCGCGGCGAACTTGTTGTCGCCGACCGGGATCACCGTGCCGAAGTACTCCTTGAACACGTCCTCGTGCTCGCGCAGCGCGGTGTCGGTGTCCAGGAAGAGGACACCCTGCTCCTCCAGGTCCTCACGGATCTGGTGGTAGACCACCTCGGACTCGTACTGCGCGGCGACACCGGCGACCAGACGCTGCTTCTCCGCCTCCGGGATGCCCAGCCGGTCGTAGGTGTTCTTGATGTCCTCGGGCAGCTCCTCCCAGGAGGTGGCCTGCTTCTCGGTGGACCGCACGAAGTACTTGATGTTGTCGAAGTCGATCCCGGTGAGGTCGGCGCCCCAGGCCGGCATCGGCTTGCGACCGAACAGCCGCAGGCCCTTGAGCCGCAGGTCGAGCATCCAGGCCGGCTCGTTCTTCTTCGCCGAGATGTCCCGCACCACCGCCTCGCTGAGGCCGCGCTGGGCGACCGCACCGGCGGCGTCGGGGTCGGCCCAGCCGTACTCGTAACGACCGAGGGCGGCGAGCTGCTCCTCCTGGGTCAGGGGCTGAACGATCTGCTCGGTCATCTATCTGTCCTCACAGTGGTGACGGTGGAACCGGACTGGGCGGGAATGTGCGTGGTGCACACGCCGTCGCCGTGCGCGATGGTGGCCAGGCGCTGCACGTGGGTGCCGACCAGACGGGAGATCACCGCGGTCTCGGCCTCGCACAGCTGGGGAAACTCGGCGGCCACGTGCGCCACCGGGCAGTGGTGCTGGCAGAGCTGGCCGCCGGAGGCGATCGTGGACGCGTTGGCAGCGTAGCCTTCGGCGGTCAGCGCTCCGGCGAGCGCCTCGGCCCGCGCGATCGGGGCGTCGTCGGCGTGTTCCATGGCCGACCGGCAGCGTGCCTCCAGCGCGGCGACCTGCTCGGCCGCGAACGCCGCGACGGCCTCCGTGCCGCCGGTGCGGGCGATCCACCGCAGCGCGGCGGTGGCCATGTTGTCGTAGTGGTGGGTGCCGCAGCGGCTCCGGGCCGCCTCGGTGAGCGCGAACACCTTGGCCGGGCGGCCCCGACCGCGGCTGCCCCGCACGACCTGCTCGCGGGCGACCACGTCGCCGTCGGCGAGCATCGCGTCGAGGTGCCGCCGGATCGCGGCCGGGCTGAGGCCGAGCGCCGAACCGAGCTGCGCGGCAGTGACGGCGCCCCGCTCCAGCAGGAGCTGGGTGACGCGGTCCCGGGTCGACAGGTCGGCCGGCGTGGACTCCCGCCCGTGGCGACGTGCCGGCCCGCCGTCGGTGACCGGGCCGGTCACCGACGCCTGGGACAGCGCCGACGCGTTTTTCACAACGGCAACGTTACGTAATTCGCCGGTGGGCCGCAAACGCGGGTCCGGTGATTCGGACCACCGGGGTCGCGGAGTCACCCGATCGAGGTCCACTACGGTGCGTAGGATTCGCTCCGTGAAGCGTTCCGTCCGGTTCCCGGTCTCCTCCACGCTGCTGCGCCGTCTCGCGCTCGCCTCGATCATCGCGAACGTCGCGATCGTGGTCACCGGCGGGGCGGTCCGGCTCACCGCGTCCGGTCTCGGCTGCCCCACCTGGCCCCGGTGCACCGACGACTCCTACACCACGACCGCCGAGATGGGCGTGTACGGGGTGATCGAGTTCGGCAACCGGCTGCTCACGTTCGCCGTCGGGATCATCGCGCTCGCCGTGGTGCTGGCCGTGCTCGCGCGCCGACCCCGCCGCCGGGGTCTGCTGCCGCTGGCCGTGGGCGTGCTGCTCGGCATCCCCGCCCAGGCGGTCCTCGGCGGCATCACCGTGCTGACCAACCTCAACCCGTGGGTGGTCGGGCTGCACTTCCTCGCCTCGATGGCGGTCATCGCCGCCGCGTACGCGCTCTGGCGGCGCATCGGCGAACCGGACGGGCCGGTGAGCCCGACCGTGCCGACGCCGCTGCGCACCCTCGCCCGGCTCACCACGGCGGTCAGCGCCTCCGTGCTGGTGGTCGGCACCTGGGTGACCGGCAGCGGGCCGCACGCCGGCGACCACGGCGCGGCACGCAACGGCCTGGACCCGGCGGCCATCTCCCAGGTGCACGCCGACGGCGTCTTCCTGCTCATCGGCCTGTCGGTGGGGCTGTTCTTCGCGTTCCGCGCGATCGGCGCGGAACGCGCCACGCGGGCCGCCGGGGTGCTCCTCGCCGTCGAACTGGGTCAGGGCCTGATCGGCTTCGTCCAGTACTTCACCCACCTGCCCGGCGTGCTCGTCGGCGCGCACATGCTCGGCTCCTGCCTGGTGCTGCTGGCCACGCTCAGCGTGCTCTGGGCGACCCGGGAGCGGCTGCCGGTCGTGCCGCCGGCCCCGGCCGAGCCCACCGCCGAGCCGGTCGGCGCAACCGTCTGAGCGAGGCGTTACCGCACGACGGGAGCGGGAAAGCGGTCCGGGCCACCGACCGCACGCCCGAGGGAGCCCGCCGTGTCACGTAAGAGCCTCGCCACCACCACGCCGCAGCGGCTGACGCCGGTGGCCGGCGCGCCGCTGTGGTGCGACGCCCACGACCACGGGCTCGCCGGTGACGGGGTGACCAACGACCAGCCCGCGCTGGCCGCGCTCGTGGACCGCCTCGGCGCCGGGTACGACGCCGACGGCCGGGCCCGGGTGATCTACTGCCCGCCGGGCCTGTACTCGATCCGCGACGCCGGCACCGTGTGGCGCAGCGGCGTCTCGCTCATCGGCGCCGGGCCGGCCGCGACCCGGTTCCTGCTCAGCAACGAGGGCAACCGGAGCGCGCCGGTCCCGCTCGCCTACTGGACCACCGTGCAGCACGGCGCGGACCGGGACCGGCACATCACCGACTGCACGTTCGCCGACTTCGAGATCGACGGCTCCGGGGTCGCCCAGACCGCCTACGACTACCTGGCCAAGGGGCTGGGCCTGCAGTACGTGGTGCGTGGCGTGTTCCGCAACCTGTACATCCACCACACCGGGGCGACCGGCCTGGGCTGCGACTTCCTCCAGGACAGCCTGATCGACGGGGTGGTCGTGGTCGGCTGCGGCCGGCTGGACAGCGGGGTGCAGATGGGCGGCGCCGGCATCGGCGTCGGCGTCGGCGGGTGGGGCGACGTGGAACGCCTCACCATCACCAACTGCACCACCATCGGCAACGGCACCAACGGGATCTTCCTGGAGTTGCAGAAGGACTACTGGACCCCGCCGCGGGGCATCCGGATCATCGGCTGCCACAGCCAGGCCAACCGGTTCGGCATCTCCGACTGGGGCGCGGACGGGCTGATCGTCTCCGGCTGCACCATGACCAACAACCTGGAGGCCGGCTTCGACGTGTCCGCCAACGGCACCGCCGCGGTGGCCGGGCGAGGTGGCCTGCTGACCGGCTGCGTGGTCGACTCCAACGTCGGCGACGGGATCAGCATGGGCAACACGCCCGGCCCGTACGCGGTGCAGGGCAACCGGATCAGCCGCAACGGCGGTTACGGCTACCACGAGCACGACCTGGGCCACGGCTACGCCGGCGCCGCCGCGGACGTGGTCATCCAGGACAACGACATCCGGGAGAACGCGCTGGACGGCATCCGGATCGACCGGCCGATGCTCGACGCCTCGATCGTCGGCAACCGCATCCGGGACAACGGCCACCGCCGCGCGCCGGCCCACCAGGGCTCCGGCGAGGCGGTGCGCTACGGCCCGCGCGAGGTCACCGACGGCAACGCGGACTGGCCGGCCGGCGGGCACCGGGGCAAGGTGGTCCGGGTCGACAGCCGGGAGGCGGTGGTGGCCGACAACACCGCCGAGCGGCTGTCGCTGGCCGAGGTACGCCCCGACGGCGCGACCGGCTGGAACGAGGCCACCCCGCAGCCCGGCACGGCGTACGAACTGCCGGACGGGCCGCCGGCGACCGGGGGGATCACCATCGCCGCCCCGTTCGACTCGGCCACCGTGCGGGCCAACCGGATCTGGCACCGGGACGCCGACACCCAGACGTACGGGATCTGGGTCACCGAGGCGGGCAGCTGCCTGTCGTGCGTGTTCGAGGACAACGACCTCGCCGGAACCCGGGCAGCCCTGCGGCTGGACACGCCGCCGATCGGCGGACGGTGGGAACGCAACCACAGCGACCGCGACTGAGGAGCCGGGGACGGTCGTCGCCGGTGTCGGCGCGCGGGGCGCACGACACGGGTCAGCGGCGGCCGGCCAGGTGGGTCAGCACCGCGTCGGCGAGGCGGTCCGGCGCGCCGTCGGCGTACCCGACGAACAGGCTCGGCTCGGTCAGTTCCAGTTCGACCAGGACGGGCGCGCCGTCCGGGCCGGGGATCAGGTCCACCCGGGCGTAGAGCAACCGGTCGGCACCGCCCGGGACGGCGGCCAGCACCCGCCCGGCGACGGCACGCTGCTGTGCGGTGGCGGCGCGGGCGTCGATCCGCTCCTCCTTGTAGAGCGCGGCCTCGCCCCGGTCCGGCCCGGTCAGCATGGGCCCCTTTCGGATGGCGTGGCTGAACGCCAGCCCGTCCGGCCCGGCCAGGAACAGCAGCGCGGTCTCCCCCGCGGTGTCCACCGCGCCCAGGTACGGCTGGACCATGGTGACCCGGCCGGCGTCGGAGAGCCGCCGCACGTGCGCCAGGGCCAGCTCACGGTGCTCCGGGTCGGCCAGGTCGTAGCGGCCGGTGTCCTGGCTGCCCGCGCTGACCGCCGGCTTGATCACGTGTTCGCCGGCGGAGGGGGTGGCCCAGCCCTGCCCGGGCGCCACCCACACCGTCGGCACGGTGGGCACCCCCGCGTCCGGCAGCTCGGCCAGGTAGCGCTTGTCGGTGTTCCAGGCGACCACGTCGGCCGGGTTGGCCAGCGCCGGCACGGTACGGGCCCAGGCGACGAACTCGTCGCGGCGCAGCGCGTAGTCCCACGGGGACCGGAGGACGACCAGGTCGTAGCCGGACCAGTCGACGGCCGGGTCGTCCCAGACCGCGATGTCGGTGGCCACACCGCGGGCGGCGAGCGGGTCGAGCGTGAGCCGGTCGTCGGGGTCGAGGTCGGGCAGGGCGGCGCAGGTGACGAGAGCGACCCGGGGTTTCCCCCGGGTCGACTGGTGGTTGGTCATTCGGTCTATGTCAACGGGACATGGTGCGCCGGGCCATCGACCGCCACAGGTCGTTGCTCGGACGCATCTGGTCCATCAGCTCTCGCTCCCACGCGTTCTCGATGTCGACTCCGGCGGTGGCGCACGCCTGCCGCGCGATGTCGGTGCCGTCGGCGAACTGGTCGGCCCACGCGCCGTCGGCGCCCACCAGGACGATCCGCGCGCCGCGCTTGCCGACGTACTCGATGACCGCCTTCGCGCCGCCGTGCCCGGCGGCGAACGACTTGATGCCCGCGACCAGGCCGTTGGGGGCCTGCTCGGCGGTCTTGTCAGCCGTCAGGGTCGTATCGGAACCTTCTGCCATGACGCGAAGCCTAAGCAGACATCCCCTCGGATGTGGGAGAACCATGAACTGAATGTGATGCCAATTACCCGCCGGTTTAAGCGGAACCACAGGTAATTCGCCCGGACTTGTCGCTCATTACCGGACAGAACGGGCCAACGAGATCGTCACAATCTGTCCGGGTTGCACCCGTCCGCGGAAACCGGAAAAAAATTTCTGACCAACCGTGACGACGGCGTGTTCCACCGGCCCGACGAGGGCTCAGATCAGGGCGTCCAGGGCGACCGCGGCGAACAGGATGGTCAGGTAGGTCGTGGACCAGTGGAACAGCCGCATCGGCTTCACCGCCTCGCCACGCGTCGCGCGCCGGCACAGCTTGTGCGCCTCGACCACGAAGATGCCACCGACCACAAGCGCGGTCACCCCGTAGATCGGGCTCATGCCGAGCGGCCACACCGCCAGCGAGGAGAGCAGCGTCAGCCAGGAGAAGCCGATGATCTCGGCGTTGACCCGGCGGACCGAGGCCACCACCGGCAGCATCGGGATGCCGGCCCGTGCGTAGTCCGCCTTGTACTTGATGGCCAGCGCGTAGAAGTGCGGCATCTGCCAGAAGAAGACCACCGCGAACAGGCCCCACGCGGCCGGCGACAGCGAGCCGGTGACCGCGGCCCAGCCGATCAGCACCGGCGCGGCTCCGCAGACCCCGCCCCAGAACGTGTTGGCGGCCGTGGTGCGCTTGAGCCACATCGTGTAGACGACGTCGTAGTAGACGATCGCGGCGAGCGTCAGCCCGGTCGCCAGCCAGTTGGTGGTGACCGCCATCAGGGCCACCGACACGACCGCGAGGACCAGCCCGAAGATCAGCGCGCTGCGCGGCGACACGGTGTGCGCGGGCAGCGGCCGGCGCTTGGTCCGCCGCATCAACTGGTCGATGTCCCGGTCGATGTAGCAGTTGAGCACGCTGGCCGCCCCGGCGGCGAGCGAGCCGCCGACAAGCACCACGGCCACCAGCCAGAGCGACGGCATCCCGCCGTGCGCGAGCATCATCGCCGGCACGGTGGTGACCAGCAGCAGCTCGACGATCCGCGGCTTGGTCAGCGCCACGTACGCCGCCACCACGGCGCGCACGTCCCGCCGACCGCCGACCGCCACCTCCGCCACCGTGGCCACCGGCGGCTGCCCGGCAGGATTGCTGACGGGGCGCTCGGTGATCATGCTCACGGATTGCCACCTTCCGGCATCGGCGGGGGGAGGTCGTTCGGCCCGGACCCGTGCAGGTCCACACACCGACCCACACACTACGCGGCGTCGTTTTGCCTGCCCCGCAGACCCGGCAACGGTGCGAGCCGTCACACCTGGGGTTGAACGCGCGGCAGCGCGGAATCCGTACAGAACAGCATGCTGAGATCCGCGAGCGGACGTTTAGGGTCGCTCGATAGGGTCATCAGTGAGGGTTCCGCCCATCTGCCGAGGAGCACAACCACTGTGGCTGCCAACCGACCCGAGCTTCCCGAACTCAACTGGTCCGACCTCGACCGCCGGGCCGTGGACACGGTCCGCGTGCTGGCCATGGACGCCGTGGAGAAATCCGGTAACGGCCACCCCGGTACGGCGATGAGCCTCGCCCCGGCGGCCTACCTCCTCTTCAACCGGGTCATGCGGCACAACCCGGCCGACCCGAACTGGCCCGGCCGGGACCGGTTCGTGCTCTCCGCCGGGCACTCCAGCCTGACGCTCTACATCCAGCTCTTCCTCTCCGGCTACCCGCTGGCCCTGGACGACCTCAAGGCGCTGCGCCAGTGGGGCTCGCTCACCCCGGGCCACCCGGAGCACGGCCACACCCCGGGCGTGGAGACCACCACCGGTCCGCTCGGCCAGGGCCTCGGCAACGCGGTCGGCATGGCGATGGCGGCCCGCCGCGAACGCGGCCTGTTCGACCCGGAGCCGGACCGGGCCGACTCCCCGTTCCGCCACGACGTCTGGTGCATCGCCTCCGACGGTGACATCGAGGAGGGCATCAGCCACGAGGTCAGCGCGCTCGCCGGCCACCAGCAGCTCGGCAACCTCTGCCTGATCTACGACGACAACGAGATCTCGATCGAGGACGACACCCGGATCGCCAAGAGCGAGGACGTGGCGGCCCGCTACGAGGCGTACGGCTGGCACGTGCAGACCGTCGACTGGCGCAGCGGCGACGCCGACCAGGGCGACTACCACGAGGACGTGGCGGCGCTGTACCAGGCGCTGCTGGCCGCCAGGGCGGAGACCGACAGGCCGTCGTTCATCGCGCTGCGCACCATCATCGGCTGGCCCGCGCCGAACAAGCAGAACACCGGCAAGGTCCACGGCTCGGCGCTCGGCGCGGACGAGGTGAAGGCCACCAAGGAGATCCTCGGCTTCGACCCGCAGGTCACCTTCCAGATCGACGAGGAGGTGCTCGCGCACGCCCGCCAGGTGCTCGAACGCGGTGCGCAGGCGCAGGCGGAGTGGGACACCCGGTTCGACGCCTGGGCGCAGGCCAACCCGGAGCGAAAGGCGCTGTGGGACCGGATGGCCACCCGCACCCTCCCGCAGGGCTGGACCGACGCGCTGCCCACCTTCGACGCGGACGCCAAGGGCGTCGCCACCCGGGCCGCCTCCGGCAAGGTCCTGGAGGCGCTGGCCCCGGTGCTGCCCGAGCTGTGGGGCGGCTCGGCCGACCTGGCCGAGAGCAACAACACCACGATGAAGGGCGAGCGGTCGTTCGTCCCGGCGGCGCACGCCACCAAGGACTTCCCGGGCGACGAGTACGGCCGCACGCTGCACTTCGGCATCCGCGAGCACGGCATGGGCGCGATCCTCAACGGCATCGCCCTGCACGGCGGGACCCGCCCGTACGGTGGCACGTTCCTGGTGTTCAGCGACTACATGCGCCCGGCCGTGCGGCTGGCCGCGTTGATGAAGCTGCCGGTGACCTTCGTGTGGACGCACGACTCGATCGGTCTCGGCGAGGACGGCCCGACCCACCAGCCGATCGAGCAGCTGACCGCGCTGCGGGCCATCCCCGGGCTGGACGTGGTCCGTCCGGCCGACGCCAACGAGACGGCGTGGGCGTGGCGGCAGGCGCTGGAGCACACCGACCGGCCCACCGCGCTGGCGCTGAGCCGGCAGGCGCTGCCCACGTTGGACCGCACCGACCTGGGCCCCGCCGAGGCCACCGCCAAGGGCGGGTACGTGCTGGCCGAGGCATCCGGCGGCAAGCCGCAGGTGATCCTGGTCGGCACCGGCTCCGAGGTGCAGCTCTGCCTCACCGCCCGGGAGCGGCTGGAGGCCGACGGCACGCCCACCCGGGTCGTCTCGATGCCCTGCCAGGAATGGTTCTTCGCGCAGGACGAGGCGTACCGGGAGTCGGTGCTGCCGCGCGGGGTAAAGGCACGGGTGAGCGTGGAGGCGGGCATCGCGATGTCCTGGCGGGCGATCGTCGGGGACAGCGGCGAGTGCGTCAGCATCGAGCACTACGGCGCGAGCGCCCCGCACACCGTGCTCTTCGAGCAGTTCGGGTTCACCCCCGACCGGATCGTGGCCGCCGCGCACGCGGCGCTGACCCGGGTGGGCGACATCACCGGTTTCACGACCGGCAACTGAGGGGAGCGTGGACGGCATGACCGACAGGCTGAACGAACTGCAGAACGCCGGAGTGGCGATCTGGCTCGACGATCTCTCCCGGGTACGACTGAGCTCCGGCGGGCTGGACAAGCTGCGCCGGGAGAGCCACGTGGCCGGGGTGACCACCAACCCGACGATCTTCGCCAAGGCGTTGAGTGACGCCGACGAGTACGACTGGCAGCTGCGCGACCTCGCCAGCCGGGATGTGGACGTCGAGGAGGCGGTCCGCATGCTCACCACGTACGACGTGCGGTGGGCCTGCGACGTGATGCGCCCCTCGTACGACGGCAGCGGCGGGGTGGACGGCCGGGTCTCGATCGAGGTGGACCCGCGCTCGGCGCACGACGCGGACAAGACGGTCGCCGAGGCCAAGGCGCTGTGGTGGCTGGTCGACCGACCGAACCTGTACATCAAGATCCCGGCCACCGAGGAGGGCCTGCCGGCGATCACCCGGACGCTTGCCGAGGGGATCAGCGTGAACGTCACGCTGATCTTCGGGCTGGACCGCTACTCGCAGGTGATGGAGGCGTTCCTGGCCGGCCTGGAGCAGGCGCAGGCCAACGGGCACGACCTGTCGAAGATCGGCTCGGTCGCCTCGTTCTTCGTCTCCCGGGTCGACAGCGAGGTGGACAAGCGGCTGGAGAAGATCGGCTCCGACCAGGCCAAGGCGTTGCGCGGCAAGGCCGCCGTCGCGAACGCCCGGCTGGCGTACGAGCGCTACGGCGAGGTCTTCTCCTCGGCCCGCTGGCAGAAGCTGGCCGACGCGGGCGCCCACCCGCAGCGTCCGCTCTGGGCGTCCACCTCGACCAAGAACCCGGACTACCGGGACGTCATCTACGTCGAGGAGCTGATCGCCCCCGGCACGGTCAACACCATGCCCGAGCCGGTCGTGCACGCGTACGCCGAGCACGGCGAGACGCAGGCGGACACGATCACCGGCGCGTACGACGACGCCCGCAGGGTCTTCACCGACCTGGAGTCCGTCGGCGTGGACCTGGCCGACGTGATCGCCACGCTGGAACGCGAGGGTGTGGAGAAGTTCGAGACGAGCTGGACGGAGCTGCTGGAGGGGGTCAAGAAGTCCCTCGCCGAGGCCGCCAAGGGTGCCGGCAGCCCGCACCGGGCCGCCGAGGGCAACGCGCAGGCCGCCCAGCAGGCCGGCGGCAACGCGTGACGGACGACCTCCGATGCGTCCCGGGGCCCGGCCCCGGGGCGCGTTCCGTCGTACCGTGGAACCGGTGAGGTGGTGACGTGGGTCACCGCGCCACCCAGCTGCCCGACACGGCCCGGACGGACACGCACGTGACGATCAATGACGTGGAAACAGCGGATCGAGACGCAACAGGAGGTGTCCCGGTGAATCCGCTGCGCGACGCCCAGGACCGGCGACTGCCCCGGATCCCCGAGCCGTGCGCGCTGGTGATCTTCGGGGTGACCGGCGACCTGGCCCGCAAGAAGCTGTTGCCGGCGGTCTACGACCTGGCCAACCGGGGGCTCCTGCCGCCCGGTTTCGTGGTCCTGGGCTTCGCCCGCCGGGACTGGGGTGACGGCGACTTCGAGTCGGTGGCCCACGAGGCGGCCAAGAAGCACGCCCGCACCCCGTGGCGGGAGGAGGTCTGGGCGCGACTCGCCGGCAACATCAAGTTCGTCGGCGGCTCGTTCGACGACGATGCCGCGTTCGACCAGCTCGCGTCCACGCTGGACGAACTGCGCGACACGCACGGCATCCCGGGCAACGCCGCCTTCTACTTCTCCATCCCCCCGGCCGCGTTCCCGGTGGTGCTCAAGCAGCTCGCCCGCACCGGCATGGCGGACAACGCGAAGTCCGGCGGTTGGCGCCGGGTGGTGGTGGAGAAGCCGTTCGGCAACGACCTGCCGTCGGCCAAGGCGCTCAACGACCTGGTCGACGACGTGTTCACCGGCCAGGACGTCTTCCGGATCGACCACTACCTGGGCAAGGAGACGGTCCAGAACATCCTCGCGCTGCGGTTCGCCAACAACCTGTTCGAACCGCTGTGGAACTCCAAGTACGTCGACTCGGTGCAGATCACCATGGCCGAGGACGTCGGCATCGGCACCCGGGCCGCGTTCTACGACTCCGTCGGCACCGCCCGCGACGTGCTCCAGAACCACCTGCTCCAACTGCTCGCCCTGGTCGCCATGGAGGAACCCACCAGCTTCGACGCCGACGAGATCCGCGCCGAGAAGCTCAAGGTGCTCAAGGCGATCACCGTGCCCCGCGACATCACCGCCGACACCGTCCGCGGCCAGTACCTGCCCGGTTGGGTGGGCGGCGAACGCGCCAAGGGCTACCTGGAGGAGGAGGGCGTCCCGGCGGACTCCACCACCGAGACGTACGTGGCGGTGAAGCTGGGCATCCAGAACCGGCGCTGGGCCGGGGTGCCCTTCTACATCCGGGCCGGCAAGCGGCTCCCCCGGCGGGTCACCGAGGTCGCCATCATCTTCAAGAAGGCCCCGCACCTGCCGTTCAACGACGCCGACATGGAGTCCCTGGGCCCCAACCAGCTCGTCATCCGGGTGCAGCCGGACGAGGGCGTGGTGTTGAAGTTCGGCTCGAAGGTGCCGGGCACGACGATGGAGGTCCGCGACATCGCGATGGACTTCCAGTACGGCGAGGCGTTCACCGAGTCCAGCCCGGAGGCGTACGAGCGGCTGGTGCTGGACGTGCTCATCGGCGACCGCACGCTGTTCCCGGACGCCGCCGAGGTCGAGCAGAGCTGGCAGGTGGTGGACCCGTTGGAACACGCCTGGGAGGGCACCACGCCGGAGCGGTACCGGGCCGGCGAGTGGGGTCCCCGGGCCGCCGACGAGATGCTGGCCCGGGAGGGTCGGGCGTGGCGGCGGGCGTGAGCGGGCACGGCGAGCGAACCAGGAGGCTCCGATGATCGGGCTGTGGGACACCACCGGCAACGAGGTGGTCAAGGCGCTGGCCGCGGAACGGCGCAGCGCGGGCGGGGTGGCCAGCGGCATGGCGCTCACGCTCATCGTCGTGGTGGACGAGAAGCGGGTCCGGGAGGCCGAGGCGGCAGCCACCATCGCCGCCGCCGCGCACCCCTGCCGCCTGCTCGTGGTGGTCCGCTCCGACGTCGAGCGGGAGCGCAACCGGCTGGACGCGGAGATCGTCGTGGGTGGCCGGCTCGGGCCGTGCGAGGCGGTGGTCACCCGGATGTACGGCCGGCTCGCGCTGCACGCCGAGTCGGTGGTGATGCCGCTGCTGGTGCCGGACGTGCCGGTGGTGACCTGGTGGCACGGCGAGCCGCCGCAGGAGATCGCCACCGACTTCCTCGGTGTGGTGGCCGATCGGCGGATCACCGACACGGCGCAGTCCCCGGACCCGATCGCCGCGCTGCGGGAGCGGGCCGTCGACTACGCACCCGGCGACACCGACCTGGCGTGGACCCGGATCACCCCGTGGCGGACGCTGGTGGCGGGGGCGTTCGACACCACCCAGGCCCGGGTCACCGAGGCGACGGTGGTGGCGCCCCGCACCGACCCGACGGCGGCGCTGATGCGCGGCTGGCTCGCCGCCCGCCTCGGCATCGACCCGGTCTGGGAGCACACCGAGGAGTTCCCCCGCATGCGCCAGGTGCAGCTGCGCTGCGCCAACGGCGACGAGCTGACGCTGACCAGGGACGACAGCGTGGCGGTCTTCCGGCGTACCGGGCAGCAGGACCGCACCCTGCCGCTGGTCCGTCGCCCGCTCGGCGACGAACTGGCCGAGGAGTTGCGCCGGCTCGACGCCGATCAGGTGTACGCGGAGGCGCTCGGCGCTTCGGCCGGGCTGACCGGGCTCGACGAGCGTCCCGTCCAGCGGGTGCACGTGTGGAAGGACCCGGCGACCGCCCAGCGCGCCGAGGCCGGCGTGACCGCGCACGCGGGCGCGACGGCGAACGAGTGACCGCCCGGACCGGGCGGTCGGAGGCACGGGTGACTGCCATGGGGTGGTCGGAACATGAGGGCACGACGGATGACTGAGGCGAGTGTCGCCGTACACGCCGACCCCGACCTGCTGGCGCAGGCGGTGGCGGCCCGGTTGGTGGTGAGGCTGCTCGACGCGCAGGCCGAGCGCGGCCAGGCGTCGGTGGTTCTCACCGGCGGACGGATCGCCGCGGCGGTGTACCGGGCGATCGGGCAGTTGCCCGCCCGGGACGCGGTCGACTGGTCCCGGGTCGACGTGTGGTGGGGCGACGAGCGGTTCCTGCCGGCCGGCGACCCGGAACGTAACGAGACGCAGGCGCGGGCGGCGCTGCTGGACACGGTGCCGCTGGACCCGGCCCGGGTGCATCCGATGCCGGCCAGCGACGGACCGGACGGTGACGACCCGGAGGCGGGCGCCGCCCGCTACGCGCGGGAGCTGGTCGCCGCGGCCCGCCCCGGACACGCCGCCCTCCCCCACTTCGACGTGCTGATACTCGGCGTCGGCGAGGACGGGCACGTGGCGTCGGTGTTCCCGGGGCATCCGGTGCACCACGACAGCCGCCCGGTCAGCGCGGTGCGGGGCAGCCCGAAGCCGCCGCCGGTGCGGACCACGCTGACCCTCCCGGCGATCAACACGGCCGAGGAGGTGTGGCTGGTCGCCGCCGGGGCGGACAAGGCGGGCGCGGTGGGCATGGCGTTGGCCGGGGCCGGCCCGGTGCAGTTGCCGGCGGCCGGGGCACGGGGGGTCACCCGTACCCTCTGGCTGCTGGACCGGGCGGCGGCGGCCAACGTGCCGCACCGCCTGCGCAGCCTTCGCTGAACGGTGCGAAGTGGGCCCCGCTCGACGGCATCCGGTCGAGGCGGGGCCCTTCCGTACGGTCGATCAGGCGCGACCGCGGCGACGGCGCAGCGCGTCCAGTGCCTCGGCGAGCAACGCCTCCCCCTCCTCCGGTGTGCGCCGCTCCTGCACGTACGCCAGGTGGGTCTTGAAGGGCTCGGCGCGGCGGCGGTCGGGTGGGTTGCCCTGGTCGGGGCCGGCCGGTTCACCGCAGCGGGTGCACTCCCACGTCGCCGGCGTCTCGGCCTCGGCGGCGATCAGGAACTCGACCCGGTGGCCGTGGCGGCACCAGTAGACGACCGGACGGCGCGGGGCCGGCTCGGCGCGTTGGTCGAAACGTTCGGGCGCGGCCCCGACCCGGGTGCCGCGGATGACGTTGTTGCTGGGCACGGTTGCTCGCTCCCTGTCGTCGGAGGGGACCGCCGCCGGAGGGGCGGGCGACGGGCGACGCGTGGAGAACAAAACTGCGCGCGGCCCGTCACGGACCGCGCGCAGATTGTACGACGTCAGCGTCGGCTCAGGCGCCGTTGGCCATCTGCAGCCGCAGCCAGAGCCCCAACCCGACGATGCACGCGAACCAGACGATTCCCACCAGAACGGTGTAGCGGTCGAGGTTCTTCTCGGCCACCGAGGAACCGGCCAGGCTTGAGCTGACGCCGCCGCCGAACATGCTCGACAACCCGCCGCCCTTGCCGCGGTGCAGGAGGATCAGCAGGGTGAGCAGGACGCTCGTGATGACCAGCAACGAGATCATCGTGTAGGCGAACCAGATCGGCATGGCGGGGGTCAGTCCTCTCGTAGCGATCACTGCCCGGACCTGTCGGGCACCGCGACACCGGCAGGTGGACGGGCAGCGTCAAGAATAGCGAGCGATCAGCGGGTGGTGTGCTCCGGGAACCGGCAGATCCCGGCGAACTCCTCCGCGTCCAGGCTGGCGCCCCCGACCAGAGCCCCGTCCACGTCCGGCTTGGCCATGATCGCGGCGACGTTCGACGCCTTGACCGACCCGCCGTAGAGAATCCGCACCTGCTCGGCGGTGCCCTGGTCGTAGGTCTCGGCGATACGCCGACGCACCTCGCCGCACACCTCCTGGGCGTCCTCCGGGGTCGCCGTCTTGCCGGTGCCGATCGCCCAGACCGGCTCGTACGCCACCACGACCTTGGTGACCTGTTCCGCGGTGAGCCCCTTCAGCGCGCCGTCGAGCTGGTCACAGCAGTGCGGCACCTGCCGCGACTGCTCCCGCACCTCCAGGCCCTCGCCGATGCAGAGGATCGGGGTGAGCCCGTTCGCCAGCGCCGCCGCCACCTTCGCGTTGACGAGCGTGTCGTCCTCGTGGTGGTACTGCCGCCGCTCCGAGTGCCCGACCACCACGTAGGTGCAGCCCAGCTTCGCCAGCATCGGCCCGGAGATGTCCCCGGTATAGGCCCCTGACGGGAACGGCGACAGGTCCTGCCCGCCGTAGCCGATCATCAGCTTGTCGCCGTCCACCGCGGTCTGCACGGTACGCAGGTCGGTGAACGGCGGCAGCACGACGCACTCGACGTCGGTGAGCTGCTTCTCGGTCAGGCTCGCGGCCAGCTTCTGCACCAGCAGGTTCGCCTCGAGATGGTTCAGGTTCATCTTCCAGTTGCCGGCCATCAGCGGCCGGCGGGTCGTGCTCGCCATTCAGTTCTCCAGGGCCGCGATGCCGGGGAGGGTCTTGCCCTCCAGGTATTCCAGGGAGGCGCCACCACCGGTGGAGATGTGCCCGAACGAGGAATCGTCCAGACCCAACGCGCGCACCGCCGCGGCGGAGTCACCGCCACCGACCACGCTGAACGCGTCGGCCTTGGTGATCGCCTCGGCCACGCCCCGGGTGCCGCTGGCGAACGCCGCCATCTCGAACACGCCCATCGGGCCGTTCCAGAAGATGGTCTTCGCCTGGGACAGCACGGCGGCGAAGCCGGCCACCGTCTCCGGCCCGATGTCCAGGCCCAGCCGGTGGCTGGGGATGCCGTCGGCCGGAACCGTGTCGTGCGCGGCGTCCGGCGCGAACGCGTCCGCGGCCACCACGTCGACCGGGAGCATGATCTTGCC
The DNA here is from genome assembly GCF_049841795.1 of Micromonospora sp. DT31. Lineage (NCBI taxonomy): Bacteria > Bacillati > Actinomycetota > Actinomycetes > Micromonosporales > Micromonosporaceae > Micromonospora > Micromonospora sp. DT31. The sequence goes on along the minus strand of NZ_JBNCKZ010000012.1, from coordinate 7,420 downwards.
CGGCGCGCGTTCCATCAGGTTGCGGCAGGTCTCGACCATGTCCTTCTCCAGCAGCGACGTGCCCACCTCGTGACCCTGGGCCTTGAGGAACGTGAAGCACATCCCGCCGCCGATGAGCAGCCGGTCGACCGTCGGCAACAGCGCCTCGATCACGGCCAGCTTGTCGGAGACCTTCGAGCCGCCCAGGACCACCACGTACGGCCGCTCCGGCTCGCCGGTGAGCCGGCTGAGCACCTCGACCTCACGCAGCACCAGCCGGCCCGCCGCGTGCGGCAGCCGCGCCGGCACGTCGTGCACACTGGCGTGCTTGCGGTGCACCGCGCCGAAGGCGTCGTCCACGTACGTGTCGCCGAGCGCGGCGAGCTGGTCGGCGAACGCGCCCCGCTCCGCGTCGTCCTTGCTGGTCTCCCCCGCGTTGAACCGCAGGTTCTCCAGCAGGGCGACCTGACCGTCGGCAAGCGCGGCCACGGTGGACCGCGCCGAGTCGCCGACGGTGTCCTCGGCGAAGTGCACCGGCGCGCCGAGCAGCTCACCGAGCCGCCCGGCGACCGGGCGGAGGCTGAACTGCGGGTCCGGCTTGCCCTTCGGGCGGCCCAGGTGCGAGCAGACGACCACCTTCGCGCCGGCCTGCACGAGCGCGCTCAACGTCGGCAGCACGGCCCGGATCCGGCCGTCGTCGCTGATCTCACCGGTCTGCTTGTCGAGCGGGACGTTCAGGTCGGCGCGCACCAGCACGCGCCGACCCGACACCCCCTCGGCGAGCAGGTCGTCGAGGTTGCGGATCCGTGCACTCACAGCGACTGACCCACCAGCTTCACCAGGTCCACCAGGCGGTTCGAGTAGCCCCACTCGTTGTCGTACCAGCCGACGACCTTGACCTGGTTGCCGATCACCTTGGTCAGGGGCGCGTCGAAGATGCACGACGCCGGGTCCGTCACGATGTCGGCCGACACGATCGGGTCCTCGTTGTAGCTGAGGATGCCCCGCAGCGGGCCCTCGGCGGCGGCCTTGATGGCGGCGTTGACCTCGTCCACAGTGGTCTCACGGCCGACCGTCACGGTCAGGTCGGTGGCGGAGCCGGTCGGGATCGGCACGCGCAGTGCGTAGCCGTCCAGCTTGCCCTTCAGCTCCGGCAGGACCAGGCCGATCGCCTTCGCAGCGCCGGTCGAGGTCGGGACGATGTTCAGCGCGGCGGCCCGGGCCCGACGCAGGTCCTTGTGCGGCGCGTCCTGCAGGTTCTGGTCCTGCGTGTACGCGTGGATCGTGGTCATCAGACCCTGCTCGATGCCGAACGTGTCCTGCAGCACCTTGGTCATCGGCGCGAGGCAGTTGGTGGTGCACGAGGCGTTGGAGATGATGTTGTGCTTGGCCGGGTCGTACTTGTCCTGGTTCACGCCCATGACCAGCGTGACGTCCTCGTTCTTCGCCGGCGCGGAGATGATGACCTTCTTGGCCCCGCCGTCGAGGTGCGCCTTGGCCTTGGCGCCGTCGGTGAAGAAGCCGGTGGACTCGATGACCACGTCGACGCCGACCTCGCCCCACGGCAGGTTCGCCGGGTCCTTCTCCGCGTACGTCTTGATGGTCTTGCCGCCCACCGTGATCTCGTCGGCGGTGGCCTTCACCTCGTGCGGAAGGCGACCCAGGATGCTGTCGTACTTGACAAGGTGGGCGAGCGTCGCGTTGTCGGTCAGGTCGTTGACCGCCACGACCTCGATGTCCGCGCCGGACGCCAGCACTGCCCGGAAGAAGTTACGGCCGATCCGGCCGAAGCCGTTGATGCCAACCCGGATGGTCACAGGTCCCATCTCCTCGCGTTCTGGTCCGCCGGCGTCAGACCACGGCCGGCGGAGGTGTGTGCGCCGACCGTTGGAGCCGGCCGTCGACATGTCATCTCGGCCACCCCGCCGCGGTCCTACCAGACCTGACCGCCCGAGGCGGTGAGCACGGCGAGGGATGCCTGTGCCGGCCCCCTTGCCGTACGCAGCGACCATATCCGAGCGTGCGGTGTCGCGCTGCGGCGGGTGGTGATCCCGCTCGCCGTGCGTCGCCCCACCGTCCTATCAGACCACGAGCATGTCCGGCGTGACTGCCGCTTCCGTATCCGGGATGCCCAGGTCACGGGCCCGCTTGTCGGCGAGCGCCAGCAGCCGGCGGATCCGGCCGGCGATGGCGTCCTTGGTCAGCGGCGGCTCGGCGAGCGCGCCCAGCTCCTCCAGCGACGCCTGGCGGTGCTCCAGCCGCAGCCGGCCGGCCGAGGTCAGGTGGTTGGGCGCGTCGTCGGCGAGGATCTCCAACGCCCGGGTCACCCGGGCCGCGGCGGCCACCGCCGCCCGGGCCGAGCGGCGCAGGTTGGCGTCGTCGAAGTTGGCCAGCCGGTTGGCGGTGGCACGCACCTCCCGGCGCACCCGTCGCTCCTCCCACGCCAGCACGCTGGAGTGCGCGCCGATGCGGGTGAGCAGCGCGGCGATCGCGTCACCGTCCTTGACCACCACCCGGTCCACGCCGCGTACCTCACGGTTCTTGGCGGTGATGCCGATCCGCCGGGCCGCGCCGACGAGCGCCAGCGCCGACTCCGGCCCCGGGCAGGTGATCTCCAGCGCGCTGGAACGGCCCGGCTCGGTCAGCGAGCCGTGCGCCATGAACGCCCCCCGCCAGGCCGAGACCGCGCAGCAGACGTTCGCGGCCACCACGTGCGGCGGCAGCCCGCGCACCGGGCGGCCCCGCACGTCGAGCAGGCCGGTCTGCCGGGCCAACGCCTCGCCGTCCTTGACCACCCGCACGATGAAGTGGCTGCCCTTGCGCAGGCCACCGGAGGCGAGCACGTGGATCTCACTGGGGTAGCCGTAGACCTCGGCGACCTCCCGCCGCAGGCGGCGGGCCACCGCCCCGGTGTCCAGCTCCGCCTCGACCACGACGCGACCCGACACGATGTGCAGGCCGCCGGCGAACCGCAGCAGGGCGGCCATCTCCGCCCGGCGGCAGCAGGGCTTGGGCACGTCGACCCGACTGAGCTCGTCCTTGACCGCGGCCGTCATCGCCATTAGTGCGCCCCCTCACGGACCGGTACCGGCGTGTCGCCGGTGATTACGTACGTGTCTAACGATCGGCGCCCAGGACAGGCACCAGTGCGGCGCCCAGGGCGGCTGGATCGTGACGGGGCGCACCGTCGAGGACGGCGACGGGAGCGAGAACCAGCCGGGCACCCAGCGATTCTGCCGCATGTTCGACCGCCACGGGGTCACCCACCGCCGTGGAGTCGGCCAGCACCCTGTCCACTTTCAGCTCGGGCAGATGGCGCCGCAGGGTGTCCAGATGGTCGGGCAGGGAGAGCCCGGAGGTCTCCTTCTCGGCCACCAGGTTGAGCGTCACCAACCGCCGGGCCGGGCTGGACACGATCGCGTCGGCCAGCCCCGGCACCAGCAGGTGCGGCAGCACGCTGGTGTACCAGCTCCCCGGCCCGAAGATCAACCAGTCGGCGGCCCGTACCGCGCTCACCGCCTCGGCGCACGCGGCCGGCGCGGCGGGGGTGAGCCGCAGCGACACCACCGTGCCGGAGGTGACCGCGACCTGGTGCTGGCCGCGTACCGTACGCACCTCGTCCGGACGGGCCGGGTCGACGCCACGGACCTGGGCCTCGATGCCCACCGGCTGCCGGGACATCGGCAGCACCCGGCCGACCGCGCCGAGCATCGCCCCCGCGTGGTCCAGCGCCGCCACCGGGTCGCCGAGCAACTCGGTCAGGCCGTGCAACAGCAGGTTGCCCACCGCGTGGCCGGCGAGCGGGTCGGCCGTGCCCGCCCCCGTACCCGTCCTCGCCCCGGCCCTTGCCGGCGGCGACGTCGTCAGCGCCGGCGACGCCGTCGGGGGGTGCGCGGCGCACTCCGGGCCGGCGAGCGGCGGCGGTGCGACGCGGGGCGCGGCGGCGGCGAAGCGGTGCTGGAACAACGCCGCGCTGCGCCGGGTGGCCGGATGGTCGCCGGCCAGCGCGACGAGCGCCTGCCGCAGGTCGCCCGGCGGCAGACCGCCGCGCTCGGCGCGCAGCCGGCCACTGGAACCACCGTCGTCACCCACGGTGACCACCGCGGTGATGTCCAGGTCGAGTTCGGGTACGCAGTGCCGCAGCGCCCGCAGCGACGCCGACAGCCCGTGACCGCCACCGAACGCGACCACCCTGGTCGGGGTCATTCCCGCCCCAGGTCCCGGTGCTGGGCGTTGGCGGCGATGCCGGAGCGCCGCAGCCGGGCGGCCAGTTCCTCGGCGATCGCCACGCTGCGGTGCTTGCCGCCGGTGCAGCCGACCGCCACGGTCAGGTAGCGCTTGCCCTCCCGCTCGAAGCCGGCGGTGGTGGCGTTGACCAGGTCGGCGTAGCCGGTCACGAACGCCTCCGCGCCCTCCTGGCCCAGCACGTACGCGCTGACCGCCTCCTCCCGGCCGGTGTGCTCCCGCAGCTCCGGCACCCAGTACGGGTTGGGCAGGAACCGGGCGTCCATCACGAAGTCGGCATCCGGCGGCAGGCCGTACTTGAACCCGAACGAGATCACGGTGATCCGCAGCCGGCGGGCGTCCTCCCCGCCGAACAGCTCCTCGACCCGCCGACGGAGCTGGTTGACGTTCAGCTGGCTGGTGTCGATGATCACGTCGGCCTGCTCGCGGGCCTCCTCCAGCAGCGTCCGCTCGACGGCGATGCCGTCGGCCAACCGCCCCTCACCCTGCAACGGGTGCGAGCGGCGCACGCTCTCGAAGCGACGGATCAGCACCTCGTCGTCGGCGTCGACGAACACCACCCGGGGCTGGAAGCCGCGCTCGCGCAGCTCCCGGATCGCCCCGGCCAGGTCCGTGGAGAAGGCACGCGAGCGCACGTCCAGCACCATCGCCGTACGCCGGGCCGCGCCGCCGGCCTTGAACGCCAGCTCGGCCATGTCGAGCAGCAACGCCTGGGGCAGGTTGTCGACCACGTAGTAGCCGACGTTCTCCAACGCCCGGGCCACCGTGCTGCGCCCACCGCCGGACAGCCCGGTCACCACCACCAGTGAGGTGTCCGACTCAGCCGACGCGGGCCGCCCCAGCGCGGTCTCCGCGTTGGTCGGCACCAGGTCACCCGTCGTACGCGCCTCGCTCACCCGCTACCCCCAGACGTGGCGCCGCGGCCGGTCGGCCGCGCATGGTCAATCAGCGACTCTAACGGCTGCGACCCCGCCCGGGATTCCACGGGTGAGGAGCGGCGCAGCGCGTTGCCCGGTTCCGGTCGCCGCGGGTGGTGCTCCCGACACCCGGGCGCATCGCCGACGATCGGTGCACGCGCGGCTCCGCCGGGTCACCGACCGGGGTGGGGGCGAGGCCGGCCCGGCGACGCGCCCGCCGGAGCGGGGCGCTGTCGGGGGACGCTCGTAGACTGCGCGGATGGTCTCCCCCACCGACGAGCGGACCACCGAGGCGTCACCCACCGAGGCGTCACCCACCGAGGCGTCACCCACCGCGCCGCCAGCCACCACCGCGCCGCCAGCCACCACCGCGCGGACCGCGCACGCGCTGGAGGTGTTGCGCCGGGTCTTCGGCTACGACGCCTTCCGCGGCTTCCAGCAGGAGATCGTCGAGCACGTGGTGGCCGGCGGCGACGCGCTGGTGCTGATGCCCACCGGCGGCGGCAAGTCGCTGTGCTACCAGATCCCCGCACTGGTCCGCGACGGCGTGGCGGTGGTCGTCTCCCCGCTGATCGCGCTCATGCAGGACCAGGTCGACGCGCTCACCGCGGTCGGCGTGCGGGCCGGGTTCCTCAACTCCACCCAGGATCCGGCACAGCGGCGCCGGGTCGAGGCCGCCTACCTGGCCGGTGAGCTGGACCTGCTCTACCTCGCCCCGGAAGGGCTCGCCGTCCGCTCCACCCTCGGCCTGCTGGAACGCGGCCGGATCGCCCTGTTCGCGATCGACGAGGCGCACTGCGTCTCCCAGTGGGGGCACGACTTCCGCCCCGACTACCTCAACCTGTCGATGCTGCACGAACGCTGGCCGGACGTGCCGCGGATCGCGCTCACCGCCACCGCGACGGCAGCCACCCGCACCGAGATCGCCACCCGCCTGCGGCTCACCGACGCCCGGCACTTCGTGGCCAGCTTCGACCGGCCCAACATCCAGTACCGGATCGTGCCCAAGCGGGAGCCACGCCGGCAGCTGCTCAGCCTGCTGCGCGACGAACACCCGGGCGACGCCGGCATCGTCTACTGCCTGTCCCGGGCCTCGGTGGAGAAGACCGCCGACTTCCTCGTCGCCAACGGCATCCCTGCCCTGCCCTACCACGCGGGTCTGGACGCCACGACCCGCGCGACCAACCAGCAGCGCTTCCTGCGCGAGGACGGGCTGGTCATGGTCGCCACCATCGCGTTCGGCATGGGCATCGACAAACCCGACGTCCGCTTCGTCGCCCACCTCGACCTGCCCAAGTCGGTGGAGGGCTACTACCAGGAGACCGGCCGCGCCGGGCGCGACGGGTTGCCGTCGACGGCCTGGCTGGCGTACGGGCTGCAGGACGTGGTGCAGCAGCGCAAGATGATCGAGACGTCCGATGGCGACCTGGCACACCGGCGCAACCTGGCCGCCCACCTGGACGCGATGCTGGCGCTGTGCGAGACGGCCCGGTGCCGCCGCGCCCAAATGCTCGAATACTTCGGCGAGAGCGGCGTGGCCAACTGCGGCAACTGCGACACCTGCCTCGACCCGCCCGAGTCCTGGGACGGCACGGTCGCCGCGCAGAAACTGCTCTCCACCGTCTACCGGCTCGACCGGGAACGCAACCAGCGGTTCGGCGCCGGGCACAGCATCGACATCCTGCTCGGCAAGCACACCGACAAGATCGACCAACACGGCCACGACTCGCTGAGCACCTTCGGCATCGGCGCCGACCTGCGCGAAGCCGAGTGGCGCGGCGTGGTCCGGCAACTGCTCGCCGAGGGCCTGCTGGCCGTCGAGGGCGACTACGGCACGTTGGCGCTCACCGAGGCCAGCGCGGAGGTGCTCGCCCGACGTCGCACGGTCACCCTGCGCAAGGAGCCGGAGCGCCCGCTGTCCGGCCGGGCCGCGAAGCCACGGGGCGCGGCGACCGTCGTCGCCGACCTCTCCCCCGCCGCGACACCGGTCTTCGAACGGCTCCGCGCGTGGCGTGCGGCCACCGCGAAGGAGCAGGGCGTCCCGGCGTACGTCGTCTTCCACGACGCCACGCTGCGGCAGATCGCCGCCGAGCCTCCGACCACGCTGGCCGAGCTGTCGAGGTTCAACGGCGTCGGCGAGAACAAGCTCGCCAAGTACGGCGAGGGGATCCTGGCCGTCCTCGCCGAGTCCTGAGACGCCGAAAGGCCCGACCCCCGGTGTGGGGTCGGGCCTTGTCGTGGTGGGGCTCAGCTGGTGCTGTAGCCGCGGGTGGCGATCC
>NZ_JBNCKZ010000011.1:0-180636 GCF_049841795.1 Micromonospora sp. DT31 | reverse complement strand
GTTGCCTCCCTGGGGTGGGGGAAACGCGCGGCGATCCGGGGGTGCCGCGACAAAGGGGGGAAAGTCTCGGGGGGGGGTGCCCGTTGGAGGGGCGGTGGCGTGCGGGCGGCTCAAGGGGGCCTGCTCCGCGGCTCGGGGGATGCAACGGGGGTCCGGCCGGCATGATTCCCGGCCTGGCCCGCGGTGTTCGGCGGGGGCGGTCGAGCGGGGGGGCTGATCCGCGCCGTCAGCCATGTACAACGCCGCCGACCCGGCCCGGATTCCGCCGTGGCGGTGGCGCCCACCACCACCTGAGCGCGCGAACCGGACACGAACCCCATCCCGCGCAGCCCGCCACCGCGCGCTCGCCCGGTGCGGGTCGAGTCGGGTGAACTCGGCGTTCTCACAAAAGGGGGCGTCGGCAGCGTCGGGGGCACGTCATGGGTGGTGATCGCGGGCGGACACACCCACGGTGTTCCACCCGGGTGGTGACGGCACGATGTGTCCGGGACGTCGGACAGCGGACGAACGCAGGGAATGTCAGGAGGAGGCGGCGTCCGGCGAACCGGAGCCGTCCAACGCGGCCAGGATCGCCTCGGCCGTACGCCTGCCGACCCCGGGCACCTCGGTGATCTCCTCGACCGTCGCGGTGGACAGCCGCTTCAACGAGCCGAAGTGCCGCAGGAGCGCCTTGCGGCGTACCTCACCGAGGCCGGGGACGTTGTCGAGCGCCGACTCGGTCATCCGCTTGGAGCGTCGCTGCCGGTGGAACGTGATGGCGAAGCGGTGGGCCTCGTCGCGGACCCGTTGCAGCAGGTAGAGCGCCTCCGACGTGCGCGGCAGGATGACCGGGAACTCGTCGTCGGGCAGCCAGACCTCCTCCAGCCGCTTGGCCAGCCCGCACAGCGCCACGTCGTCGATGCCCAGCTCGGCGAGCGCCTTCGCGGCGGCGGCCACCTGGGGCGGGCCGCCGTCGACCACCACCAGCTGCGGCGGGTACGCGAACTTGCGCGGCCGCCCGGTGGTCGGGTCGATGCCGGGCCGGTCGGGGTCGGACGCGGTCTCCTCGCCAAGCTCACCGGTCTCGGCGCGGGCGTCGAGGTAGCGGGCGAAGCGCCGGCGCAGCACCTCGGACATGGCGGACAGGTCGTCGGTGGCGCCCCGCACGATGAACCTGCGGTATTCGCTCTTGCGGGGCAGCCCGTCCTCGAACACCACCATGCTGGCCACCACGTCGGTGCCCTGGATCTGCGAGACGTCGAAGCACTCGACGCGCAGCGGCGAGGTGCTCATGCCGAGCGCGTCGGCGATCTCGTCGAGCGCCTGGCTGCGGGTGGTCAGGTCGCCGGCCCGCTTGAGCTTGTGCCGGGCCAGCGCGTCCTTGGCGTTGCGCTCCACGGTCTCCAGCAGCGACCGCTTGTCGCCGCGCTGCGGCACCCGCAGCGACACCCGGCTGCCCCGGCGGGTGGACAGCCAGTCGGCCAGCGCGTCGGCGTCGCCGGGGAGCTCGGGGACCAGCAGTTCGCGGGGCACGTCGGCCTCGCCCTGCTCGCCGCCGTACACCTGGGTGCAGAAGTGGTGGACCAGGTCGCCGGTGGTCAGTTCCTCGGTCTTCTCCACCACCCAGCCGCGCTGCCCGCGCACCCGGCCGCCACGGACGTGGAAGACCTGCACCGCGGCTTCGAGCGGGTCGTCGGCGAAGGCGACCACGTCGGCGTCGGTGCCGTCGCCGAGCACCACGGTCTGCTTCTCCATGGCCCGGCGCAGCGCCGCGACGTCGTCGCGCAGCCGGGCGGCCCGCTCGAACTCCAACTGTTCGCTGGCGTCGAGCATCTCCTTCTCCAGCCGCCGGACCATGGTGTCGGTGCGGCCGGCCATGAAGTCGCAGAAGCCGTTGACGATCTCCCGGTGCCGCTGCGCGGTGACGCTGCCGACGCACGGCGCCGAGCACTTGCCGATGTAACCCAGCAGGCACGGCCGGCCGACCTGACCGGCCCGCTTGAACACCCCGGAGGAGCAGGTCCGCGCCGGGAAGACGCGCAACAACAGGTCGAGCGTCTCGCGGATCGCCCAGGCGTGCGAGTACGGCCCGAAATAGCGCACCCCCTTGCGCTTGGCGCCGCGCATCACCTGGAGGCGGGGGTATTCCTCGTCGAGGGTGACCGCGAGGTAGGGGTACGACTTGTCGTCGCGGTAGCGGACGTTGAACCGCGGGTCGTACTGCTTGATCCAGGTGTATTCCTGCTGGAGCGCCTCGACCTCGGTGGCGACGGTGATCCAGTCGACCGACTCGGCGGTGAACACCATCTGCCGGGTGCGCTGGTGCAGACCGACCGGGTCGGCGAAGTAGGAGTTGAGCCGACTGCGCAGGTTGCGCGCCTTGCCGACGTAGATCACCCGGCCGGTGCCGTCGCGGAAGCGGTAGACCCCTGGCGACTCCGGTATGGTGCCGGTCGCGGGACGGTAGGTCGAGGGGTCAGCCACGCGGCAAGCCTAGCCAGCGGGTCTGACAATGCCCCGGTTCGGGCCCCGGGTCGAGGGAGCCACGAGGGCAGAATTAACGGATCTCGAAATGATGCTCACTGATTTCCCGATGGCCCGCTAGCGTGTCGACATGAGTGGTTTCGCCGTGGATCCGGAGGAGGTCGCCGCCTTCGCGGGGCGGACACTCACCGCGTCCCAGCAGTTCGCTGACGAGATGCTGCTGGCGCAGGAGGCCTTCCCCGCTCCGTTGACCGCCTTCGGCGACACCGACACCGCCACCGCCACCTACAACTCCTGCCAGAGCGCGACGGAAGCGGCGATGACGGCGGCCGGCGTGCTGCTGGAGATGCTGGAGGGTGACGCCGACCGCCTCTACCTGATCGCGTTCTCGATCCAGCAGACCGACGGCGAGGCCGACGGGCTGATGGGCGCCTTGGGCGGCGGACTGACATGACCGTCTCCGACGCACCTTCCGCCGAGGCGCCACCGGCCCCGTTCGTCACGGCCGACCTCTGGTCGCTGCACGCCGATCCGGATCGGCTGATGGCCGCCGCCAAGGCCTGGCGGACGCTTGCCGGCGCGGCTCGCGACAGTGCCGCGGACACCCGGCACGGGGCGAGCGCGCTGTTCACCAGCGGCTGGAGTGGTGCGGTCGCCGACGCCTACGCCGGCCACTGCCGCAAGCTGGTCGCGGACCTCGACGAGTTCGCTTCGCTCGCCGAACGTGGCGCACGGGCATTCGACGACGTGGCGGATGCGCTGGCCCGCGCCCAACTACGACTCGACCAGGACTGGAATGCGCTGAGCGGGGCGGTGCGGGCCGAACAGTCCGGCGCCCAGATCACCTTCATCCCCGCCGTCGCGGCCGACGTCACCACGGTGCAGTCCGCCCTCGGCGCCGCCGAGGCGATCCGCCGGCCGGTCCTGGACGCACACCAGGACATGGCGGCCGATATGCGGTCGATCACGGAGAGCCTGGGGGTCATCACCTCCGCGTGGTGGCAGTTCACCGACCAGTTGTCGCCGTTCATGCTGCCGGACGAGCCGCCGGGCCCCGGCATGATCCTCGTCGGCGGCCGGATGATCGTCAACACCGGCAGCGGCGACGACGAAATCCGGGTGGTCCGCGACCCGGACACCGGCGAGCTGAGTGTGGAGGGCACGATCAGCGGGTTCCCCGTCAGCCAGGAGGTGCCGGACGGCTACGAGTTGACGATCCGCGGCGGGGCCGGCGACGACCACGTGGAGGTCGGCCCCGGGGTCGGCGCGGTGACGGTGCTCGGCAGTTCGGGAGACGACCGGATCCACACCGGTGCCGGCGACGACATCGTGCTCGGCGGCGACGGCGACGACACGATCGAGTCCGGGGCCGGTGACGACCGCGTCAGTGGCGGCGGAGGGCAGGACTACCTGTACACCTACACCGGTGACGACCGGGTCGTCGGCGGCTCGGGAGAGGACACCATCTACGGAGGGTCGGGCGATGACCGCCTCTCCGGCGGCGACCACGCCGACTATCTCGACGGCGGGCGGGGCGCCGACAGCCTCGACGGCGGCCGGCACGCGGACGTGCTCTCGGGCGGTCGCGGTAACGACACGATCGCCGGTGGCGCCGGCGACGACACCGTCTACACCGGTCGGGGCACCGACACCGTGTCGGGCGGCACCGGTGACGACCTGGTGTACGGACAGACCGCAACCCGAGGACCCGACACCGTCGACGGCGCCGAGCACGTCCAGAACGTCAACCTCTCCGCCGACCTCGGCTCCCGGCTGGTCATCGACGGCTCGGACGAGTTCACCGAGCGGGTGCGCGACGACCTGGACACGCTCGGGTCCTCGCTGAACGGCCAGCTCATGCTGGCGGAGATGGACGACGCCCAGCACGACATCCGGGTCACCGAGTTGGACGGCGACGGCAAGGCTTCCGCGAGACACGACCCTGACAGCGGCGAGTCCTCCATCCAGTACAACCCCAGGTACGACAACTTCCAGGGTGAGGCGCCACCGTCGGTCGTGCTGTTCCACGAGATGGCGCACGTGTACGACTACGAGAACGACACGAGTCTCGATGGGCTGTACACCAACCCCGCCGACCCGGACTCCCGCGTATTCGACTGGGGGGATGACGATCTCAACTACGGCGTCTCGAACGTCGAACGCCAGGCCACCGGGCTGCCTGTCGACCGGGACGGCGACGGCCACTTCGAGATCGATCCCGAGCACCCGATCGAGTACACCGAGAACGGCATGCGCGCCGAGATGCGGCTGGACGACCGGGAGACCTACGGCTCGCCGGAGCCGTACGGCCGGGTGCCGGACGAGGACTGACCCCGTCCGGCACCCCTGTCGCTGTCTTCCCCGCCCGGCGCGACGGAGGACACCGGCAGGCGGGTCAGGCCAGGCGGATCTGGTCGCCGTCGACAGTGATGTTCTTGGCCGCGAGCGGCTTGGTGGCGGGGCCCCCCTTCACTGAGCCGTCGGTGATGGAGAACCGGCTGTTGTGGCAGGTGCAGTTGATCGTGCCGCCGTCGACGTTCGACACCGGGCAGCGCTGGTGCGTGCAGATCGGGTCGAACGCCTTGAACTGGCCGGCCTCGGGCTGGGTGATCACCACTCCCTGGCTGGCGAAGACCGCTCCGCCGCCGACCGGGATGTCCGACGTGCGGGCCACGGAGTTGCTGCCGGCGCGGTCGCCGCCGCCGGCGTCACCGGTTGCGGTGGCGCCGGGCGGGCCACCACTGGTCGGCGCCTCCCCGGGCGCGTCGTCGTCACTGCCGCAGCCCGCGAGCACCACGGCCGCGCCGACCGCGCCGGCTCCGGCGAGCAGGCTACGGCGGCTCCGGGTGACCGGTCGGGTCAGCGCCTTGTCGTCAGTCATCTCCGGCCTTTCTCTCGACTTACTGCGGAACACGCACCAGGGTGCGCCACGGTTCATCCTGACGCGTCAACGCCCCGGGCGTCGCGCCGGAAGACGTCGGTCAGCGCGCCCCCGCCGGGACCTTGCGGGCCCGCGGCTTGACGGGGCTGCCGTTGGCCTTGGCCGCGCGGGTGGTGGCCGCCTTGGCGCCCTTGGCCTGGCCGTCGAGCTTGAGGGTCGACCGCAGGAACTGGCCGGTGTGGCTCTCCGGCACCTCGGCGACCTCCTCCGGCGTGCCGGTGGCCAGCACCGTGCCGCCCCGGTGGCCGCCCTCGGGGCCCATGTCGATCAGCCAGTCGGCCGTCTTGATCACGTCGAGGTTGTGCTCGATGGTGATGACCGTGTTGCCCTTGTCGACCAGACCCTCCAGCACCATCAGCAGCTTGCGGATGTCCTCGAAGTGCAGGCCGGTGGTGGGCTCGTCGAGCACGTAGACGGTGCGGCCGGTGGACCGCTTCTGCAGCTCGGAGGCGAGCTTGACCCGCTGCGCCTCACCGCCGGACAGCGTCGGCGCGGGCTGGCCGAGGCGCACGTAGCCCAGGCCCACGTCGACGAGCGTCTTCAGGTGCCGGTGGATGGCCGGGATGGCGGAGAAGAACTCGGCCGCCTCCTCGATCGGCATGTCCAGCACCTCGGCGACGGTCCGGCCCTTGTAGTGCACCTCGAGCGTCTCCCGGTTGTAGCGGGCGCCCTTGCACACCTCGCAGGGGACGTAGACGTCCGGCAGGAAGTTCATCTCGATCTTGATGGTGCCGTCGCCGGAACACGCCTCGCAGCGTCCACCCTTGACGTTGAACGAGAACCGGCCCGGCCCGTACCCCCGGACCTTGGCCTCGGTGGTCTCGGCGAAGAGCTTGCGGACGTGGTCCCAGACGCCGGTGTAGGTCGCCGGGTTGGAGCGCGGGGTGCGCCCGATCGGTGACTGGTCCACGCCGACGACCTTGTCCACGTGCTCCAGGCCGGTGACCCGGGTGTGCCGGCCGGGCACCAGCCGGGCGCCGTTGATCTGGTTGGCGAGCACGGCGTAGAGGATGTCGTTGACGAGCGTCGACTTGCCCGAGCCGCTGACCCCGGTGACCGCGATGAGCTGACCCAGCGGGAAGCTCACGGTGAGGTTGCGCAGGTTGTGCTCGCGCGCGGCGTGCACCACCAACTCCCGGCCCGCGGTCTGCGGGCGGCGCGTCGCCGGGGTCGGGATGGCCTTGCGGCCGGCCAGGTACGCCCCGGTGACCGACCTCGGGTTGTCGAGCAGCGCCGGCACCGACCCGCTGTGCACGATCTCGCCGCCGTGCTCGCCCGCCCCGGGGCCGATGTCGACGATCCAGTCGGCGACCCGGATGGTGTCCTCGTCGTGCTCGACCACGATCAGCGTGTTGCCCAGCCCGCGCAGCCGCAGCAGCGTCTCGATGAGCCGGTGGTTGTCCCGCTGGTGCAGGCCGATCGACGGCTCGTCGAGCACGTAGAGCACACCGACCAGGCCCGAGCCGATCTGGGTGGCGAGCCGGATGCGCTGCGCCTCACCGCCGGAGAGGGTGCCCGCCGGGCGGTCCAGGGAGAGGTAGTCCAGGCCCACGTCGAGCAGGAACTTCAGCCGGGCGTTGATCTCCTTGAGCACCCGCTCGGCGATCATCTTCTGCCGGTCGGTCAGCTCGATGCCGGCCAGCAGGTCGGCCGCCTCGCCGACGGACAGGTTGCAGACCTCGGCGATGCTCTTGCCGGCCAGGGTGACCGCGAGCACCTCCGGCTTGAGCCGGGTGCCGCCGCACGCCGCGCACGGCACGTCGCGCATGTAGCCCTCGTACTTCTCCCGGGACCACTCCGACTCGGTGTCGGTGTGCCGCCGCTCGATCCACTGCACCACGCCCTCGAAGCCGGTGTAGTAGGAACGCTCACGGCCGTACTTGTTGCGGTAGCGGACGTGCATCTGGTCGCCGGAGCCGTGCAGGATCGTCTTCTGCGCCCGCGACGGCAGCGCCCGCCACGGCGTGTCGATGTCGAAGTGCTCGGCCTCGCCAAGCGCCTCCAGCAGCCGCAGGAAGTATTCGAGGTTGTGCCCGGTGGCCCAGGGCTGGATCGCGCCCTCTCGCAGCGTGCGCTCCGGGTCGGGGATGAGCAGCTCGGGGTCCACCTCCTTCTTCGTGCCCAGACCGGTGCACTCCGGGCAGGCGCCGTAGGGGGCGTTGAAGGAGAAGACCCGCGGTTCCAGGTCCTCGATGGCGAGGGGGTGGTCGTTCGGGCAGGCCAGGTGCTCGGAGTAGCGCCGTTCCCGGGCGGGGTCGTCCTCCGCCAGGTCGACGAAGTCGAGCAGCACCAGCCCGCCGGACAGGCCGAGCGCGGCCTCCACCGAGTCGGTCAGCCGCTGCTTGGCGCTCGGCTTGACGCTGAGCCGGTCGATGACCACCTCGATTGTGTGCTTCTCCTGCTTCTTGAGCTTGGGCGGCTCGGTCAGCGGGTGCACCACGCCGTCGACCCGGGCCCGCGCGTAGCCCTTGGCCTGCAACTCGGCGAACAGGTCGACGTACTCGCCCTTGCGACCGCGCACCACCGGCGCGAGCACCATGAACTTGGTGCCCTCGGCCATGGCGAGCACCCGGTCGACGATCTGCTGCGGGCTCTGCTTGGAGATCCGCTCGCCGCAGACCGGGCAGTGCGGCTCGCCGATGCGGGCGAACAGCAGGCGCAGGTAGTCGTAGACCTCGGTGATCGTGCCGACGGTGGAGCGCGGGTTGCGCGAGGTGGACTTCTGGTCGATGGACACGGCGGGGCTGAGGCCCTCGATGAAGTCGACGTCGGGCTTGTCCATCTGACCGAGGAACTGCCGGGCGTACGAGGACAGCGACTCGACGTAGCGGCGCTGCCCCTCCGCGAAGATCGTGTCGAAGGCCAGGCTCGACTTGCCCGACCCGGAGAGCCCGGTGAAGACGATCAGGGCGTCCCGGGGCAGGTCGAGACTGACGTCACGCAGGTTGTGCTCGCGCGCGCCACGGATGATCAGTCGGTCGGCCACTGTCCAGTTACTCCAGGGTTGACGAGGATGAGGTGATTGCCCCGCTCTGATGGCATACCGAGCGGTCGATTCGGCGCAGCAAAAGTCGCCCCGGCAACTCTAGCTCCGGGCTACGACACTTTCCCGCGCCGACTCGTTGCGGCAGCTCAACCCCGTCATCATCAGCCTCGGCTGGTGATCCCGGACGGTGGCGCAATGCGCCCGGTCGGCCGTCTACGGGTTGTCGGTCACCTCGAAACCCGCTCCGTAGACGTCGGCGGGGTCGGCGGCGTCGCGGGCCCGCAGGTCGGCGAGGATGTTCGCCGAACTGGTGTAGACGTACAGCGGCAGGCTCACGATGATCCCCTTGGTGATCCCGGCCCACGGCCCCTCGGCCTGGCCACCGTTCTGCTCCGACGGGTAGGCGCTGCCGGGCACATGCCAGATCGCCGGCCCGCCCGAGTCACCCGCCTTGGCCTTGGCCCAGCACTGGTAGACGCCGTTGGTGTTGTTGGTGACCCGCCCGTACCAGATACCAAGCTGCCCCGACACCACCAGCTGGTTATTGTTCAACAACGCGGCCCCGAGCAGCCGCTCGTTGTCCAGCGCGGGGCTCAGGGCGTTCGGGCTGACGGTGCCGCCGGGGACCTCCATCTCACCCGTCTGCTTGAGACGCGGCCCCTGCGACGACAGCGTCACACTCTCGACGAGCTCGATGACCATGTAGTCCTTGGTCAGGTGACCGGTCATCGAGCCCTCGGCGTCCTTGAAATACCGCACGTACCCGATCGGGCCGTACGCGACGTCCTGCCGGTGATAGACGGGGAAGATGTCCTCGTGGATCTCCCGGTCGGCGTACCCCAGATCCTTTACGCAGTGGCCCGCCGAGATGGCGATCTCACGGCCGTAGTCGTCCGTGCCGACCGCGCCGATCGTGCAGAACCCAGGGTTCGTCGCACTGAAGACGATCTGCATTTCGTTGTGGACGCGCTTCTCCGTCTGGGCCTGAGCCACCCCCGGGCTCGCGATCCCGGCCAGCAGCAGCCCCGCGATGAGGGGTGCAAACCATCGTCTTCTCATGCGGCTCCAATCAATGGGAAGGGACACACACCCTTCGATGGTCAATCTTTCACAACCACCCGCGGCACGGCCACCCGGAAGATCAGGGCCGAGCGGTGGGCCGCCGCCCGCGCCGCCAACCACCACGCCGGTCAGCGGCCAACCGGACCTCCCGCCGCCGGCTCTCGAAGGCCAACTCCCGCTGCAGCTTTCGCCAGCTCTCCCAGCGCCGCGCCGGCAGCTCGCCGTCGTCCAGCGCCGCGCGCACCGCGCAGGCGGGCTCACCGTCGTGTCCGCAGTCGGCGTACCGGCAGCCGGTGGCCAACGCGGCGATGTCGGCGAAGGTCCGGTCCAGGCCGGCCACGCCGTCGAGCAGGCCGACCGCCCGTACCCCGGGGGTGTCCAGCACCACTCCCCCGCCCGGCAGCGGCACCAGCGACCGCCAGGTGGTGGTGTGCCGGCCTTTGCCGTCGGCCCGACGGATCTCCTGGGTGCGCATCACCTCCGCTCCGGCCAGCGCGTTGACCAGGCTCGACTTGCCCGCGCCGGACGGGCCGAGCAGGCCGAGCGTGCGCCCCGGGGCGACGTGCCGGCGCAGCGCCGCCACCCCGTCGCCCCGCTCGGCGCTGACCGGCAGCACCGCCACCCCGGGCGCCAGGTCGGCCAACTGCCGGGCCACCGCGGCCGGGTCCGCCGCCAGGTCGGTCTTGGTGAGCACGACGAGCGGCTCGGCGCCCGACTCGTGCGCCAGCGACAGCAGCCGTTCGATCCGCGCGGCGTCCGGTTCCGGGTGCACCGGCTCGACCACCGCGGCCACGTCGAGGTTGGCGGCCAACACCTGGCCGCCGGCATCCTTGCCGGCGGTGCGGCGCACCAGCGCGGTACGCCGCGGCAGCACCGCCTCCACCGTGACCGGGCCGTCCGGCCAGGTGGCCAGCAGCACCCAGTCACCCGCGCAGGGCAGCGCGGTCAGGTCGCGGGCGGCGGCGGCCAGCACCGCGCCGCCGAGGCTCGCCCGCACCGGCCCCTGCGGGCCCAGCACGGTGCAGACGCCCCGGTCCACCCGGGCCACCCGTCCGGGGCGATGGCCGGGACGCCGGCGCAGATGGGTCGCCCAGTCGGCGTCCCAGCCGAGGGCGGTCAGGTCGAGAGTCATGGTGTCCTCATCGGTGTCGAGGGGGTTCGGGGTGGAACGCACACGTCGGGGCGGGCACGCACACCACCTCCCTCCGACTCCCGGCGCACGGTTCGATGCCGTCGGCCCCGACGGTAGGGGGCTCGCCGACGCGCCGAAAGCCATTTCCCCGCCGGCACGGCCTGGTCCGGCCCGCTAGGGTCGGACCGTGAGTGCGAGATGACGACTGATCCCCTGCTCCTGACCGGCGCGCTGGCCGAGGCGAACGACCGGCTGCTGCGTACCGTCTCCGGCCTGAGCGCCGCGGACGTCGCGGCGCCGTCGCTGCTGCCCGGATGGACCCGCGCCCACGTGCTCACCCACCTGGCCCGCAACGCCGACGCGTTCGTCAACCTGCTCACCTCGGCCCGCACCGGCGAGCAGATCCCGATGTACGCCTCCGCGCAGGCCCGCGCCGACGACATCGACGCCGGCGCCGGGCGGGGTCCGGCCGACCTGCTGGACGACGTGCGCCGTGGCGGCCAACGCTTCGACACCGCCGTCGCGGCGATGCCGGTGCAGGCGTGGGGCGCCACCGTGCAGACCCGGCGCGGCCCCTGGCCGGCGGCGACGCTGGTCTGGGGCCGGTTGCGCGAGGTCGAGGTGCATCACGTCGACCTGGCGGCCGGCTACCGGCCGGCGGACTGGCCGCTGGCGTTCGCCCAGCGGCTGCTGCACGAGGTGGTGGGCGGGCTGACCGGCAATCCGACCGCACCGGCCATGGTGCTGCGCGTCGACGGCGCACCGACCGAACTCGTCGTGGGTGACCCCGAGGGGGCGCCCACGGTCACCGGCCCCGCGCCGGAACTCGCCGCCTGGCTGACCGGCCGGGGTGCGGGCGAACTGCTCACCGTCCACCCCGACGGCCCTCTGCCCAACCCACCGGAATGGATCTGAACATCGTCATGACCTACACCGGAGACGTGACGCCCGGCGGCCCGCCGGCCGTGCGCGAGCTGGACCGGCTCACCGTCAGCAAGCTGTCGGTCGGCCCGATGGACAACAACGCCTACCTGCTGCGCTGCCGGGCCACCGGCGAACAGGTGCTGATCGACGCCGCGAACGAGGCGCCGCGCCTGCTGGAACTGGTCGGCGACGGCGGGCTGGCCGCGGTGGTCACCACCCACCGGCACATGGACCACTGGGTCGCGCTGGAGGAGGTCGTCGCCAAGACCGGGGCCCGGGCGCTGGTGCACGCCGACGACGCCGAGGGCCTGCCGATCGAGGCCGAACGGCTGCGCGAGGGCGACACCGTGCCGGTCGGCGACTGCGCGCTGGAGGTGATCCACCTGCGCGGGCACACACCGGGGTCGATCGCCCTGCTCTACCGCGACCCGGACGGCGGCCCGCACCTGTTCACCGGCGACTCGCTCTTCCCGGGCGGGGTGGGCAACACCGAACAGGACGCGGAACGGTTCGGCCGGCTCGTCGACGACGTCGAGGCCAAGCTGTTCGACCGGCTGCCGGACGACACCTGGTTCTATCCCGGGCACGGCAAGGACAGCACGCTCGGCGCCGAGCGGCCCGCGCTGCCGCAGTGGCGCGCCCGCGGCTGGTGAACACGCCCGGTCCGGCCTCCCCCCGTGGCGGCCGGGCCGGGCGCGGTCAGCCGGTGGCCACCTTCAGCCGGCGCCGGGTGCCCACCAGCACCGGACCGGCCAGCAGCAACCCCACCACCATGGTCAACGCCATCGGGTCCAACGCCCCGGGCAGCAGACCGGTCAGTACCCGCGCGGTGAGCCCGAGCGCCACGTAGAGCCCGGCCCACGCGGTCGCGCCGAGCGCCGCGCAGGCCAGGAACCGCCGGTACGACATGCGCAGCCCGCCGGCGGCCAGCGGCAGCAGGGCGTTGAAGACCGGCAGGAACGGCGCCACCAGCACGATCCGGCCCCCGCCGCGGTGCAGCAGCGCCTCGGCAGCGGTCCAGCGGGACTCGCCGATCCAGCCGCCCACCCGGCTGTCGCGCAACCGACCACCCCACCGCCGCCCGGCGAGGAAACTCAGCGACCAGCCGCCGAGGCAGCCGGCCACCACGACGGCCACTGTCGGGACCCCGCCGGCCGCGCCACCCGCGCCCACCGCCGCCAGGACCGCGGCGTCACCGGGCACCAGCACCCCGAGCAGGGGCACGGCGTCGGCGAGCATCACCACGCCCAGCAGCCCCATCAACAGGGCGGTGGGCAACTCGCCGGCCACGGCCAGCAGATCCGTCGTCATGTCGGCACGCTAGCCCGGGCGGGTGTGCCGGCGTATCGGGTATCACCCCCAGTGGTCCCGGACACCGGTCCGGGCGTCCCTGAGGGTCAGCGTTGGCGCAGCACCTGCACCCGGCGCACCGGCGAGTCCACCGCGGGCTCGGTGGTGGGCACCGAGTAGGCGGTGACCGGTTCCAGGCCGTCGGGTGGCAGGTGGCCCCGGTCCGGGTCGCCGACCAGCACCTCGACGCCCCGGGCGGCGCACCGCCGCAGGTAGGGCAACACCCGCGCGGCCAGCCCCGCGTCGTACAGGGCGTCCCCGGCCACCACCAGGTCGGCCTCTGCCACCCCGTCGAGCAGGTCCGCGCCGTCGGGGACCACGCGAACCCGGTTGGCCCGCGCATTGACTGTGATGGCCGCCACCGCGTACGGATCGATGTCGTTGGCGACCACCCGGTCCGCGCCGGCCAGCGCGGCGGCGATGGCGACCAGGCCCGACCCGGCGCCCAGGTCCAGCACCCGCCGCCCGGCGGCGATCTCGGGATGGTCGAGCAGGTGCCGGGCCAGCGCCTGCCCACCGGCCCACACCGACGCCCAGTACGGCGGCGGCAGCGACCGACCTGCCGCCGCCTCCATCCGCGCCCACCACAGGATCGCGTCCTCGGCGAGGTACAACCGCACCTCGGGTACGAACGGCGCGTCGACCAGGTGCAGCCGGTCCGGACCCGGTCCGGGCACCGAGATCTCCTGCTGAAGGTCGTCCAGGGCGGTCTGGGTGCTCATCCGGGCAAGCATGCCCCGCCCCGCCGGCCGCCGGGGTCATTTTCCCTTTCGACGTGTGTTCGCGTGGCGCGCCGGGCACTTCCGGCAGCGGATTTCGTTCCGGGCGGTTACTGTCAGGGTGGTAGGGGGCGATCAACGGCCGAGGGGTCGGGTGTTCGCCCGCATTGAACAGGGAGAGACGTATGGCAACCGGCACGGTCAAGTGGTTCAACTCGGAAAAGGGCTTCGGCTTCATCGAGCAGGACGGCGGAGGCCCGGACGTGTTCGTCCACTACTCGGCCATCCAGAGCGGCGGCTACCGCGAGCTGAACGAGGGACAGAAGGTCGAGTTCGAGGTGACGCAGGGCCAGAAGGGCCCGCAGGCGGACAACGTCCGTCCGATGTAGCAAGGGGCGGGGGGCGGGGGTGGGGACTCCGACCGCCGCCGCAGCGCATACTCAGACCGCCGGCGCAGCGCATACTCAGACCGCCGGCGCAGCCGGCAGGTCGCGCCGCCTTCGCAGCGGCCCCGCCAGCAGGATCAGCGGGGTCAGCGCCAGCCAGGCGGTCATCACCCGGATCGCGCCGCCCGGCCCCCAGGCCGCGCCGAGCGCCCCGGCGAGCAGTGCGGCAAGCGGGATGGTTCCGTAGTTGAGCAGGTGCATGCTCACGGTCACCCGCCCGAGCAGCCGGTGCGGGGTGTACGTCTGCCGGAAGCTGCCCTTGACGACGTTGCCCACCGCGACGCCCATGCTCACCAGCACCCCGCCGCCCACCAGCCAGGCCGCCCGCGCGCCGGGGCCGGTGAGCGGGATCAGCAGTGCGGGCGGGCCGGTGAGCGCGCCGGCGAGCAGCACCGCACGTGCGGTGCCGAGCCGGCGGGCCAGTCGCGCGGCCAGCGCGGCGCCGACCACGCCACCCATGCTGGCCAGGCCGATCAGCAGGCCGACGAGACCGGCCGGCAGCCCGGCCGAGCGGACCAGGAAGACCACAAGCACCGCCTGGTAGCCGATGAGCCCGATGTTGCTGGCCGCCCCGAACACCGTCAGCACCCGCAGGTACGGGTCGCGTGCGACGAACCGCAGCCCGGCGGCGATCTCCCGGCGCAGCGACGTCGTCCCGGCGGGCCGGTGCGGCCGACCCTCGACGGCGCGGATGCGCCCCAGGCACAGCGCGGAGAGCAGGAAAGTCAGCGCGTCCAACGCCACCGCGGTCACCGCGCCGAGAAGCTGGGCGACCACGCCGGCCAGGCCGGGCCCGACAAGGTAGCTCGCGGTCTGCGTGGCGTGCAGCCGGGCGTTGGCCTCCGGCACCTGGTCGGGTCGCAGCAACGTGGGTAGGTAGACCTGGTCGGCGGTCTCGAAGAAGACCCGGGCCAGGCCGCCGCCGAGCGCCACCACGAGAAGGTGTCCGACGGTGAGCAGCCCGAGCAGCGCGGCCAGCGGCACGCTGACGAACAGGGCCGCGGCGACGAGATCTGCGGCGATCATCACAGGGCGGCGGCGGACCCGGTCGACCCACGCCCCGACCGGCAGGCCTGCCAGCAGCCAGGGCAGCCACGCGGCGGCGGTGAGCACCGCGACCTGGAAGGTCGTCGCGTCGAGCACCGCCACCGCGACCAGGGGCAGCGCCACCGTGGTCATGTTGCTGCCCACGGCGCTGACCGTGTGGCCGGTCCAGAGCAGTCGGAAGTCACGGTGCCGGAACAGCCCGCCGCGCGTGGCCGGCGCGGACCCGCGGGCCGGCGCGGCGGTCACGGCCGACCTGGGACGCCGTGGGCGAAGATGAAGACCGGCTCGCGGCGCTGCCCGTCGTCCGGCGTCGGCCGGTCGGCCCACCGTGCGAACAGCGCGATCACCTCGCGGCTGAGTTCGGCCAGCTCGTCCGGGGTCAGGTGCAGCCACTTGTCGGTGCTGAACGGCCCCTCACCCCACGCGGCGTGGGCCTGGTCGGGGGCCGCATGCCAGGCCCGTACCAGTTCGGCGTGCCGCTCCAGGTTCAGCGAGCCGGCCGCGTCGACCATCACCCGGGTGGCGGGCTCGTCGTCGAAGTCGCGGCTGGACCAGCGCACTCCCGGGTCGCGCAGCCGCCACCAGCGTTCCCGGCGGTCGCGGGCGAGCTCGGGGGCCTCGACCAGCAGGTCGGCGGCGGCGAGCACCTTGAGGTGGTGGCTGACGTTGGCCGGCGCCTGGTCGGTGTGCTCGGCGAGCATGCCGACGGTGCTCGGACCGTAGACCTTGAGCACGTCCATGAGCCGGCGGCGCAGCGGATGAGTGAGGGCGGCGAGCACCCGCGAATCGGTGACCTGCCGGACGGTTGGCTTCTCCACAGCGGGAGCCTGGCACCCGCAATAGGCATTGCGCAAGAGGCGTTGCGCAATGCCTATTGTCAATCGGTGCGGTCGGACGCGCGGGGGCGTTCCTCACCCGTCAGGCGGCCGGAAGATGTGTCGTCCGCCACAACGGCAGCTCCACGAACGACAGGTGCCCCCGCTCGTGGAGGACCTCCCGCCACCCGGCACGAAGGGTCACCGCCGCACCGAGCGGCTCACCGGTGCCCAGATTGCGCGCGTAACGCGGATGGGCGCCGCCGGAGACCTGCACCCGCAGGCGGTGCCCCGGCGCGAAGCGGTACGCGGTCGGCCAGAGCGTCACCGGCACCGCCACCACACCCGACGCGTCGCGCCGGAACCGGCCCGGCTCGACCCGGACCAGGCCGTCGCACACGTTCCACGACCGGCCGCGCCGGTCCACGTCGCACAGCCGGACGAACACGTCCAGATGGGCCAGCTCGCTGCGCAGGTGGATCTCGGCGCGTACCGCACCCGCCACCGCCACCGGCTCCGGCAACGGTCCGCTGGTGTAGGTCAACACGTCCGGCCGAGACTCCACCGGCCGGTTGTCCACCGCGCCCGCCCGCTGGGCCACCAGCAGCGGGCCACCCAGCGACGGGGTCGGGTCGGCCGGGTCGTACCGGATGCGGTCCGGCGGGCCATCCTCCGGCGGTGACGGGGCCAACGCGCCGGCCGGTTGCAGATACCAGCGCTCGCGGGTCGCCGGCGGCGGCCAGTCGGCCAGGTCACGCCAGCCGCCACCGACGCCGCCGACGTGCACCCGCACCGGCGCGCGCCCGGGCGACGGGCGCCCGGCCAGGTGGGTGTCGAGCCAGTCCAACCCTTCCCGCAGCGACGCCAGCAGCAGCCCCGGGCTGCCGTGCGTCCACGGCCCGACGACCAGGCGCGGGCGGGCGCCCGCGGCCCGCAGCCGGGCGTAGTCGTCGAGCTGGGCGGGAAGGAAGATGTCCTGCCAGCCGCCGACCATGACGACCGGCGCGCCGACCTCGGTGATCCGGTCGCCGAAGACCCGGTCCCGCCAGTAGTCGGCGCCCGGGGTGTGGTGACGCAACCACTCCTGGAAGAACGGCACGGTCACGCCGGTGGCGACCCGGTCCG
This sequence comes from Micromonospora sp. DT31, assembly GCF_049841795.1. NCBI lineage: Bacteria > Bacillati > Actinomycetota > Actinomycetes > Micromonosporales > Micromonosporaceae > Micromonospora > Micromonospora sp. DT31. The sequence continues at coordinate 163,626 of NZ_JBNCKZ010000011.1, read as the reverse complement.
CCTCGACCAGCGGCAGGTGGGCCAGGGCACGGACCAGCCGGGGCTGGCCACGTTTGAGCTCCCACTGCCGGGCCAACCAGGGCACGGTCTGCGCCTGGAGCAGCTCCGCCCAGGTGAGCACCGTGTCCAACGCGAACGACTCCCCGGCGTACGTGGAGTCGCGGGTGGCCGAGGCGGTGACCACCGCGACCATCGCGCGCAGCTCCTCGCCGGCGTCGGCGGCGACCGCCCACTGCACGAACCCCTGGTAGCTCGCGCCGAACATGCCGAACGCACCGGTCCACCAGGGCTGGCGGCGCAGCCAGTCCAGGGTGTCCAGGCCGTCGTCGCGTTCGTGTACAAGCGGGGCGAACTCGCCCCCGGAGCCGTACGTGCCGCGGCAGGACTGGATCACCACGTGGAAACCCCGCTCGGCGATCAGCCGACCGAGCAGCCGGACCGGGCCGCCCCGGCCGTACGGGGTGCGGATCAGCACGCAGTGCCCGCCGGGCAGGTCGGGCGCGTAGTGGTCGGTGCGCAACGCCACCCCGTCGCGGACCCGGACCGCGATGTCCCGGGTGACGGCGACCCGGGCGGTGCGGGCGGCGGGCAGGCGCAGCGCCACGGCGGCGGCCCGGGTGACCAGCCGCACGGTCAGTCGTCCCCGGCCGGCCCGGGCGCGCCACCACGGCGGGGTGCGGCGCGGATCTGGTCGCGGTGTGTCCGCATGGAGTTCACCAGTTCGGACATGAACCGGCCCACCACGGCAAGCTCCTCGTCGCTGAAGCGATCCATCACCTCGTCGGTGCGCCGGCCCAGCGGCCCGAAGAAGCTCTGCGCCAGCGTGGCCCCGCGGTCGGCGTAGTGCAGGAGGATCTTGCGGCGGTCGGTGGTGTCGCGGTCGCGTCGGATGTGCCCGGCGCGCTCCAGGCGGTCGACGAGTGCGGTCACCGACCCGGAGGAGATGTTGAGTGCCTCGCCCAGCCGGCCGGGAGTGATCGGATCACCGACCAGCTCGGCTTCCATGACCGCGATCAGGGCGTGCAGGTCGGTGGCGTTGAGCCCGTGCAGCCCGGCGAAGGCGTGCCCGATGTGCTGCGCGTCGACCGAGTAGCGGCGCAGGTCGTTGGCGATCTCGGCGATCATCCGCCCGCGCGGGTCGTCCCGCCGCCGGTACATGCTCTGGGCCGCCACGCTCGCCACCCCCTGTTCCTGACCGGTCCGGTTGCAGCATAGAACCACCCCCGATAATCTCGCTAATCAAGATACTAGTTTGAAGAGAATCCTCCGCGACCAGCATGTGAGGCACCCGAATGTCACTGTTCACCCGCGTCGTCCGGGGCCGGCTGTCCGCCTGGCTCACCCTGGCCGCCGCGCTCATCGTCGGTGTGGTCGTCTTCGCGCTACCCAAGCCGGACAATCCCGCGCCCATCTCCGACACCGGGCTGTCCGAGAAGTGGCAGTCGACCCAGGTCGAACGCCTGCAGGACCAGTTGCCCTCCACGGAAGCCCAGACCGCACTGGTGGTGGTCAGCCGCACCGACGGGTCCCCCCTCAACGACGCCGACCGGGGCACGCTCGAGTCCATCTCGAACCGGCTGAGCCCGATCGCGGTGGGCGGGCGGGTCTCCCCGCCGCAGGTCTCCCCCGACGGCAGCGTCGCACTGGTCGCGGTGCCGCTGTCCACCGAAGGTGGCCCGGGGGCCGTGGTCGACGAGGTGGAGAAGCTCCGCGAGGCGATCGGTGAACCGCCCGGTGGGCTGACCGTCGAGGTCACCGGCGGGCCGGCGTTCACCGCCGACCTGGGCAAGGTGTTCGAGGGCGCGGACACGACGCTGCTGCTGGTCACCGCCGCCGTGGTGGCGGTGCTGCTGCTGGTCACCTACCGCAGCCCGTTCCTGTGGCTGGTGCCGCTGCTGGTGGTCGGCGCCACCGAGCAGATCACGCTGCGCGTGGTGGAGTCCCTGGTGCCCGCGTTCGGCATCTATCTGCCCAGCGGGCAGGTGACCGGCATCGCGAGCGTGCTGGTCTTCGGCGCCGCGACGAACTACGCCCTGCTGCTGATCGCCCGCTATCGGGAGGAACTACGCCGGGAGGAGGACCGGTTCGCCGCCATGCGCGCCGCGCTGCGCCGCACCGCCGAGCCGATCCTGGCCAGCGGCAGCACCGTCGTGCTCGGTGTGCTCACGCTGCTGCTGTCCGAGCAGGAGACCAACCGGGCCCTCGCCCTGGCCTGCGCCACCGGCGTGATCCTCGCCATGGCCTGCGCCCTGTTCGTGCTCCCCGCCGCACTGCTGCTGTTCGGCCGGGGCCTGTTCTGGCCGTTCGTCCCCCGCGTCGGCAGCGCCGCCCGGGAAGGCCGGGTCTGGGGCCGCCTCGGCGAGCTGGTCGTCCGCCGGCCGCTGCCGGTTGCCGCGCTGGCCGTCCTGCTCCTCGGCGGCCTCGCCCTCGGCGGCCTGGGCATCCGCACCGGGCTGTCCGAGACCGAGCAGTTCAGCGAGAAGCCCGAAGCGGTCGCCGGGGCGGAGACCCTCGCACGGGCGTTCCCGGCCGGCAGCACCCAGCCGGTGGCCGTCATCACCACCCCGCAGGCCGTCCAGGCGGTGCTCGCCGCCGCCGGCAACGTCGACGGGGTCGCCTCAGCCCGCCCCGGCCCGGCCGGAGACCGCGTCGCCCAGATCGACGTGGTGCTGACCGCCGAGCCCGGCAGCGACGACTCCGACCGGACGGTGAAGGCGCTGCGCGACGCCGTCTCCGCCGTACCGGAATCCGCCCCACCCGCCGTGGACGGTGCGGATGCCCCCGACGGTGCCCTGGTCGGCGGATCGGTGGCCGCCACCTACGACTCCAACGATGCCAACACCAAGGACCTCCAGCTGATCCTGCCGCTCATCCTGCTGCTGGTCGCCTCGGTGCTGGTGCTGCTGTTGCGCGGTCTCCTCGCACCGGTGCTGCTGGTGCTGACCGTGATCGCGTCGTTCTTCGCCAGCCTCGGCGCGGCCTGGCTGCTCTTCGACCACGTGCTGGACTTCCCGGCACTGGACAGCGGGGTGTTGCTGCTCGCCTTCGTGTTCCTGGTGGCGCTCGGTGTGGACTACAACATCTTCCTGGTCACCCGGGCCCGGGAGGACGCCCGCCGGACCGGCACCCGCGACGGGATGCTCTCGGCGCTGCGGGTCACCGGCGGCGTCATCACCAGCGCCGGGATCCTGCTGGCCGCGGTCTTCGCGGTGCTCGGTGTGCTGCCGTTGATCACGCTCACCCAGATCGGCATCATCGTCTGCATCGGCGTGCTGCTGGACACGCTGCTGGTCCGCACCGTGCTGGTGCCGGCGTTGGCGTTCCTGCTCGGCGACCGGTTCTGGTGGCCCGGTCGGATCAGGCGCGACGACGCCACCGCGGTCGCCGACGCGCCGGCCGCGCAGGGCTGAACCGACGGGCGGGGGCCGGCACGATCGCCGACCCCCGCCCGTTCGTCCGTACGCTCAGAAGTTCAGGCACTCGCACTCGGTCATCAACGCGCGCACGTTGCCCACGTACCGCGGGTTGGGGATCGTCAGCGGCTGGCCCTCCCGCGCCACCGCGGCGTGGCCGTAGTTGTACGCCGCGATCACCGCGTTGAGCAGGCAGGAATTCAACGTGCTCGTGCACAGCGAGGCGTCCAGCCGGTAGTCGGACTCGAAGTACATGTCGCCGATGTACTTCGTCAGCCAGGCCAGGTACGTGCCGCCCAGAAGGGCGTTGTCCCGGTAGGCGTCGATGTCGTACGACTGCTCGAACCGCTGGTTCATCCAGTCCGCGGTGGCCGGCATGACCTGCATCAGCCCGATCCCGCCGTCACAGGCCACGATGTTCGACTGCCACCCGCTCTCCTGCCAGGCGGTGGCCTTGAGCAGCGCCGACGGGATGCGGATGTCCGGCGCCGAAGAGGGCCAGTAGGTGCGCGCCGCGGCGTCGGCGAGCGCCGCCTTCACCTGGCTCTGGCTGGCCTTGGTGCCCCGGTAACTGGCCTTGCAGCCATCGTCCACAGGCTTCGGCGGGGCCGGCGGCACCCGCGTCTCCGTCGGCGGCTTCGGCCGGGCCAACGGCGCCGTCGACGTGCGGGACGGCTTCGGCCGTGGCTTCACACTCGCCGACGCCTTCGGGCTGGACCGCCCGCCCATCGCCTCGACCGCCGGCGGCTGCCCGCTCGGCGCGTCGGCGGGTGCCTCCTGCGGCTCGTCGACAGGCGCCGCCGTGGGCAGTTCCACAGCGACCTCGCGGGCCGGCCGTTCCTCGTCACCGCACGCGGTCAGCGTGCCCGCCGCCAGCAGCGCCGCCAGCGCCGCCGCGGCCCACCGGCCGACTCCTCGTCGCATCGAACCTCCCCGTGGTCCCCGTCGGCGCACCCTAACAGGGATCGACGGGGCCCCGCGGTACCCGCGACGTCGACCGGCGTCCCCTCGGCCGGGGCGGCCGCCTACGGGCCACCGTCCCGGCCGGCTGGTCCTCGCCGTCCGCCGCCCGCTCCCGGGTCGCCCAGGCGACCACGAAAACGGTGGTCCACGCGGCACCGAGCAGGACCGCCGTGACGGTGCCGCTGGCCGTGCTCCAGCCCAGGTACAGCCGCGCGCCGGTGACCGTGACCACGCCCGCCGACGCGGCCGTCCAGACCGCCGCGCCCACCGGCCAGCGCGCGCCGCGCGACAGCAGCCAGGCCAGCGTGCCGAAGCTCGCCGTCACCACCGCGTTCTGGGTCGGAAACAGGCCACCGGCGCTGTCCGGGCCGCCCGGGTCGGTGACGTCCGCGACCACCACCAGCAGCACCAGCGGCACCGCCGCCCCGACCGTGCCCACCACCGACAGCGGATCCGCCCGCCACGGCCGGTGCCGCCGGGCCACCACCGCGGCCACCACCGCGACCGCCGTGATGAGCACCCAGCCACGCAGCACCGACACCGCCGTGGACGCCGCGTCGGCCACCCCCGGGGTACGCCGGGCGGCGAACCACTCCGCGACCAGCCCGTCCAGGACACCCAGCCCGCTGTGCCCGACCACCGCCTCCAGGGCGACCGCCACGGCCAACCCGGCGACGAACAGCAGCGCCAGCCCCAGCAGCAGGTTGACCACAAGCGTCCAGGCCCGGCCGACGCGCATGGCGACCAGGAAGAACAGCACGCCGTAACGGGACCGCAGCCAGCGCAGCGGCGGCAACGCGGCGGCCCGGGCCGTCAACGCGCGGACCGGATCCGGATTGCGGCCCAGCCAACGACCGGCCAGCACCACGCCGAGCAGGCACAGCAGCAGCGCCAGCACCGCCCCGGTGGCCCGGCCGAGCAACCGCGACACCTGCTCGTACGACTCCCCGGCCAGGTAGCCGGCCAGCACCGACGCGCCGACCCAACTCGCCACCCCGGCCAGGTTCCACGGGGCGAACCGCCGGTACGGCAGTCCCGCCGCACCGGCCAGCCGGGGCGCCAACGTGCGGGCGAACGCCACCCACCGGGCGGCCAGCACACCCCGCCCACCCAGCCGCTGCAGCAGCGAGTCGGCGCGCTGCCACCGGTGCGCCCCGATCCGCGCGCCCCAGCCGGAAGCACGCAACCGGGGGCCGTGCCGCCGCCCGGACCGCCACGCGAGTGTGTCTCCGATCACGGCAGCGGCGGTCATGACCACCAGCACGGGCGCGAGTCGCAGCGTCCCCGCGTAGGCTAGGAAGCCGACCAGAAGCAAGGTCGCCTCGCCGGGCATCAACAATCCGACGATCACCGCGGTCTCCGCCGCGACGATCGTCGCGGCGGCCAGGTAGATCAGCAGGGGCGGCAGCTCCTGCAACCAGCTCAGCAGGTCAGGCATCGGGCACCCGCACGGGAGCCAGCATGCCAGGCGCGGCACGGTCGGCACAGCACTTTCGACACCGATCCGGGCGATCTCGGGTGACCCCGAGGCGTGCCCCGGCAACCGTAGACAGGAGTATGGAGGGTATGCAGCTTCGCACCGACCTCCGCAACGTCGCCATCATCGCCCACGTAGACCACGGCAAGACGACCCTGGTCGACGCCATGTTGCGGCAGGCCGGCGCCTACGGCGCCCGTGGTGAGAACACCGAGCGGGTCATGGACTCGATGGACCTCGAGCGGGAAAAGGGCATCACCATCCTCGCCAAGAACACCGGCGTGCGATACCTGCCGGCGGACGGCGACCCGGTCACCATCAACATCATCGACACTCCCGGCCACGCCGACTTCGGCGGCGAGGTCGAGCGCGGCCTCACCATGGTCGACGGTGTGGTGCTGCTGGTCGACGCCAGTGAGGGCCCCCTGCCGCAGACCCGTTTCGTGCTCCGCAAGGCGCTGCACGCCCGACTGCCGATCATCCTGGTGATCAACAAGGTGGACCGGCCGGACGCCCGGATCAAGGAGGTCGTGGACGACACCTACGAGCTGTTCCTCGACCTGGACGCCGACGAGGAGCAGATCGACTTCCCGATCATCTACGCCTGCGCCCGCGACGGCATCGCCTCGCTGACCCAGCCCGCCGACGGCGCGATCCCCGAGGACAGCCAGAGCCTGGAGCCGCTGTTCCGCACCCTGCTGGACACCATCCCGGCGCCCTCGTACGACCAGGACGCGCCGTTGCAGGCGCACGTCACCAACCTCGACGCCTCGCCGTTCCTCGGCCGGCTCGCGCTGTGCCGGGTCCGCCAGGGCACCATCAGCAAGGGTCAGACCGTGGCCTGGTGCCGCACCGACGGCAGCACCCAGCGGGTCCGCATCTCCGAGCTGCTGATGACCGAGGGCCTGGAGCGCAAGTCGGCCGACTCCGCCGGTCCGGGTGACATCATCGCGGTCGCCGGCATCCCCGAGATCATGATCGGGGAGACGCTCGCTGACGCGGAGAACCCCGTACCGCTGCCGCTGATCACCGTGGACGAGCCGGCCATCTCGATGACCATCGGCACCAACAACTCGCCGCTGGTCGGCCGGGTCAAGGGCGCCAAGGTCACCGCGCGGATGGTCAAGGACCGGCTGGACAAGGAGCTGGTCGGCAACGTCTCGCTGCGGATCCTGCCGACCGAGCGGCCCGACGCCTGGGAGGTGCAGGGCCGCGGCGAGCTGGCGCTGGCGATCCTGGTCGAGCAGATGCGCCGCGAGTCCTACGAGCTGACCGTCGGCAAGCCGCAGGTCGTCACCCGCGAGATCGACGGGAAGATCTGCGAGCCGGTCGAGCGGCTCACCATCGACGCCCCGGAGGATTATCTGGGCGCCATCACCCAGCTGCTGGCCACCCGCAAGGGGCGGATGGAGCAGCTGGTCAACCACGGCACCGGTTGGATCCGGATGGAGTGGCTGGTCCCGGCGCGCGGCCTGATCGGGTTCCGCACCGAGTTCCTCACCGACACCCGGGGCACCGGCATCCTGCACCACGTCTTCGAGTCCTACGAGCCGTGGTTCGGCGAGCTGCGCACCCGCAACAACGGCTCGCTCGTCGCCGACCGGGCCGGTGCGGTCACCGCGTTCGCCATGATCAACCTTCAGGAGCGCGGTCAGCTCTTCGTCGATCCGGGCACCGAGGTGTACGAGGGCATGATTGTCGGGGAGAACTCCCGCTCCGACGACATGGACGTCAACATCACCAAGGAGAAGAAGCTCACCAACATGCGGGCGTCGACCTCCGACGAGACCGAGAAGCTGATCCCGCCGCGCAAGCTGTCCCTGGAGCAGGCGCTCGAATTCTGCCGCGAGGACGAGTGCGTCGAGGTCACCCCGAGCTCGGTGCGCATCCGCAAGGTGGTGCTGGACCAGACGCAGCGCGGCCGGATGGCGGCCCGCCGCAAGCACGCCGGCTGACCAGCCCCTCACCAGCCCACCCGGAGCCCGGCCCGCCCCACCCGGCGGACCGGGCTCCCCCGCCCCGCCCGCGAGATCTTGGTAAGCGGATGCGGCGTCCCGAGTTCCGGGAGGGTGCGGGGGTGGGCGAGACTTCCGCGCCGGACGGGCGCAGAGGCGAGACGGCGGCGGGGTCAGCGTCAGCGGGGCCGGGTGGCCTCGAAGGCGAGGACGTCGGGGACGCGACCGGAGCCGGACTCGACCACCCGGTTCAGCCGCAGGCCGGCGGCGGTCAGCAGGTCGGCCAGGGACAGGTGCCAGGCACCGACCCGGGCCCGGACACCTGCCGCGTTCCACGAACGCGTGGTGAGTTCCCACTCGGCGTACCCGCCGTCGATCACGATCCGTTCCGGCTCGGTCCGGTCGGCGAACGCGCCGACGAAACACGGGTGCACCCCGACGTGCACCAGCCGGCCGCCCGGGGCGAGCACCCGCGCCGCCTCGGCGATCGCGGCGGGATAGTCCGGCATGTCGGTGTGGGCGAGCACGCAGGCCGCCGCCGGCATCGAGCCCGTGGCCAGCGGCAGCGCGGTCGCGTCGGCCCGGGCCACCGGCAGCCGCGCCCGGGCGTGGCGCAACTGTCATAGCGAGCGGTCGTCACCTCAGGCACGCTAGTCCCGCACCCGCACCCCCACCCGTCGCAGCCCCGCGCCCGCCCCGCCGATCCGCTACCGTGCCCCCATGATCTGGGAGGAGCTCGACGCGCACCTGGACCGGGTGCCCGGCACCGTGTCCGCGTACGTGGGTCGCCCCGGCGCCGACGCCACCTGGACGCGGTTCGCCGACGCCACCCACTACGCGGCCAGCACCATGAAACTGGCCGTGCTGGTGGCGCTGCACCGGGCCGCCGAAGCCGGCCGGCTCGACCTGGACGCGCCGGTGCCGGTGGACAACTCCTTCGCCTCCGCCCAGCCCGGCACGCCCCGGTTCGGCAATGCCCGCGACCAGGACAACGACGAGGCGGTCTGGGCCCGGGTCGGCGGGGACGCGCCGCTGCGCTGGCTGGCCGAGCGGATGATCGTGCGGTCCAGCAACCTGGCCACCAACGTCTGCCTCGGGCAGGTCGGGCTGCCCGCCGTGGCGCAGGCGTGGGCGCTGGCCGGCGCGCGCCACAGCGTCACCGGACGGGGCATCGAGGACTTCGCCGCCCGCGACGCCGGCATCGACAATCTGGTCACCGCGGCCGACCTGGCCGCGCTGCTCGGCGAGGTGGCGCTGGGCGCGACCCGGCCCGGACCGCTCGCCTCACCGGCCGCCTGCGCCGCCATGCTGGACGTGCTGGTCGCCCAGGAACACCGCGAGGACCTCGCCGCCGGGCTGCCCGCCGGCACCCGCATCGCGCACAAGAACGGCTGGGTACGCGGCGTGCGGCACGGCGCCGGTGTGGTGTTCCCGGACGACGCGCCGCCGTACACGATCGTCGTCTGCACCACCACCGACCTGGCCGACGGCGGGGCGGACGGCGAGCAGGTCGAGGACGATGCCTGCCGGCTGATCGCGAACGTGTCCGCGCGGGTCTGGGCCGCCCGGCGCGAGCTGGCCGGCTGACCGGCCCTACTCCAGCAGCCGTTCGCGCAGCGCCGCGCGGTCCGCGTCGGTCACCCCCAGACCGTCGCGCAGGTACGCGTCGAACGAGCCGTGCGCGCGGCGCACCTCGTCGTACGCGGCGTCCAGGTATTCCGGGCGCACCTCCAGCAGCGGGCGGGCGACCTCCGGGTCCAGGTCCGGCCGGCGGCGGGTCATCGCCGTCAGCAGCACCTCGCGCAGGCTCTCGGTCAGCTCGTTGTGCCGCAGGTAGTCGGCGCGGATCGCCTTCTCGTCCACCCCCAGCGCCGTCAGCAGCACCACCGACAGCCAGCCGGTGCGGTCCTTGCCGGCCGAGCAGTGGAACAGCAGCGGCAGGTTCGTCCCGTCGGCGGCCAGCCGCACCGCCGACCCGAACCCGGCCCGCGCCGGCTCCCCGGTGACGAACCAGCGGTAGATCGCCGTCATCGCCCCCGGCATGCCCTCGCGGGCCAGCTCCTCGTACGCGTCCAGGTCGTGGCCCTGCAACACCGCCGAGACGTACGTGAACACCGGGTGCGCCGCGTCGTAGACCGGCAGGTGCACCCGGCGGGGGTCGCCGGCCAGCCGGTCCGGCGGGGCGACCGCCTGCTCGTGGATGTCGCGCAGGTCCACCACGCAGGCCACGCCGAGCTTGCCCAGCACCGGCAGGTCCTCGTCGGTGAGCCGACCCAGCGCGGGCGTGCGGATCAACTGCCCGGCGCGGACCCGCCGCCCGTCGGCCGTCGGCAACCCGCCCAGGTCCCGCGCGTTCGGCGCGCCCACCAGCTCCCAGTTCCGTGCGGCCATCGGCCCTCCCCTGCTCGCCGCCAGTTGGCTATAGGGTGCCCCACATGACGATCGCCGCGGTACGCACCCACCGGCTCTCGGCTCCCCTGCACACCCCGTTCGTCACCGCGCTGCGCCGTACCACCACCGTGGAAACCCTGATCGTGGAAGTGATCGACAGCGACGGCCGGTCCGGTTTCGGTGAGGCGCCGCAGGTGTGGCAGGTCACCGGCACGTCGGTGGTCGGCGCCGAGGCGTGCGTCCGCGAGATGCTCGCCCCGCTGCTCATCGGGCGGGACGCCGACGACCTGCGGGCGACCTGCGCCGAGGTGCGCCGCGTGGTGGTGGGCAACCAGTCGGCGAAGGCGGCGGTGGACGTGGCGCTCCACGACCTGGCAGCGCGGCGACTCGGCGTACCCCTGGTGCGCCTGCTGGGCGGCACGGCGCTGCGCGTGCCGACGGACGTGACGCTTGCCGCCGGGAACGCGGTGGACCTGGCCGCGGCGGCGGGCCGGCGCGGGGCCGAGGGTTTCCAGGTGCTCAAGCTCAAGGTCGGCACCGACGCCCGCGGCGACCTGGACCGGGTCCGTGCGGTCCGGTCCGCGGTCGGTCCGCAGGTGCGGATCCGGTTGGACGCCAACCAGGGCTGGACCCCACGGGAGGCGGTCCGGGTGATCCGCTCCATCGAGGATGCCGGGCTGGACGTGGAGTTGGTCGAGCAGCCGGTGCACCGCCGTGACCTGGACGGGCTGGCCTGGGTCAGCGAGCGGGTGCAGGTGCCGATCCTGGCCGACGAGTCCGTCTTCGACGTGCGTGACCTGGTGGAGGTGATCCGGCGGCGGGCGGCCGACATGGTCAACGTGAAGCTGGCCAAGTGCGGTGGCCTGCAACCGGCCCGCACCCTGCTGGACCTGGCCGCCGAGCACGGCATGGGCACCATCGTCGGTTCGATGATGGAGGGTCCGGTCGGGGTGGGCGCCGCCGCCAGCCTGGTCGCCGCCTACGGCACCACGGCGGTGTCGGACCTCGACGCCGCCTGGTGGCTGGCCTGGTCGCCGGTCACCGGCGGCATCCGGTACGAGGGGGCGGACGTGCTGCTGCCGGACGCGCCGGGCCTGGGCATCAGCGGGGTGGGTGAAGGTAAAGTTCAAAGAGGCGGTTGAGCGACGGCGACTTCTTTCATACAGTCGGCCGGACGGATCGCCGGAGAGAGGGGGCGCACATGACAGCGCAGCCCGGCTGCGAGGCCGTGGTACAGGTCCCGGTGGCCACCCTGTGGGCCACCCCCGAGGCGGTACGCCCCACCGACGGCCCCGCCCTCACCGACTGTCCCGACGTCGCCGCCTGGATCGCCGGCATGGACCGCGACCAGCGCGTCGGCGACTGCGTCCTGACCCAGTTGCTGCTCGGCGAGCGGGTGCTGGTGACCGAGACCCGACCGGACGACTGGGTGCGGGTGGTCGCCCTCGGACAGCCGGCCGGGAGGCTCGACGGCCGCGGCTACCCCGGCTGGCTGCGCGGCGCCCACCTCGCCACGCCCACCGGTCCCGCCGCCGCGGATCGTGGGGCCACCGCCGGTGCGGCCGGGCCGCCCACCGAAACGCTGACGGTCGACGTGGTGCGGACCACCCTGCGCGCCGCGCCCGACGGCCCGGCCGCGCTCGCCGGTGTCGTCCTGGGCACCCGCCTCACCGCCGCCGGGCCGCCGGAGGGCGACTGGCGACCGGTCCACGTGCCGGGCCGCACCGGGCCGCTCTGGGCCCGGCGCGGCGACGTGGCCCCGCTGCCGGCGCAGCGCCCGGCGGCCACCGAGACGCTCGCGGTCGCCGAGCGGCTGCGCGACCTCGTCTACATCTGGGGCGGCCTGTCCACCGACGGCATCGACTGCTCCGGCCTGGTACACCTGGCCTGGCGACGCTACGGGGTCACGCTTCCGCGCGACGCCGACGACCAGGCCCGCGCCACGACCTCGGTGACGCTGGACGCCGAACGCCCCGGCGACCTGTATTTCTTCGCCCGTCCCGGGCGGCACATCCACCACGTCGGCATCGTCTCGGCCGAGCCGCGCGAGGGGCGGCGCCGGATGCTGCACGCCTGCTACCTCACCCGCCGGGTGGTCGAGGAGGAGTTGCCGCCGGACCGGGTGGCCACCCTGGTCGGCGCCCGCCGGGTCTGACCCCCGACCCGGCGCGGGGCGTCCTCGGCGGACGCCCCGGGCCGGTCGGCCGGTCAGCGGCGGGCCTGGCTCAACTCCCGACGCCTGTCGTAGGTCGACTTGAGCAGGCTGGCGGCGGTGGCCAGGGCCAGGGTGCCGAGGATGACCACGAGGGAGAGCCAGATCGGGATGTGCGGCGCCCAGCCCACGTGCTCGCCGCCGTTGATGAACGGCAGGTTGTTCTCGGCCAGCGCCTCCAGAACCAGCTTCACGCCGATGAAGCCGAGCACCACGGCCAGCCCGTAGCTGAGGTAGATCAGCCGGTCCAGCAGGCCGCCGAGCAGGAAGTAGAGCTGCCGCAGCCCCATCAGCGCGAAAACGTTCGCGGTGAACACCAGGTACGGCTCCTGGGTGATTCCGAAGATCGCCGGGATCGAGTCCAGCGCGAAGATCAGGTCGGTGGTGCCGATGGCGATCATCACGATCAGCATCGGGGTGAACAGCCGCCGCCCGTGCTCGTGGGTGGTCAACCGCGCCCCGTTGTAATCACGCGACAACGGCAGGGCCTTGCGGCTCCAGCGGATCAGCAGGTTCTCGCTGAACTCGTCACCGTCCGGCTCGCCCTGCCGGACCAGGTTCACCGCGGTGTAGATGAGGAACGCGCCGAAGATGTAGAACACCCAGGAGAACTGGGAGATCAGCGCGGCGCCGGCCGCGATGAACCCGCCCCGCATGACCAGCGCGAGGATGATGCCGATGAGCAGGACCTTCTGCTGGTACTGCCGGGGCACGCCGAAGCGGGCCATGATGATCACGAAGACGAAGAGGTTGTCCACCGACAGGCTGTACTCGGTGAGCCAGCCGGTGTAGAACTCCCCCGCCACGGCGGCGCCGGAGGTCCACCAGAGCACCGCGCCGAACAGCAGCGCCAGACTGACGTAGAAGCCGACCCAGAGGCTCGACTCGCGGACGCTCGGCTCGTGCGGGCGCCGGCCGATGATGAGCAGGTCGACGAGCAGGACCGCGACCATCGCGGTCAGGGTTACCGCCCACACCAATGCGGACACGTTCAAATCCATCCTCCGGCAGACACGAAGCGTCGGGCACACCGTACGCCGGGCCTGGCCGGGGTGCGTCGACGCTGACTCTGGTGACTGACGGAGGTCTCTTCCGCCGGGACCCGGCTGGGTCTCGACCGACGGCGCCGGGTCGGATCACCGGGGATGCCGGTGCCCTTCCGTGCTGACGACTCCGCCGCGAGGGAATACTCCCCTCCTCGGGGGCCATTGTTCACCATCGACGCCCTGCGGCGCATCTCGGGCGGGCGAATGGTGCGATCAGGGTGTGAGGGCTCACTCCATCCCTACCCTTCCTAGGAGGCTAGCCGGAATGCCGGGGCGGATCGTCACCCCGGCGCGCGCCGGCGTGGACCGCGCATGGCAGGCTTCGGGCATGGTGCTTGAGGTCGCGTTGATCGATGTGACACCCGGACACGAGGACGAGTTCGCCGCCGCGTACGCGCAGGCCCGGCCGATCCTCGCCGGTGCGCAGGGGTGCCGCTCCGTGCGGATGACCCGCGGCGTGGAGTCACCCACCCGGTTCGTGCTGCTCGTCGAGTGGGACTCGGTCGAAGCGCACGACGTCAACTTCCGCCAGACCGACCGGTTCGCACAGTGGCGCGAACTGATCGGCCCATTCTTCGCCGGCCCGCCACTCGTCGAGCACTTCATCGACGTACCCGCTTGAACTGTCGTACCCCGCGGATAGCCTGCGCCCCGCGCGGCCGTCGATCCCGACGGGCATCGGGGGCGCCGGGCCCGGCGGCCGCGCCTCAACCCGTCCCGCGCGGCTCACGCGGCCGGGGCACCGGCGCCGAACCCAGCCGGCGGGCCAGCAACTCGACCGTCGCCTCCGCCGGCAACGCGGTCGCGAGCAGCCGCTCCACGATCCCCTCGTAGTGCGCCACGTCCGCCTCGGCGGTCAGCCGCAGATCGGTGGTGAGCGTCTCCACAAGCACGGTGCGCGGATCCGCCGGGTCGGGATAGGCGTAGTACGAGAACGGCGCCAGCGGATGCGGCGCGTCACCTGACGACGCGCCGGCCGGCAACACCCGGATGTCCACGTGCGAGCGTTCGGCCAGGGCGAGCAGCCGACGCAACTGCTCGCGCCACACGTCGACCGGCAGGCCGTCCGGGTCGCACACCCGCTCCTCGACGAGCGCCGTGTAGTGCGGCGGATCCGCACGCGCCAGCAACTCCTGGCGCACCGCGCGGGCGCGGACATCCGCCTCGACGTCCACGTCCGCGGTCAGCAGAGCACCCGCCGAGACCCGCAGCCGGGTGTACGCCGGGGTCTGCAGCAGCCCCGGCACGAGCACACCCTGGTATTCCACGATGCGCTCCGCGCCCGCCTCCAACTCGGCGTACGCCCGCTGGCGCTCCCCCATCTCGCCGAGCGCCCTGGACCAGCCACGCCCGGTGGCGGCGTCCCGGGCGATCACGATCAGTTCGTCCCGCTGCGGCGACGGCACGCCGTAGACGTCCAACAGGTCGAGCACGTCGGCCAGGTCGGGGCGGCTCTGCCCGAGCTCGATGCGGGACAGCTTCGACGTGGACGCCCAGCCGAGCCGAAGGCAGACCTGCTCCAGGGTGAGCGACTCGCGGCGACGCAGCCGGCGCAGCTCCACGCCCAGACGCGCCCTCCGGACGACAGGACTTGCTGACAACGGCATGCGCGCCTCCCAGGGAGGCAGCGTACGCACCGCAATCACTCAGGGCAATACCTCACGCACGCAGTGCGATCGGGGGTGGAGTCGGCGGTCAGGGCCGGTAGGTGCCGAACGACCAGACCAGCCCGGCCGCGTCCCGGGCGGCGTAGTCCCGCGAACCGTAGTCGGTGTCGAACGGGGCGCGGACGACCTCCGCGCCGACGGCCCGGGCCCGCTCGTGGTGCGCGTCGACGTCGTCCACGGCCACGTAGACGCGGTAGTCGTCGTCGGCCGGGCGGGACGCCGGCACCGGACCCGGGCCGAGCATCACCAGACCCTCGCCGTAGGCCAGCTCGGCATGGCCGATCGTGCCGTCGGGCCGCTCGTGCAGCGCGTGCACGGTGAAGCCGAACGCCGACCGGAGGAAGTCCACGGCGGCTCGGACATCGGGATACCGCAGGACGGGATAGATGCTTCGCATGGCCGTAGTCTGCCCGGCGGCCGGTCAGCCGGGATTGGACGAATGCGATCCGGCCCCGGCCACGGCGGTCGGGGTGACGCCGGCGAACTCCCGGAAGTCCCGGATCAGATGCGACTGGTCGTAGTAGCCCCACCGGGCCGCGCGCTGCGCCCAACCGGCCGGCTCCGACTCCGCGGCCGGGTCGCGGCCGATGCTCGCGTACGCCCGCTCGAAGCGCAGCAGGCGGGCCACGGTCTTCGGCGGCAGGCCGAACTCCTGGCGGAAGCGCACCGCCAGGTGCCGGCGGGACCAGCCCACCTCCTCGGCGAGCCTGGCCACGCCGAGGCCTCCCCCGCTGTGGTCGAGTCGCCGCCACGCCTCCAGCAGACGACGGTCCACCGGCGCGGTCGTCGCCAGCCGGGCCAGGAGTGCGGCGTCCAGCCGGTCGAAGCGCCGCCGCCAGCCCGGGTCACCGGCCAGTCCGTCCCGCAGGCCTACCAGCCAGTCGGCCACCGCGCCCACCGGGACAGCCTGGTTGGCCAGCTCACCCAACGGCAGTCCGAGCAGCCGACGGGCCGCGGGCGCGGTCAACAGCATCTGCACCCCGACGCCCGTGCCCGCGGTGCGGGTGGCGCACCAGCCGTCGAACGGGCCGGCCAGGAAGGCGTTGGCGGCGCAGGTGCCCGAGCCGGTGGCACGCGGGTCGGTCACGTCCAGCGGATCGCCCCAGCCGAGGATCAGCACCACGAACGCGCCGGCCACCTCCCGGCGGACCAGGGGCGTCGGAGCCTCCTCCCGGTAGCCGAGGTAGCCGCCCACCCATGGCCGCAGCCGGGGGTCGGGGCGCCCGTGCACGGCCTCGGTCAACATGGCGCCGCGCCGGCCGGCACGCCGGTCATCGGACCCCGGCGGCGTCCATCCCCCGCAACTCCTTCTTCAGGTCGGCGACCTCGTCGCGAATCCGCGCGGCCAGCTCGAACTGCAACTCGCGGGCCGCGGCGAGCATCTGGTCGTTGAGTTCCTGGATGAGGTTGGCCAGGTCGGCCCGGGCCATCCCCTCCCGCGACGGGGTCGCCGCGCCGCCCCGGCCGCCCCGGCTGCGGGTCTCCTTGACCGGCGCCTTGCCCCGGGAGAGCTGGCGCACCGCACCGCCGACGTTCGTGGCCTCGGTGTCCTCGGCCTCGCGGTAGATGTCGTCCAGGATGTCGTGGATCTTCTTGCGCAGCGGCTCGGGACTGATGCCGTGCGCCTCGTTGTGGGCGATCTGCTTGGCCCGACGCCTGTTGGTCTCGTCGATCGCGCTGGCCATCGACGGAGTGATCTTGTCGGCGTACATGTGGACCTGGCCGGAGACGTTACGGGCCGCGCGGCCGATGGTCTGGATCAGCGACCGGCCGCTGCGCAGGAAGCCCTCCTTGTCCGCGTCGAGGATCGCCACCAGGGACACCTCGGGCAGGTCGAGACCCTCACGCAGCAGGTTGATGCCGACCAGCACGTCGTAGTCGCCCTTGCGCAGCTCGCGCAGCAACTCGACCCGACGCAGCGTGTCCACCTCCGAGTGCAGATAGCGCACCCGGATGCCGTTCTCCAGCAGATAGTCGGAGAGGTCCTCGGCCATCTTCTTGGTCAGCGTGGTGACCAGCACGCGCTCGTCCCGCTCGGTGCGCAGCTTGATCTCGTGCATCAGGTCGTCGATCTGCCCCTTGGTCGGCTTGACCACCACCTCGGGGTCGATCAGGCCGGTCGGCCGGATCACCTGCTCGACGAACTCGCCCTGGGCCTGCTCCAGCTCCCACGGGCCCGGCGTCGCGGACAGGTAGACCGTCTGGCCCACCCGCTCCAGGAACTCGTCGAACCGCAACGGCCGGTTGTCGGCGGCGCTGGGCAACCGGAAGCCGTGGTCGACGAGCATCCGCTTGCGGGAGGCGTCACCCTCGTACATCCCGCCGATCTGCGGGATCGTCACGTGCGACTCGTCGACAACAGTGAGGAAGTCGTCCGGGAAGTAGTCGAGCAGGCAGTGCGGCGGGCTGCCCGGCAGCCGGCCGTCAATGTGCATGGAGTAGTTCTCGATGCCGGAGCAGAAACCGACCTGGCGCATCATCTCGATGTCGTAGGTGGTGCGCATGCGCAGTCGCTGGGCCTCCAACAGCTTGCCCTGCCGGTCCAGCTCGGCCAGCCGCTCGGCCAGCTCGACCTCGATGTCGCGGATCGCCCGTTCCATCCGCTCCGGGCCGGCGGCGTAGTGCGTCGCCGGAAAGATCATCAAGCTGTCCACCTCGCGGACCACGTCACCGGTCAGCGGGTTCAGGTAGTAGAGCTTCTCGATCTCGTCGCCGAACAGCTCGATCCGGACCGCAAGTTCCTCGTAGGCCGGAATGATCTCCAGAGTGTCGCCCCGGACCCGGAAGGTGCCGCGCTGGAAGGCCATGTCGTTGCGGGTGTACTGGATGTCGACCAGGCGACGCAGCAACTGGTCGCGGTCGAGCTCCTGCCCCACCTTCACCCGCACGGCGCGGTCAAGGTATTCCTCCGGCGTGCCCAGGCCGTAGATCGCCGACACGGTGGCCACCACGATGACGTCGCGCCGGGTGAGCAACGACATCGTCGCCGAGTGCCGCAGCCGCTCCACCTCCTCGTTGACCGAGGAGTCCTTCTCGATATAGGTGTCGGTCTGCGGGATGTAGGCCTCGGGCTGGTAGTAGTCGTAGTAGGAGACGAAGTATTCCACCGCGTTGCGGGGCAGCAGCTCGCCGAACTCCTTCGCCAGCTGGGCGGCGAGCGTCTTGTTCGGGGCGAGCACCAGCGTCGGCCGTTGCAGCCGCTCGACCAGCCACGCCGTGGTGGCGCTCTTGCCGGTGCCGGTCGCGCCGAGCAGCACCGTGTTGCGGTCGCCACGTCGCACGCGACGCTCAAGGTCGTCGATGGCTGCCGGCTGGTCGCCGGCCGGCTTGAAATCGCTGATGACCTCAAAGCGGCCGTCGAGCCGGGGAATGTCGAGCGCCATGACATCAACCGTACGCCCGCGGTCCGACACTTTGCCGCCGACCACGGACCGTCCCTGATCGGCTTCGATATTCGCATTGTGTGGGCCATCTCACCGGTTTACCCTCGTACCGTAGGCCGCTCGCGGCGGCCGCTCGGGCCGGTGGCCGCCCCCTCGCGGGGCCCGGCCGCCCCCGGCGCCATGGCCGCAGCACCCGGGACGACCGGCGTGCGCGCCGACGGTGGTCGCGCGCAGGCGCTGACCGGCCGCCGCGAGCGCCCCTGCTGCCTCTGCTGGCCGCGCCGACTTGCTCAGGGCCGCCACTCAGCTCAGGGCCGCCGACCGCCGCAGGGCCCCTGATTGTTCAGGGCCGCCAGCCGGTCCGCGCCGCCCACTCCTCGGCGCGCAGGTGCTCCTCGTCGAACCACGGGTCGTGGAGCGTGCCCGCCCCCGACCTCTCCGGCGCCGTGGCCGCCAGATCCCGCTTGACCTGGAGGTAGTCCGCCCGACGTGCCGGGTCGGCGCGCAGGTGGTCGCGGACCAGCAGCGCGTACCGCCAGCCGGCCGAGTCGGCCACCCGCAGGTGCAGCCGGACCGGACGCGCCGGGTCGGCGGCGCCGTGCAGCCGCTTCGCCCAGCGCACCGGATCCGGCCGGCGCGGGGCGTCCCACCAGTCGCCGGGCAGTCGGGGGAAGCCCGCCTCGGCGAGCCGGTCGGCGAGCGGCCCGTCCGCCTCGGCGAGCGAGGACACCGTGAGCTGGATGTCGATCACGTCCGGGGCGGCCAGCCCCGGAACGGCGGTGGAGCCGACATGGTCGAGCCGGACGTCGCCGCCGACGGCGTGCCGGATCCGGGCCGCCAGCCGGGCGTACTGCTCCGGCCAGGTCGGATCGGGTCCGGTGCGGATCGTCGGGTCGGGCCGGGCCACCCGCCGGTCGCGGACATTGCCCTCGTACGGCAGCAGACGCCGCCGCCAGAGGCGGTCCACCGCGACGTGCAGTTCGGGCAGCGTTCCGTCGTTGGTGAGCAGCACATCCGCGACCGCGCGCCGGCGGGCGTCGTCGGCCTGCGCGGCGATCCGGCGTTCCGCCTCGGCCCGGTCCATGCCCCGGTCCCGGGTGAGCCGGTCCAGCCGGGTCGCCACCGCGGTCTGCACCACCACCACAAGGTGGTACGTGGGGGCCAGCCCCACCTCGACAAGCAGCGGCACGTCGTTGACCACCACCGCGTCGGGCGCGGCGGCGGCGACAAGCTCGGCGCTGCGCGCCCGCACCCGGGGGTGGGTGATCCCTTCCAGCGTGCGGCGGGCGGCCGGGTCGGCGAAGACCAACGCGCCCAGGGCGGCCCGGTCCAGCGCCCCGTCGGCGTCGAGGACCCTGTCGGAGAAGGCGGCAACCACCTCGGCCAGCCCTTCGGTGCCGGGGGCGACGACCTCGCGGGCGATGCGGTCGGAGTCGACGACGACCGCGCCGAGCGCGGCGAGCCGGTTCGCCACCGCGCTCTTACCCGATCCGATTCCGCCGGTCAGCCCCACCTTCAGCACCCGGACAGTCAACCGGATCCCGATCCGCATGCCAAACCCGCCCCGCGGCGGGCCGGGTCTCGGGAACGGCGGCGGGCCCCGCCCCCGGCGGTCCGCGGAGGCGGAACGCGGGGACGGGGCCCGTCGTCGTTGGCAGTGCTGGTCCGTCCGGGTGGACGGGCCGGCGTCAAGCGGTCACTTGCCGCCGGCGAGCTTCTCCCGCAGCGCGGCGAGCGCCTCGTCGGTGGCCAGCGTGCCGGCCGGCTCCTCGGCCTGACGGCTCGGGGCCGAGGTCGAGGTCGAGGTGGTGGTCCCGCTGGTGGGGGCCGGAGTCGGGTTGGCCGCGGCCTCGGCGTCGGCGGCGCGGGAGGTCTGCACCTGCTTGGTGTGGGCCTCCCAACGCTGACGCGCCTCGGCGTACTGCGTCTCCCAGGTCTCGCGCTGCTTGTCGTAGCCCTCGAGCCACTCGCCCGTCTCCGGGTCGAAGCCCTCCGGGTAGATGTAGTTGCCCTGCTCGTCGTAGGTCGCGGCCATGCCGTAGAGGGTCGGGTCGAAGTGCTCCTCGCCCTCGACGAAGCCCTCGTTGGCCTGCTTGAGCGACAGCGAGATCCGGCGACGCTCCAGGTCGATGTCGATGACCTTGACCATGACCTCGGAGCCGACCTGGACGACCTGCTCCGGGATCTCCACGTGGCGCTCGGCCAGCTCGGAGATGTGGACCAGGCCCTCGATGCCGTCGTCGACGCGGACGAACGCGCCGAACGGCACGAGCTTGGTGACCTTACCCGGCACGATCTGCTGGATCGCGTGGGTGCGGGCGAACTGACGCCACGGGTCCTCCTGGGTCGCCTTCAGCGACAGCGAGACCCGCTCGCGGTCCAGGTCGACGTCCAGGACCTCGACCTCGACCTCCTGGCCCACCTCGACGACCTCGGACGGGTGGTCGATGTGCTTCCAGGACAGCTCGGAGACGTGCACGAGGCCGTCCACGCCACCCAGGTCGACGAACGCGCCGAAGTTGACGATCGAGGAGACGACGCCCTTGCGGACCTGTCCCTTCTGCAGCTTGTTGAGGAACTCGGTGCGCACCTCGGACTGCGTCTGCTCCAGCCAGGCCCGGCGGGACAGAACCACGTTGTTGCGGTTCTTGTCCAGCTCGATGATCTTGGCTTCCAGCTCGCGGCCGACGTACGGCTGCAGGTCACGCACCCGCCGCATCTCGACAAGCGACGCGGGCAGGAAGCCGCGCAGGCCGATGTCGAGGATGAGACCACCCTTGACGACCTCGATGACCGAGCCGCGGACGACGCCGTCCTCGTCCTTGATCTTCTCGATCGTGCCCCAGGCCCGCTCGTACTGCGCCCGCTTCTTGGAGAGGATCAGCCGACCCTCCTTGTCCTCCTTCTGGAGGACGAGGGCCTCGATGTGGTCGCCGACCGAAACCACCTCGGCCGGGTCCACGTCGTGCTTGATCGACAGCTCCCGAGAGGGGATCACGCCCTCGGTCTTGTAGCCGATGTCGAGCAGGACCTCGTCCCGATCGACCTTGACGACGGTGCCTTCGACAATGTCGCCGTCGTTGAAGTACTTGATGGTCTCGTCGATCGCGGCGAGGAAAGCTTCCTCAGAGCCGAGGTCGTCGTGGGTGACCTTGTTGGCGCTCGAGGTGGCCTCGATGCTGCTCGTCATGTGGGCGGTTGCTCCGGTCGGATGGGTGTCACAGCGGGCATGGGTGTCGCGGTGACTCTTCCGCGCCAACGGATCCGTCGCCGGGCACACCGAACGATCGACGCGAGAAGATCATTAGTGGCTCCGGTGACCGCGCACCTGCTCCCTGCCGAGGCACACGATCCGCGAGCGCATCGTCTAGCCTACCCGCTGCATTACCACAGCGTGCAAGCCCTCCCGGGTCGACGCGATCTCACCGGCTGCGAAAGCGGAGATTTCGCGCGGTAAGGTGCCACAGCTGTCTCGTCCGTCACATGCGTCCCACAGCGACACGCCCACCGGACCACGCCCCCGGGCCCGCCCGGGCCTAGCGTGGACGCCGTGGACGACGACAGGGTGACCCGGCGACGGGTCGACGCCGGTGACATCCGCCGCGCCAACCAGGGCTGGTGGGACACCGACGCCGACGCGTACCAGGCCGAGCACGGCGCCTTCCTCGGCGAGGTCGACTTCGTCTGGTGCCCGGAAGGACTGCGCGAGGCAGACGCCCGACTGCTCGGCGACCCGACCGGCGCGCGGATCCTCGAACTCGGCGCCGGCGCGGCCGCCGCCGCCCGCTGGCTCGCCACCCGGGGCGCCCGCCCGGTCGCGCTCGACCTGTCCGCCGGCATGTTGCGCCACGCCGCCGAGGCCGCCGGGCGCACCGGGGTACGCGTACCGCTGGTGCAGGCCGACGCGCTCGCGCTGCCGTTCGCCGACGCCGCCTTCGACACCGTCTGCACCGCGTTCGGGGCGATCCCGTTCGTGGACGACTCGGCGGCGGCGATGCGCGAGGTGGCCCGGGTGCTGCGCCCCGGCGGCCGGTGGGTCTTCTCCGTCACCCACCCGATGCGCTGGATCTTCCTCGACGACCCGGGCGAGGGTGGGCTGACCGCGGTGCACTCGTACTTCGACCGCTCCCCCTACGTCGAGCAGGACGAGCGGGGTGTGGCCACGTACGTCGAGCAGCACCGCACGCTCGGCGACCGGATCCGGGAGCTGGTCGGCGCCGGCTTCCGCCTGCTCGACCTGGTCGAGCCGGAGTGGCCGGCCGGGCACGAGGGGATCTGGGGCCAGTGGAGCCCGCTGCGCGGCCGGCTGTTCCCCGGCACCGCGATCTTCGTGGCCGAGAAGCCGACGAACTGACCGGTTCCCCTTCGCGGTCAAGCTGCCGATCGCAAAGATCCGGCCCTGACGACGCCGTTACTCGGTATCGGCCGCGGGTAACCGGGCGGCATGGCCGAGAAGGAGTTCCGCGCCGGCGACCACGTCTCCTGGGCCAGCCACAGCGGCCGGGCGTACGGGGCGTCAAGGAGAAGCTGACCGAGCGCGCCCACGTCCGCGGGCACACCGTGAACGCCTCCCCGGAGCAGCCCCAGTACCGGATCACCAACGACGACTCGGGCCGCGACGTCGCCCACCGACCGGAGGTACTGCGCCATGGGTCGCGCTGAGGACCCGCAGCAGACGTACCGGGAGTTCACCGACGCGGTGAACATGAAGCCCGGCGAGCTGTCCCGCTGGCTGGAGACCGACGAGTCCAAGCACGTCGGCTGGCACAAGAAGGGCACCCAGGGCGGCGAGTCGGTCGGGCACGACTCCGGCCGCCGGATCGTCGGCCTGCTGCGCCACAAGCGCGCCGACCTCACCGCCGCCGACTACAAGCACATGCGCAAGGTGATCGGATACGTCCACCGCCACCTGGCTCAACGCCCCTCGGGGGACGTCCGCGACACGAGGTGGCGCTGGTCGCTGATGAACTGGGGTCACGACCCGCTCAAGAGCTGAGCCGGCCGGTCGTTCGCCCCACGTTGGTACCGTGCGGGCGATGACGACAGACTTCTCGACCGCCGGCCGTCATCCCCGCACCGGACGGGTGGTCCTCCTGGCGGGCCTCGGGCTCATCGCCGTCGCGGCGACCGTCCTGGTGGCGACCGGGAACACAGGTGTCCGGTACAGCGCCGACCACGACGGCACCGTACCGATGTGGAGCCGCTGGATCCCGGCGCTGGCCGGGATCGTGCTGATCCGCCTGATCCCACCCGCGCCCGACCCGAGGTGGCCCGACCCGGTGGCACCGCACCGCGAGGCGGTCCCGCTGCTGCTGGCCGGGATCGCGTTCGCCGCCGTCATGCCGCTGCTGGGCGGCGAACCCGCGTACACGCTGCTGAAGCTCGCGCTGCTGCTCGGCGTTCCCCTTGTGGTGTTCCTGGCCGCGCGCCGCCGGCCGCCGCGGTGGCGACCGGCGCCGGCCCCGGCGGACGCCGCCCACCGGTGGGGTCCGGCGCTGCCGGTGGCGGTGTGGCTGGCGCTCAGCTACGCGACGCCGCTGGCCGTGCCGGCCAGCGACTGGGGGCGGACCGTCACGCCGGTCGAGCTGGTGGTCACGCTGCTGGTGGCCTTCGCGGTGAACGCGCTGCTCGAGGAGGTCTTCTACCGGCGGTGGCTGCAGACCCGGTGGGAGTCGCTGCTGGGACGCTGGCCTGCGATCGTGCTCGCGTCGCTGGTGTGGGCGGTCTGGCACGTGGCCATCCAGGGCACCGGACGGCCCGGCGTCGACCTGGCCACGGTGCTGGTCAACCACGGGGTGCTCGGGCTCTTCCTCGGCTACCTGTGGTCCCGGTACCGCCGGATGTGGCCGCTGCTGGTGGTGCACGGCGCGCTCAACGCGATGCCCACGCTGCTCGGTCTCTGACCGGCCCGCTCGACCCCGGCATCAGCCGGGCCACCATCCCCTCAGCGGTGACCGGGCGGCGGCCGCCGCCCGGAGCCGCCACGGCTCAGCCAGCCGTCGAGTACCACGCCTCCTGCAACGACCACTTCGGCAACGAGCAGACCGCCGTGGACACCTGGCCGACCGCCACTCTGGGGCCCGAGCGGGTCCACTCGTCTCCCCAGTTGGTCATGCAGTGGACTGTCACCCAGACGGTGCCGGTGCCGCCCGTGCAGGACGCGTACCCGACGCCGGCCGAGGACCAGGCGCTGCACCCGGTCGGGGCCGCCTGCGCCGCCGTGGCGGGAGCGAGGGTCGCCACGGCGGCCAACAAACCGGCCGCCGCCACCCGGTTCACCATCTGAGGTACACCCATCGCCGTCCACCCTTCAGGAGTCGATCAATATCGACCACTATAAGTATGGCGATGGGCGCGGGCAAGAACGACTAGTGGTCGGCGCTGTTCCAGTCGCGGCCCTCGCCCACCGACACCTCCAGCGGCACCGACAGCGGGTACGCCTCGCCCATCTCCTTACGCACCAACGCCTCAAGGGCCTCCCGCTCCCCCGGGGCGACCTCGAAGACCAGCTCGTCGTGCACCTGCAACAGCATCCGGGAACGCAGCCCGGCCGCGCGCAGCGCACTGTCGACGTGCAGCATGGCGACCTTGATGATGTCGGCGGCCGAGCCCTGGATCGGGGCGTTGAGCGCCATCCGCTCGGCCATCTCCCGGCGCTGCCGGTTGTCGCTGACCAGGTCGGGCAGGTAGCGGCGGCGACCCAGGATGGTGGAGGTGTAGCCGTCCTGCCGGGCCCGGGCCACCACCTCCTGGAGGTAGTCGCGGACCCCGCCGAACCCGGCGAAGTAGTTCTCCATCAGCCCGCGCGCCTCCTCGGCGGTGATGCCGAGCTGCTGGGAGAGGCCGAACGCGCTCAGCCCGTACGCCAGGCCGTAGTTCATCGCCTTGATCTTGCGGCGCTGGTCGGCGGTGACCTCACCGACCTCGACGGTGAAGACCGAGGAGGCGGTCGCGGCGTGGAAGTCGTGCCCGGAGTTGAACGCCTCGATCAGCGCCTCGTCACCGGACAGGTGCGCCATGATCCGCATCTCGATCTGGCTGTAGTCGGCGGTGAGCAGGCACTCGTAGCCCTCGCCGACGACGAACGCCCGCCGGATCCGCCGCCCCTCCTCGGTGCGGATCGGGATGTTCTGCAGGTTCGGCTCGGTCGACGAGAGCCGCCCGGTCGCCGCCACCGTCTGGTTGAACGTGGTGTGGATCCGGGCGTCGTCGGAGACCGACTTGAGCAGTCCGTCGACCGTCGACTTGAGCTTGGCCACGTCGCGGTGGCGCAGCAGGTGGTGCAGCAGCGGGTGCTCGGTCTGCGCGTAGAGCCACTGCAACGCGTCCGCGTCGGTGGTGTAACCGGTCTTGATCTTCTTGGTCTTGGGCAGTTCCAGCTCGGTGAACAGGATCTCCTGCAACTGCTTCGGCGAGCCCAGGTTGAACTCCCGCCCGACCACCGCGTACGCACCCTGCGCGGCGGCCTTCACCTCGGCGGCGAAGTGCGCCTCCAACTCGGAGAGGTAGTCGGTGTCGGCGGCGATGCCGGTGCGTTCCATGGCGGCGAGCACCCGCATCAGCGGCAGCTCCACGTCGGCCATCAGCCGGGCGGACTGCTCACCGTCGCGGGACAGCTCGGCGTCGATCGCCTCGGCCAGGTCGAGGGTGGCCCGGGCCTGGAGCATGAGGTTCTGCTCGACCGCGCGGTCGTCGCCGAAGCCGTCCAGGGTGAGCTGGCCGGTCTCCGGCGCGTCGACGCGCAACTCCCGGTGCAGGTAACGCAGGGCCAGGTCGGTGAGGTCGTAGGAACGCTGGTCGGGGCGGGCCAGGTAGGCGGCGATCTGGGTGTCACGGACGATGCCGTGCAGCTCCCAGCCGTGCGCGGCGAACGCCAGCACCGCCGGCTTGCTGTCGTGCAGCACCTTCGGGCGGCCGGCGTCGGCCAGCCAGCCGGCCAGCGCGGCCTCGTCGTCGGCGCCCAGCAGGCTCGGGTCGAACCAGGCCGCCGCGCCGTCGGCGGTGGCCAGCGCCATCCCGGTCACGGTGGCGGTGTGCCGGCGGTTCGGGCCGGTGTCCAGGGCGGCCGCCAGGCCGACCGTGGTGCCCGCCGGGGCGTACGTGCCCAGCCAGCCGGCGACCGCGCCCGGCTCGCTGAGCACCTCGCCGGCCAGGTCGAAGCCGGCCTCGGCCTCCGGCTCGACGGCCTCCAGGTATTGGTAGAGCCGGTCGCGCAGGATGCGGAACTGGAGCGTGTCGAAGACCTGGTGCACGGCCTCGCGGTCCCAGCCCTGCCAGCGGGCGTCCTCCGGGCGCACCGGCAGCTCCAGGTCGGAGACCAGGCAGTTGATCTCGTAGTTGCGGATCACGTCGGCCAGCCGCTCGCGCAGGCTGTCGCCGGCCTTGCCCTTGATCTCGTCGGCCCGGGCCACCACGCCCTCGACGCCGCCGTACAGGTTGATCCACTTGGCGGCGGTCTTCGGGCCGACGCCGGGCACGCCGGGCAGGTTGTCGCTGGTCTCGCCGACGAGCGCGGCCAGGTCGCGGTAGCGGTCCGGGGTGACGCCGTACTTCGCCTCGATCGCGGCCGGATCCATCCGGGCCAGGTCGGACACGCCCTTGCGCGGGTAGAGCACGGTGACCCGCTCGCCGACGAGCTGGAACGCGTCCCGGTCGCCGGTGCTGATCAACACGTCCATGCCCTGGTCGCGGGCCTGGCAGGCGAGCGTGGCGATCACGTCGTCGGCCTCGTAGCCCGGCATCTCCACCACCGGCACCCGAAGCGCGGCGAGGACCTCCTTGACCAGGCTGACCTGACCCTTGAAGTCGGTCGGGGTCTCGCTGCGGCCGGCCTTGTACTCGGAGTATCTCTCGGTGCGGAAGGAGCGACGGGAGACGTCGAACGCGACCACGATGTGCGTCGGCTGCTCGTCGCGCAGCACGTTGATCAGCATGGAGGTGAAGCCGTAGACGGCGTTGGTCGGCTGCCCCGTGGTGGTGGAGAAGTTCTCCACCGGCAGGGCGAAGAACGCCCGGTATGCCAGGGAGTGTCCGTCGACGAGGAGCAGGCGTGGCGTCGTAGCTGTCACGGCAGCGACTCTAGTCCGTACCCCCGACAGGCCGGTCCCGCGCCACAGCCGCCGGCCCGGACCGGTCAGCCTTGCGGCGACGGCCTCGGCGACGGCAGCGCCGCGCCGCGGCCGGTGGCCGACCGACGGATCCAGCCGGCCGCCCGTTCCCGGGGCAGGCCACCGGCCACCGCGACGGCGACCAGCGCCGACGCGGGTTCCGGGTGATGGCTGAGCAGCGCCCGCATCGACCAGGCATACGCCATGACCGCCGCCGTGCCGGGCGTCGGCTCCCCCACCACCGGTTCGGCCTCGGGGGCCGGATCCGCCGCCGTCCACCGCTGCCGGGCGTTCAGCCTGCCCACCAGGTCGACGGCCTCGGCCGGCGACAACGGGCCCACCGGCACCCGCTCTCCCCGGTGCACGACCAACGGACCGCCGATCGGCTCGCGGGTGGTCACCGCGACCACACTCGGCCCGCCGCCGGGCAGCAACGGCGCCACCTGGGCCGGGTCGCAGACGTCGTCGAGGACGATCAGCAGCCGCCGCCCGGCGATCGCCGACCGGTACGCCGCCGACAGTCCGTCCAGGCAGGTGGTCTGCTCGGCCGCCTCCGGCAGCCCCAGCGCGCGGAGGAAGTTGCGCAGCACCTCGACCGGCCCGGAACCGGAGGCGGCGAGGTTGGCGTAGAGCTGCCCGTCCGGGAAGCGGTCGACCGACCGCTGCGCCCAGTGCAGCACCAGTGCGCTCTTGCCCACTCCGGCCGGCCCTTCGACCACCAGCAGAACCGGCTCGGCGAGGCCGGTCACCGGCGCGACCGCGAGGTCGAGTCGGCGCAGTTCGGCGGCCCGGCCGACGAAGTCCGCCGGACGCGGGGGCAGTTGCGCCGGCACGGCCGCCGGAACCGGTGCCGCCACCCGGGTCACCGAGTCGCGACATCGCAGCACGTCCCGGTACGCGTCGGACAGCTCCGGCCCCGGGTCGATCCCGAGTTCCTCACCGAGGCGGCGGCGGGCCACGTGGTAGCTGGCCACCGCGTCCGCCCGCCGCCCCACCGCGCCGTACAGGCGCACCAGTCGGGCCTGGGCCCCCTCGTCGAGTGGATGCCGGCCGGCGTCCTGCTCCACCGCGGTCAGGACCTCCTCGCCACGGTCGGCCCGGATCACCTCGTCGGAGTACCAGCCGAGCACCTGTCGCCACTCGGCGACCAGCACGGCGACCCGAACGTGCCCGGCCAGGGCAGGGACGTCGGGCAACGGTCGTCGCCACAGCCGCAACGCCGCCCCGGCCTCCCGTCGCAGCCGCTCCCGGTCGCCCGCCAGCCGTGCGGCGCGGGCCCCGGCCACCAGGTCGCGGAACCGCAGCGCGTCCACCGCCGTCCGCGGCACCCGCAACGCATACCCCGACCCGACGCTCGGCAGCAGGGCGCTGCGGGCCCGGCGGGGCCGCCACGGCTCCAGCACCCGCCGCAGGTGTTTGACGTGTGTCTGCAGGACGTTCGCCGCCGCCGTCGGCGGCCGATCCGGCCAGAGCGCCGCGCAGAGTTCGTCACGCGTCATCGGCTGCCCGCCGGCGAGCGCCAACAGGGCGAGCACCGCCCGGCGTTGCGGCGGCCCGGCGGCGAGTTCCTCGCTCCCTCTTCGCAGGCGCAACGGCCCCAGGAGCTGGAGTGAGACCTCGCCCGAGGCACACACGACCTGTTGCACGCTCATCCGTCCCCCGATCGGCGGCAGCATCGCATCCATGACCATGATAGCCGTCCAGCCACTCTCCAGTGATCGTCCAGAGCGCTCCGTGATGATCGACATCAACATCTGAGAGGAGGATTGGATGAGGAAGACGCTCAATGCGCTGGGGGACCGCCTGCTCGACATGGTGGCCCCGACGGTCAGCGCGAAGGCTGAGCCGTGCGGTCCGCTGGTGTCGAAGCTCTGCTACTGCGCCGGCGGCAAGCGCTACGCGAAGAACTGCTGCATGTACAGCGGTTCCTGCTACCCGTGTCGTGTCGTCAGCGAGTGCTGACGTAGCGAGCGGCGTCGCCGCACCCGACGGCCGGTGATCCCGCCGGCCGTCGGGCCGCCCTCCGCCGCCCGCCCCCCACGTCACCCGGAGGTGCCGCCTGTCCCTACCTCTGCTCGGCATCCGGTCCCTGCTGGCCACCGTGTTCCTGCTCGCCGCCGTCGGCAAGCTGCGCAGCCGCCGGCACCACCGCGACTTCCGGCGAGCCCTGGACGGGTACGCCTTCCTGCCGGCCCGTTCCCGCGCCGCGGTGGCGGTCGCCCTGCCGGTGGCCGAGCTGGTCGTGGCCGGGCTGCTCGTCGTACCCCGATCGGCCCGGCCCGGGCTGCTCGCCGCCACCGTCCTGCTGACCTGCCTCACCGCCGGTACCGCCTGGGCGGTGACCCACGGCCAGGCGGTCCGGTGCGCCTGCTTCGGCCCGCTGGTACTGGGCCGGCTGGCGAGTGACCACGTCGCCGGGGGGCCGCTCGTCGGCCTCGCCCTCGGCCTGGCCACCGCCGGGGTCGGCATCGCGACCCTGCCCCGCCTCACCCGGTACGTGGAGGAGAACCGGGACCGCGAGGCGGCGGTGGCGGCCCAGTCCAGGCTCCACACCGCGCTCAACCGGATGACCGGCCTGCGGGAGTTGGAGAACCCCGACTTCCGCGACCGGTTGCACGCTCATCCGTTCCCCGCTCGGCGCGAGCATCGCATCGGTGACCACGATAGTCGTCCATTCGTTTTCCACCGGCCGTCCAGAGCGCTACCTGAGGATCGGCATCAACATCTGAGAGGAGGATTAGATGAGAAGGACACTCAACGCGCTGGGGGACCGCCTGCT
Source organism: Micromonospora sp. DT31 (assembly GCF_049841795.1). NCBI lineage: Bacteria > Bacillati > Actinomycetota > Actinomycetes > Micromonosporales > Micromonosporaceae > Micromonospora > Micromonospora sp. DT31. Next base: position 133,233 of record NZ_JBNCKZ010000011.1, on the reverse strand, counting down.
CGGCATGATGGCCCCGACGGTCAGCGCGAAGGCTGAGCCGTGCGGACCGCTGGTGGCGAAGCACTGCTACTGCCTGCGCGGAATCCGCTACACGAAGCAGTGCTGCCAGTCCAGCGGCGCCTGCTACCCGTGCCGCTCCGTCGGCCACTGCACCGTGTAGCCGGCGGTGGGCACGTCGGCCGGTTGATGGGACGAGCGGCGTCCTGCCGCACCCCGGCGGTCGGTGATCCTGCCGGCCGCCGGGGTGCCCCACACCGCCCAGGCCCCCGCCACCCGTAGATGCCGCGCATCCCCACTCCTGCTCGGCATCCGATCACTGCTGGTCACCGTGTTCCTACCCGCCGACCTCGGCAAGCTACGCACCCGCCGGCACCACCGCGACTTCCGGCACCACCGCGACTTCCGGCACCACCGCGACTTCCGGCACCACCGCGACTTCCGGGCGGCCGACGACACCCTGAGGAGCCAAAATGATCTACGTCGTGGCCGGTCTGATCCTGGTCGGCACCATCACTGTGCTCAATCTGCTGCTGACTTTCGCGGTCATCCGCCGGCTCCGGGCGAACGCCGCCGCCACGGCGTCCGGGTCCGGCTCGGACTTCACCGGAGCGGTTCCCGCCGCCGGCGAGCGGCCGGACACCTTCGTCGCCCGCGACCTCGACGGCGCGGTCCTCGACGACGAGGCGAACCCGGCGACACTCGTCGGTTTCTTCTCCACCGGCTGCGAGGCGTGTGTGGAACAGCTGCCCACCTTCGTACGGCACGCCGCCGACAGCCCGGGTGGCCGGGCCCGCACCGTCGCCGTCGTCCAGGGCGACGAGACGCAGGCCGACAGTTTCCTCCGGGAACTGACGCCGGTGGCCCGGGTGGTGCTGGAGAGCGGGTCCAGCCCGGTCAGCACCGCCTTCCGCATCGGCGCGTTCCCCTCCTGGGTCCTGCTCGACACCGACGGCGCCGTCCGGGACAGCGGAGTCGGATTGGACCGGCTGCCCCGGACCATCGCCGCGTGAACGACGTCGGGAGCCACGGACGAGCCTCAGTACGGCGATCGCCGCGCTCCGGCTGGCCGGTGGGCGCCGCCCCCCGGCCTCGCGGCATGAGTATGGAGGACGTGCGACGCCGCCGTCGGCGGCTGGACCGGCCAGAGCGCCGTGCAGAGTTCGTCGCGTTTCATCGGCTGCCCGGCGGCGAGCGCCAGCAGAGCCAGCACCGCCCGGCGTTGCGGCGGCCCGGCGGCGAGTTCCTCGCCCCCGCGTCGCACGCGCAGCGGCCCGAGGATCTGAAATGACACCTGGTCGTCCATTCGTTTTCCAGTGGCCGTCCAGAGCGCTACCTGACGATCGGCATCAACATCTGAGAGGAGGATTGGATGAGAAAGACACTCAACGCGCTGGGGGACCGCCTGCTCGGCATGGTGGCCCCGACGGTCAGCGCGAAGGCTGAGCCGTGCGGAACGCTGCGGACGTACACCTGCTACTGCAACGGCCGAAGCCGCTACACCAAGCAGTGCTGCGTCAACAGCGGTTCCTGCACCGTGTGTCGTCTTACCGCCAACAACTGCTGACAGGACGAGCGGCGTCCTGCCGCACCCCGGCGGTCGGTGATCCTGCCGGCCGCCGGGCCGCCCACACCGCCCGCGCCCCACATCACCCGCAGATGCCGCGCATCCCCCTTCTGCTCAGCATCCGATCACTGCCGGCCACCGTGTCCCTGCTCGCCGCCCTCGGCAAGCTGCACAGCCGCCGGCACCGCCGCGACTTCCGGCGCTCCCTGGACGGGTACGCCTTCCTGCCGGCCCGTTCACGCGCCGCAGTGGCGGTCGCCCTGCCGGGACGCGTGCTTCGGGCCGGGCGATGAGCTGGGCGCGGACCGACACCTGATCCGGGACACGTCGCCGACGGACTCACCGCCGGCACCCTGGGCGTCGCCCCGGTCACGCCCGCCGTCGCCGCCGTCGCGGTGGCGGTGCCGGCCGGCGCTCCGCTCGGCCTGCTTGTGTCCCGAACGGACGACACCGTCGCCTGCTGACGCCGCCAACCGGGCGGCCGACGACACCCTGAGGAGCCAAAATGATCTACGTCGTGGCCGGTCTGATCCTGGTCGGCGCCATCGCTGTGCTCAATCTGCTGCTGACCTTCGCGGTCATCCGCCGGCTACGGGCAAACGCCGCCGCCACGGCGTCCGGGTCCGGCTCGGACTTCACCGGAGCGGTTCCCGCCGCCGGCGAGCGGCCGGACACCTTCGTCGCCCACGACCTCGACGGCGCGGTCCTCGACGACGGGGCGAACCCGGCCACACTCATCGGGTTCTTCTCCACCAGCTGCGAGGCGTGTGTGGAACAGCTGCCCACCTTCGTACGGCACGCCGCCGACAGCCCGGGTGGCCGGGCCCGCACCGTCGCCGTCGTCCAGGGCGACGAGACGCAGGCCGACAGTTTCCTCCGGGAACTGACGCCGGTGGCCCGGGTGGTGCTGGAGAGCGGGTCCAGCCCGGTCAGCACCGCCTTCCGCATCGGCGCGTTCCCCTCCTGGGTCCTGCTCGACACCGACGGCGCCGTCCGGGACAGCGGAGTCGGGCTGGACCGGTTGCCCCGGACGATCGCCGCGTGAACGAGGTCGGGAGCCACCGCGACGACGCCGACGGGCTGGTCACCGTCCGGGACCGGACCTAGGGTGGCCGGGATGTGGTGGTTGTGGTCTGTGCTCGGGCTCGCCGGGGCCGGCCTGCTCGCCGTCCGACGAGGGCGGCGTCGGTGGCTGCTGGTCACGGTGGACGGCCCGTCGATGAGCCCCACCCTGCTGCCGGGCGACCGGGTGCTGGCCCGCCGGGTGGGCACCTGGCACGTGGAGGTGGGCGACGTCGTGGTGTTTCGCCGGCCATCGCGCCCGGGCGACCCGGTCGGGCACCCGGGGCCGTACCTCATCAAGCGGGTCGCGGCGGTATCCGGTGACCGCACCCCTGATCTCGGCCTCGATTCGGTGCTCGTACCCGGCCGGTTGGTGCCTCCGGCGACGGTGGTGCTCCTCGGTGACAACCGGGCCGACAGCGTCGACTCGCGGATGTTCGGCTACCTGCCGGCCGAGCGGCTGGTGGCGGTGGTCGATCCCCGGCGGCTGCGCGGCGCGACGAACGGAACGGCGGTGCCACGGGCGGCGGACCGCCCGTGACACCGCCCATGGCTCACGCCACGCCGAGGTACGCCTCCTTGATGGAAGGGTCGTGCAGCAGGTCCTGGCCGGCGCCCTCCTTGACGATCCGACCGGTCTCCAGCACGTAGCCACGGTGGGCCCGGGAGAGCGCCTGCTGGGCGTTCTGCTCCACCAGGAGGATCGTGGTGCCCTGCTGGTTGATCTCGGTGATGATGTCGAAGATCTGCCGGATCACCATGGGTGCCAGGCCCATCGACGGCTCGTCCAGCAGCAGCAGCTTCGGCCTGCTCATCAACGCCCGCCCGACCGCGAGCATCTGCTGCTCACCGCCGGAGAGCGTGCCGCCGGCCTGCTTACGCCGCTCCCGCAACCGCGGGAACAGGGTCAGCACCCGCTCCAGGTCGGCGGCGATGCCGGCGTGGTCCCGCCGGGTGTACGCCCCCATGTCGAGGTTCTCCAGCACCGTCATACCGGGGAAGATGCCCCGGCCCTCCGGCGCCTGGCAGATGCCCCGGACCACCCGCAGGTCGGCACGCAGCTTGGTGATGTCCTCACCGTTGAACCGGATCGACCCGGTCTGGGCCGCCAGCAGCCCGGAGATGCCGCGCATCGTGGTGGTCTTGCCGGCGCCGTTCGCGCCGATCAGAGCCACGATCTCGCCCTCGTCGACGTGCAGGCTGACCGAGTGCAACGCTTCGATCCGCCCGTACGCCAGGGTCAGGTTCTCGATCTCAAGCAGCATCTGCGGACTCCCCCAGGTACGCGGCGATCACCTTCGGGTCGTCCCGGACGTCCGCCGGAGACCCGTCGGCGATCTTCTTGCCGAACTCCAGCACCACGATCCGGTCGGTGACGCCCATGACCAGCCGCATGTCGTGCTCGATGAGCAGGACCGTGAAGCCGAGATCGCGGATCCGCCGGATGAGCTGGAGCAGTTCCTCCTTCTCCGCCGGGTTGAAGCCGGCGGCCGGCTCGTCCAGGCAGAGCAGCTTCGGCTCCGTGGCCAACGCGCGGGCGATCTCCAGCCGCCGCTGGTCACCGTAGGGCAGGTTGCGGGCCAACTCGTTGGCCCGGCCCACGATGCCCACGAACTTCAGCAGCTCCAACGCCTTACGCTCGCCGGCCCGCTCCTCGAGCGTGTGCCGGGAGATGCCGAACACCTTCGCGCTGACCCGGCGCACCTGCTGCCAGGCCCGCACCACACCGTTGGTCGAGTCGACCACCGGCAGCTCGTGCGGCTTGACCCGCTTGCGGTACAGCCGGAACAGCGCACCCACCACACTGGTGTGGTGCTGGGAGTCGGTGCCCACCATGACGTTCTCCAGCGCCGTCATCTCCGGGAAGAGACGAATGTTCTGGAACGTCCGGGCGATGCCCATCCGGTTGATCTGGTGCGGCTTGCGGCCGGTCACCTGCTGACCGGCGAACCGGACCGCCCCGGAGGTCGGCCGGTAGACGCCTGTCATCACGTTGAAGCAGGTGGTCTTGCCGGCACCGTTCGGGCCGATCAGGCCGAGGATCTCACCCTGGTAGAGGCTGAAGCTGACATTGTCCAGCGCGGTCACACCGCCGAACCGCAGGGTGACCTGGTCGACGTCGAGCAACACCTCCCGCTGCCGCGGGACGGGGCCGCTCAGCTTGATCTCGTCGAGATCCGGCTGGTCACCGCTCTGGATCTCCACCGGGTCCGCCTGCTTGGCGGGCGTCCCGTCGGGCTTCTGGTCAGACACTGGCCGGCACCTCCTCGGCACGGTCCTTGAGCTCACGGGCTCGCCTGCGGCTCGGGATCAGGCCCTGCGGACGCAGCAGCATCACCAGCACCAGCGCCAGGCCGAAGACGAAGAACCGCCACTCGGAGAAGTCCCGGAACCGCTCCGGCAGGTACGCCAGCAGGAATGCACCCAGCGCCACGCCGGCCATGTTGCCCGCGCCGCCGACCACCACCATCGCCACGAACAGGATGGACAGCTGGGCGTTGAACTGGTTCGGCTCGATGAAGCCCTGCCGGCTGGCGAACAGCGCACCGGAGATCCCACCGAGCGCCGCACCGATGGCGAACGCCCACAGCTTGAACTTGAACGGGTACACACCCATCACCGCGGCGGCGTCCTCGTCCTCGCGGACCGCCAGCCAGGCCCGACCGACCCGGCTGTTCTCCAACCGCCGCACGGCGAGCACGAGCACCAGCACCACCGTCAACACCAGCCAGTACCACGGCTTGGCGTCCAGCAGGCCGAAGACGGTGTTGTCCGCCGACTGCGGGCCCTCCGGACCGGGAATCGCCGCGATACCCGCGGGGCCGCCGGACCACTCCACGTTGCGGACCACGATGCGGATGATCTCACCGAAGCCGAGCGTGACGATGGCCAGGTAGTCGCCGCGCAGCCGCAGCGTGGGCCAGCCGAGCAGGACACCCGAGATCAGCGTCAACGCGATGGCGATGGGGATGCAGATCGCCCACGTCACCGCCCATCCCTGCGGCAGGTCGAACCGGTTGCGCAGGGCCTCGACCACAGGCGACTGCGGCGAGCCGAACAGGGCGACGCTGTACGCGCCGACCGCGAAGAAGCCGACGTAGCCCAGGTCGAGCAGGCCGGCCAGACCGATCACGACGTTCAGGCCGATGGCGATGAGCACGTACACCGCGCAGATGAACAGCACACCCGCCCAGTTGTTGCCGCCCTCGATGGAGTCGGTCCGCAGCCACGTCAGGCCGGGGATGCCCAGCAGGGGCAGGTAGTAGAGGAACCCCACGAAGGCGAGGAAGGCCAGCCCGCGCTGCCACTTCGGCAGCGCCCGGAACCGTTCGCCGATCTTCGCGGTGGCGTCGCGTGCGCCGTCCAGCGGTCGCTTCTGAGTCGTGGTCATGCCCGTGCCCTCCCCAGAGACTCACCCAGCAGCCCCGTCGGGCGGAACAGCAGGACGACGACCAGCACGACGAACGCCGCCACATCCTCCCAGTTGGACGAGGTCAGTGTCGCGGCGTACACCTCGACCACGCCGAGCAGCAGGCCGCCCAGCAGTGCGCCGCGCAGGTTGCCGATGCCGCCGAGCACGGCCGCGGTGAACGCCTTCAGGCCCAGGATGAAGCCGACGTTGAACTTGGTGTTGCCGTAGCGGACCGCCCACAGCAGCGCTGCCGCGCCGGCCAGCAGACCACCCAGCAGGAAGATCAGCGCGATGACCCGGTCCTTGTTGACGCCCATGAGCGCTGCGGTGTCGGGGTTCTGCGCCACCGCCCGCACGCCCCGGCCGTACCGGGTGCGGTTGATGAACATGTCGAGGCCGGCCATCATGACCAGCGCAGCGACGACGGTGAGCAGCTGGGTGTTGGTCACCTCCGTGCCGGCGACGGTGAAGACCACCTCCCGCTCCAGCACGGTCGGCATGCCGACCACCAGCCGCCCCTGCCAGAGGCCGAACGCCTCGGACATGACCAGGGACAGGCCGATCGCGGTGATCAGGAAGATCAGCGGTGGTGCGTTCATCCGCCGCAGCCGGCGGTAGGCGATCCGTTCCACCGCCACCGCGGTGAGGCCGGAGGCCGCGGTGGCCGCCAGCAGGCCCACCACGAGCAGCAAGATCAACGTACCCAGGGGCGGCGAGTCGGTCGCCCCCATCAAGCCCCACACCCCGACGATGGTGAAGGTACCCACCATGAAGACCTCGGCGTGGGCGAAGTTGATCAGCCTCAGCACACCGTAGACCAGCGTGTAGCCCAGCGCGACGAGGGCATAGATCGAGCCCTTCGCCAAACCGTCCACCGTGTGCTGACCCAGATGCCCGAAGAGTTCATCGAAGTTCACGAAATCTCCTCTTTTACCCGCGTACGGCCGGGGGACCACCTGGCCCCCCGGCCGCTGTCACGGATCCGGCTCAGCTGAGCTTGATCTCCTGCTGAGGCTCGATCTTGCCGCCCTTGATCTCGTAGGCCCAGATCACGACCTTGGACTTCTCCACGTCGCCGGCGTCGTCGAACTTGACGTACTTGGACACGCCCTGCTTGTCGTAGGAGTTCACCCAGTCCATCATGTCCTTACGGCTGGACTTGCCCTCCTTGAAGCCGTCGAGCAGCACGTTCGCGCCGTCGAAACCCTCGGCACCGTAGGAGCCCGGGGGCTGGCCGAACTCCTTCTCGTAGTCGGCGGAGAAGGTGCCACCGGCCTCAGTGGCCGGCAGGCACGGGCAGGTCACGATCGCGCCCTCGGCGCCCGCGCCGGCACCGGCCGGGAAGCCCGGGTCGTAGAGGCCGTCGAAGCCGAGGAACTTGGCCGTCACGCCGGCCGCGCGGGCCTGCTTGAGCAACGGCGCCGCCTCGTTGGTGTAACCGCCGTAGGCGATGGCGTCCGCGCCCGACGACTTGATCTTCGAGATGGTGGCGTCGAAGTTGGTCTGGTCGGTCTGCACCTTGTCGCTGCCCACGACCTTGGGGCCGAGGCCCTTCTTGACCTCGCTGATGATGCCCTGGCCGTACGGCTGGCCGTCGTCGATCACGAAGACCTTGTTCGGCTTGAGCACGTTGTTCAGGTACGTCACGGCGGCCGCGCCCTGGGTGGCGTCATTGCCGACGACCCGGTGGAACGCCTTGTTGCCGGCCGTGGTCAGCTCGGCGGCGGTGGCCGAGGGGCTCACCATCACCAACCCGGCGGCCTCGTAGATCGGCATGGTCGCCTTGGACTCACCCGAGAAGTGACCACCGATCACCGCGACGAAGGACGTGTCCTGGGCGACCTGGTTCGCCACCGGGGTGGCCTGCGTCGCGTCACCGGTGGTGTCGAACTCCTTCAGCTCGACATTGCAGTCCTTGTTCTTCTCCTTGAACTGCTTGAACGCCAACTTCGCGCCGTTCAACGACGGCAGCACGAGGCCGGAGTTGGGACCGGTGAAGGCGCCGAAGATGGCGACCTTGCCAGCGCACTTGTCGCCACCCGCGGCGTTCCCGCCGCCACTGTCGCCCGAGTCCTGGCACCCAGCCGCGGCGACCATCACCGCGGCCAAGCCCACGGCGCCGAGCGCCCGTACGTAATTACGCCTCACGGCTTCTTGACCTCCTCCAGATCGCGGGCACGCCGGAGCCGGTGAGCGGTCGGTCGTGCTCGTCACACTGCCGACGCCCGGTGAGTATCGGCACACCCGCGTTACGGCTCGTGATGGCGGAGCGTACTGGAGCCGCAAATAACTCCGGAAGGCCTCCGGGCGAGGCTTGCCAAAACGTTACGAAGAGAAGCGCCGACAGGTTCCGGCCCGTCACACCCAGGACCATCAATCGGTCAAATGCGCCAGGAACACCTTGCTCCCCTGGCCCGTGTCGACGAGCAGCAGCAGATCGTCGCCGGCGCCGGCGAGCGCCACCGCCTGCTGCGCCCCGGCCGGCGCCGGCCCGGGCAGCGCCACCGCCTGCCAGGATCCACCGCCGTCCACCGACCGCCACACCGCGTGCGCGAAACCGTCTACGGTGGCCGCCCACAGGGTCGCGCCGGCCACCGTCAACCCGCGTACCCCCGGGATCCCGTCGACCCGCGGCCGACCGAACCCACCAGTCGCCCGCCACGCCCCTCCCGGGTCGCCGTCGGCCCGCCAGGTCCCGAACGCGCGACCCCGCAACCCCACCGCCACGGGTCGGCCGTCCAGCACCACCACCCGCTGCAACTCGTCGTACTCCGGCCCGCCCGGCACGGGCACCCGACGCCAGGCCACCCCGTCCCGCGAGACCCACGCCAGCGGGTCCCGATCCACCCGGCCGGCGGGCACGATCCCGCCCACCGACAGCCAGCCCGCGCCGGTCTCCACCGCGTCGAAGTTCCACGTCTCGCCCACGGCGTCCGAGGCAAGCCCCGGCCCGCGCTCGACGAGGGTGAACCGGGACGAGTCCGGCGAGACCCAGACCGCCGCGCCGCTCGTGCGGTTGCCGGTGATCAGCCAGCCCCGCCCACCGGCGGCCATCCGCGCCACGTCCACCGCGTACGGGCCGCCGAACAGGTCGAACGGCGCGATCACCTCGTCCAGCGAGCCGTCCGGCAGCTGCCGCCAACTGCTCGTCCGCGGGTTCGCGTGCGCGCCGCCGCGCTTCGCGCCGAGCAACGCCACCCGGCCGTCGCGGCACGCCGCGGAATAGAACACGTGCCGCTGGCCGTAGTACGTCCGCGGGTGCAGCGACAGTGGCGTCCACGTCGCGCCGTCGACACTGGACCAGGCGGCCGGACGGGTCTCGCCGGTGGCGTCACCGACCCCGCCGGCCACGTACCAGCGACCACCGCAGGCCGCCGCGTCGCGCACCAGCAACCGGCCCGCCGGCCCGGGCGGCACGGGCAGGGTGGACTCGCGCCAGGCTGGCCGGACCGGCTCGGGCGAGCCCTCGTCCTCGCCCCGGACGGCATCGCAGCCGGCGACCAGCAGGGCGAGAACGCCCAGCAGCGCGAGTGAACGGCGAGGGGACACCCCCGAATGGTATCGACAGGCGTCGGTCAGCGGGGATCGCCGGGCCGATCGTGCGGGTCAGGCGGTCGGCTGCCCGACCTCGCCGCCGGCGGTCTCGGTGAGGATCCGCTCGGCGACCTCCTTCATGGTCATCCGGTGGTCCATCGCGGTGCGCTGGATCCACTTGAACGCCTGCGGCTCGGTCATCCCGTACGTCGTCATCAGCGCGCCCTTGGCCCGCTCGACGGTCTTGCGGATCTCCAGCCGGTCGGTGAGGCCGGCCACCTCCTCCTCAAGGGCGGAGATCTCCGAGTAGCGGGACAGCGCGATCTCCACCGCGGGCACCAGGTCGCTCTTCTGGAACGGCTTGACCAGGTATGCCATCGCGCCGGCCGCGCGCGCCCGCTCCACCAGGTCACGCTGGCTGAACGCGGTCAGGATGATGACCGGGGCGATGCGCGCGCCGGCGATCCGTTCGGCGGCGGCCAGCCCGTCCATGATCGGCATCTTGATGTCGAGGATGACCAGATCCGGCTCGAGCTCCTCGGCGAGCTTGACGGCGGTCTCGCCGTCACCGGCCTCGCCGACCACCTCGTAGCCCTCTTCGACAAGCATCTCGGCCAGGTCCAGCCGGATGAGCGCCTCGTCCTCGGCGATCAGAACGCGCTTGCGCTCGGCATCCGTCTGCATCTCGCCCACGAGCCACTCCCACCGATTCGAACCTGACACCCGCCATACCGGGTGTCGCCGCCCCTAGCGTAGTGGGTAACCTATGGCTCGACGCGAGAGCGTCGCGCGAGCTTGTCCCCGTATTCCAACCGGTAGAGAAACGGAGCTCAAACCTCCGACAGTGTGGGTTCGAATCCCACCGGGGACACCAAAACTGTCGCACGGGTGTTCGAAGATGCCCTCGTGCATCCACCCGAGATCCGCGCCCGAGCCCGTCAGGCCTATCTGTCCGGGGCCAGTGTGGCGGAGGCGGCCCGCACCGTGGGCCTCCACTACCGCACCGTGTGGCACTGGTGCCGGGACCGGCCGACCCCGGCGGTCCAGGGCACCGCACTTCGGTGTTTCCGCTGCCGAGAAGATGTCCGCGTTCCGGCAGATCCGGCCGCCTACGCCTACCTTCTCGGCCTCTACCTCGGCGATGGCCATCTCGTGACCAGGGCACGGGTGCCGGTGCTCCGGATCTCCTGCAGCAACAGTTGGCCGGGTCTGATCGAGGCATGCGACGACGCCATGCGGGCGATGCTGGCGGAGAAGGTCCAACGCGTGCGGCGACGAGGCTGCGTCAATGTGCAGAGCTACGGCAAGCACTGGCCGTGCCTGCTTCCCCAGCACGGGCCCGGCAGGAAGCACGAGCGCCGGGTCATTCTGGCCGACTGGCAGCGGGTGATCGTCGAGGCTCGACCGGGCGACTTTCTGCGTGGCCTCTTCCACTCCGACGGCTGCCGCTTCGCCAACCGGGTCGTTGTGCGCGGAAAGGAGTACGTCTATCCCCGTTACATGTTCAACAACGAGTCGACCGACATCATGGGCCTGTGCCAGTGGGCCCTCGACCTGCTCGGCGTCGCCTGGCGGATGAACCGCCGCAACTCCCTGTCGGTGGCCCGCCGGGAAGCGGTCGCCGTCCTGGACGGCCACGTCGGCCCGAAGTCCTGACCGGACGACGCCGGGGACGCCCGCTGCCGGCGAGCCTCAGATGCGCGCCAGCGCCCGCGCGAGATCCGCGCGCAGGTCCTCCGGGTCCTCCAGGCCGACCGAGACCCGCAGCAGCCCGCCGCGGGGCTTCGCGTCGCCCTCGACCGGCCGGTGGGTGAGCGAGGCCGGGTGCTGGATCAGCGTGTCCACACCGCCGAGCGACACCGCGTGGGTGATCAGCTCGCAGGCCCCGGCGACCTCGGCGGCGGCGGGAGCACCGCCGCGTACCTCGAAGGCGAGCAGGCTGCCGGTGCCGGACATCTGGCGGCCGACCAGCCCGGCGGGGTCGTGCCGGGACGGGTGGTGGACCCGCTCGACGGCGGGGTGGCCGGTGAGCCAGGCGGCGAGCTTCTCGGCGCCGGCCTGCTGGGCGCGGACCCGCAGCGGGAGGGTCTGCAGGCCGCGGTGCAGCAGGTACGCGCCGAGCGGGTGCAGGACGGCGCCGGTGACGGCACGGACCTGCCGCAGTCGGGCGGCCCAGTCGCCGGCGCAGGCGATGACCCCCGCGAGGACGTCGCCGTGGCCGCCGATGCTCTTGGTGGCGCTGTGCAGCACGAGCGCGGCGCCGTGCCGGGCGGGCTGCTGGAGCACCGGGGTGGCGACGGTGTTGTCGACCAGCAGCGGGACGTCTCCGGCGGCCTCGGCGAGCGCCGCGATGTCGACCAGGTCGAGGCTCGGGTTGGCGGGGGTCTCGACGAGGACCAGTGCCGTGTCGGGCCGGATCGCGGCGGCGACCTCGCCGGGCGCGGCCCAGGTGACCTCGGTGCCGAGCAGGCCGGTGGCGAGGATGTGGTCCGTGCCGCCGTAGAGGGGGCGCACCGCGACGACGTGGCGTTTGCCGTCCCGGGTGGCGGCGAGCAGGGCCGCGGTGAGCGCGGCCATGCCGCTGGCGAACGCGACGGCCTCGGCGGTGCCTTCGAGCTGGGCCAGCGCGCTCTCGAACCGGGCCACCGTGGGGTTCCAGAGACGCTGGTAGACGGCGCTGCCACCGGCCGGGAGGGTGCCGCCGGTGGCGAGCGTCTCGTAGTCGTCACCGCCGCCGGCCACCGAGGGCAGCGGGTTGGTGGTGGACAGGTCGATGGGCGGGACGTGGACGCCGAGCCCGGCGAGGTCGTCGCGTCCGGCGTGTACGGCTGCGGTGTCCACGGAAGTCATGGCGGAAGCGTCGAACATGACGGCAGCGTAAGGCAACACGAACGAAGAAGATTCTGCGAATCGCGCTTTTGTTCAAACAGGATTCGGTAGAGGATGGTCGCATGCCTGTCGCATCGAATGATCTACGGCGGTTCGCCGGCCTGGACGACGTGGACCGCGCGATCCTCACCGAGCTGGCCGCCGACGGCCGCCTGCCGAACAACGCGCTGGCCGAGCGGGTCGGGGTGGCGCCGTCGACGTGCCTGACGCGCACCCGCGCGTTACGCGAGTCCGGGGCGATCCGCGGGTTCCACGCCGAGGTGGACCCGGCGGCGGTGGGCCTGCCGTTGCAGGCGCTGGTGTCGGTGCGGTTGACCGCACACGAACGGGCCGCGGTGGACGCGTTCCGGGCCCGGTCGGTGCGGCTGCCCGGGGTGGTGTCGGTGTTCCACGTGGCCGGCGCGGAGGACTACGTGATGCATGTGCGGGCCGCCTCCGGCGACGCGTTGCGGGACTTCGTGCTCGATCATCTGGCTGTCGATCCGGCGGTGCAGCACACCCAGACCAGCCTGATCTTCGAGCAGGCCCGGGGCATGGGCTAGCACCGCAGGAACAATTCCGGCACGTGGCGGGTTGAACCACGCTGTGATCGACGTACCGATGTCTGTTCTTGACCTTGCCCCGGTGGCCGCGACCGGCAGTGCCGGTGAAGCGCTGCGGCACACCACCGAGCTGGCCCGCCGCACCGAGGAGCTGGGCTACCGCCGGTTCTGGGTGGCCGAGCACCACAACATGCCGGCCATCGCCAGCTCCGCCCCGGCGGTGCTGCTGGCACACCTGGCCGCGCACACCAGCACGATCCGGCTGGGCTCCGGCGGGGTGATGCTGCCCAACCACGCGCCGCTTGTGGTGGCCGAGCAGTTCGGCACCCTGGAGGCGCTGCACCCGGGCCGGATCGACCTGGGCATCGGTCGGGCGCCGGGCACGGATCAGGTGACCGCGCTGGCGCTGCGCCGCACCATGGAGGGCCTGTCCGCCGAGCACTTCCCGCGCGAGCTGGCCGACCTGATGAACTACTTCACCGGCGCTGAGCCGGGCCCGATCACCGCCACCCCGGGCCGGGGACAGTCGCCGCAGGTGTGGCTGCTCGGGTCCAGCGGGTTCAGCGCGCAGCTCGCCGGCCTGCTCGGGTTGCCGTTCTCGTTCGCGCACCACTTCAGCGCGCAGAACACCATCCCGGCGTTGCAGCTCTACCGGCAGAACTTCCGGCCGTCGCAGTGGCTGGAGCGGCCGTACGCGATGGTGGCGGTCAACGCGGTCTGCGCGGAGAGCGACGAGCGGGCCGAGTGGCTGGCCGGGCCGGCCGGGCTGTCGTTCCTGAAGCTGCGCTCGGGGCGGCCGGAGCCGCTCGTCACGCCGGAGGAGGCGGCCGCCTACCCGTACTCGGAGTTCGAGCGGGAGTTCGTGGCCCAGCGCCGCGACGGCCAGGCCACCGGCTCGCCGGAGACGGTGGCCCGCCAGCTCGGCACGCTGCTGGAGCGCACCGGGGCGGACGAGCTGATGCTGACCTCGATGGTCTACGACGTGGCCGACCGGGTCCGCTCGTTCGAGCTGATCGCCGAGAAGGTGGCCGGGGGCCTGCGCCGGGACGCCTGAAACACGCTCTTCATAGCCACGTCACCGCACCGTCGCGCGGGACGCATAGCTTTGTCCCCGGTGGTGGTACGGCATTCCCGATCGGGACGGGTTGGGAATGCTGCGGTGTGGTGCACCGGGTCGCCGGCCGAGCGGATTCCGCGGCCGGCGACCCGGTGCCTGCCGTTTCAGCGCAGGTAGATGTTCGGCGCGGGCGGGGTGCTCATGCCGTCGCCGAGGAAGAACCCGGGGTGCGGCGGCTGGTTGTAGGCCGTGTTCTGCCAGGCCACGGCCACCCGGTACTGCGGGTCGTGCATCAGCGTCGGCAGGCGCAGGCCGGTCGCCACGGGCGTGCTGTAGATCCGCAGCGCGGTGCTGTCGGCGGTGCGCCAGACCACCTCCTCCCGCCAGTCGCCGAGGATGTCCCCGGAGAGCGCCGGGGTGGACTTGGTGCCGTTGTTGGACGCCACACCGCTGCCGGTGAGCAGCCGGGTCTCACCGCCGGTGCCGTACTTGTCGATCTTCGTGGCGTCGAGCAGCTCCCGGACCGGGTCACCGTCCCACCAGATCAGGAAGTTCGCCGACGACGGCTTGCGGCCGACGTTCTGACCCCGGGTGTTGAGCAGCCCGTCGACCGCCGAGGACCAGGACTCCGCGCCGGGGCTGCCGGCCCACACGTCGGCGGAGACACCCCGGCCGTTGTCGCCGCTGGGCGCGGTCTGCCAGATGATCTGCCCGGTCCGCGCGTCGGCCATCCACGAGCTGGGCTTGCTGCCGTCCTCGTCGACCTTGAAGACCTCCAGGCCGGCGCGGGCCGGGTCGAGGTCGCCCACGTGCAGGGCGTCGCCGTGTCCGTTGCCGGTGGAGTACAGCAGCCGGCCGTTGTCGTCGATGGTGGCCGCGCCGTACACGATCTCCTGACGGCCGTCGTTGTCCACGTCGGCCACCGAGAGTTGGTGGTTGCCCTGGCCGGCGGCGGCGCCGTTGCCGGAGGCGTTCGAGTCGAACGTCCACCGCCTGCGCAGCGTGCCGTCGCGGAAGTCCCAGGCCGCGACGACCGCCCGCGTGTAGTAGCCGCGCGCCATGATCAGCGAGGGGCGCTGCCCGTCCAGGTACGCGGTGCCGGCGAGGAACCGGTCCACCCGGTTGCCGTACGAGTCACCCCAGGACGAGACGGTACCGCGGGGCGGGTCGTAGTCGACTGTGGACAGCGCCGCGCCGGTGCGACCGTCGAACATGGTCAGGTACTCCGGGCCGGCCAGCACGTAGCCGCTGGAGTTGCGGTGGTCCGCCGAGCCGGATCCGATCACCTGGCCGGTGCCGGAGCGGGTGCCGTCGGCGGTCTTCATGGCCACCTCGGCATCCCCGTCGCCGTCGTAGTCGTACACCTGGAACTGGGTGTAGTGGGCGCCGGCGCGGATGTTACGGCCGAGGTCGATGCGCCACAGCCGGGTGCCGCTGAGGGTGTACGCGTCGACGTAGACGTTGCCTGTGTAGCCGGACTGCGAGTTGTCCTTGGCGTTGGACGGGTCCCACCTGAGCACGAACTCGTAGCGCCCGTCGCCGTCGAGGTCGCCCACGCTCGCGTCGTTCGCCACGTAGCTGTACGCCTCGCCGGAGGGGGTGCTGCCGCCCGGTGGCGGCTGGATCGGCACGTCCAGGTAGCCGTTGGCGAACTGTAGCGCCGGGGCCGAGGCCGCCTGCTCGGCGCCGTTCACCACGGCCCGCACGGTGTACGCGGACCCGGCCGCCGCGCCGCCGTCGAGGTAGTTGGTGGCGCCGGTGATCGGACTGGCGTTGACCTTGGTGCCGCCGCGGTAGAGGTTGAACGCCACGCCCGTGGTCTCGGTGCCGAGCAGTCGCCAGGAGACGAGGTTGCCGCTGCCGGAGCGCACGCTGACCAGCCCTCGGTCGAGGTCCTCCATCTGCTTCGCGCCGGCCGGCGGCGTGGTCGGCGGCGGCGCTGTGGTCGGCGGCGGCGTGGTCGGCGGTGGCGCTGTGGTCGGCGGCGGGGCTGTGGTCGGCGGCGGGGTCGTGGGTGGCGCTGTGGTGGCGGGCGGCGCGCCGGTGCAGGTCGTGCCGTTGAGGGTGAACGCGCTGGGCGCCGGGTTGCTTGCGTTGTTCCACGAGCCGTTGAACCCGAAGTTCGCGGTGCCGCCGGTGCCGATAACCGCGTTGTAGCCGGCGTCGCGGGCGGTCACCTGGACGCCGGACTGGCTGACCGTCGCGTTCCAGGCCTGGGCGACCTGCTGGCCGGCGGTGAAGCTCCAGCCCAGCGTCCAGCCGTTGACCGGGTCGCCCAGGTTGGTGACGGTGACGTCGGCGCCGAAGCCGTCGCCCCACTGGTTGGTGATCCGGTAGTCGACCCGGCAGGCGGCGGCCGCCGCCGAGGCGGTCACCGTGGTGAGTACGCCGGCGGCGAGCGTGGCCGCCGAGGCGGCGGCGAGCAGCGCGATGCGGCGGCGGGAGGTGGTGGGGTGCACAGGGATGCCTTTCGCGGAGGTCAGGCACGCGGCGGCACCGGCCTGCCCGGGCCGGCGGGAAAGGCACGTGCGCTGACGCGAGGGGCGACGCCAGACATCGACGTCGGTGATTTGGCTCCGCGCTCGGACAGCCTAGCCAGCGCACGCGCACCGCCACAAGCGTCGACGCCGTCGGGCGGAGCAGAACCTCGACCGCGGCCCGCCCGGGCCGGACGGCGCGGGGCGGGGCGGTGCAGCAGTGGTCGGCGGAGCGGCTCAGCCGTCGATGGCGGCGAGCCGCCGGGACTCCCCGGACTCCCCCGCCTCGCCGGAGTCCGCGGGCTCCGGGGAACCGGCGGACGGGTCCGAGGCGAGGGCCGCGGCGACGGTCGCCCGGGCGCGGCGGGTGCGGCGCAGCGCGCGTACCGCGAACGCCACGGCGACCACCCAGGCCACGCCGAGCAGCGCGTAGACCAGGCCCGGCACCGGGCCGCCCAGCTCACCGGCGCGCAGCAGGGTGCGGGCGTTGGTCAGCACGATCACCCCGCCGATCACGGCGCCGAGCAACTGGGCCGGGACGATGCGGACCAGCCAGGCGGCGATCGGGGCGGCGATCAGGCCACCGACCAGGAGCGCGGCCACGGTGGGCAGCAGGAAGCCCTCGGAGCCCAGACCGATGAGGAAGCCGATGCTGGCCGCGCTGGCGACCACGAACTCGGAGGTGTCCACCGAGCCGATCACCTTGCGCGGTTCCATCCGGCCGGAGACCAGCAGCGCCGGGGTGGCCACCGGACCCCAGCCACCGCCGCCGGTGGCGTCGACGAACCCGGCGACCAGGCCGAGCGGGGCGAGGAAGCGACTGCGCAGGTTTCCGGCGGCGCGGTTGGTCCGCAGCGGGCGGGAGAACCGCACCAGCAGGTACGCGCCGAGGGTGAACAGGATGGCGGCCATCCAGGGTGCCGCCGCCTCGGTGGAGATGGCGCTGAGGAACGTCGCGCCGGCGAACGCGCCGATAGCCCCGGGCAGTGCGATCCGGCCGACGACCCGCCAGTCGACGTTGCCGAAGCGCCAGTGCGAGACGCCGGAGGCGAGCGTGGTGCCGATCTCGGACAGGTGCACCGAGGCGGAGGCGGCGGCCGGGGCGACCCCGGCGAACAGGAGCAGCGTCGAGGAGGTCAACCCGTACGCCATGCCGAGCGCGCCGTCGACAAGTTGCGCGACGAGCCCGACGAGGGCGAGGACCAGCAGCTTGCGCACAAGCGCCCCCTGACTTTTCGGCATCTCCTATCAACTTGGTCGACAATGCGGTACGGAGGCGCTCCGGGTCAAGTCCTCCATCCGGTTGGCGGGACACGCCGGACGGCGCGCGCGGCAGGGCCGCGACGGCGGCGGTCAGCTCCAGGCGCGCGGGTCGGCGGCCAACTCGGTGACCCGTCCGGGCAGGACACCGGTGGCCACGTCGGCGATGGTGACCAGATCGAGGATCTCCCGCTCACTGGCCCGCAACGCGATCCAGACATCCTGCAGGGCGCGCGCCGCGCCCTGGTAGCCGAGCTGTTCCGGGCGG
Source organism: Micromonospora sp. DT31 (assembly GCF_049841795.1). Classification (NCBI taxonomy): domain Bacteria; kingdom Bacillati; phylum Actinomycetota; class Actinomycetes; order Micromonosporales; family Micromonosporaceae; genus Micromonospora; species Micromonospora sp. DT31. The sequence goes on along the minus strand of NZ_JBNCKZ010000011.1, from coordinate 115,168 downwards.
TGGCCACGGATGTGGGCCAACGGCCCGTCGATCACCCGGATCACCTCGGCCAGGGAGATCTCCGTGGCCGGGCGGGCCAGCCAGTAGCCGCCCTCCGGGCCACGCTGGGCGTGCACGATGCCACCCCGGCGCAGTTGCAGCAGGATGCTCTCCAGGAATTTCGGTGGGATGTCCTGGGCACGGGCGATCTGCTCGGCGGTGACCGGTCGGCTCCGCCCGGACTTCCCCCCGTCGCCGACCGAGGCCAGCTCGGCAGCCGCGCGGAGGGCATAGTCGACCCGGGCGGAAAGACGCATGCGGTCAGGTTAGTCGTCGGGCCGCCCCAGCGACCCCCGCCCCTCGGCGGTACGGTCCCGGTTGCCCGGTCAGTCGCCGACCCGGCGCAGCAGCCCTTCCTGCACGGCGCTGGCGATGTGCCGGCCGTCGGTGGTGAACATCCGGCCGGTGGCCAGGCCCCGGGCGCCCGACGCCGACGGGCTCCAGCAGTCGTAGAGGAACCACTCGTCGGCGCGGAACGACCTGTGGAACCACAACGCGTGGTCCAGGCTCGCGCCGACCACACCGCCGGGCCCCCACACCTCACCGTGCACCGACAGCACCGAGTCCAGCAGCGTCAGGTCGGAGGCGTACGTGAGCGCGCACGCGTGCAGCAGCGGATCGTCGGGCAGCTCGCCGTCGATGCGCATCCACACCCGCTGGTGCGGTTCGGCGGGTCGGTCGCCGGGGCGCACCCAGCCGGGCTCGCCGACGTAGCGCACGTCGATCGGGCGCGGGATCTGCCCCCAGATGCCGAGCCGCTCCGGGTAGCGGGCGAGCCGGTCGGTCATGGTCGGCACGTCGTCCGGGCCGGGCACGTCGGGCGGGACCGGGGCGTGGTGGTCCAGCCCCTCCTCCTGCCGCTGGAACGACGCCGACATGAAGAAGATCGGCTTGCCGTGCTGCAGGGCCACCGAGCGGCGTACCGAGAAGGAGCGGCCGTCCCGGACGCTCTCCACCTCGTACGCGATGGGCTCGCTCGGGTCGCCGGGGCGGACGAAGTAGCCGTGCAGGGAGTGCACCGCCCGCTCCGGGTCGACGGTGCGGCCGGCCGCGACCAGCGCCTGACCGGCGACCTGACCGCCGTAGACCCGCTGCGGGCCGACCTGCGGGCTCATCCCCCGGAAGGCCATCTCCCCGGTGCGCTCGAGGTCCAGCACCTCGAGAAGCTGGTCGACCGCCGCCTGCCCGCTGGCCACGGCACTACCGGTCACTGCAGGGCCCGGGCCGCGGCGGCGTCGACGAGCGAACCGAGTTGGTGCACGCGCAGGGTGTTGGTCGACCCGGGGGTGCCGGGCGGGCTGCCCGCCACGATCACCACGTAGTCGCCCGGGTTGGCCCGGTTGAGACCGAGCAGCGCCTGGTCGACCTGCCGGAACATGTCGTCGGTGTGCTGCACGAACGGCATCAGGAACGTCTCCACGCCCCAGGACAGCGCGAGCTGGTTGCGCACCTCCGGCACCGGGGTGAAGGCCAGCAGCGGCAGGTCGCAGTGCAGTCGGGCGAGCCGCTTGACGGTGTCACCGGTCTGCGAGAACGCCACCATGGCCTTCGCGCCGATCGCCCGGGCGATGGAGGACGCGGCGACGGTGAGCGCGCCGCCGTGCGTACGCGGGTCGTGCTGCAACCGCGGGACGGCGATGGAGCCGGCCTCGGTGGTGGTGACGATCTTGGCCATGGTGCTGACGGTGAGCACCGGGTACTTGCCGACGCTTGTCTCGCCGGAGAGCATCACCGCGTCCGCGCCGTCGAGCACCGCGTTGGCCACGTCGGAGGCCTCCGCGCGGGTCGGGCGGGAGTTCTCGATCATCGAGTCGAGCATCTGGGTGGCCACGATGACCGGCTTGGCGTTCTCCCGGCAGAGCTGCACGGCGCGCTTCTGCACCAGCGGCACCTGGTCCAGCGGCAGTTCCACGCCGAGGTCGCCGCGGGCCACCATGACACCGTCGAAGGCGAGCACGATCGCCTCCAGGTGATCGACCGCCTCCGGCTTCTCGACCTTGGCCAGCACCGGGCGGCGCACACCCTCCTCGTCCATGATCGAGTGGACGAGCTTGATGTCCTCCGGCGACCGGACGAAGGAGAGCGCGACCAGGTCGACGCCCAGGCCCAGGGCGAAGCGCAGGTCGTCGGCGTCCTTGTCGGACAGCGCGGGGACGCTGACCGCCACGTTGGGCAGCGAGACGCCCTTGTTGTTGGAGACCGGGCCGCCCTCGGTGACCAGGCAGCGGATGTCGTTGCCGGTGACGTCGCTGACCTCGACCGCGACCCGGCCGTCGTCGATCAGCAGCCGGTCGCCCGGCTTCACCTCCTGCGGCAGCTTGCGGTAGGTGCAGGAGACCCGCTCCCTGGAGCCGACGACCTCGTCCCCGGTGATCACCACCGAGTCTCCGGTGCGCCACTCGTGCGGGCCGTCGGCGAACCGGCCGAGGCGGATCTTGGGACCCTGGAGGTCGGCGAGCACGGCCACCGGTTGCCCGGCCGCCTCGGCGGCCTCCCGGACGAGCCGGCAGACCGACTCGTGGTCGGCGTGACTGCCGTGGCTGAAGTTGAGCCTCGCCACGTTCATGCCCGCCTCGACGAGCCCCCGGATACGCTCCGGGGACGAGGTGGCGGGGCCGAGAGTGCAGACGATCTTCACGCGGCGTGTCACGCCCATCAGGCTAGTCTCTCCTCCGGGTCGGCCTCCCGGCCGGCCCCTTGCGGATTGCGGAACGGTCGACCCACGGCGCGCGGGGGGAACCACGCGGGGCGGGCGGTAGGCGTACCGCACCGGAACGTCGTATGTGGCGGGCGTCAGCGACCGCGCGGTGAGGAATCGTACCGCCCGCGGCCGTCGCCCGCAGCGGTGCGCCCGCGGAAGCCGTCCACCCTGCGCCGAGGCGCGGGCCGGCGGCCCGGGCGGGCGACGCCGGGGCAAACCACCGGGGTCGGCGCGCGGGGCGACGCTCAGCTCTCGGTCTTGACCAGCGGGAATTCCAGAGAGCCGGCCGGGCACAGGAAGGTGAGGACCTCCACCCGGTACAGGCCGGCCTGCACCGCCGGGTCGGCCTCCATGACGCTGCGTACGTCGTCCACCGAGCCGGTCCGGGCCAGGCCGAAGCCGATCGGCGGGTCGGGTTCCCGGGCCGGGCCGTCCACCGAGCCGTCGACCAGCACGATGCCCCGCCGTTGCAGCGCCCGCATGTGCGCGAGGTGCTCGGACTGCAACCGTTGCACCGTCTCGTCCGGCAGGGCCCGGCCGGACGGCCCCGGGTAGAGCACTATGCACTCGTACGTGTCCAGCGCGAAGTCGAGCCGTGGCGTCGCACCCATGCGCACCTCCTGACCACCGTCAGGCCCAGCCTCGCACGGCCGTCCGGCCCGCCGGGCCGGCTCGCGGCAACTGCCCGCCGCGGCGGCCCGGATGCCGACGCGCCGCCCGGTTCGTCCCGGTCCGGCCGCGGCGGGCAGCCGGCCGGAACCACGCCCGGAGTACCGGGCGGAGACCGGGGCGGCGCGGTGTGCCGCGACCCACCGGGCCGGCGCGCTTCGGCGCGGCGGTTCGGGGAATGTCCACAGGTCGGGGCGGGACCGCCCGCCGACCCGGCCGTACAGGAGGACCACGATGACCACGAACACCCAGCCCGCCAAGGCGTCGGGCAGTTACCGCATCGGCGGTGACCTGCGGGTCGACCGCCTCGGCTACGGCGCGATGCAGCTCACCGGCCCCGGCGTGTGGGGCGACCCGAAGGACCCGGCCGAGGCGGTGCGGGTGCTGCGGCGCGCGTACGAGCTGGGCGTCACGTTCGTCGACACCGCCGACTCGTACGGGCCGTTCGTCAGCGAGCTGCTGATCCGCGAGGCCCTGCACCCGTACCCGGAGGACCTGGTCATCGCGACCAAGGCCGGCCTGACCCGCTCGGGGCCGGACGACTGGCGGCCGGTGGGCCGTCCGGAGTACCTGCGCCAGCAGTGCGAGCTGAGCCTGCGTCACCTGGGCCTGGAGCGCATCCCGCTGTTCCAGCTGCACCGGATCGATCCCCAGGTGCCGCTGGCCGACCAGCTCGGTGAGCTGGCGTTGCTGCGGCAGGAGGGCAAGATCGGCCACATCGGTCTCTCCCAGGTCAGCGTGGCGGAGATCGAGCAGGCCCGGGAGATCGTCCCGATCGTGTCCGTGCAGAACCTCTACAACCTGGCCGACCGCAGCGCCGAAGACGTGTTGACGCACTGCGAGCGCACCGACCTGGCGTTCATCCCCTGGTTCCCGATCGCCACCGGCAACCTGGCCCGCCCCGGTGGGCCGCTGGACGAGATCGCCGCCGGGCACGGGGCCAGCCCCGCGCAGCTCGCCCTGGCCTGGCTGTTGCGCCGGTCGCCGGTGATGCTCCCGATCCCGGGTACCTCGTCGGTGGCGCACCTGGAGGAGAACGTCGCGGCGGCCGAGGTGGAGTTGTCCGACGACGAGTTCGAGGCGCTGGCCAAGGCGGCCTGACCGCGCGCCGGCCGCCGTCCGCCCGGCCGGGCGGCGGCCGCCCTTTGCCCGGGGTGATCCGACAACTACTGTCGGAAGGATTCTCACGAACGGGCAGAGTAGGGGTCCGGAATGGACGAATACGACTATGTGATCGTGGGCGCCGGCGCGGCCGGCTGCGTGCTGGCCAACCGGCTCACCGAGGACCCGGGCACCCGGGTGCTGCTGCTGGAGGCCGGCGGGTGGGACCGCAGCCCGTTCGTCCGGGTACCCAAGGCGTTCTCCCAGCTGATGGACGACACCCGTACCGCCTGGCACTACCCCGCCGCGACCGGCCCGCACACCCGGGAGACCTGGCAACGCGGCCGGATGATCGGCGGCTCCACGTCGGTCAACGGCATGATCTGGAGCCGCGGCGCCGCCCGCGACTGGGCGCCGCTGGCGCCGCTGGGCTGGGGCTGGCCGGCGATCCGGCAGGCGTTCCAGCAACTGGAGGACCACCCGCTCGGCCCCGCGCCGCACCGGGGCGTCGGCGGCCCGCTGCGACTGTCCGTCACCACCGACACCGACCCGCTCGCCGAGGAGATGGTGCACACCGGCGTCGAAATGGGCTGGCGTCGGGTCGACGACCTGGACGCCGACGACGACGAGCGGATCGGCTACCCCACCGCGACCATCCACGGCGGACGGCGGGTCAGCGCCGCCGACGCGTTCCTGCACCCGGTGCGGCGGCGCCCCAACCTGACCGTCGAGGTCGACGCCGTGGTGCTGCGGGTGCTCGTCGAGGGCGGCCGGGCCGTCGGGGTACGTGTCGCGCACCGCGGCCAGGAGGTCGACCGCCTGGCCGCCGGCGAGGTGCTCCTCGCCGCAGGCGCGCTGGCCACCCCGCACCTGCTCCAGGTCTCCGGCATCGGCCCCGCCGACACGCTGCGCGCCGCCGGCGTGCCGGTGCTCCTCGACCGGCCCCGCGTCGGCGCCGGCCTGCGCGAGCACCGGTCGATCGTGTTGCAGCACCGCCTCGCCGGGCCGGGCGGCCACAACGCCCGCCTCGGCGGTGGGCTCGGACAGGCCCGGGCGACGCTGCGCTGGCTGCTCACCCGCGGCGGCCCGCTGGCCCTGCCGGTGCTCGACCTGGCGGCGCACATCAAGTCCCGGCCGGACCTGGACCGCCCCGACGCGCACCTGCTGATGGCGCCGTTCTCCGCCGCCCCACCCCGCCCCGGCAGGGCCCTGGAACTGGAACGGGAGCCGGGCGTCATGTGCCTGGGCACGGTCACCCGGCCGGACAGCGAGGGCAGCCTCGCCATCACCGACGCCGACCCGCGCACACCGCCGGCCATCGTGGCGAACTACCTCACCACCGCGCACGACCGGCGGGTCGCGGTGGACCTGTTCCGCCGGATGCGGGAGTTCTTCGCCACCGGACCGATCGCCGAGCGGGTCGAGGCGGAGACGGTGCCCGGGCCGGCCACCCGGACCGAGGCGGAGATCGTCGAGGCGGCGGTGGCCCGCGGCTACTGCGGCTACCACGCGATCGGCACCTGCGCCATGGGCGTGGACGACGACCACGTGGTCGACCCCGAACTGCGGGTACGCGGCGTCGACGGCCTGCGCGTGGTCGACGCGTCGGTGCTGCCGGTGATGGTGGCGGGCTGGACCAGCGCCCCGGTGACCGCACTGGCCTGGCGGGCCGCCGACGTCATCCGCGGCCGCGCGGACGGACCCGGCGACGACGGGTGAGGCAAGGCCGGACGGCCCCCGACGGGGGCCGGGCCACCGGCCCCGTCCGGGCGGCTCAGTTGCCCAGTGCCTGCACCTTCGCGATGGTCTCCTGCACGTGCTGGCGCGCCGGCTCCCCGCCCTGCGCCGCCTGCGCCAACGCCTGCCGGTAGGAGTCGATGACGCCGATCAGCGGGCCCGCCGTCGCCCCCTCCAGCGCCCCGGCCACCAGCGCCCGCGCCTCGGCGGCGTCCTGCGCGGCGGCCGCCGTGCGCGCCTTCGCCTCGTCCAGCTTCTGTGCCGCCGCCGCCAGCCTGGCGATGATCTCCGCCGCGCTCACACGCCCTCCCCCGGGTCGCCCGGCCCGCGCCGGACACCGGCCAGCCTACCGCCGTGCCCGGGCACCGACACGTCACCGCAGCAGGCGGAACAGCACCAGGTAGAGGCAGAACAGCGACGGGGACACCAACGCGCAGAGCACGAAGCCGAGCGGCACGTACCGCCCGGCCGGCGCACCCTCGCCCTCCAGCGCCGGCCGGCCCCACCGGGCCAGCACGAGCTGACCGGCCACGAAGGACAGCAGCGGCACGCCCGCGCAGGACAACGCCGCCACCAGGTCCATCCCGGCCACCGGCAGCGGCGAGCCGACCAGCGCGACGAGCATCAGCAGCGAACCGACGAGCGCGCACCCGCCGTACACCGCCACCGCCCGGGCCGGCGCCGACCACGTCGGCAACAGCACCGGCGTACGCGCCAACGCCTCCGCCTGCCGCGCGTACCCGTCAGCCTCCTCGGCGAGCCGCCCCGCCGCCGCCAACTCCCCCGCCGGGTCCCCCGCCCCGGACGGGCCGTCGGCAGGGCCGGCCGAGCCGTTGACCGGGCCGGACGAGCCGTCGGCCGGCACCGCCCCCATCGGCGCGCCGATCGCCTGCCCGAACCGGTCCAGCCGCTGCCCCTGCGCGGCGAGCCGCTGCCCGACCGCGTCCACCGACGCCTGCAACCCGCGACGGCGTTCCGCCTCGGCCGCGATCGCCCGCTCCCCGCCGCGCTGCCGGGTGGACAACTCCCGGAGCAGCTCCGCGTACTCGTCGAACCCGCTCACCGCTCGTCGCCCCCGGCGACGAACGGCACGATCAGCGCGGTGCGGTGCTCGTGCCTGTCGACGAGCAACGCGCGCCCCGCACGGGGGGTGTACGCGAGATCGTGCACCCCGAGGTGCAGGCCCAGGTCGGCGGCGGGCACGTTCAACGCCACCAGGCCGGTCACGTCGTCGCGGTGCCCACTGCCACCCAGGTCGTCGGCGAGCCGCCGCAGCCCACGCCACCAGCCGAGCACGTGCACGCCGCGCGTCGGCCCGTGCCGCAGCACCGCCCGCAGGTCGTCGTACCCGGAGCGGAACGTGGTCGGGTCGGCGACGGCGAGTGTGCTCGCGGCGGCGTCCATCCCGAACACCACCAGGTAGGTGCGCTGCGGGCCGGCACCGTCGGTGTCGGCGAGCTGCGCGCGCAGCGTGTCCGCGTCGAGCCGGCGCACCGGATGCCCGGCGGCGGCGAGCGTCATGGCCAGGTCGTCGGCGGTGGCGCTGGTCCCCGGCGCCAGCGGGGCGAACAGGAACCGGGCCGACCCGGGCGTGTGCTGCCGGGCCAGGGCGAGGGTGGCCGAGCGGAGCACCTGGGCGCCGAGGGCGTCGGTGCCCACCACGGCCAGGTGCCGGCCCGGACTGGTGTCGAGGGCGAACCCGGCCGGGCTGCCGGCGACGTCGACCACACGGCCCACCAGGGCGTGCGGCGGGTCCGCGCCGGGCGCCAACGCGGCCCAGGCGGGATCGTCGACGAGCCGGGGCGTCTCGTGCCCACGGAAGACCGCCGGCGGGCCGGACCCGTCCGGGCGGGCCGCGTGCAGCTCGTGGCGCAGCGCCGCGACCTGCGCCGCCGCGGCGTGCGCGTCGGGGAACCGCACCTCGACGTCGGCGCCGGGCGCACCGGCAGCGGTGTTCACCACGGCCGAACCGACGGTCAGGCCGCGGGCCGCCTCGTTGCGCGGGTCCAGCACGCCGTCGCCGCCGGGCAGGGCGATGCGCAGCGGGAACTGGCCGAAGATCGCCTCGGCCCGGCCGTACAGCGCCTCGATGCCGGTGATGCTCTGGCTGGCCAGCACCAGGTGCAGCCCGTACGAGCGGCCCTTGCGGGCCAGCTCCTCGATCAGGTCCACCGCCTGCCGGGCCAACGCGTCGTTGCCGGCGAACAGCACGTGGAACTCGTCGATCACGGTGACGATCCGGGGTGGCCGGGCATTGGGCGGCACGTCGACAAGCCGGCTGACCCCCTGCCGTTTGAGCAGGTCGGCGCGGCGCCCCAGCTCGGCGCGCAACTCCCGCAGCACCGCCACCCCGTACTCCCGGTCGGACTCGATGCCGACCGCGCGGGCGTGCGGCAGCCAGGACGGGTCCCGGTCGGTGGGCACGAACTCGGTGAAGCTGACCCCCTCCTTGAAGTCGAGCAGCATCAGCCGCAACTCGGCCGGGGAGTAACGGGCGGCCAGCCCGTAGAGCACGTCGAGCAGCAGCACCGTCTTGCCGGCGCCGGTGCGGCCACCGACCAGCCAGTGCGGGGTGGCGTCGTCGAAGCCGACGGTCAGCATCCGCCCGGCCGCCCCGGACCCGGGCGTGGCCTCGAGCTGGAGTCGCCGTACCGCCCGGCCCAGCACCGTACGCAGGCCGGCGCCGGCGGACTCGGTCCACCGCTGCGCCGGGAGCACGTCGGTGAAGGTGAGCCGGTCCTGGTCGGCGGCCTCGGCGAACCGGTGGGCCAGCGCCGTCACCGTGACGTGCGACGGATCGCCGTCGAGCACCACGGGCGCGGCGAGTCCGCTGCCGTCGGTGCTGAACGGCCGGCCCGGCGGGTCACCGACGAGGGTGTACCGCTCGGTCACCCGAAGCTGGGTGGTCGCGCCCAGCGGCGGGGCGGCGGTCGGACCGGCCGGCGGGTGGCCCGCCAGCAGCACACACACCGCCGCGTCCGGCCCGGCGTGGGTGAGCGCCGCCAGCCGGGCCAGCTCCCGCGGCGGCGGCGCCGACGCGGCCACCACCACCAGCAGCTCCCGGTCCTCCGGGGCGGCCCGCTGGGCGGTCCGCGCATGCCGCTCCGCGGCCTCCAGCAGGGCGGCCGTCTCCGCCTCGCTGGTGGCCGTGGCGGCGAGCACCCCGGCGTCGTACAGCGGGCGCAGCGGCAGGAAGGCCGCACCGAAGGCGGCCTGGTCGATGCCGGCCACCCGGACCGCGCCGGCCGGGGCGGCGGTCAGCAGCCGCACCACCACGGCCCGCAGCAGCTCGCCGACCCGCGGGTCGCGGGCATCCGAGTCGATCGCCAGGTGGGCGCCGGCCCCCACCGGCACCAGCACCGGGAACGCGCCGTCGACCGTGGTGGCCGCACCGAGGCGTACCGGGACGGGGTGGGTGGCGACGCGGGCCGTGCCGGGCACCGCGGCAGCCAGCTCACCGCCGAGGCGGGCCAGCCGGGCGACCAGTTCGGGGCTGCCCACCGGTGCCGGGCCGGCCGCGCCGAGCAGCCGCCGGGCCGCCTCCCAGTGGCGCGTCGCCCGCCGATGCCGATCGACCGCCTGCTGGTACGCCGCCGCGAGTCTGCCCACCGTCCGCCCTCCGACGACACCGTCCTCGATCGAGGGAACCCTAACGGACGCCGGGCACGCCGGCACGGAACGCTCGGCCCCCGGGATTCGTCCACTGTTCACCCGCCGGCGGCCGGCACCGCCGCCGCCGTTCCACCGGCCGGCCTTGGCTGGCCGGGAGCAGATCGAGCGAACAGGAAGGCGACGACGTGACCTCCTCACCTCTTTCCCGGCGGTCCCTGTTGCGGGGCGGCGCGGCCGGCGGGCTCGGCATCGTGGTGGCCGGCAGCCTGGACGCCATCGCCGGACCGGCCGCGGCCCGGCCCGCGTGCCGCCCGGCCGCCGGCTACGGCGAACTGGTGCCGGACCCGGCCGGGCTGCTGGCCCTGCCACCGGGGTTCTCGTACACGGTGCTCGCCCAGGCCGGCGTGACGCTGCTGGAATCCGGCCAGCCCACCCCGAGCGACGCGGACGGCACCGGCTGCTTCCGCTCTCCGCGCGGCTCGGTGCTGGTGAACAACCACGAGATCGGCGGCGACGAGCCGTACCCGGTGCCGGCGTTGGCCGGGCTCGTCTACGACCCGGGCGCCCGCGGCGGCACCACCACCATCGAGGTGGACCGGCACGGCCGGCGGCTGCGCGAGTACGTCAGCGTGGCCGGCACGCACAACAACTGCGCCGGCGGCATCACCCCGTGGGGCACCTGGCTGACCTGCGAGGAGACCGAGCAGCGGGCCGGCGGGCGCTACCTGAAGGACCACGGGTACGTCTTCGAGGTCGACCCGCACGACCGGGCGGCCAACCTCGACCCGGTGCCGCTGACGTTCCTCGGCCGCTACTCCCACGAGGCGGTGGCCGTCGACCCGTACACCCACTCGATCTACCTGACCGAGGACGCCGGCGGCCCGAACGGCCTGTTCTTCAGGTGGACGCCGCCGTCCGGCTTCCGGGCCGGCAAGGGCGCGCTGCGGGCGCTCGCCCAGCGGCCCGACGGCGGCACCGCCGGCAGTCTCGCCGCGATGCGCTGCGTGCGCGACGACGGCCACGTGGCCGACCTGTCCGAGGCCGCCACCCCGGGCACCCGCTACCGGGTCGAGTGGGTGGAGGTGCCCGACCGGGACGCCCGGACCGTGTCGGTGCGCAAGCAGTTCACCGACGCCGAGGTGACCCGCAGCCGCAAGCTGGAGGGCGCCTGGTGGGGCGACGGCGGCGCGTACTTCGTGGCCAGTTTCGCCAGGCACGACGACGGCAGCGCCCACGAGCACGACGGCCAGGTGTGGTGCTACGACCCGCGCCGGCAGACCGTGACGCTGAAGACCATCTTCGGGGTGAACACCGACCCGGAGGCCGACCACGGCAACTACGACGGGCCGGACAACATCACCGTCTCGCCGTACGGCGGGGTGATCCTGGCCGAGGACGGCGCGGGCGTGTCGCACCTGGTCGGCGTCACCGAGCAGGGCCGGGCGTACCCGTTGGCGCGCAACGAGCTGAACGACAGCGAGTTCACCGGGCCGACGTTCAGCGCGGACGGGAGGACGCTGTTCGCCAACATCCAGTCGCCGGGGTACGTGTTCGCGATCACGGGGCCGTGGGGGCGGCCGGGCAACGGGCACCGCTGAGACGGCGCCGGCCGGCGGTTCCCGGACGGGAGCCGCCGGCCGTCGTATTCGCCGTCAGTGCTCTTCGCGTACGCCGATCTTCTTGGCCAGGTCGACGAAGCCCTGCCAGGCGCTCGGCTCGAAGGCGAGAATGCCGCCCGCCCGGTCCTTGGTGTCCCGGACCAGAACGACGCCCGCGAGGTTGTCGGCGACCTCCACACAAGAGCCGCCGTTGTTGCCGCTCTTCGTGCTCTTACGCCAGCGCGCACCGGTCATGTCCATGATCCTGCCGCTTCCCTGATCAGGTCTAGTGACTGGGTTCGGGAGAGTGAGTCGCCCCTGATGCGCTCCCACCTACGGCTGAGGGTAGCAACGGCCGCAGCCTCATTAAGGAGCTGCGCGGACGCCTGGCTGTCGACGTGCGCGACATGCTCGCCGGTGGGCAACTCGGCGAGGATGAAGCCGCCACCCAGGCCTGGATACATGCCGATGCCCCTCGGCACGATATGTATCTGGACGCCGGGCAGAGTTGCGCAGTCGGCCAGGTGCTCGACCTGCTCTCGCATCAGCCCACGGTCGCCGTAGGCCGACTGGTGGAGCACCCCCTCGAAGATGACCGCGACGACCAGGGGCGGCCGGTCCCGACGGAGGATCGCCTGTCGTTCGAGCCGGGAAGCAACCAGCTCGTCGATCTCCGCTGCGGTCAGCGCCTCGCCGGCAAGCGTCGCCCGTGCGTATGCCTCGGTCTGCAGTAGTCCGGGCACCCATGTGTGCTCGAACCAGCGGATCGAGACGGCGTCCCGTTCCCAGTCGACCCACTCACGCAGCCACGGCGGCTCACGGCGCTTGAGGACATCGGGCCAAAGGTCCCCGATGTCCCGGCCGAGGAGCGCCGCCACCTGCGCACGCCGCCGAGGCTGTGGGATACGTCCCGGGGAGATCCAACGGGCCGCCGTCTTCGGGTCCACGCCGGTCTGAGCTGCGAGGCTCTCGGCCGTTTCACCGGCTTCAGCCATCGCCACGTGGAGTGCGTGGTTCATCCTTCCTCCCTCATGGACGTCTCGGACAACTCGACACCATACGACAACGCTGTGTATTGATCCCGTTGCCGTCGGCAAGGTGATGCAGGGTGGTGCAGCCACTCCCCGGATGCTCAACCGTGCCGTGGCGCCGGCCGCCTCATGAATTCCGACGTGGTCCTTTATCGAACGGGGTGAAGTCCGTGCACGACAAGAGGCTCAGTGCGGCTCGTAACAGCACGCCACTGGCCGTGCTGCCGGGTGCCCGCCCGATCAAGGCAGGCACACTCCTCCGTCTAGACCACGCGGCAAGCGTGCAGTTCTGTCGTCCGATCACCATTCGCGTGATTCGAGAGATCGAGGATCGTCACCCCTACGACGGCTGGGCGTGGATCGAGGCGTACGAGCTGAACGCCAAGGGCGACGCAGTCGCCAAGCGAGAGCTGTTCGTGCAGATCGCCGGGCTGAACTGGCTGGATGCGAGTGCCGGACGAGGCGCGGCCGTCGCCCGCCGTGCCCATGGCGCCACCCGGCCACGGGTGCCGGCGTGAACACCGGCACCCGTCCGCATCTGCCGATGCGTCCGCTCTGGATCTGCAAGCGCTGTGCCAATCCATGGCCATGCGCACAGGCCCGGCTCGCACTGCTCGCCACCTACGCGCATGACCACATCTCCCTGTCGGTCTACCTGTGCGGGCAGCTCTACGACGCCGCCAAGGAACTGCATCGCCTTAACCCGCACGAGGCGCCGAGCCCGCAAGCGCTGTATGCCCGCTTCGTCGGTTGGGCGCCGTCGCGCTTACCCCCGCCTCCTTGACGACACATGCGCTACGCCTCTGGGATCGAGTTTGCGCTACTCGGATTCCGTGGAACGGATCTCGTCAGCAATGCCCGCAAGTGAGCCGAGGCTTGGGATGAACCAGCGTGTCGTGCCCTGCACAGCTCGTGGAGGCTCACCGGGTGCCGCTTTCAACATCTGCATGGTCAGTCCTGTGGGCGAGTACTGCTTGCGGTCCGCCGCCCAGAGCAACGGGTGCCGCCGGTCGTTGACCCACGTGGCCTGCCCTCGCCGCGGGTCCTCGGCGATCCACGGCAGAAGCGCTTTGCGTTCTGCCCCCGTGACCGGTCGGAACTCGACTGGCGAGCCGTCGGGAACCCGGCCCGAATTCACGATCACGACTACAGCCGCTGCCTTGCGCTCGGTCTCCTTGGGAGCGGGCCGATATTCGGCAGGGAGGTCCGGGCGTGATCGACCGCTACGGATCGATTCCAGAGTCAGGCTGACGAGCTGACGGCACTTCTGCGGGTGCTTGAACGTCACAAGGGCTGAGTTGGTCGGATACTCCGCGTCAAAGTGGTGGATGAGCCAGTCGAGCGCAGCGTCCGTGAGCGCCGGCACCTGGCGGATCACCCGGTCCCAGTCCTGATGCTGCTCATCCATCGGCTCGCTGCCGATCATCTGCATGACGAGGTGCACGATGAGCAGATCGCCATGCTCTGCCACCTGCGCGGCTCTTCCCTCCCTCAGGTTCTCGCCCACTTTCAGGTGAGCCAGCGCAGCCCGGAGAACGAGCACGGACCGCCAGACGCGATAGGCGCTCGGCTGCGCACCGAACAACTGGTGGTAACTGCCGTGCGCGCCGAACTCCCACAGGAGTTCCTGGTTCTGCTTGGCGCGCATTGCCAGCTCAGGGTTCCGATGCGCGCAGGACAGCGCCGTGGCCGCTTCCACTATCGAACAACCCGCGTCCGACGACGGGTCCACATCGCCCCGCTTGTATACGTAGGTCTTGTGCAGCGAGAGCGCAAAGTCGTCACGAAGCCTCGCCTGCCGCTCATCGAGCGCCGCGTAGTCCCGGGCCTGAACCTGATTCTGCGTGTTCGTCGCCTGCGTCACCTCTGTCGCGAAGCCTTCGGGACAGTCCTCCAGCGAGATCAACCGCACCCATACCCGACCGACGCCTGCGACATCGGGAGCCTGCCTCACCCCGGCATGCACGGCCGCCACGGTCTGGGCACCGTTGACCACGGTTGCGCCTGTCAGCACAAAGTCACCCGGCCCACCGGCCGCGTTGGCGAATTTCGCCGTACGTCGCACACTGTCGCAGAGCACTGTGATCCCGTTGTTGAAGTACCAGAAGTGATCGGGGCGCCTGGTCAGGGTCTCGGTGATGCCACGGTTGACTGTCGTCAGGCCCAGCGAGGTGCGGATGTTCTTGGCGAACAGACGGTCCCCGTGCTCGTCGTACCAGCCGGCCACCTCGCCGGCGTACATCGTGCCGTAGTACGCCTTGAACGGTTCGGGAATCGAGGCGCAGCCATCCAATCGGGCAGTGAGATCGATCTTCGCCTCACCGACGCCAGCCCGCACCAGGTCGTGGAAGTCCTTCAGACCGAGGATCTTCACGTCGGTCATCGGCTCCGTTTCCTGACGCGCTTGGTCAAGGACGAAACCCACCGCATCTGCGAGCACCGGACGACCGAGCAACGCCACAACAAGTGTGATCTTGATGTCACCCTCACCGAAGGCGCGGTCCACCGTGTCCGCAAGCGCCTGGAATCGCTTGTTGAAGCGGGCGTACTCCTCCCTCAACAGAAGATCGAAGCCCTGCTTGAACTTGAGCGCGCTGGCCTGATCGAGGGAGGCGTTGCCCGTGTCGCTCCACTTTGCTTGGACCAGCCATACGTGTGGCAGATCTTCACTGACCGCGACCGCGTCGATCCCCCAGTCATCGAATCCGTCGATGACTGCCGTCGCCGCCTCAGCCGGTCCGATGCCGGCGAGGTGCTGCACCGCCATCGCCGCCAGAGCCCGCGATAGGAACGCCTGCTCTCGGTGCCTTGCAGGAGCCTTCGCATCCACGTCGCTGAGGTCGATGTGTTCCTCGAACTGGCGCACGAGCGCTTCGCGCACATGCCGCACCTGAAGCGGGTTCATCTGCAATCGTCCTAGCCGCTGAGGGTGAAAGGAGGGATGAAACTCGTCCGTCGTCTACTGGCCTGGATCGGCGGCGGATGGCCTGGTAATCAACGCCTCCGCGATGGCCGCGAAGTCGGCCAGGGCTGCTTGAAGGTCGTCGACGATCTCCTGGGCGATCACCTCGGGAGGCAGCAGCGAGTCGGCATCCTCCAGCGAGGCGTCCTTGAGCCAGGTGATGTCCAGATTGACCTTGTCCCGGGCGATCAACTCGTCGTACGAGAACGCGCGGAAACGCTCGGTTTCCACCCGCTCGGCGCGGTCCTTGCCCGGCAGATAGCAGTCCACAAAATCCTGAAGGTGCTCACGTCGCAGCGCATTCTGCTTCAGCGTGAAGTGCTGGTTGGTGCGGAAGTCGTACACCCAGAGCTTCTGGGTCCACGGCTCCTCCCGGGCGCGCTTGCGCTCGAAGAAGAGCACGTTGGCCTTCACACCGCCCGCGTAGAAGATGCCGGTGGGCAGCCGCAACATGGTGTGCAGGTCGTACTGCTTGAGCAGCCGGCGGCGGATCGTCTCCCCCGCGCCGCCCTCGAACAGCACGTTGTCCGGCAGGACGACGGCGGCGCGACCGTCGATCTCCAGAAGCGAGGCGATGTGCTGGACGAAGTTGAGCTGCTTGTTGGCGGTGGTGGCCCAGAAGTCAGCCCGCTCGATCTCCCGTTCCTCCCGGTTGGACCGGCCGCCCTCACCAACGACCCGAATCGAGGAGCTACGGCCAAACGGCGGGTTGGCCAGTACCAGGCTCACGCGGCGGGCGGGCTCCTTGCCGAGCGCATCCCCGACAGTGATGAGGGACGGTCCGTTCGGCGTGCCGATGCCGTGCAGCAGCATGTTCATCGCCGCGAGGCGAGCCGTGCCGTCGACCAGTTCGGTGCCGGTGATCGCGCCGTGAGCGAGCCGCCGCCGCTGATCGGGGGTGAGGGCGCTGCCGTGGTGCCGCTGGATGTACTCAAAGGCGGCAAGCAGGAACCCGCCGGTGCCGCATGCTGGGTCGGTGATCGTGTCGTCCGGCGTGGGCAGCATGCAGTCGACCATCGCGGCGGTCAGCGCGCGGGGCGTGAAGTATTGCCCAGCGCCCGATTTGGCGTCCTCGGCTCCCTTGGCGAGCAGTTCCTCGTAAGCGTCGCCCTTGACGTCGACGCCGGTGCCCGACCATGCCTCCTTGTCGATCAGGTCCACGATCAGTCGCTTGAGCTTCGCCGGATCCTGGATCTTGTTCTGCGCCTTGCGGAAGATGGTGCCGAGGGTGCCGCCCTCCTTGCCCAGCCCGGTCAGGATGTGCCGGTACTGCACCTCCAGCGCATCGCCCTCGGTATCGAGCAGGGTCTGCCAGCTCAGCTCGTCCGGCACAATCTGTTCGGGCTTCAGTGGCCGGCGCGCGCGTTCGTCGGCCATCTTGAGGAACAACAGGTAGGTCAACTGCTCTACGTAGTCGATGGTTGAGACGCCGTCGTCACGCAGCACGTCGCAGTAGTTCCACAGCTTCTGCACCAGCCGACGCGAATCCACATTGCTCACAGCGGCAGTGCCTCCTGCTGATAGTTGTCACCGGTCACCCTGGTCGGCGGAGCCGGTAGCCCCTTCGTGGCACGCAAACTGCGCGCCCTCCGCTTCGGAGGCGTGGCTCCCCGTTCGGCCCGGACGCGAGCGAGCAAAGCCGACGCCGGCTCATCGTTCCGATCCTGAGGCACAAGCTGGCCAGTAAAGGCGGCTGACAGAAGCGCCTTCCTCAACTTCTCACCCCGCCGAGCGGCGCTCGCAACGTCGCCCCTCAGCCGATCCACCATCTTGAGCTGGAAGGAAGTTTCGGCCGCGATTCGCGTTTGATCGACAGCCCTGGGGATAGGGATCCGAATCTCCAGAAGGGCCCGCTGCGAAATGTTTCGCATTGAGTCTTTGGTACCTGTAGCTTTGGCCGATATCTGGCGTCGCACAAACGGCGAAGCAAGTAGATGGAGTAGCCAATCCTTATCAACTTCCGAATTTACGCGCAACCGAAGACTCTTATCACTAAGCAGCAACCTCTGTCGCAACATTCCCACCATCACGGGTGCACCGACATAGGCTGACGTGTTGGCCCGACTAACCAGGATATCGCCCGAATGGATTTGGTTTGCGAAATCAATAACACGACCTTCAGGCACGGCCTTGTTCTCATCTGGGCGGAACTCGCCCCACGTCATAGCGCTTACCTTGATCACGCCCCATTCATCAGGACGGGCGGGGCGCGGATGGCAGCTGAATGACTGGCCAGCTTCTACCGAGGCGACTACATCCCCGAGCATCCCCCATCGCCAGCCAGCAGGAAGACCGCGATCAACGCCGACACCACCAAGAACGGCACTCTGCCGAAGGGAGCGAGTCAGGTTATGTAATCTGATAGAACCCCGCTCGAGATTTATCCGGCCTGCCGTGACATGCGATAGTCGCCTTTCGAGGGCAGCCACGATGCGGCACTGCTCAGCGAGCGGCGGAACCGGAACCGGCAGTTGGGAAAGTGCCCGCTCGTTAATTTTCGGGAGCACAGTACGCGCCTGACGAGCAGCGGCCGCTTGAGTGAATTCGGCGGTCAGCATCCAATGAAATAGAAAGCGTCGATCAATTGAGCAATCAATTGGATACATGTCGGCGCTGCATAGGCCGTCAAAATTGACGTCTACAACCTTGGATAGGTATGGTCGAATCTTCGAGTAAAGCAACTGTCCCGCGAAAAAGCGATGCTTGGGACTTGTAACACCATCTTCGGCGACTGTACGGTACGGGAGGAGCCGGCCGCTCCCAGATTCGATATGGTTAGGTGCGATATGCGGCACCGCAGGGAAATCGGCTGGATCTACTAGGTTAGAGGCAACGTAGGCGACTTCACCGAAGGTTGTCCACCTCCACGAGGCCGGAACGCGGAATGGCTCGGTCATGCGGAAACCTCTTCGTTCAACTCAGTTAGCAACGACTCAGCGCGCTCGCCGAACGCGCCCGCGTATCCGTCGATGCCACCCCGCTCGGTGAACGGCGCTCCTTCCAGGTCGTCCGGGCTGATCTCCACGCTGACCGCTATCACGTCCTTGATCCTCTCCAGCCACCACGCCTGATCGGCAGTGAACGTAGCGCCCGCCTGCTCCTGTCGCAGCAGCCACCCACGGAAGCGCTCCTCGACCAGGCTGCGGTACGGGCGCAGTTCCTGGTCGAGTCCCAACTCATACCGGACGAGACTGACAAGATCGGTGACGCCCCGGTTGCCGGGGGTCTCGGCGGTGCGCCCGAGCAGCACGTACGACTTCCACAGCGACTCGGGCGTCCATGCCTGCGGCGGCCGGGCGATCCGTGCGGCCAGTTCCTTGAGCTGCTCGTAGCCCACCCGGCCCTGGCCCTCGTAGAAGACCTGCAACGCGGTGATCTCGTCGCGGTGCTCCTCCAGGTAGTCGTGCCAGCTCTTCACGGTGACCTGGGCGCGCTCCTCGGCCGGGACGCCCTGCGCCGAGATCAGCCGGTCGGTGTTCACCTCGTCGATGGTGATGTCGTGGGCGCGGCGGATCTCCAGGATGCGTTCCCGCAGCGGCGGGTTCGCGGCGAGCGGGCGCAGCGCGCCGGCCAGCAGGTCCCGCACCGCAGCCGGGCCGGCCTGTGTGGCCGGGTTGAGCTGTTCCGGGGCGACCGCGTCGGTGAGGCCGCGCACGATGTCCCTCAGCGGCTGGCCGGCGAGGTCGGCCAGCTCGGCGCGTTCGTCGTCGGTGAGCTGCTGGTTGAGCCGGGCCAGCCGGGAGGCCAGCGTGGACACCTCGTCGGCGTCGGCGGTCAGGGTGCCGGCCTTGCGAAGCAGGTCGCGCAGCGAGATCTGGCGTTCGGTGTGGCGTTGCAGCGGGACCGCCTCGTCCAGGTCGGCCTCGGTGACACCGACCGCGTCGACGATGACGAAGCGGTCCTTGACCTCGGCGTCGGGCGTGACGGCCTGGAAGTCGGCGGCGTCGATGGTCCGGGCACCGCGCCCCTTCATCTGCTCGAAGTAGGTGGAGCTGCGCACCGGGCGCAGGAAGAAGACGCACTCCAAGGGCCGGACGTCAGTGCCGGTGGCGATCATGTCCACGGTCACCGCGATCCGCAGCTCGGGGCTGTTGCGGAACGCCTGGATCAGCGTGTCCGGGTTGTCGCCCTCGCGCCGCGAGGCGTACGTGATCTTCTTGACGAAGTCGTTGCCCCGGTTGAAGACATACCGGACCATCTGCACGATCTCCTCGGCGTGGTTGTCATCCCGCGCGAAGATCAGCGTCTTGGGCACTGTCGACCGTCCCGGGAAGATCTCCTCGAAGAGCTTCTCGCGGAACGTCTCCAGCACCAGTTTGAGCTGCCCCTTCGAGATCACCGACCGGCCCACCTGGCTGCCGCCGTACGTGAAGTCGTCGTCCAGCTCCTGGTAGCGCTCGGCACGGGTTCGCCGGTCCCGCAACGGCACGACGGTGCCGGCCTCGATGTCCGCGCCGCTCTCGGTGATCTCGGTCTTGATCCGGTAGACGTCGAAGTCGACGTTGACCCCGTCGGCGACGGCCTGCTCGTACGTGTACTCGGAGACCAGATTCTGCTGGAAGAAGCCGAGGGTCTGCTTGACGGGCGTGGCGGTCAGCCCGACCACGAACGCGTCGAAGTACTCGATGACCGCCCGCCACTTCCCGTAGATCGAGCGGTGGCACTCGTCCACCACGATCAGGTCGAACGTCTCCGGCGCAAGCTGCGGGTTGTAGGCCACCTCCGCCGGCTCGTCCAGGTCATAGCTGTCGTAGGCGCGGTCGTCCAGGTCGACGTCGGGCAGCTCGACGCCGCGCAACGCGCCGTAGAGGCGCTGGATGGTGGAGATGACCACGGCGGACGAGTCGAGCATGCCGGTACCGGAGAGCCGGTCGACGTTGTAAAGGTCGGTGAACTTCCGCCCGTCGTCGGGGGCTTGATAGCCGGCGTACTCCCGCAGCGTCTGCTTGCCGAGGTTGTTGCGGTCGACCAGGAACAGGATCCGGGCGGCGCGCGCGTGCTTGAGCAGCCGGTAGCTGGCCGTCACCGCGGTGAAGGTCTTGCCCGCACCGGTCGCCATCTGGATCAGCGACCGCGGCCGGTCCTCGGCGAGCGACCGTTCTAGCCCTGCGACGGCGTCGACCTGGGCGGGTCGCAGGCCGAGCCGGTCCAGCGCCGGCATCCGCCGCAGCCGGGCCCGCAGCGTCGGCACGGCCGGGTCGTCGTCGGCCTCCCGCATCCACCGCGCGAGGGTCGCCGGCTGGTGGAAGGCGAAGACCTCCCGGGTACGGGGAAACGGGTCCAGCCGGTTGACGAAGGCGGTCTCCGTGCCGGTGGCGACGTATCCGAACGGCAGCGGCTCGTCCCGCCGCCAGGCGCTCAGCTTCTGCGCCGCGGTGAGCCCGCTCAGATAGCGGTCGAGCTGCGCCTCGGCTCCGCGCGGTGCGGTGCCCTCCCGCTTCGCCTCGATCACACCAACGAGTCGCTGGTCCACGTAGAGCAGGTAGTCGGCGCGGCCGGTCGCGAGCGTTACCTCCCGGACGGCGACGCCGGTGGCCGCGAACAGGTTGATCTGGTTCTCGTCCTGGACCACCCACCCGGCGGCGGCCAACTGCCTGTCGATCTCCCGCCGGGTCTGCACCTCGTTGAGCGGCTCGTGGGACGCACGGCGGGCACGGGCGATGAAGTCCTCCCGCCGGGCGGCGGACACCCGTGCCGGCTTTCGCTGCTCGGCGGCCCGCTGCGCCTCGTGCGCCGCCGGCTCCAGGCTCGCCACCAGGGCGGCGGCCTCGCCCTGACGGGCGCTCGCCGCGCGGACCGCCTGCTCCGCCGCCGCGTGCGCGTCGGCATGGGCCTGCACCAGGGAGGGCTTGCCATCGAGCAGCAGCTTGGTCTGCGCCAACTCGTTCTTGTAGCCCTCAAGCTCGGCCTGGAGCGCGTCCGCGACGCTCTGCGGCACCTGCTGAGGGGGTGGCGTGGGCGGGACGAAACCGATCGGCGAGCGGTCGCCGGTCAGCGCGCGGTGGAACCAGACGCCCAGCTCGAAACAGGTGCGCAGCAGCTCCAGCGCCGCGCGCACCTCGCCCAGGTGATCGTGCACGGCGCGGTTGCCCTGGTCACGCAGCCGATCGAAGGCACGGTAGATCTCCGGGACGAGAGTTCCGTTGGCCTGGAGCGCCTGCACCCGGTGGAAGAACTTCTCCGACTGCGGTCGCGCGTCGGTGCGGCGCACCAGATCCTTCGCCAACTCGTCGCCGAAGGCGCGGATCTTGAACATCGCCGCCTGGGCGTCGACGTAGACGAGCAACTCGGCCCCGGCGCCGTACCAGACCAGGAGTGGATGGTCCTTGAGGAAGCCGAAGTTGGCAGACTGCTCTGCCAGCCGTCGTACCTGTCGCTGATCCACGGTCCTCCACGCGCGTCGCCGGGGAATGAACACGTCAGGATAGGAACGATCGATGGTTGACGCAGCACGACCGAACGCCGGAATCAGGTATCCGACAGAATCCGCTGAGCCCTTTCTTCCCCGTAGATCTTGGTACGGGGGCGCCCCTCACGGGGCGTGCGCGTACCAAGATCTGCCCTGCGCGCGGCCCTTGATCAGGTGGCAAACCTCGTTGGCGCCCGTAACTGGGATTTTGCGACAACCTGTCGTAATGTTTGCGACAGGTTGTCGCATAAGGAGCGTGGCGTCGTGACGAAGCAGGCAGTGAACACGGGTACGGGCGGCGAAACCCAGAAGCTGGTCGTCGTGACCGGAGCCTCCACGGGCATGGGCGCGGCAGCCGCCCACGAGCTGGCTCGCCAGGGATTCCACGTCCTGGCCGGCGTGCGACGCGATCGTGACGGCGACGCCATCCGGGCCGCCGGCGTCGAACCGGTCATCCTTGACATCACCGAGCCCGAGCACGTGAACGCACTCGCCGCCCGGGTCGCCGCAGGCCCTGGCGAGTTGCACGCGCTTGTCAACAACGCCGGCATCCAGGTGAACGGGCCGGTCGAAGCTCTGCCCATGGAGCAGTGGCGGCGGGTGTTCGAGGTCAACCTGTTCGGCCACATCGCCGTCACCCAGGCGCTCCTGCCCGCCCTGTTGCGCAGCAAGGGCAGAGTGATCAATATCAGCTCGATCGGCGGCCGGGCCGCCATGGCCACCTACGGCGCGTACGCCGGCACGAAGTTCGCCCTGGAGGCGGTCAGCGACGCATTGCGTCGGGAGGTCGCGCCGTTGGGCGTACACGTGGTCGTGGTCGAGCCCGGCGGCGTCCGCACGGAGATGGCCACCCGCGGAGTCGCCACGGCGAACGACTTGGCCGCGCGGATGACACCGGATCAGGTCGAGCGCTACGGCAGTCTGGTCCAGGCGAACAACGCCCTGATGACCTCGGGCACCGCATCGGGCCTGACCGCCGATGCCGCCGCCCGAATCATCGTCAAGGCCGTGACGACCCGCAAACCGCGTGCCCGCTACACCGCCGGCCGGGATGCCGCCATGATCATCCCCCTGACCCGGATACTGTCCGATCGCACGCTCGACCGCATTCTCGCCGCCAACCTGCGCCGCCACTACCCGAAGCAAGCCACCGCGTAGTCACCGACCCTCCTTGCACAGCGGGGCAGGGCACGCTCGGGGCGGGCACGGGACCCCACGAAGGAGGGTGATCGGATGCCGCGCATCCGGGGAGTCAACCTCGAGGAGCACCACGAACTGGTGTGGGCGAGCCTCGCCGAGGCGATACGGCAGTTGCTGCTCGAACGCGACTACGAATCGATCAACATGGGCCACATCGCCGCCCGCGCCGGGCTCGCGCGCAACACCCTGTACAACTATGCGGCCGACAAACGCGCCCTGGTCATGGCGTTGTCCGAGCGTAGCGGCCGGCCCACGGTCGAGCGGGTAACCGCAATCGCCGCGCGTTCCGCGGAGCCGGCGGCGCAGCGCATGATGGAGATCATCCAGGAGGTCCTGGAGGCGTTCACGGACCCGGCCATGCATTTGATGTTCCGGCCGGGCACCCGCATGCCGGCCGCCGAGGTGCCCAGGGGGCCGGACAACCCGTTCCACGCCATCGTGGTCGAGGTGGAACACGTTGTCCGGGACGGGATGGCGCGTGGCGAATTCCGCGACGTCGGCGACCCGCACCTCGCAGTGGAGTTGCTGTCCGGTGTCATGCGCGCCGGCGCGGAACGTATCGGCCGGGATCCGGCCGCCTTCGCGGCTACGGTCCGGGCAGCGCGAGAAGTAATCCTCGCCTCCCTGGCTGCCTAGCACCGCATCCGCCGCATCGACCTCGGACTCCAACCACGACCACGAATCGCGGCCGCGACCGGGGCACCGGTTCACGCATGGCCACCTCCGGGTCACACGGGGGTGTCGCACCATTGTCGACGCTCGACGCACCCGGCAGGGTGGGGCCCCGCTCGACGGGTGCCGAGCGGGGCCCCACCCTCACATGCGGATCAGCCGATGGCGGCGGTCAGCGCGGCCAGGTAGCCGTAGCGGTAGCCGTTCGCGTTCGGGTGGTACGCCTCGATCACGCCGCTGACGTCGCGGATCCACGGCTCGGCGCCGCACACGCCGTGCCCGGCGAAGAACGGCCGCGCGTCGACGAAGGTGCCGCCGGCCGCGGCGACCCGGCCGGCGATGACGCCGTTGAGGGTGTCAGCGGCCTGGTTGAGGATGGTGCGCTTGTAGCTGCTCATGGCGAGCAGTCCACAGGAGCCGGTCTCGAACAGCCGCGGGTAGCCGAGCACCACGAGCCGGGCGTTGGGGGCCCGGTTGCGGATCGCGGCATACGTGGCGTCGAGGCGGCCGGGCAGCGTCGCGGTGGTGAACGCCCTGGACTCGTTGACCGCGGTCTCGCAGCTGGACGTGCTGCCGAAGCGGCAACTGGTCATCACGTCGGCGAAGCCGGCGTCGTTGCCGCCGATGGTGAGGGTGACGAGCGTGGTGCTGGTGCTGAGCTGGCCGACCTGATTGTTCAGCACGTCGGAGGTGACCGCGCCGCCGCAGGCCGGGAAGCGGAAGCTGGTCACCGAGTGCGCGGCCGCCCAGAGCGGGGCGTACGACTTCTGGCTGCGCAGGCAGGTGGACAGGTCGTACGGACTGGCGCCGACACCGGAGGAGTAGGAGTCGCCGAGGGCGACGTAGTTGACGGTGGCGGCGCGGGCGGCACCGGGCAGAAGCACGGCGCCGAGGACGGCTGCCAGCACCGCGGCAAGCGCGGTACGGACGCGACGGGACATGAAGGGACCTCCACGAGGCAGGGGTGGTGGAGCCCGTTGACCGCGCGCGTGGTCGAGGGGTTCGTGCTGTTACTGGGCGGTAATGCTATCGAAACATTTCCCCGAATTGAATAGGTCGCGGCGACCGGATGAAAGAGATTCGTTTACATGTGTCGATTAGGTTGGGTGTGACACCCGATGGAGGGAGCTCCACCCGTGCGACACCCACTCACGGCGGCGATCACCGCCCTGACCCTCGCCGCGGCCGGCACCATCGTGACCGGCGCCCCCGCCCAGGCCGCCCCGACCGGATGGGGTCGGCCGCTGCCGGCCGCTGCCGCCCCGACACCGGGCAGCCCCGGGCTCGGTGACAGCTACTTTCCCGACTACGGCAACGGCGGCTACGACGTCGACCACTACGACATCCGGCTGCGCTACGAACCGGCCACCGACCGGCTCAGCGGCACCACCACGATCCTGGCCACCGCGACGCAGGACCTGTCCCGCTTCAACCTCGACTTCGCCCTCGACGTCGAGTCGGTCCGGGTCAACGGCTGGACCGCCGGCTTCGCCCGGGCCGGCGACCACGAGCTGGTGGTCACCCCGGCCCGGTCCGTGACCACCGGCCAGCAGCTCACCGTCGTGGTCAGGTACGCGGGCGTGCCGTCCCAGACGAAGGTGTACGGCTACACCGGCTGGACCCGCACCGCCGACGGCGCACTCGCCGTCAACGAGCCCGAGTCCGCCTGGTGGTGGTACCCGAGCAACGACCACCCCAAGGACAAGGCCACCTGGGACATCTCGGTGTCCGTGCCGACCGGCGTCGAGGTCATCAGCAACGGCGTGCAGCCGCGCGACCCGCTGCCCGAGGCCGGCAACCGCACCCGGTGGATCTGGCGCAGCGTCAAGCCCGGTGCCACGTACCAGTCGTTCCTGGCCATCGGGCAGTACGACATCGTCACCGACACCGCGCCCAACGGGCAGCCGGTGGTCAACGCGTACAGCACCACGCTCGGCGAGCGTGGGCCGGCGGCGCGGGCCAGCATCGAACGCACCGCCGAGATCGTCGACTGGGAGAGCGGGCTGTTCGGCCCGTACCCGTTCGAGGCGCAGGGCGGCGTGGCCGGCCCGGTCGACGGCATCAGCTTCGCCCTGGAGACGCAGACCCGACCGGTCTACGGCCCCGGCTTCTGGCGGCGCGGCGCGAATCCGTACGTGGTGGTGCACGAGAACGCCCACCAGTGGTTCGGCGACTCGGTCTCGGTGGCCGACTGGCGTGACATCTGGCTCAACGAGGGCTTCGCCTCGTACGCCGAGTGGCTGTGGTCGGAGGAGCAGGACGAGGGCACCGCCCAGGAGCTCTTCGACTTCACCTACGACAGCTACCCGGCCGACTCCGAGTTCTGGCAGGTGCTCCCCGGCGACCCGGGGCCGGCCCGGGTCTTCGACGACGCGGTCTACGACCGGGGCGCGATGGCGCTGCACCAGATCCGGCTGGCCGTCGGCGACGAGGCGTTCCTGCGGATCCTGCGCACCTGGACCGCCCAGCGGCAGTACGGCAACGGCACCGTCGCGCAGTTCCAGGCGCTCGCCGAGCGCGTCTCCGGCCGGGACCTGGACGCCGTGTTCACCACCTGGCTGTTCACCGCCGGCCGGCCCGACCTCGCCGCCTCGTCCCGGGCGTCGGCCGCGCCGACCCGGCCGGCATCCTGGGCGAAGATCCGGGCGGCACACGAGCTGCTCGGCCACTGACCGGCACCGGCCGGGCCGCTCCCAGTACGGGACGGCCCGGCCGGCCCCGGAAGGAGGACGATGATCCGCAACGTCCACGAACGACACCTGCCCGTGCCCGTCGCGGCGGGCGGCGCGTTGATCGACTCGTTGGCCGGGCCGGACGACCGGCTCTGGCCCCGACGGCGGTGGCCGGCGATGCGCCTGGACCGACCCCTGGGGGTCGGAGCCACCGGTGGGCACGGGCCGGTCCGCTACACGGTGCAGGACCACCGGCCCGGCGAGCACGTCCGCTTCCGGTTCCGCGCCCCGACCGGTTTCCGGGGCTACCACGAGTTCGAGGTGCTGCCGGGGACCGGCGACGGGTGCCTGCTGCGCCACCAACTGGTGATGACCGTGCACGGGTCGGCGCGGCTGAGCTGGCCGCTGTTCTTCCGCCCGCTGCACGACGCGCTGGTGGAGGACAGCCTCGACACCGCCGAGGCCAGCCTCGGCGTCGGCCCGGCCGCGCCGCGGCGTTGGCCGGCCCGGGTACGCCTCCTGCGGTGGCTGGCCCGGGCGGTGCGCCGTGGCCGGCGCGGCGGCGCGAGCCCGCACTGACGGGCCCGCCGGCCGTGCGACCGGCCGACGGATGTCAAGAAGGGCCCCCTGCTCTACCGGCGGCGTTAACCGGGGGCCCTTCCTTTCACCTCGCGGCGAGCGGCTGCCGGGCCGGGTCGACCGGGGCGGGCAGCTCGCCCACCCCACCCAGGTACGCGTGGACCGCCGCCGCGGCGGCCCGGCCCTCGGCGATCGCCCAGACGATCAGCGAGGCCCCGCGGTGCATGTCCCCGGCGACGAAGACCCCGTCGGCGGCCTGCCAGTCTCCGCGGGCGTCGACCGCGCCCCGGGCGTTGCGGGCCACCCCGAACTGTGCCAGCAGCGGCTGTTGCTCGGTGCCCTCGAAGCCGATTGCCAGCAGCACCAGGTCGGCCGGGATCTCCCGCTCCGAGCCGGGCAGCGGGGTCACGACCCGCCGGCCGTCGACCTTCTCCACGGTCACCTCGGCGATGCGCACCGACCGCACCTGGCCGGTCCCGTCGTCCACGAACTCCTGCACCGCCACCGCGAACACCCGGTCGCCGCCCTCCTCGTGCGCCGGGTAGTTGCGCAGCACCCACGGCCAGGTCGGCCACGGGTCGCGCTCCGCGTCCCGCGACTGCGGCGGCTCCGGGTACAGGTCGAGCTGGTGTACGCCCGCCGCGCCCTGCCGGTGCGCCACGCCCAGGCAGTCGGCGGCGGTGTCGCCACCACCGATGATCACCACATGCTTGCCGGCCGCGTCGATCGGCGTGCCGTCCGGCAGCACGGCCAGGGCGGGCCGCCCGTCCCCGGCGGCGGCCACCACCCGGTTCGCGGCGACCAGGTGCGCCATCGCCTGGTGCACGCCGCGCAACGCCCGCCCGGGCGTCTGCGGGGTGTCCCGGCCCTGCAACGCGCCGCAGGCCAGCAGCACCGCGTCGTGCTCGGCACGTACCTGCTCGGCGGTCACGTCGACGCCCACCGCGACGCCGGTGCGGAACCGCACGCCCTCGGCGGTGAGCTGGGCCAGCCGGCGGTCGATGTGCTGCTTCTCCAACTTGAAGTCGGGGATGCCGTAGCGGAGCAGACCACCGATCGCGTCGTCGCGTTCGTACACGGTGACCGTGTGGCCGGCGCGGGCGAGCTGCTGCGCGGCGGCCAGCCCGGCCGGACCGGAGCCGACCACCGCCACCGAACGGCCGGTCGGCACGGACGCCGGCCGGGGTCGCAACCCGTCGCGGGCCACCGCCGCGTCGGCGATCTCCACCTCGACCTGCTTGATGGTGACCGGCTGCTGACCGCCCAGGCCGAGCACGCAGGCCGCCTCGCACGGCGCCGGGCAGAGCCGGCCGGTGAACTCGGGGAAGTTGTTCGTGGCGTGCAGCGACTCCACCGCGGCGTCCCAGTTGCCGGTGCGGACCAGGTCGTTCCAGTCCGGGATGCGGTTGCCCAGCGGGCATCCGTCGTGGCAGAACGGGATGCCGCAGTCCATGCACCGGGTGGCCTGCTCGCGGACCAGCTCCTCGCCGGCCGGCGGGTAGACCTCCCGCCAGTCGGAGATCCGCACCGGCACCGGCCGGCGGGCGGGCAACCGCCGGTCGTAGCGCAGGAAACCGTTCGGGTCAGGCACGGGCCACCTCCTGGGCGACCGCCCGGGGCGCGGGCGGCAGGGACGCGGAGGCGGGCGTCGACGGCGGGACAGCCGTCGGTGCCAGCGCGCTCATCACCGCGTCGTCGACGTCGTGGCCGGCGGCTTCGGCGGCCCGCATGATCTCCATGACCCGGCGGTAGTCCCGGGGCACCACGGCGGTGAACTCCTCCACCGCCTGCGGCCAGCGCTTGAGCAGCTCCTCGGCGACGGCCGAGTCGGTCTCGGCGAAGTGCCGCTGGACCAGCTCGTGCAGCCGGTCCCGTTCCTCGTCGCGCAGCGGCGACAGGTCGACCAGCTCGGCGTTGACCAACCGCCTGTCGAGCCGGTGCACGAAGGCGGTGCCGCCGGACATGCCGGCGGCGAAGTTGCGCCCGGTCGGCCCGAGCACCACCACCGTGCCGCCGGTCATGTACTCACAGCCGTGGTCACCGAGGCCCTCCACCACGGCCACCGCGCCGGAGTTGCGCACCGCGAACCGCTCCCCCACCCGGCCACGCAGGTAGATCTCACCGCCGGTGGCGCCGTACAGGATGGTGTTGCCGGCGATGATCTGGTCCTCGGCCCGCCGGCCCGGCTCGGCGTGCACGCCGGCGAACGGCGCGGCGGCGTCCGGCCGGACCACGATCCGGCCGCCGGACAGGCCCTTGCCCACGTAGTCGTTGGCGTCGCCGTGCAGGCGCAACGTCACCCCGCGCGGCAGGAACGCG
Organism: Micromonospora sp. DT31; assembly: GCF_049841795.1. Classification (NCBI taxonomy): domain Bacteria; kingdom Bacillati; phylum Actinomycetota; class Actinomycetes; order Micromonosporales; family Micromonosporaceae; genus Micromonospora; species Micromonospora sp. DT31. The sequence continues at coordinate 85,867 of NZ_JBNCKZ010000011.1, read as the reverse complement.
CCGAACGACTGGCCGGCGGTGCCGCGCAGCACGAACTCGATGGTGTCCTCGGGCAGCCCGGCGCCGCCGAAGCGGCGGGTCACCTCGCCACCGAGCATCGCGCCCACGCTGCGGTGCTCGTTGCGCACCGCCACCTCGACCCGGACCGGGGTACGGTCGCGCAGCGCCGGGCCGGCCAGCTCGACGAGCCGGTTGTCGAGCGCCGCGTCGAGTCCGTGGTCCTGGGCCCGTACGCCCCGACGGGACGCGCCCTCGGGCAGCTCGGGCAGGTGCAGCACGCGGCTCAGGTCCAGCCCGTGGCCCTTCCAGTGGTCGATCGCGCCGGTCACGTCGAGCAGCTCGACCTGGCCGATCGCCTCCTCGATGCTGCGGAAGCCCAGCTCGGCCAGGTAGCCCCGGACCTCCTCGGCGAGGAAGAGGAAGAAGTTCTCCACGAACTCCGGCCGGCCGGTGAACCGTTCGCGCAGCACCGGGTTCTGGGTGGCGATGCCGACCGGGCAGGTGTCGAGGTGGCAGACGCGCATCATCACGCAGCCCTCGACGATCAGCGGCGCGGTGGCGAAGCCGAACTCCTCGGCGCCGAGCAGCGCCGCGACCAGCACGTCCCGGCCGGTCTTGAGCTGGCCGTCGACCTGCACGGTGACCCGGTCGCGCAGCTTGTTGAGCAGCAGGGTCTGCTGCGCCTCGGCCAGGCCCAGCTCCCACGGGGTGCCGGCGTGCTTGAGGGAGTTCAGCGGGGACGCGCCGGTGCCGCCGTCGTGCCCGGAGATCAGGATGACGTCGGCCTTGAGCTTGGCCACGCCGGCCGCGACCGTGCCCACGCCCACCTCGCTGACCAGTTTGACGTGCACCCGCGCGCGCGGGTTGACGCACTTCAGGTCGTGGACGAGCTGCGCCAGGTCCTCGATGGAGTAGATGTCGTGGTGCGGCGGCGGGGAGATCAGGCCGACGCCCGGGGTGGCGTGCCGGGTCCGGGCGATCCACGGCCAGACCTTGTTGCCGGGGAGTTGCCCACCCTCGCCGGGCTTCGCGCCCTGGGCCATCTTGATCTGGAGGTCGTCGGCGTTGACCAGGTATTCGCTCGTCACGCCGAACCGGCCGCTGGCGATCTGCTTGACCGCCGAACGGCGGGCCGGGTCGTGCAGCCGCTCGACGTCCTCGCCGCCCTCGCCGGTGTTGGACTTGCCGCCGAGCCGGTTCATCGCGATGGCGAGAGTCTCGTGCGCCTCGGCCGAGATCGACCCGTACGACATGGCGCCGGTGGCGAACCGCTTGACGATCTCGGTGGCCGGCTCGACCTCGTCCAGCGGCACCGCCGGGCGTACGCCGGTGCGCACCGTGAACAGCCCGCGCAGCGAGCCGGACTTCGCGGCCAGCTCGTCGACCTTGGCGGTGTACTGCCGGAAGACGTCGTACTGGCGGCTGCGGGTGGCGTGCTGGAGCAGGAAGACCGTCTCCGGGTTGAACAGGTGCAGCTCGCCCTCGCGGCGCCACTGGTACTCGCCACCGACCTCCAGCCGGTCGCTGGCCTGGGCACCCGGCGCCGGCCAGGCCAGCGCGTGCCGGGCGGCCACCTCGGCGTGGATCTCGGCCAGGCCGATGCCGCCGATGGTGCTCGGAGTGCCGCGGAAGTAGCGGTCGACCAGGCGGCTGTCCAGGCCGACGGCCTCGAACACCTGCGCCCCGCAGTACGACGACACGGTCGAGATGCCCATCTTGGACATGATCTTCAGGACGCCCTTGCCGAGCGCCTTGACGTAGTTGCGGACCGCCTTGGCCGCCAGCTTCGATGGCGGCTCATCCGGCTCAGCCTGGTCGACACGTGTCAATACGCCGGTGGAGATCATGTCCTCCACCGACTCGAAGGCCAGGTACGGGTTGACCGCCGCCGCGCCGTAGCCGATGAGCACGGCCGCGTGGTGCACCTCGCGGCAGTCGCCGGACTCGACGATCAGCGCCACCTGCGTCCGGGTCTGCTCGCGGACCAGATGCTGGTGCACCGCGGCGGTGAGCAGCAGCGACGGGATCGGGGCCAGGTCGGCGTTGGAGTCCCGGTCGGAGAGCACCAGGATGCGGACGCCGTCCTCGATCGCCTCCGAGACGTGCCGACAGATCTCGGTCAACCGGGCCTTGATGCCGGCGCCGCCGTCGCGGATGCGGTAGAGGCCGGACACCCGGACCGCCTTGAAACCGGGCAGGTCACCGTCCTCGTCGATGGAGAGGATCTTGGCCAGCTCGTCGTTGTCGATCACCGGGTGGGGCAGCACGATCTGGCGACAGCTCGCCGCGCCCGGGTCCAGCAGGTTGCCCTCCGGCCCGATGGTGGACGCCAGGCTGGTCACCAGCTCCTCCCGGATGGCGTCCAGCGGCGGGTTGGTGACCTGGGCGAAGAGCTGGTGGAAGTAGTCGTAGAGCAGCCGCGGCCGGGTGGACAGCGGCGCGATCGGGGTGTCGGTGCCCATCGAGCCGATCGGCTCCGCGCCGCTGCGGGCCATCGGGCCGAGCAGGATCTTCAGCTCCTCCTCGGTGTAGCCGAAGGTCTGCTGCCGGCGGCGTACCGAGTCGTGGGTGTAGACGGTGTGCTCGCGCGGCGGCAGGTCGTCCAGCTCGATCAGGCCGGCGTGCAGCCAGTCCTGGTACGGCTGCGCGGCCGCCAGCTCGGTCTTGATCTCGTCGTCGGAGACGATCCGGCCGTTGACGGTGTCGACCAGGAACATCTTCCCGGGCTGGAGCCGGCCCTTGGCGACCACGGTGGCCGGGTCGAGGTCCAGCACGCCCGCCTCGCTGCCCAGCACCACCAGGCCGTCGGCCGTGTGCCACCAGCGGCCCGGACGCAGGCCGTTGCGGTCGAGCACCGCGCCGACGACCTCGCCGTCGGTGAACGCCACCGACGCCGGGCCGTCCCACGGCTCCATCAGGCTGGCGTGGAAGCGGTAGAACGCGCGCTTGTCGGCGCGCATGTCCGGATCGTTCTCCCACGCCTCCGGGATCATCATCAGCACCGCGTGCGGCAGGCTCCGCCCGGCCAGGTGCAGCAGTTCGAGGACCTCGTCGAAGTTGGCGGAGTCGGACGCGGCCGGCGTGCAGACCGGGAAGACCCGGCGGATGTTGCCCGGCACGTTCGGACTGCGCAGCAGCGCCTCCCGCGCCTGCATCCAGTTGCGGTTGCCCCGGATCGTGTTGATCTCGCCGTTGTGCGCGATGAACCGGTACGGGTGCGCCAGCGGCCAGGACGGGAACGTGTTGGTGGAGAACCGGGAGTGGACCAGGGCGATGGCGCTTTCCACCCGCTCGTCGGTCAGCTCCGGGTAGAACGCCGGGAGCTGGTCCGGGGTGAGCATGCCCTTCCACACCATCGTCCGGCCGGACAGCGACGGGAAGTATGCCGGCACGCCACGCTCGGCGGTCTCCCGCTCGACCTGCTTGCGCAGGCAGAACGCCACCCGGTCCAGGTCGAGCCCGGACAACGGGGAGCCGGCCGGGCCGGCCGGCGAGTCGGTCAACCGGTGCGCGGCCAGGAAGAGCTGCCGGACCCGGGGCATCGCCGCGAGCGCGGTCTCCCCCAGGCCGGACGCGTCGGTCGGCACGTCCCGCCAGCCGAGCACGTCGGCGCCCTCGACGAGCGCGTACTTGTCCACCACGTGCCGGGCCCGGGCCTCGGCCGCGTCGTCGTCGGGCAGGAACACCAGGCCGGTGGCGTACTGGCCGGCCGGGGGCAGCGGGAAGTCGACCGTGGCACGCAGGAACGCGTCCGGCACCTGGATCATGATGCCGGCGCCGTCCCCGGTGTTGTGCTCCGCGCCCCTGGCGCCCCGGTGGTCCAGCCGGCACAGCGCCCCGAGGCCGTTCGCGACGACCTGGTGCGAGCGCCGGCCGCGCAGGTCCGCCACGAAGGCCACCCCGCAGGCGTCATGCTCGTACGCGGGGTCGTACAGGCCCGCCGTCGGCGCGGCCGGCTGCGGGCGAAGAGGGTACGGAAAGGCCACCGGGCCTCCTGTCGTCACTCAGGATGGATCATGATGGGGACGACGTCGGCCCTCTGCGGTTTATTGAGTCTACGTTAGGGCTTCCGGCGCAAGGCCAGTTCAGATTGATCACACTTCCAGATGCTGGGAGCTGTAGTCTCGCGCGGTGGATGTAGCGCGAGCGGCCGCACTCGACCGGTTGGAACGGTTCTACGACGCGGTGCCCCGCGACGGGGCCCGGACCGAGGACTTCGGCGCTCTGGTGCTGTTCGTCCGGGACGGTGCCGGTTGGCCGTTCTACGCCCGGCCCCGCCCCGACGCCACCCGCACCGCCTCCCTGGCCGACGTGACCGAGGTCCGCGCCCGCCAGCGGGCACTGGGCCTGCCGGAGACGTTCGAATGGGTGCACGAACACCAACCGGACCTGCTGGCGGTCGCCCGCTCGGCCGGGCTGGCCGTGCTGGAGGCGCCGCTGATGCTGCTGGAACCGGAGCGGCTGCCCGAACCGGGCACCCTCAGCGACGTACCGGTGCGGGTGCTCGACCCCGGCGACCCCGGCTTCGCCACGGACATCGCCCTACGGCGGGCGGTCGCGGCGGTCGGCTTCGCCCACGGCGGCACCGCCCGGGGCGAGGCCGGCCCCGCCGACCGGGACGCCGCCCTCGCCCAGCTGGACGTCGCCGCGCTGCAGGAGGAGGCCACCCGGATCGTTGACGGCCGGCGCATCTCGGTGCTCGCCGGGACGCCCGACGAGGGCGCGCTGGCCAGCGGCATGGCCATGCGGGTGGACGACGTGGCGGAGATCGCCGGGGTGGCGACGCTGCCGTCGGCCCGCCGCCGCGGCCTGGGCGCGGCGGTGACCGCCACGCTGGCCCACGAGCTGCGCGCCGACGGCACCGACCTGATCTTCCTGAGCGCCGGCAGCGAGGACATCGCCCGGGTCTACCTGCGGGTCGGCTTCCGCCGCGTGGGCACCGCGTGCATCGCCGAGCCCGCCGCCGTCATCTGAGCGTCCACCGGCCGGTCAGGACGGCGGCTGCCAGTCGGCGGCCGCTGCGGCGGCCGTGTTGCGCAGCCGAGGGCTGATCGTGCCGAGTGCGGCGTCCCGGGCGCGCAGCGCCAACCGGCCTCGGGCCTGCAGCACCGCAGACATCCGCCGGGTCTGCCGGACCATGGTGGCCGCGCGGGGGCGCCGCAACCTGTCGTACGCGGTCACCGCGTCCGGCAGCCGCGACTCCCGCAGCAGCCCGGCGAGCGTGGCTGCGTCCTCGAACGCCAGGCAGGCGCCCTGCCCCAGGTGCGGCGGCATGGCGTGCGCGGCGTCGCCGAGCAGCACCACACCACCGGGGCCGGCCGGGAAGCCGTACGAGCGGGGCAGCGGACGCAGCTCGCGGATCTCCTGCTGCACCACGTCGGCCGGGTCGGTCGCCTCCAGCAGCGTGGCGATCGGCCCGGGCCAACCCGCGAACCAGCGCTTGAGCAGGGCGAGCTGGATCTCCGGCGGCTCCGGCCGGGGTGCGCCGGCTGCGGTCGCCACCCAGTAGATGCCGCCCCGGCGGGAAGCCCCGGCGGTGCCCCGCTCGCCGAGCGAGGCGGCCAGGAAGCGGTAGCCGGCGCCGAGCGTCTCCCCGTGCACCGGCTGGTCGTCCGGCAGTTGCGGGGCCCGGTACCAGGGGATGACGGCCCGCCAGGCGGCGCAGCCGGAGCTGACCACCTTCGCCTCCGGGGCCAGGTGGCGGCGCAGACCGCTGTCCGTGCCGTCGGCCGCCACCACCAGGTCGGCCTCGTACGTGTGCCGGCCGTCACCCACCGTGGGACGCTGCCCGGAGGCCGCGCGTACGCTGCGCACGGTCACCCCGGTCCGCAGTTCCACTCGGTCGCCCAGCCCGGCGATGAGCGCGTCGTGCAGGTCCTCCCGGTGCACCACCACCGGCATCCGCTCCGCCGGGGTGGCCCGGGGCTGCACCAGCCACTGCCCGTCCGGGCGGCGGACCCCACCGTCGGGCAGCGGGGTGGCGATCGCGTCCAGCCCGTCGCCGAGGCCGAGGGCGCGCAGCGCGCGGACCCCGTTCGGCCAGAGCACCACGGCGGTCGCCTCCGGCCGGACCCGGTCGGCCCGCTCCAGCAGTGTGACCTGCCATCCCGAGCGGGCCAGCACACCGGCCACCGCCAGCCCGCCGAGACCGGCACCGACCACCACCGCGCTGCGCATGCGACCCCCGCTCAGCTGTCCCGGTCGGCGGATCGTCCGCCGGCGTCCGCCCGGGCGTCGCGCGCCGTGCCGGCGCCGGTGCGGTCATCCGTACCGGCGTCGTCCGTGCCGTCGTCCGTGCCGTCGTCGTCCGCGGTGGCGGTGTCGTCGTCCGCGGTGGTGGTGTCGTCGGTCGTGGTGGTGTCGTCGGTCCGGGCGGAGTCGTCGACGTCCGGTTCGGCGTCCGGTGGGGGCAGCACGCCGGTCTCCCGGTAGGCGCGGAACTGCTCCTCGGACACCACCCGGTATCCCTCCGGCGCGACCGGCCGCGAGCCGGTCTCCCCGGCGGACAGGTCGACCTGGGACACGTCACCGCCGGGCACCGGCGCGGCGGCCGTCTCCCCCACCGGCACCACGTACTCCCGGGGGCCACGGACCCGGACGAAATAGGCGAGCGCAGCGAGGAAGACCAGCGCGGCGGTCCAGACGTTGAGCCGTACGCCGAGGATCAGGTGGGCCTCGTCGGTGCGCATCAGCTCGATCCAGAACCGGCCCACCGTGTAGCCCATCACGTAGAGCGCGAACGCCCGGCCCCGACCCAGCCGCAGCTTGCGGTCGACGAGCAGCACCAGCGCGGCGACGCCGATGTTCCAGAGCGCCTCGTAGAGGAACGCCGGGTGGTAGAGCCCGGGCTGGAGCACCGGGTTCCCGGCGTCGTCGCGCAACGCGTGACCCGGGTTGTCCGGGTCCATCACGTGCACCTCGAGGCCCCAGGGCAGCGTGGTCCGGCCGCCGTACAGCTCGTTGTTGAACCAGTTACCCAACCGGCCGACCGCCTGCGCCAGCGGGAGCCCGGGCGCCAGCGCGTCGGCGACCACCGCGAACGGGATGCCGAGCTGACGTGCGGCGAGCCACGCGCCGACCGCGCCACCGGCCACCGCGCCCCAGATGCCCAGGCCGCCCTCCCAGATGTACAGCGCCTTGAGCGGCTCACCGCCGGAGCCGAAGTATTTCTCCGGCGAGGTGATGACGTGGTAGATCCGGGCGCCGATGATGCCGGCCGGCACGGCCCAGACGGCGATGTCGAGCACCGCACCCGGCGCCACGCCGCGACGACGCAGCCGGTACTCGGTGACCACGCAGGCCACCACGATGCCGGCGATGATGCAGAGCGCGTACGCCCGGATCGGAACCGGACCGAGCTGCCAGACAGCGGTGCTGGGGCTGGGCATGGCCGCCAGTGGGCTCATCGGGGCGTAGGTCACGGGTGCACACGGTACCGGTGCGGGAGGGGTCGGCGGCACCCCGGTCCGCCGGCACGCCCGCGACGCGGGCGCGGGGCCGACGCCGGACGGCCGGTCGGGACCAGGTCAGCGGACCGGGTTGCGGACGCCCTCGGCGAGTTCGGCGCTGAGCCGACGCAGGGCGCTCAGGCCGGCGGCCTGGTCCGGGGCGTCGAGCACGCACCGGACCAACGCGCTGCCCACGATCACCGCGTCGGCGTAACCGGCGACGGTGGCGGCCTGCGCGCCGGTGCCCACGCCCAGCCCCACCCCGACCGGCAGGTCGGTGACCTCGCGCAGCCGGGAGACCAGGATCGGCGCGGCGTCGGAGGTCTGCGCGCGGGCGCCGGTGACCCCCATGATCGCGGTGGCGTAGACGAAGCCGCGGCAGTGCTCGGCGGTCATCCGCAGCCGCGCGTCCGTGGACGACGGCGACACCAGGAACGTGCGGTCCAGGCCGTGCGCGTCGGACGCGGCCAGCCACTCGGCGGCCTCGTCCGGGATCAGGTCCGGGGTGATCAGGCCGGTGCCGCCGGCGGCGGCCATGTCCCGGGCGAACGCGTCGACGCCGTACTGCTCGATCGGGTTCCAGTAGGTCATCGTGACCACGCTGGCCCCGGACGCGGCGACCGCCTCGACGACGCGCAGCGCGTCCGCGGTACGGACGCCGCCGGCCAGCGCGATGTCGCTGGCCCGCTGGATGACCGGGCCGTCCATCACCGGGTCGGAGTAGGGGATCTCCACCTCGATGACGTCCACGCCCGCCTCGACCATCGCGGTCATGGCGGCGATGCTGCCCTCGACGGTCGGGAAGCCGGCCGGCATGCAGCCGACGAGCACGGCCCGCCCGTCGGCCCGGGCCTTGTCGAAGGCGACCCCGATGCGGCTCACGCTGTCACTCCTTGTCGAGGATGCCGAAGTAGGCGCCGGCGGTGTGCACGTCCTTGTCGCCCCGGCCGGACAGGTTGACCACGATCACCGGCTCCCGGCCCAGCTCGGCGGCGAGTTCCGGGGCGATGCGGCGGGTCCCGGCCAGCGCGTGCGCGCTCTCGATCGCCGGGATCACGCCCTCGGTGCGGCAGAGCAGCTCGAACGCGGCCATCGCCTCGGCGTCGTCGACCGGCTGGTAGACGGCCCGCCCGGTGTCGTGCAGCCAGGCGTGTTCCGGCCCGACGCCCGGGTAGTCCAGGCCGGCGGAGATGGAATGCGACTCGATGGTCTGACCGTCGGCGTCCTGGAGCACGTAGGTGCGGGTGCCGTGCAGCACCCCGGACGAACCGCCGGTGATGCTGGCCGCGTGCCGGCCGGTGGCCACGCCCTCGCCGCCGGCCTCGAAGCCGTACAACCGCACCCCGGCGTCCGGCACGAAGGCGTGGAAGATGCCCAGCGCGTTGGAGCCGCCGCCGACGCAGGCGGCGACCGCGTCCGGCAGCGCGCCGGTCAGGTCCAGGCACTGCTGGCGGGCCTCCACCCCGATGCCGCGGACGAAGTCACGGACCATCTCCGGGAACGGGTGCGGCCCGGCGGCGGTGCCGATCAGGTAGTGGGTGTCGTCGACGTTGGCGACCCAGTCCCGCAGCGCCTCGTTCATCGCGTCCTTGAGCGTGCGCGAGCCGGCGGTCACCGGGACGACCGTGGCGCCGAGCATCCGCATCCGGGCGACGTTGAGCGCCTGCCGCTCGGTGTCCACCTGACCCATGTAGACCACGCACTCGAGGTCGAACAGGGCGGCGGCGGTGGCGGTGGCCACGCCGTGCTGCCCGGCGCCGGTCTCCGCGATCACCCGCCGCTTGCCCATCCGCCGGGTGAGCAGCGCCTGGCCGAGCACGTTGCGCACCTTGTGGGCGCCGGTGTGGTTCAGGTCCTCCCGCTTGAGCAGGACCCGCGCCCCGACCTGGGCGGAGAGTCGCCGGGCCTCGTACAGCGGCGACGGGGTGTGCGCGTAGTCGCGCAGCAGTGCGTGGAACTCGGCGAGGAACTCCTCGTCGCCCATCGCCTTGCGGTAGGCCGCGTCCAGCTCGTCGAGCGCCGCGACCAGCGCCTCGGGAACGAACCGACCCCCGAACCGGCCGAAGTGACCGGCGGCGTCGGGGACCTGGCCGGCTGCGGGTGCGGCGCTCATCGCGGGGCGTCCTCTCGGATCGGGTGACCCGGTGCGTTCAGCGCACGGGTCGGGGCGTGGCCGGGTGGTTGCCGGCGTTGACCAGTTCCGCGACCGCCTCGCGCGGACTCTTCTGGGTGACCAGGCCCTCGCCCACGAGAACCGCGTCGGCGCCGGCCGAGGCGTACCGGATCAGGTCGTGCGGGCCGCGCACCCCGGACTCGGCGATCTTGACCACGCGGCTCGGCAGGCCGGGCGCGATGCGCTCGAACACCGAGCGGTCGACCTCCAGCGTACGCAGGTCGCGGGCGTTGACCCCGATGACCTGCGCGCCGGCCTCCAGGGCGCGGTCGGCCTCCTCCTCGGTGTGCACCTCGACGAGCGCGGTCATGCCCAGCGACTCGATCCGCTCCAGCAGGCCGACGAGCGCGTTCTGCTCCAGCGCGGCGACGATCAGCAGCACCAGGTCGGCGCCGTGCGCGCGGGCCTCGTGCACCTGGTAGCTGGAGACGACGAAGTCCTTGCGCAGCACCGGCACGTTCACCGCCGCGCGGACCGCCGCCAGGTCGTCAAGCGAGCCGCCGAACCAGCGGCCCTCGGTGAGCACGCTGATCGCGCGCGCGCCACCGGCGGCGTAGTCGCCGGCCAGGTCCGCCGGGTCGGCGATCTCGGCCAGCCGCCCCTTGGACGGCGACGAGCGCTTCACCTCGGCGATCACGGCCACGCCGGGGCGGCGCAGGGCCGCGTACGCGTCCAGCGGCGGTGGCGCGGCGGCGGCCAGTTCACGGATCCGCTCCAGCGGAACCTGCTCCTGCCGGCGGGCCACGTCCTCGCGCACGCCGGCCAGGATCTCGTCCAGTACGCCTGCGGACGGCGCCGTCGTGGTGTCGTCCCCCTCGGGGGCATGCTCAGCAGTCACCAACGGACTCCCCTCTCCGGGTGTCATGGGCCGATGCTAGGGGGCGCCACCTGGCGACACGTGCCGGGGGGTATGGCGCACCTCACGAAATGGGCTGTGGCATGATGGCCGACTTCGGGTGAACGCGCGGTCACGTAGCGCCACGACATGCATCGACTGCCGCCCATGCCCTATCTCACCACGACCGGCCCGGCTCCGCACCGGGCGGCGTGTGCCGGCGACTGTGACCAAGGTCAAGGACTTCCGACCCTGCCCAGGTCCGCCCGCCTGTCGGACAGTTGACCTGCGCTTCACGGCGCCGAAACCCGGGTCCGGCAGCCTGTTGCTCAGGCAGACTCGACCCCGGCGGCTGCGACCGTCGCCATACGATCTCGTGCGGAGTGGACCATGAGCACCAGCAGCCCGAACCAGGCCATCGGACTGACCACCATCTCCCGGACCGTCGCCTCCCTCGCCGTCGGCGTGGTGCACACGCTGGAACGGACGGTGGCCGGCGACGGACGGATGCGCACCGCCCAGGGCAACGCCTGGGAGGCGGTCTGCGCCGACCGTGCCCGGGCTGCCCAGCGCCGCGAGCTGGAGCGGCTGGTGGCCGAGCTGGCCGCCGCACGGGCCGCGGCCCGTGCCCGCCGGGACGTGCGCGAGTCCCAGCCGGTCAGCTGACCGTCGGGTCCTCGCCCCGGTCCAGCGCGTCCCACGCGTCCCGGTTGCCCCGTTCGACCGCCGGCCGGCGATCGGCGTCGGCGGTCCCGGCGTCTCCCGGCCGCCGCTCGTAGCGGGCGCCCATCGCCGGCCAGCCGTCGCCGCGCAACACGGTGTAGACCCCACCGGCGGCCAGGGCGAGGCCACCGAGGAGCACCAGCGCCGGCCACTGACGGCTCACCCCGGTCTCGGCCAGGCCGACGCCGCCGCCGGCCGCGACCGCCAGGCCGACCGCCGCCAGCAACACGCCGAGCAGGCGGCGCAGCCGGCCCCGGGTGGCCAGCAGCACGCCGACCCCGGCCAACCCCACGTAGGCCAGCGCCGACACCCAGGGCAGCAGCTCCGCGCCGGTGCGGTCCTGCTGTCCGGGCGGCAGCGAGCCGCGCGCGGTCGGCTCGACCGACCAGGTCCGGGTCACCGCCCAGGCGGCCAGACCCGCGCCGGCCAGGCACAGCAGGAGCGTGTACGCCAGCTCGCGCCGGCCCCGCGGCGCCGGCGCGCCGGTCGGGGGTCCGCCCGCCGGGCCGGCCCCGTCGGCCTGGTCCGGTTCGCGGTCGGGGCCGTTCACCGGGCCGGCCGCAGGGTCTCGGCGGCGGCGATCGCGGCGAGCACGGCGGCGGCCTTGCTGCGCGTCTCCTGCTCCTCGGCGACCGGATCGGAATCGGCCACCACTCCGGCACCGGCCTGCACGTAGGCTCGCCCGTCGCGGATCAGGGCGGTCCGGATCGCGATGGCCATGTCCAGGTCACCGCCGAACGCGAAGTAGCCGACGGTGCCGCCGTAGACGCCGCGGCGGACCGGCTCCAACTCCTCGATGATCTCCATGGCGCGTACCTTGGGCGCGCCGCTGAGGGTGCCGGCGGGGAACGTCGCGGCCAGCGCGTCGAAGGCGGTGCGGTCGGGGCGCAGCTCCCCCACCACGGTGGAGACGATGTGCATGACGTGGCTGTAGCGCTCGATGGTGGCGAACTCCGGCACCTCGACCGTGCCCGGCCGGCAGACCCGACCCAGGTCGTTGCGGCCCAGGTCGACGAGCATGACGTGCTCGGCGCGCTCCTTGGGGTCGCCGAGCAGTTCGGTGGCGAGCTTGGCGTCGCCCGCCGGGGAGCCGCCACGCGGCCGGGTGCCGGCGATCGGGTGCAGCAACGCCCGGCGGCGTCCGTCCCGGCCGGCACTGACCTTGAGGTGCGCCTCGGGGGACGAGCCGACGATGTCGAAGCCGTCGAAGCGCAGCAGGTACATGTACGGGCTGGGGTTGGTGGTGCGCAGCACCCGGTAGACGTCGAGCGGGTCGGCGTCGGTGGGCCGCTCGAAGCGCTGGCTGAGCACGATCTGGAAGCACTCGCCGGCCCGGATCGCCTCCTTGGCCTTCGCCACCGCCGCCGGATAGTCGCCGTCGGGCGTCCGGCTGGTCACCGCGCCGACGTCGGGCCGGTGGACGGTGGAGACCATGGGCGGAATCGGTCGGGACAGCGCCGTGGTCATGGCGTCGAGTCGGCCCACCGCGTGGTGGTAGGCGGCGGCGACCCGCTGCGCCCGGTCGGGCTCGTCGAACGGGGGCAGCACCGCGTTGGCGACCAGGATCGCCGAGCCCTCGTAGTGGTCGAGCACCACCAGGTCGGTGGCGAGCATCATGCCCAGCTCGGGCACGTCCAGCTCGTCGACGGTCAGCTCGGGCAGCCGCTCGAACCGGCGGACCAGGTCGTAGCCGAGGTAGCCGACCAGCCCGCCGGTGAGCGGCGGCATGTCGCCGGCCGGGTCCCAGGCCGGGCCGGCGAGCGCGGCGACGGTTTCCCGCAGCACGGTGACCGGGTCGCCGCTGCTCGGCACGCCGGCCGGCGGCGTGCCGGTCCAGCCGGCGACGCCGTCGCGTTCGGTGAGCGTGGCGCTGCTGCGTACGCCGATGAACGAGTAGCGCGACCAGGCCGTGCCGGCGGAACCGACGCCCTGCTCGGCGGACTCCAGCAGGAACGTGCCGGGGCCACCGGCCAGCTTGCGGTAGACCCCGACCGGGGTCTCGGCGTCGGCCAGCAGCCGCCGGGTGACCGGCACGACGCGCCAGCGGGCGGCCAGGTCGGTGAAGGTGGACCGGTCCGGGTGGACCACGCCGTCGGTCACCGGGTCACCTCCGGGGTGTGCACGGGCAGGTCGGTGAAGAAGCAGGTGCGGTGCCCGGTGTGGCAGGCCGCGCCGACCTGCTCCACGCTGACCAGCAGCGCGTCCCCGTCGCAGTCCAGGGCGACGGAGCGGACGTACTGGTGGTGGCCGGAGGTGGCGCCCTTGACCCAGTACTCGCCGCGGCTGCGCGACCAGTAGGTGGCCCGGCCGGTGGTGAGGGTGCGGTGCAGCGCCTCGTCGTCCATCCAGGCGACCATCAGCACCTCGCCGGAGTCGTGGGCCCGGACCACGGCGGCGACCAGGCCGTCGGGGGTGCGGCGCAGCTTGGCCGCGATGGCCGGGTCGAGCCGGGAGGGCCGGGCCGGGCCGGGGACGGCGGCGCCGGGGTGAGCGGGAGCGCCGGTCGGCGGCGGTTCAGAGGCGGGCACGGTTGACCATTCTCCCGTACGCGGCACCGACGCCGCCGACGTGTCCCCGAGAGTGGGCCGTGGCGACCGCGCCGGGACCCGGGCCAGGTCGGTCAGGGCAGTTCCTCCTCGGCCCGACGGTATGCGTCGATCTTGTGTTCGAGCACCTTCAGGTCCTCCGCCAGCTCGGCCATCCGGGTCAGCACCCGGGCCCGGTGCGCCTCGAACAGTGCCCGTCGGGCGCCGAGCGTGCTGTCGCCGTGCCGGGCCAGCTCGGCGTAGCGACGCATGTCGCGCACCGGCATCCCGGTCCGGCGCAGCCGGGTGAGCAGGAACAGCCAGTTGACGTCGGACTGGGTGTAGCGGCGGCGACCGGAGGAGTCCCGGCCGACCGGGGCCACCAGCCCCTCCTGCTCGTACCAGCGCAGTGTGTAGGTGGTCAGGCCGACCCGTTCCGCCGCCTCACCGACGGTGAGGCTCATCTCCCGCGTGCTGATGTCCACCGGTCCAGGCTTCCAGTTCGAGCACGCTCGAAGTCAAGCCCCATTGCTCGGCCGGCGGAATTCATCTACCGTTGATTTCAACGGATGATGAATTGATCGGGGGTGGGACATGGACGACGCGGTGTCGGTCCGTGACCTCGTGGTCGAGCGGGGCGGACGGCGGGTGCTGCACGGAATCACCTGCGCCGTCGGCCGGGGCACGGTCACCGGGTTGCTGGGGCCCAGCGGCAGCGGCAAGACCACGTTGATGCGCGCCGTGGTCGGGGTGCAGACCGTCGGCACCGGAACGGTCGACGTGCTCGGCCGGCCCGCCGGCTCGGCCGAGCTGCGCCGCAAGGTCGGTTACCTCACCCAGGCGCCGAGCGTCTACGCCGACCTGACCGTCCGGGAGAACGCCCGTTACTTCGCGGTCCTCCAGGGCCGCGCGCACGCCGAGGCCGACCGCGCGGTGGCCGACGTCGGCCTGGCCGCCGCCGCCGACCAGCTCGTCGGCACGCTCTCCGGCGGGCAACGCAGCCGCGCCTCGCTGGCCTGCGCCCTGGTCGGCGAGCCGGAGCTGGTCGTCCTCGACGAACCCACGGTCGGCCAGGACCCGGTGCTGCGGGCCGACCTGTGGGCCCGGTTCCACGCCCTGGCCGCCGCCGGCACCACACTGCTGGTCAGCAGCCACGTGATGGACGAGGCGGCCCGGTGCGACCGGCTGCTGCTGATCCGGGAGGGCCGGCTGATCGCCGACGACACCCCGGCCGGGGTCCGCGCCACCACAGGCGTGGACGACCTGGAGGAGGCGTTCCTGCGCCTCATCCGCGACCAGGACGGGGAGAACCGGTGAACGCGCGCATCCTGGCCGCCACGACCGGGCGCATCCTGCGCCAGCTGCGGCACGACAAGCGCACCGTGGCGCTGCTCGTGGTGGTGCCGTCGGTGCTGCTCACGCTGGTCTACTTCATGTACGTCGACCAGCCCGCCCCACCCGGCGCACCGGGCCCCTTCGACCGGGTGGCCCTGATCATGCTGGGCTTCTTCCCGTTCATCATCATGTTCCTGGTGACCAGCATCGCCATGCTGCGCGAACGCACCACCGGCACGCTGGAACGGCTGCTCACCACCCCGCTGGGCAAACTCGACCTGCTCTTCGGCTACGGCATCGCCTTCGGCCTGGCCGGGGTGCTCCAGTCCACCGTGGCCTCGGTGGTCGCCTACCAGGTGTTCGGGCTGACCACCGCCGGCAGCGCGTGGCTGGTCGTGCTGATCGCCGGGGTGAACGCGGTACTCGCGGTGGCGCTCGGGCTCTTCTGCTCGGCGTTCGCCCGCACCGAGTTCCAGGCCGTGCAGTTCATGCCGGTCGTGGTCGCCCCGCAACTGCTGCTCTGCGGGCTGTTCGTGCCCCGCGACCAGATGGCCGGCTGGCTCCAGGCGGTCAGCGACGCGCTGCCGCTGTCGTACGCGGTCGAGGCGTTGCAGGAGGTCGGCGCGCACGCGGAGCCGACCGGCACGATGTGGCGCGACGTGGCGATCGTGGCCGGCGCGGCGGTGGTGGCGCTGGTGCTGGCCGCCGCGACGCTGCGCCGGCGCAGCGGATGAGCCCGCCGCGCAGCGGCCGGCGGCCCGGCAACCCGGACACCCGGGAGGCGATCCTCGCCGCGGCCCGTGCCGCGTTCGCCGACCGTGGCTTCGACGCCGCGTCGGTCCGGGCGATCGCCGCCGCCGCCGCGGTGGACCCGGCGCTCGTGCACCACTACTTCGGCACCAAGGAGGATCTGTTCCGGGCCGCCATGGCGTTCCCGGCCGACCCGGGGCGACTGCTGCCGGAGGTGCTCGCGGGCGAGCCGGACCGGGTCGGCGAGCGCCTGGTCCGGGTGTTCCTGACGGTGTGGGACTCCCCGGCCGGGGCCGCCGGGGTGGCGCTGCTGCGCTCCGCGGTGAGCAACGACTGGACCGCCCGCCTGTTCCGGGAGTTCCTGGTCACGCAGGTGCTGCGCCGCGTGCTCGACCACCTCGGCGTGGACCCGGCGCAGCGGCCGCTGCGCGGTGGGCTGGTCGCCACCCAACTCGCCGGGCTGGGCATGATGCGGTACGTGATCCGCCTCGACGGGGTCGCCGCCGCCGACCCGGCCACGCTGGTGGCCGCCGTCGGCCCGACCGTCCAGCGCTACCTCACCGGCGACCTGGACTGACCCGCGCGGCCCGGTCCAGGCCACGGCCACGTCCACGGCCACGGCCCCACGATCAGCGGGTCTGCTCCAACCAGGAGGCGTACAGCAGCGCGTACACCGAGTCGGTGTCGCGCAGCAGCTTCTCGTGCGGGCCGCGCTGCACCACCCGGCCCCGGTCCACCACGATCACCTCGTCGGCCGCCTGCGCGGTGGAGAGCCGGTGGGCGATGGCAAGCGTGGTCCGCCCCCGGGTCACCGCGTCCAGCGCCCGTTGCAGGCGAACCTCGGTGGCCGGGTCCACCGCGCTCGTCGCCTCGTCCAGGACCAGCAGATCCGGGTCGGCCACGTACGCCCGGGCCAGCGCCACGAGCTGCCGCTCGCCCACGCTCAACGCCTCGCCGCGCTCCCCGACCGGGGTGTCCAGACCGGACGGGAGGCCGTCCAGCCAGTCGGCCAGCCCCAACTCGTCGAAGGCGGCGGTGAGCCGGGCATCGGTCAGATCCGGGCGGGCGAACCGGACGTTCTCCCCGACCGTGGCGTCGAACAGGAAACCGTCCTGCGGCACCATCACCACCCGGGCGCGCAGCGAGTCGAACCGCACCTGACGCAGGTCGACGCCGGAGAGCAGCACCTCGCCCCCACTCGGATCCATCAGCCGGGTGAGCAGCTTGGCGAAGGTGGTCTTACCGCTGCCGGTCTCCCCCACCACTGCCACCCGGCTCTTCGCCGCGATGTCGAGCGTCACGTCGTGCAGCACCGGCGGACCACCCGGATAGGCGAACGTCACACCGGCGAACCGCACCTCCAACGGGCCGGCCGGCAGGTCCCGCCCCTGCCGGCCCGGGTCGGCCACGTCCGGCTCGATGTCCAGCACGTCAAGCACCCGCCGCCAGCCGGCGATCGCGTTCTGCGCCTCGTTGAGCACCTCGGTGGCGATCTGCACCGGCTGGATGAAGAGCGTGACCAGGAACAGGAACGCGGTGAGCTGGCCGACCGACAGCGTCCGGTCGACGCCGAGGTTGACCCCGACCACCACCACCCCGGCCAACGCCACGCCGGCCGCCAACTCCCCTACCGAGCTGCCCATGATGCTGGTACGGATCGCCTTCTGCTGGGCCAGCCGCTGCCCGTCGATCGCCACGTCCAGCCGCCGGGCGGTGCGCCCGGCGATCCCGTACGCCCGGATCACCGGCGCACCCACCACACTCTCGCCGATCGCGCCGAGCAGCGTGCCGGTGCGCTGCCGGACCACGCCGTACGCGCCGGCCAGGCGCCGCTGCAACCGTCGGATCACCAGCAGCGCCGGAGCGAACGCCAGGAGCACCACGAGCGTCAACTGCCAGGAGTACGCGAGCATCACGGCGGTGGTCACCACCAGCTGGCCCACGTTGACGATGAGGATCACGCCGCCCCACTGGAGGAACTGGGTGATCTGGTCGACGTCGCTGGTCACCCGGGACACCAACGAGCCACGCCGCTCGGACTGCTGGTGCAGCATCGACAGGTCGTGGACGTGCCGGAACGCGCGGGTACGCACCCCCGCCAGGGCGGTCTCGCTGACCGTGAACAGCCGGCGCATCATCAGGTAGCCGCAGGTCGTGGTGACCACCAGCACGGCGGCGGTGATCGACACGGTCAGCCAGATGACGTCC
This sequence comes from Micromonospora sp. DT31, assembly GCF_049841795.1. NCBI lineage: Bacteria > Bacillati > Actinomycetota > Actinomycetes > Micromonosporales > Micromonosporaceae > Micromonospora > Micromonospora sp. DT31. Next base: position 67,870 of record NZ_JBNCKZ010000011.1, on the reverse strand, counting down.
AGGTTCAGCCCACCGACGATGCCGTGGTCGATGCCGCGTTGCACCGCCACCGGCACGGCCACCCGGCCGACCATGTAGACGAGCGCCAACGCCACCGTGCCGGCCAGACCGACGCGCAGCTCCGGGGATAGCGCCAACCCACGGCGCAGCGTCCGCCAGGTCGACTCGTCCCGCTGTTCGGCAGTCACGGCGCTCACTGGATGTGCCCTTCGTTCGCGACTGCGGGGCTCCGCTGCGCTGCACTCCTCGCGCTCACCGGACCCACCCTTCGTTCGCGACTGCGGGGCTCCGCTGCGCTGCACTCCTCGCGCTCACCGGATCCGCCCCTCGTTCGCGACTGCGGGGCTCCGCTGCGCTGCACTCCTCGCGCTCACCGGTCAACCTCGATCTCCAGTCCGGAGGTCATCGGCGTGACCTCGTCGTACGTGCGGTTCTGGTCGCGTTCCTGCTCGGCCTGCTCGTACGCGGTCACCAGGGCGGTGTAGCCGGGCACGGTGACCAACAGCTCCTGATGGGTGCCGCGGGCGACCACCCGGCCCTGCTCCACGTAGATCACCTCGTCGGCGAGCGCGATCGTGGCCCGCCGGTACGCCACCACCAGGATCGACGCCGACGCGCCACCGTCGGCGGAGCCGCGCAGCCCGGCCAGGATGGCCGCCTCCACCCGCGGGTCGACCGCGCTCGTGGCGTCGTCGAGCACCAGCAGCCGGGGACGGCCGGCCAGCGCCCGCGCGAGGGTCAACCGCTGCCGCTGCCCGCCGGAGAGCGAGGTGCCCCGCTCGCCGACCATGGTGTCCAGCCCGTCGGGCAGCGCGGCGACGAAACCGTCCGCCTCGGCCAGCCGCAGCGCCGCCCACACCTCGTCGTCGCCGATGCCGGCCCGGTCGAGCGTGATGTTGGCCCGGACCGTGTCGTCGAAGACGAACGGCACCTGGGCCACGAGCGCCACCGTCGAGGCGAGCGACCCGGCGGTCAACTCCCGCACGTCCACCCCGTCCAGGGTGACCCGGCCGGCGTGCGGGTCGACCAGGCGCACGGCGAGCGAGGCGATGGTGGACTTGCCCGAACCGGTCGGCCCGACCAGGGCGACCGTCTTCCCGGCCGGCACGGTGAACGTCACCTCGCCGAGCACCTCGACGCCGGGCAGGTGCGCCTCGGCCGGCTCGTAGGCGAAGTGGACGTCGGAGAAGCCAAGCGTGGCCGGCGTACGGGTGGCCGGGTCGAGCGTCGTCGTGCCGTACGGCATCTCACCGGTGGCGTCGAGCACCCGGCGGACCCGCTCCCAGCCGGCGACGCTGCGCGGCAGTTCGGCCAGCACCCAGCCGATCGCGCGGACCGGGAAGGCCAGCACGGTGAACAGGAACGCCACGCTGACCAGCTCGGTCACCGTGATCGCGCCCTGCCGGAACCGGACCGCGCCGACCACGAGCACGGCCAGGGTGCCGAGGCTGGGCAGCGTCTCCAGCATCGGGTCGAACACGCCGCGGAGCCGGCCCACCGAGATCAACGCGTCCCGCAGGTCACCGGCGCGGGCGGAGAAGCGGGCGGTCTCCTGGGCCTCGCGGCCCATCGTCTTGACCACGAGCGCGCCGTCGAAGCTCTCGTGGGCGATGCCGCTGACCTCGGCGCGCAGCCGCTGCGCCCGGGCCTGCCGGGGCGCCATCCGGCGGGAGTAGACCACGTTGAGCGCGAACAGCGCGGGGAACACGGCCAGGCCGACCAGGGCCAGCGCCCAGTCGGTGAGGAACAGCGAGGCCACCGCGCCGAGCAGCATCACCAGCGTGCCGACCGCGAACGGCAGCGGCGCGATCGGATACCAGGCGGCCTCCACGTCGGAGTTGGCGTTGGACAGCAACGTGCCGGTGGAGTTGCGCTGGTGCCAGGCCAGCGGCAGTTCCAGGTAGCGGCGGGTGACCCGGCGCCGGTAGGCGGCCTGGAGCCGGTACTGCATGTAGCCGGCGCCGAGCCGCCGGCCGAAGATGGCGACCACCCGCAGCACGCTGATGCCGAACAGTGCCGCCGCCGCCAACGCCAGGGTGCCGCCGGCCACCGAGCCCCGTTCGACCGCCGGCACCACGAGGTCGCCGACGACCGCGCCGACCACGTACGCGCTGGCGATCACCAGGAGACCGAAGAGCACGCTGCCGCTGACCGCGACCGCGAAGATCCGCGGTTGTTCCCGGATGGCCCGGCCGAGCACCCGCAGCCCGCTGCCGAGCACGTCCCGACTTGTCCCGCTCGCCACACTCGCCCCCGCCGTAAGCCGCATTTTTCTCCCCCATCCTTACCGCTCGTGGCCGTCTCCGCCGACCAGGCCGGCAGGTGTCCGCCGTCACGTCCGGTCCGACCTGGGCGGATGGCGCCACTCGGCGCCGGCTGGCGCGGCGCCGTCCGGCGTGGCGCGCCGATCGGCGGGCCCCGGCCTACGATCGGACCATGCCGCGGTACGCCCGAACGGAGCGCGAGGCGCTCGCCGACCTGATGCTGGACGTGGGACCGGACGCACCGACGGTCAACGAGGGATGGACCACCCGAGACCTCGCCGCGCACCTGCTGGTGCGGGAGCGCCGGCCGGACGCGGCCGGGGGCATCCTGCTGCCGCCGCTGCGCGGCTACGGCGAGTCGGTCCGCCGGCGGATCGCCGCCGGGCCGTACGCCGAGCTGATCGCCCGGGTACGCCGTCCCCCGGTGTGGAGCCCGGTGAGCAACCCGCTCACCGACGAGCTGGCCAACGGCATGGAGTTCTTCATCCACCACGAGGACGTCCGGCGGGCCCGGCCGGGTTGGAGCCCGCGCGACCTGCCGGCCGGGCAGCAGGCGGTGCTCTGGAAGCGGGTCTCCCTGCTGGCCCGGATGGCGCTGCGGCGCTTCCCGGCCGAGGTGCTGGTGCAGGCCCCCGGGCACGGCGAGGTGCGGGCCGGTGGGGGTGGCGAGCGGCTGCGGGTGGTCGGCGCACCGGGTGAGCTGGTGCTGTTCCTGACCGGTCGCCAGCGGGTGACCCGGGTGCAGGTGGACGGCCCGGCCCCGCTCGCCGAGCGGCTGCGTACCGCCGAATTGGGTCTCTGAGGCGAGGGCTGGGCACGGTTGCCGCAGGCGGGAGCGACGCCGGTCGGCCGATCAGGGCTAGCCGCTGGACGGGTGCAGGCAATACCCTTCGGTAACCGCAGACCGACGTGACCCCCGTCACGTCCTCCACCCCTGAAGGCGGCTACAGCGATGGCTCTCGATGTACCGTACCAGTCCGTACCCGACATGTTCCTCAAGCGCGTGGCGGACTCCCCCGACCGGCAGGCGTTCGCCCACCCCGCCCCCGACGACTCGGGCCCGGTCTGGTTGACGTGGGAGCAGGTCGGCCACCGCGCCAAGGCGATCGCCGCCGGTCTGCACGGGCTCGGCGTCGGCCTGGAGAACCCCGTGGCGATCCTGGCGAACACCCGGCTGGAATGGGTGCTCGCCGACTTCGGCATCATGTGCGCCGGCGGCGCCACCACCACCGTCTACCCGACCACCGAGCCGGAGGACGCGGTCTTCATCATCGCCGACTCCGGGTCGCGGGTGCTGTTCGCCGAGGACCCCGGCCAGGCGGCGAAGATCGCCGGAGCGGACCTGCCGGCGCTGACCCACGTGGTGCTCTTCGACGGCACGCCGGACCCGGCCGCCACCGTCCCGCAGCTCACCCTGGCCGAGTTGGAGGAGCGCGGGACGTCCGCGCTCAGCGCCGACCCGGACCTGATCGAGCGGCTGGTCGCCGGCATCGGGCCGGACCACCTGGCCACCCTGATCTACACCTCGGGCACCACCGGCCGGCCCAAGGGCGTGGAACTGCTGCACGGCGGCTGGTGCTGGGAGGGCGTCGCCCAGGCCGACCTCGGTCTGCTGCGCGTCGACGACCTGCAGTACCTGTGGCTGCCGCTGTCCCACTCGTTCGGCAAGACGCTGCTCTGCGGCGCCACCCACGTCGGCCTGCCCACGTACGTCGACGGCCGGGTGGACCGGCTGGTCGACATGCTCGGCGTGATCCGGCCGACGCTCATGTGCGGCGCGCCCCGGGTCTTCGAGAAGGTCTACAACAAGACCGTCACCACCGCGCAGGGCGCGGGCGGCGCCAAGGCGAAGATCTTCGCCTGGGGCGTCGCGGTCGGCAAGGAGAAGGTCGCGCTGGAGCAGGCCGGCCAGCCGGTCCCGGCCGGGCTGCGACTCAAGTACGCGCTCGCCGAGAAGCTGGTCTTCAGCAAGCTCCAGGCGCGGCTCGGCGGCCAGATGCGCGTGCTGGTCTCCGGCGCGGCGCCGCTGAGCAAGGAGATCGGCACGTTCTTCGCCGCCGCCAACCTGCCGATCTCGGAGGGCTACGGCCTCACCGAGACCAGCGCCGGCGCGTTCGTCAACCCGCCCGACGGGCTGCGGATCGGCAGCGTCGGCCGGGCCATGGGCGACCTGGAGTGCCGCATCGACACCGACGGCGAGGTCCTGCTCCGGGGCCGTCCGGTGATGCGCGGCTACCACAACCTGCCCGCGGAGACCGCGGAGGCGTTCACCGAGGACGGCTTCTTCCGCACCGGCGACATCGGCACCCTGGACGCCGACGGCTACCTGCGCATCACCGACCGGAAGAAGGACCTGGTCAAGACGTCCGGCGGCAAGTACGTCGCGCCGTCGCACGTCGAGGGCATGTTCAAGGCGGTGTGCCCGTACACCTCGCAGGCCGTGGTGATCGGGCAGGCCCGCAACTACTGCACGATGCTGGTGACCCTGGACCCGGACGCGATCAAGGCCTGGGCCGTGGGCACCCCGCTGGAGGGCAAGGACTACACCACGATCGTCACCTCGCCGGAGGCGCAGGCGATGGTCGACGGCTACGTCGCCGAGCTGAACGCCAAGCTCAACCGCTGGGAGACGATCAAGAAGGTGACGATCCTGCCCCGGGACCTCACCATCGAGGACGGCGAGGTCACGCCGTCGCTGAAGATCCGGCGCCGCAGCGTGGAGACGAACTTCTCCTCCGAGATCGACAAGATGTACGAGGGCACGCTCGCCGAGCTCTGACAGCCGGGACCGCGTCGGTCGTGCCCACCGTCCCGGGGCACGGCCGCGCATCCGGCGCGGCGACGGTCACAGGTGCCGCCGCCGCCACCGGCTCTGCTCGGCCTCGGCGGCGAGTTGCTCGGCCAGGGCGAGCTGACGCACCTGGCGCCGCCGACCGCCCTCGCCGCGGGTCTCCCACACCACGCCGCAGGTGGTGACCACCGCCAACGCGCCGAGCGCGACCAGGTCGGGGAGCCAGGACACGAGCGGCCCGACCACGGCCAGCGCCGCCACGGTCACCAGCAGCGCCCGGTGCACCTCCCGCACGGCCAGCCACCAGCACGCGGCGACACCGAGCAGGTGCAGCGCGACTCCGCCGAAGAGGATCAACGCCCACAAGGTGCCCAGCGGCGGTCCCCAGGCGGGTGTCTCCGGTCGTGCGGCCTCCGCGAGCAGGTCCTTGAGGCTGAGCGCGTACAGGATGATCCCGAGGATCATCGGCAGGTGCAGGAACGTGTAGACGTCGCGGGCCAGCCGTACCCGGGTGGCCTCGTCCCGGGCCTGGTGCAGCGCCTGTTCCAGCGCGAAGGCGAGCGTGTCGAAGTACGCCCACCAGAGCGCCGCCACGACCACCACGCCGAGCAGCGCGGCCACCAGCACCGGGGCAGTGATCGGCAGTCCCTGCTTGGGGCCGATCCCCAACGCGATGATCGACTCGCCGAGCGCGATCAGCACCATCAGCGCGTGCCGTTCCGCCCAGTGCCCGGCCGAGAGCACCCCCCACCACCGCCGGGCCAGCCGCACCCCGCCGACGTACTCGACAAGTACCGCCAGGGTCCACAGCGCCAGTTGCAGCCCCACCGCGACCCGTTCCTGCGGCAGCCGGGACGCCACGACGCCGGCGACGACGAGCAACGCGGTGGCCACGGTCGGCATCAGGGCGCGCAGCAGGAAGCCCCGCCGCCGGGCCGGGTCGGCGAAGTCCACCCACCCGAAGACGGTGAGCTGGGCCATCCGGATCACGTAGTAGCACCCGGCGAAGGTCAGCGAGCCGGGCAGGTCGCCGAAGGCGTCGGGCACACCGAGGACCAGCAGGAACGTCGCGGCCACGGTGACGAAGCCGACAAGCGGCAGCACGCCCTGGTCGGCGCGGAACGCGTTGCCCAGGCGGGCGAAGCCGGTCCACGACCACCAGAGCAACGTCAGGACCAGCAGGAAGCGGTAGAGGTTGGCCGGGTTGGTCTCCGAGGCGGTGAGCGTGGTGACGCTCAGGAACGCGAAGACGAAGACCAGGTCGTAGAAGAGTTCCAGCCAGGTGGTCCGGGAGCCGGGCGCGGCGGGTCGGACCGCCGACGACCACCGGCCCGCGCCCCCGTTGCCCACCCGGGCAGTCTGCGGGGCGCCGCGGCCCGGCGGTGGCGGTTCGACCGATCACCGCCGGAACGGGCGGGCCGGGACCTCAGGCGATGACGCTCGGTTCCCGCCACTGCGGGCGGCCGGTCCGGTCCAGGTCGTAGCGGACCGCGGCGAGCCGTCCCACCGCCTCCAGCAACTCCTCGGCCGGCAGCGTGAACGGCAGCCGCAGGAAGCGTTCCAGCGTCCCGTCCAGACCGAACCGGGGGCCGGGCGCCAGCCGTACGCCGACCTCCTCCGCCGCCCGGGCCAGCGCGCTGGAGATCGGCCCGTCCAGCTCGGCCCAGAGCGTCACGCCGCCACCCGGCACCCGGACCCGCCAGTCGGGCAGCCGCTCGGCGAGCGCCGCGACCAGGGTGTCCCGCTGGGTGGTGAGCTGTGCCCGGCGGGCCGTCACGATGGCCGGCGCGTCCGCGAGCAGGTGCACCGCGACGAGTTGGTCGAGCACCGGGCTGGCCATGTCCACGCCGACCCGCGCCGCGGCGAGCCGCTGCACCTGGGGCGCCGAGGCACGCGCCCAGCCGATCCGCAGCCCGCCCCAGTACGGTTTGCTCATCCCGCCGATGCTGATCACCCGGGAATGCCTGTCGAAAACGGCCACCGGCGGCGGCAGCGGTGTGCCGTCCAGCGGCAGGTCGACGAAGGATTCGTCGACCACCAGGTCGGTCCCGGCGGCGTGCGCCGAGGCGACCAGCCGCTCACGCAGGTCGGCCGCCATCAGGTGGCCGGTCGGGTTGTGGAACTCGGGGATCACGTACGCGAGCTTCGGCCGGGTCTGCCGGATGCTGCCGAGCAGCAGGTCGGCGTCCCAGCCCTCGTCGGAGAGTCCGTGGGTGGCGATGCGGGCCCGCCGGGCGGAGAGCGCGGCCAGCGCGTTGGGGTAGGTGGGCGACTCCACAAGCACCCCGCCGCCCGGCGACAGGGCCAGGCGCAGCACCAGGTCCAGCGCGTGCTGGGTGCCGCTGGTGACCATGATCTGTTCCGGACTGGTGGGCAGCCCGCGCTCGGTGTAGGAGCGGGCCACGGCCTCGCGCAGCTCGATGATGCCCGTCGGGTGGTAGCCGGCGCCGCCCAGGTAGCGGGGCAGGTCCTCCGCCGCCGCCCTGGCGGCCGGGAGCAGTTGCGGCGGCGCGGAGAGCGCGGCGACACCGAGGTCGATCATGTCGCGGTCGTCCAGCGGCGTCCACAGTCCGGTGCTGGCCACCCGGTGCCCGCCGGGAAGCATGGTCCAGCTCCCGGCCCCGCGCCGGCTGGTCAGGTGGCCGCTCTCCCGCAGTTCCCGGTACGCCGCGGTGACCGTGGTCCGGCTGATCCGCAGCGCCTCGGCCAGCTCGCGTTCGGCCGGCAGGCGTACGCCGAGGGGGAGGCGGCCGTCGGCGAGCAGGCCGCGGACGGCGGCGGCGAGCGCGGCGTAGTCCGGGCTGCGGCGGCGGCCCGGCAGCGCGTGCCACTGGCCGAGGAGTCGCGCCAATTGGACGCCACGAACCTGACTCGTCATGGCCACACCTCCGGAATTGGCCCGCTCACCAGGCGGAATTGGCTTCTAGGGTGGCATCCATGGCTCCGCTTGGCAATCTCCGGCACCGGCCGGCGCGACGGCTCACCCAGCTCTACGTCGGGCTCGTGCTCTACGGGCTCAGCATGGCGCTGATGATCCGGTCGGAACTCGGGCTGGACCCCTGGGACGTGTTCCACCAGGGACTGGCCCGGCAGACCGGTCTCTCCTTCGGCACCGTCACCATCGCCGTCGGCGCCCTGGTGCTGCTGCTCTGGGTCCCGCTGCGGCAGCGCCCCGGCCTCGGCACGATCAGCAACGTCGTGGTGGTCGGCCTGGTCGTGGACGCCACCCTGGCCGTGCTCCCACCGGGCGACAGCCTGCCGGTCCGGGCCGCGATGCTGCTCGCCGGGATCGTCGCCAACGGCGCCGCCACCGGCCTCTACCTGGGCGCCGGACTCGGCCCCGGCCCGCGCGACGGCCTGATGACCGGCTTCGTCGCCCGCCGGCCCCGCTGGTCGGTGCGGCTGGTCCGGACCACCATCGAGGTCGTCGTGCTCGCCCTCGGGTGGCTGCTCGGCGGCACCGTCGGCCTCGGCACCGTGGCGTACGCGCTGGCCATCGGACCCCTGGCCCAGTTCTTCATCGCGCTCTTCGCGCTGCCGGCCCGACCGGACCCCGCCTACGCCACGTGATCACCACCGGGGCCCAGCGCCACGGTCGGCCCCACCCGCACCGCCCTGACCTGCGGCGGCCAACAAGCACGACACCGGGTGTTCCCTCCACCCTCGTCGGCGGGCATCATTTCCGCATGGGGGAGAACGGTTGGCGTTGGAGCGACGCCTGGATTTTCGTCGCACTTGTCATGGCGAGCGGCGCCGGGCGGCACCGGCGGGCCGCCGCCACACGCCGCCCCGAAGGGGTACGCCTCGCCGACGTGCTCTCCACCGCCGACCACCTCAACCAGGCCATCCCCGAGCGGCACGAGGTGGAGGGGGCGGTCCGCCGCCTGGTGAGCGCGGGGCTGGTCAGCGTCTCCGACGGCTGGTTCCGGGTCACCCCGGACGGCGAGCGGCTCTGGCGAACCCGACCCAACGCCGGGCTCGGCACCACCGTCGACACCGTGCAGGGTGTGCTGACCCGCCGTCAACGACCGGCCGAGTCCGAGTGGCACCTCCCCGAGGACGACCACGCGGCCGCGGTGCAGGAGTACGTGGTCCGGTCGATCCCGATGCCGCGCCGCTCCCCGGAGGGGCGCTCCGGCCGGCCCTGACCGCTCAGCGCACCGGGTGCCCGGCGACGCGCAGCGCGTCCTTGACCTCACCCACGGTCAGCTCCCCGAAGTGGAAGACGCTGGCCGCGAGCACCGCGTCGGCGCCCGCGTCGACGGCCGGCGGGAAGTGCGCCACCGCACCGGCGCCACCGCTGGCGATCACCGGCACGTCCACCACGTCCCGGACCGCCTGGATCAGCGGCAGGTCGAACCCGGCCTTGGTGCCGTCGGCGTCCATCGAGTTGAGCAGGATCTCCCCCGCCCCCAGTTCCGCACCGCGCGCCGCCCACCGCACCGCATCCAGGCCGGTGCCCCGCCGGCCGCCGTGCGTGGTGACCTCGAAGCCGCTCGGGGTGCCCCCGTCCGGGGCGCGACGCACGTCCAGGGAGAGCACCAGCACCTGCCGGCCGAACCGGTCGGCGATCTCGGCGATCAGTTCGGGCCGAGCGATGGCCGCGGTGTTCACCCCGACCTTGTCCGCCCCGGCGCGCAGCAGCGTGTCGACGTCGGCGACCCGGCGCACACCGCCGCCCACGGTGAGCGGGATGAAGACCGACTCGGCGGTGCGCCGCACCACGTCGAGCATGGTGCCGCGGTCGCTGGACGAGGCGGTGACGTCCAGGAAGGTCAACTCGTCGGCGCCGGCCCGGTCGTACGCCGCCGCCAGTTCCACCGGGTCGCCCGCGTCCCGCAGGTCGACGAAGTTGACGCCCTTGACCACCCGCCCGGCGTCCACGTCCAGACACGGGATGACCCGCACCGCCACCGTCATGCCCCGAGCGTAGCCAACGCGACGGCGGCGGGGGGGGGGGGGGGGGGGGGGGGGCGCGGGGGGGGGGGGGGGGGGCCGGGGGGCGGGCGCCCCCCCCCCCCCCCCCCCCCCCCCCGCCGCCGTCGGCGCACCAGGATCAGAGCCGGACGAGGATCAGAGCCGGACCAGCATCTTGCCCAGGTTCTCCCCGCGCAGCAGGCCGAGGAACGCCTCGGGGGCCTGCTCGATGCCGTCGACCACCGTCTCGTCGTAGGACAGTTGCCCCTCGCGCAGCCAACCGGCCATCTCCTGGACGAACTGCTCGCGCAGGTGACCGTGGTCACCGACCAGGAAGCCACGCAGGGTCAGACGCTTGCCGATGACCAGCGCCAGGTTGCGCGGCGCAGCCGGCGGCTCGGTCGCGTTGTACTGCGCGATCATGCCGCAGACTGCCGCCCGCCCGTGCAGGTTCATCGCGCCGATCGCCGCCTCCAGGTGATCGCCGCCGACGTTGTCGAAGTACACGTCGACGCCGTCCGGGGCAGCGGCCTTGAGCTGCTTGTAGACCGGCCCGTCGTGGTAGTCGAAGGCGGCGTCGAAGCCGAGCGCCGCGAGCCGCTCGACCTTGGCCCGGGAGCCGGCGCTGCCGATCACCCGCCCGGCGCCGCGCAGCTTCGCGATCTGGCCCACCACGCTGCCCACCGCGCCTGCCGCGCCGGAGACGAAGACGGTCTCGCCCGGCTTCATGGCAGCCACGTCGAGCAGCCCGGCGTACGCGGTCAGCCCGGTCATCCCCAGCACGCCCAGCCAGGCGCCGAGCGGGGCGAGATCCGGGTCGACCCGACGTGCCGCCCGGGCCTCGACCAGCGCGTACTCGCGCCAGCCGAGGCCGTGCAGGACGAGGTCGCCGGGTGCGACACCAGGTGCCTCGCCGGCCACCACCTCACCGATCGCGCCGCCGTCCAGCGGTGCGTCGAGGGCGAACGGCGGCACGTACGACTTGGCGTCGTTCATCCGCCCACGCATGTACGGGTCGACGGACATGAGCCGGTTGCGGACCACGAGTTGTCCCGGGCCCGGCGTCGGCACCTCGGTGGTGACCAGCCGGAAGTTCTCCGCGGTCGGCCACCCCGTGGGGCGCGACGCCAGGTGGATCTCCCGGTTCACCGGGCCTCGCGGACGGTGCGGGTCACCTCGACGTTGCCCCGGGTGGCGTTGGAGTAGGGGCAGACCTGGTGGGCCGCGTCGACGAGCTGCTCGGCGGCGGCGCGCTCGACCGCGGGCAGATCCACCACCAGGGTCACGGCCAGGCCGTACCCGCCGCTGCCGTTCGGGCCGATGCCGACCTCAGCCTCGACGACCGAGCCGGAGACGTCCGCCTTGGCCTGCCGCGCGACCACGCGCAGCGCGGAGTGGAAGCAGGCCGCGTAGCCGGCCGCGAAGAGCTGCTCCGGGTTGGCCGCGCCGCCGGCGCCGCCCATCTCCTTGGGTACGGCGAGGTCCAGCTCGACGGTGCCGTCGGAGGTGCGGACGTGGCCGTCGCGGCCTTCGCCTGTGGCGCGGGCGGCTGCGGTGTAGAGCACCTGCATGTCACTGCTCCTTCTGTCGGTGGATCGTCTCGGTGACCCGGGTGAGAATGCCGTGCAGGAAGACCAGCTCGGCCTCGGTGAGGCCGGTGGCCGTGGCCACCTGTCGTGGCACCTGCCCCATCCGCTCCCGCAGCGACCGGCCCCGGTCGGTGAGGCCCACCTCGACCCGGCGCTCATCTGCCGCCGAGCGGGTACGCACCACCAGACCGGCCGCCTCCAGCCGCTTGAGCAGCGGGGAGAGCGTGCCGGAGTCGAGCCGGAGCTGTGCGCCGAGCTCGGAGACCGTGGGGGCGTCGTCGTCACGCTCCCAGAGCACCAGCAGCACCAGGTACTGCGGGTAGGTCAGTCCGTGCTCGTCGAGGATGGGCCGGTAGACGTCGGTGAGGGCGCGCGACGCCGCGTAGAGGGCGAAGCACACCTGCCGGCGCAGCACCAGATCATCGGTCACTCCTTTACCGTAATGCACAATCAAGTTGTGCACAACTTATCGGCGCGCGGACCGCCGCGGCGTCGGTCGTCCGGGACGGCCCGGCACGTTCCGGCGGGTGGGCCGGTCAGTCCGGAACCTGGTGACCCACCAGGCACGGCGCGCGGGCCGGCCCTCCCGGGAGGGCCGGTCAGCCGGCCGGGAGATAGGCCTCCAACTCGACCTCCACCAGGTGCTCCGGGTCGAGCAGACCGGCCACCACCACCATCGTCGCCACCGGGCGTACCGGCCCGAACACCGCGTTGTGCGCCCGGCCCACCTCGTCGGCGTAGAGCCGGTCCGTCACGTACATCCGGGTCCGCACCACGTCACCCGGCCCGGCACCCACCTCGGCCAGCGCGGCCAGGCCGATCCGGATCGCCTGCGCGGTCTGCGCCGCCGCGTCCCCCACGTGCACCACCACCCCGTCCACGGTGGAGGTGCAGCCGGCGGTGATCGCCAGCGAACCGGCCCGGACCACCCGCGAGTAGCCGTAGAGCGCCTCCCACGGGCCACCGGAGCCCAGCCGGGTGACCACCTCCGCGCCCACCGGCGCCGCGGCCGGATCGGCCGTCACGCGCCGGCCCGCAACGTGGCGAGCGCCTCGGCCACGGTGAACGCCCCCGCGTAGAGCGCCTTGCCCGCGATCACACCCTCCACCCCCACCGGCTCCAGGGTGGACAAGGCGCGCAGGTCGTCCAAGGTGGACACCCCGCCGGACGCGATCACCGGGGCGTCGGTGCGGTCGCACACCTCACGCAGCAGGTCCAGGTTCGGCCCGCGCATGGTGCCGTCCTTGGTGATGTCGGTGACCACGTACCGCGCCGCGCCGGCCCGGTCCAGCCGCGCCAGCACCTCGTACAGGTCACCGCCGTCGCGGGTCCAGCCGCGCGCCGACAGGGTACGACCGCGCACGTCCAACCCGATCGCCACCCGGTCGCCGTACTCGCCGCAGACCCGGTCACACCACTGCGGGTCCTCCAGGGCGGCGGTGCCGATGTTCACCCGGGCCGCCCCGGTGCCCAGCGCCGCCCGCAGCGACTCGTCGTCGCGGATACCGCCGGACAACTCCACCTGCACGTCGAGCTTGCCGACCACCTGGGCGAGCAGGGCCGCGTTGGAACCCCGGCCGAACGCGGCGTCCAGGTCCACCAGATGGATCCACTCCGCGCCGTCGGACTGCCAGGCCAGGGCCGCCTCCAACGGATCGCCGTACGCGGTCTCGCTGCCGGCGGCGCCCTGCACGAGCCGGACGGCCTGGCCGTCGGCGACGTCCACGGCGGGCAACAGGGTGAGGCTCAACGCATCTCTCCTCGGATCCTCAACGACGGTCCAACGCGATCACCACGATCGCGGGCAACACCAGCAACAACAACGCCACCAACGCCAACCGCAACGCGACGTCGTCGACCAGATTCCAGATCGCCACCACCGCGACGGCGGTGAGCACCACGATCGTCGCCTGCTCACGCCGGGTGTGCCGGCGCAGCCGCCCGGTACGCCCGCGCCGCGGCGACGGCGTCAGCCGGCGTACCCAGGCCCGGCGCCGATCCCGGCGCGCCACCCGGCGGGCGCGGTCGGCGCGGGCCCGCTCCTGCTCGACCTCGCGCGCCGCCCGGCGGCGCGCCCGCTCCTTGCTCACGCGGCAGCCCGCGTGAGCGGGACCGGTCCGGTCACAGCGTGCCGAGCCAGTTGCGCAGCAGCACCGCACCCGCGTCTGCCGACTTCTCCGGGTGGAACTGGGCGGCCGACAGCGCGCCCCGCTCCACCGCCGCGACGAAGTCGACGCCGTGGTGCGCGGTCGTCACCGCCGCCCCGCCCTCGGCCAGCGCGGCCGGGTCGGTCACCCCGTAGGAGTGGACGAAGTAGAACCGGACATCCGCCGGCAGCCCGGCGAACAACGCCGAACCGGTCGGGGGCCGCACGGTGTTCCACCCCATGTGCGGCAGCCGTCGCGCGGGCAGCCGCGTCACCCCGCCCGGCAGCAGCCCCAGCCCTTTGGTCACCACGCCGTGCTCCTCGCCGTACCCGAAGAGGATCTGCATGCCGACGCAGATGCCGAGCACCGGACGCCCGGCGGCGACCCGGTCGGCGATGACCGGCCCGGCGCCCAACGCCTCGATCCCGGCCATGCACGCGGCGAACGCGCCGACGCCCGGCACCACCAGCCCGTCGGCCGCCGCCGCGGCGGACAGGTCGTCGGTGACCGTCACATCGGCACCGGCCCGTTCCACGGCGCGCTCGGCCGACCGCAGGTTGCCCGAGCCGTAGTCGAGCACCACCACCCGGGGAGCCATCACCCCTCCCCCGGCAGCAGCCAGAGCACACCCGCGGCGGTGGCCAGCACCGCCAGCAGGCCGGTGACCACCACGGCGACCCGCGGGGCGCCCTGCTTGAGCAGCGACCACGTCCCACCGACCAGCAGCCCGGCCAGGATCAGCAACAGCGTCGGCAGCACCTTCATCAGAGCCGCCCCTCATTCGCGGCTGCGGGACTCCGCTGCGCTGCGTTCCTCGCGCTCATCACAGCCACCTTGTCATTCGCGACTGCGGGACTCCGCTGCGCTGCGTTCCTCGCGCTCATCAGAGTGCGCCCTTCGTGGACGGCACCACACCCGCGTTGCGCGGGTCCAGTGCGGTGGCCTCGCGCAGCGCCCGGGAGACGGCCTTGAACTGGGCCTCGACCACGTGGTGGGCGTCCGGGTGCCCGCCCGGACGGGCTGCCCGCAGCACGTCCACGTGCAGCGTGACCCGGGCCGACTGGCCGAACGACTCCCAGATGTGCCGGGTCATGCTGGTCGGGTAGACCGGGCCGATGTACGGGGCCAGCGCCGGCTCGTCGTGCACCACGTACGGCCGGCCGGACAGGTCGACCGCGGCCCGGACCAGCACCTCGTCCATCGGGACGGTGGCCGAGCCGTACCGCCGGATGCCCGCCTTGTCGCCGAGCGCCCGGTCGAACGCCGCGCCCAGCGCGAGCGCGGTGTCCTCCATCGTGTGGTGCGCGTCGATCTCCAGGTCACCGACGGTGTGCACGGTCAGGTCGAAACCGCCGTGCCGGGCGATCTGGTTCAGCATGTGGTCGTAGAAGCCGACGCCGGTCTCGATGTCGGCCTTGCCGGTGCCGTCGAGGTCGATCTCGACGAGCACCTTGGTCTCGTTGGTGACCCGCTCGATCCGGGCGGTGCGGTTCATGACAACTTCTCCATCGCGGCCAGGAAGGCGTCGGTCTCGGTCGGGGTGCCGGCGGTGACCCGCAACCAGCCGGGCAGGCCCACGTCGCGGACCAGCACGCCGGCATCGAGCAGGGTACGCCAGGCCACCGCCTGGTCCCCGTCGACGGCGAACAGGACGAAGTTGGCGTCGCTGTCGGCCACCCGGTGACCCCGGGCACGCAGCTCGGCCACGATCCGGTCCCGCTGGGCCATGATGGCCGTCACGGTGCCCAGCAGCGCGTCCCGGTGCGCCAGCGCCGCCCGGGCCGCGGCCTGGGTGAGCGCGGACAGGTGGTAGGGCAGCCGGACCAGCTGCACCGCGGCCACCACCGCCGGGTCGGCCGCCAGGTAACCCAACCGGCCCCCGGCGAACCCGAACGCCTTGCTCATGGTCCGGGTCACCACCAGCCGCGGGTGACCGGGCAGCACGGCCAACGCGCTGACCGTGCCGGGGCGGGCGAACTCGGCGTACGCCTCGTCCACGACCACCATGCCGGGCGCCTCGTCAAGCACCGCGGCGACCGCCGCCGGGTCCAGCGCGGTGCCGGTCGGGTTGTTCGGCGAGCAGAGGAACACCACGTCCGGCCGGTGCTCGCGGACCTGGGCCACCGCGTCGGCGGCGGTCAGCCCGAAGTCGACGCCCCGGGCCGCCGGAACCCACCGGGTGCCGGTGCCGAGCGCCAGCAGCGGATGCATCGAGTACGCCGGGGTGAAGCCCAGCGCGGTGCGCCCGGGACCACCGAACGCCTGGAGCACCTGCTGCTGGATCTCGTTGGAGCCGTTGGCCGCCCACACGTGGTCGACGGTGAGGCCGTGGCCGAGGTAGGCGGCCAGGTCGGCGCGCAGCGCCACCGCGTCCCGGTCCGGGTAGCGGTTGAGGTCACGCAGCTCGGCCGCCAACGCCTTGCCGATCGCCTCGACCACCGGTTCGGGCACCGGGTAGGAGTTCTCGTTGGTGTTCAGCCGGACCGGCACGTCGAGCTGCGGCGCGCCGTACGGGGAGCGCCCGCGCAGGTCGTCGCGGATCGGCAGGTCGTCGAGCGTGGTCACGGCGCGCCGCCCTCGGCGAACCGGACGCTCACCGCCTGGCCGTGCGCCGGCAGGTCCTCCACGGTCGCCAGCGTGACCACGTGCGGAGCCACCTCGCGCAGCGCGTCCCGGGTGTACTCGACCAGGTGGACGCCGCGCAGGAAGGACTGCACGGACAGGCCGGAGGAGTGCCGGGCGCAGCCGCCGGTGGGCAGCACGTGGTTGGAGCCGGCGCAGTAGTCGCCGAGCGACACCGGCGACCAGGCGCCGACGAACACCGCGCCGGCGTTGCGCACCCGCAGCGCCCACTCGCGGGCGTTCTCGGTCTGGATCTCCAGGTGCTCGGCCGCGTATGCGTCGACCACCCGCAGCCCGGCCTCCAGGTCGTCGACCAGGACCACGCCGCTCTGCTCGCCGCCCAGCGCGGCGCCGATCCGCTCGGCGTGCTTGGCGGCGGGCACCTGCCGGGTCAGTTCCGCGTCGACCGCGTCGGCCAGCCGGGTGGACGGGGTGACCAGCACGCTGGCGGCCAGCGGGTCGTGCTCGGCCTGGCTGATCAGGTCGGCGGCGACGTGCGCCGGGTCGGCGGTGTCGTCGGCCAGGATCGCGATCTCGGTCGGCCCGGCCTCGGCGTCGATGCCGACCACGCCGCGCAGCAGCCGCTTGGCGGCGGTGACCCAGATGTTGCCCGGGCCGGTGATCATGTCGACCGGCTCGCAGCGCTCGTCGCCGGCCGGGTCGACAGTCGCGCCGTGGGCGAGCATGGCCACCGCCTGGGCGCCGCCCACGGCGTACACCTCGTCGACGCCGAGCAGCGCGCAGGCGGCGAGGACCCGCCCGTCGGGCAGGCCGCCGTTGTCCTTCTGCGGCGGGCTGGCCACCACAAGCGACCGCACCCCGGCCGCCTGGGCCGGTACGACGTTCATCACCACCGTCGACGGGTACATCGCCAGGCCGCCGGGGACGTACAGACCGACCCGGTCGACCGGCAGCCACCGCTCGGTCACCGTGCCGCCGGGCACCACCTGCGTGGTGTGGTCGGTGCGCCGCTGGTCGTCATGGACCCTGCGGGCCCGGCTGATCGATTCCAGCAACGCGGCGCGGACCTGCGGGTCCAGGTCACCCTCGGCGGCCCGGATCGCCTCCACCGGCACCCGCAGCCGCTCCGGCGAGACGCCGTCGAACCGCTCGCTGGCCTCCCGGATCGCCGGGTACCCATGCTCCCGGACCGCCTCCACGAGCGGGCGGATCCGCTCGACCGCCACGGAGACGTCGAGCTGGGCACGGGGCAGCAGGCGGCGCGGGTCGCGTGCCCCGCCGCGCAGGTCGATCCGATTCAGCACACGTGCGAGTCTAGGCCGCCCCCGGCGCGGCCGGCCGGGGCCGCCCGTACGCCGGGACGGTGAGCCGGGACACGCCGGGCGGGCGGGATGGGGATACGCTCGATCACGTGAGCGCACGGCTGCCGGTGTTTCCGCTCGGGACCGTCCTCTTCCCCGGGCTGGTCCTTCCGCTGCACATCTTCGAGGAGCGCTACAAGGCGCTCGTGCGTCATCTGGTCGCGCTGCCCGAGGGCGCGCCCCGGGAGTTCGGGGTGGTGGCCATCCGAGCCGGCTGGGAGGTCGCCGCGGCCGGGCCGGGGCGCACCGGGCCGGGCGGCGGCGACGTCACGCTGCACGAGGTGGGCTGCACCGCCGAGCTGCGGCAGGTCACCGAGCTGACCGACGGCGGGTTCGACATCGTCACGGTGGGGCGGCGGCGGTTCCGGGTCGGCGCGGTCGACGACGCCACGGAGCCCTACCTGACCGCCGAGGTGCAGTGGCTGCCCGAGCCGGACGGCCCGGACGAGGTGGCGGGCGTGCTGGCGGCGCGGGTGATCTCGGTGTTCCGGCAATATCTCAGCCTGATCCGGCCGGACCAGCAGGAGATCTCCGAGCAGCTCCCGGAGGATCCGACCGTGCTGTCGCACCTGGTCGCGGCGACCGCCGCGCTCACCGTCGCCGACCGGCAGCGGCTGCTCGCCGTCGACGACACGGCCGGTCGGCTCCGCGCCGAGCTGCGCCTGCTCCACCGGGAGACGACGCTGCTGCGCCAGGTGCGGGCGGTGCCGGTGCCGCTCAGCGAACTGGCTGGTCCGCCGGCGCCGAACTGATGTCCGGCGGGGGTGGCGGCCAGCCGCCGTCGGACACCGGCTCGGGTCGCAGCGACGGCCACCGCGACCAGCCGGCGAGCAGCGTGTACGTGACGGCGGTGCCGAACGCGGCGAGCAGCAGGCTGCCGTGCGGCACGGGCAGCAGGCCGTACCAGTCGACGCCGCCGGCGCGCAGGTCGACCGGCTTGGTGAAGGCGGCCCCAGGCGGTGCGGTCTCCAGCAGGCGTTGGAACGTGGACAGCCCGATGCGGCGGCCGACCTGCCAGGCCACCACCGCCGCGCCGAGGGCGCCCAGCGCGCCGCCGAGCAGCACCGTCGGGCCGCGCCAGCGACGCAGCAGCACCCACAGGGCGACCGCGGCGAGCACCCCGAAGGCGAACGTCAGCAGGCTGAACCAGCCGTCCGCGGCGATCGGCTGCTCCGGCTGCGGCGTCGTGTAGACCGCGCCGTTCGCGGTCTGCCGCACCGGCGTCTCCGGCGCCAGCCACGCCCACAGCAGGCCCAGCGGCACGCCGAGCAGGGTGAGCAGGGCCGCCACGCCGAGAAAGCGCCCGAACGCCTGTCCGGGACGGCGGGGCGCCCGTGGCACGGCGGGTGCCCAGGCCACCCCGCCCGGGTGTGGCGGGTACGGCCCCGGGTGTGCGGGGTAGGGCCCCGGAGGTGCGGGGTACGGCCCCGGGTGTGGCGGGTACGGCCCGATGCCGGGGCCGGCGGTCGGGTCGCCGGTGGGTGCCGGAAAGCCGGCCGGCCCGGCGGGCGGCGGGGCGTACGGGGGCCGGGCGTCGGCGTCGGCGGCCCGCTCGGGATCAGGGGTTTCCGGACTCACCCGTCGATCCTCTCAGGCCCGGCCGGTCAACGCGCGAACGGTTCGAGCATCACCGCGGCCGCCTTGAGCCAGGCGGTGCGGGTCTCGGCCTGGAGCTGGTGGTATTCGATCGAGGAGCCGGTCTCCAGCGCCGGGTCGTAGGGCACCACGGCGACCGCCCGGGTGCGGGTGGCGAAGTGCCGCTCCAGGTCGTCCTGCAGGGAGGTACGTCCCGGCGTGGGGCAGGAGATCAGCGTGACCGCGCCGTCCGCCAGCTCACCCATGCCCTCCTCGTGCAGCAGGTCGAGCATCCAGTCCGCGCTGAACGCGGCGTCCTCCCGCGGCACGGTGGTCACCACGAGCTGGTCCGCGGCCTGCATGACGGTGCGCCAGTTCGGGCTCTCCACGTTGTTGCCGGTGTCCACGCAGACCACCTCGTGGGTGCGGCGCAGCAGTTCCAACACCCGCTTCACGGTGAACTGGTCGAGGCGCTGGGCGAAACGCGGGCTCTCCTCGCCGGCCAGCACGTCGTACGAGCCGTCGGCGGCGTGGCGCAGGTAGTCGTCGAGGTGCGACAGCAGCGTGTTGCCCTCAAGGATCTCGATCTGCGCCAGGTCGTGGATCAGGTGGCGGATGGTCCGGGCGTGCCGTGCGCTGCCGGCGCGCAGGCCCAGCGTGCCCCGCAGCTCGTTGTCGTCCCAGGCCAGCACGCCGCGTCCGCGCACGCTGCCCACGGTGGCCGCGGCGAGAACCGTGGCGGTGGTCTTGTGCACCCCGCCCTTGGGGTTGGCGAAGGCCAGCACCCGCGGGGTGCCCAACTCGCGACGGAGCACACCGGTGGCCCGTTCCACCTCGGCGTCCGGCCCGGGGACGCGCCACTGCGCCCGGGCGGACTCGATCCGGCCGGGTCGGTTCTCCACGGGCCGCCGGGGCGCCGGCACCACCGGTTCCGGAACGGCCGGCGGGTCCGGCCGGTAGCGACCCCGGTCGAGCAGCGCGTAGCGGGACTCGGCCGACGTCGGCGGCTGGTGGCCGTCGCCGTGACCGGGGCGTCGCGGTTCGACCGGCGCCTCGGCCCGCCCGCGTACCTCCGGACCGAGTCTCCAGGACGGCTCCGGGTCGGCCGCCGTCCAAGAAGGCTCGGGGTCTGCCGCAGTCCACGGCTCGGGGTCGGCCGCCGTCCAGGACGGTTCCTGGACAGCCGGCCAGGACGGCTCCAGCGGCGGGGCGTGGGACGGCTCCGGGACGGCGGGCCAGGACTGCTCCGGCAGCGGCGCGGGGGCGTGGGACGGCTCGGCCCGCCAGGACGACTCCGGCGGGTACGGCTGACCGGCGCGCCAGGGCTGCTCCGGTTCGGCCGGCCGGTAGGCCGGTTCGGCCCGGTAGGGCGGTTCGCCGTCGTATCGGGGGCCGGTGTCGTGCCGGGGGTCGAGGCGGAAGGCCGGGTCCACCCGGAACGTGGCCTCGGCGCGGTAGGCGGGTTCGGCGCCGTACGACCCGTCGGGGGCACGGCCGACGGGGGCGGCGCGGCCGGTCCAGCCGGTGCCGGAGGCGCGGCGGGGCAGCGAATCAGGAGGCGGCGGCGGCGGTTCCTCGGCATGCCGGTCCGCGTCGGCGTGCTCCGCCCCGCGGCCGCCGAGTCGGGCCCGGTCGAGCAGCGCGCGCCACCGCGGTGCCGGCTCACCCTGCCGACCCCAACCGGTCTCGCTGCCGTCCAAGGACTCGCCCCTCCCCAGCCCATCGATCTCCGCCTGACAGGCTACGAACGAAACCCTATTCGGACCACTCCCCGCTCCGCACACCGCCCGGTGACCTCCTCGCCGTGGCGTCGCCTCGGATCACCGGGCGGCCGGATGTCTCAGGAGGTCGAGGCGGGATTGGGTGACCCCGATCGGGCCACCTGCGGTCGGGCGGTCGGTGAGGGTCCGCTCACCGGCCGTGCGGCTTCCGACGAATCGCTCATTCCGCCCGCCGGGGCGACTCCGGTGTCGGCCGGCGGACGAGAGGTGTCCCGCTGCTCGGGCAGGGGCGGCAGGAACACGGTCCGGTCCAGGCGGACCACCTCCGGCGCCGGGTCGACCGCCCGGACACCGGGCCGGATGGCGAGCGCCCGCAGGGCCAGCGGGTCGGCCCGGACCACGGCGGCGTACACGCAGGCGCACCCCGCCCGGTAGGCGGCCGCCTCGCGGGCGGCCACGTCCGCGCCGGTGTCGTACACCCGGCGCAGCTCGGGGTCGGCGGTGGCCGCCGGGGCGGCGGCGCGGGCGCGCTGGTCGGCGGCCTCCCGGTCCTTGCGACCGGCCACCTCGACCATGCCGGCCAGCACGTCGTCGGGCAGGCGCAACGCGGCGATCCGCACGATCTCGGTCTGCCGGTCCGGCAGCGGCACCCGGGCCACCACCGCCGACACCGGCGCGCCACCCAGGGCGGCAGCCGCGTCGGCCGGTGCCAGGTAGGCGGCGAACGAGACCAGCGCGTACGCGTCCGGGGCGTCGAGGCGGGCCAACTCGTGCCCGGCGGCACGCAGGTACGCCGGGATGCTGGCGCCGGCGGCCACCCCGACCCGGGTCACCTCGCCGACCGTGCGGTCGCCCACCGGCCGGTCCCGGCGCTGCCCGACGGCGACCACCAGCAGCACCGCCGCGCAGGCCACGGCCAGCCAGGTCAGCGTCGCCGCACGGGACCGGCGCGGCGGCGCGGGCTCGTCGCTCATGGTCAGTCGCGCAGGATCTCCAGCGCCCGGGTCAGGTCGTCCGGGTACTCGCTGACGAACGTGACCTCCTCGCCGGTGCCCGGGTGGGTGAAGCTCAACGAACGCGCGTGCAGCCACTGCCGGGACAGGCCGAGGCGGGCCGACAGCGTCGGGTCCGCGCCGTAGGTCAGGTCACCCACGCAGGGGTGCCGCAGCGTGGAGAAGTGCACCCGGATCTGGTGCGTACGCCCGGTCTCCAGGCGCACGTCGAGCAGGCTGGCGGAGGGGAACGCCTCCAGCGTGTCGTAGTGGGTGATGCTCGGCTTGCCGCCGGAGACCACCGCCCAGCGGTAGTCGTGGTGCGGATGCCTGTCGATCGGGGCGTCGATGGTGCCGCGCAGCGGGTCCGGGTGGCCCTGCACCACGGCGTGGTAGCGCTTCTCCACCTCGCGCTGCTTGAACGCCCACTTCAGCGCGGTGTACGCCCGCTCGCTCTTGGCCACCACCATCACGCCCGTGGTGCCCACGTCGAGCCGGTGCACGACGCCCTGCCGCTCGGCCGCGCCGCTGGTGGAGATCCGGTGGCCGACGCCGGCCAGTCCGGCGATCACGGTGGGGCCGGTCCAGCCGGGGCTCGGGTGCGCGGCCACGCCGACCGGCTTGTCGACCACCACGATGTCGTCGTCGGCGTACACGACGGTCAGACCCGGCACGGTCTGCGGGATCACCGTCGGCGGGGCGGCCGGCGCGGGCAGCGTGACCTCCAGCCAGGAACCCGCCTTGACCTTGTACGAATTCGGCCGGGCCACGCCGTCGACGAGCGCGTCCCCGGCATCGACCAGACCGGCCGCGGCGGTGCGGGACAGGCCGAACAGCCGGGCCAGGGCCTGGTCCAGGCGCATGCTGTCGAGGCCGTCCGGGACGGGCAGGGAACGGTGGTCGCCGCCGGCGGCGGACACGGCGCTCACGCGCGCTCCCGCTGCTCGGCCGGGGCGTCCTCGGCGGAGGACTCGGCGCCGGCCCGGGAGCCGTCGCGCTGGCGGCCGGTCAACTCCAGGAACACCGCCAGCACCACACCGCAGACCAGCGAGCTGTCGGCCAGGTTGAACACCGGCCAGACCTTGCCGTACGGGTCGAAGAGGCTGATCATGTCGACCACGTGGCCGACGAAGTGCCCGGGCGCGCGGAAGATCCGGTCGGTGAGGTTGCCGAACGCCCCGCCCAGCACCAGGCCCAGCGACACCGCCCAGGGCAGCGACCGCAGCCGCAGCGCCATCCAGGCGATCCAGCCGATCACCGCGAACGTGATGATCGAGAAGACCCAGGTGTGGTCGGAGCCGATGCTCCAGGCCGCACCGCTGTTGCGGGTGAGGGTGAGGTAGACGGCGCCGCCGAGCAGCGACACCGGCTCCCGGCCGGTCAGCTCGGCGAGCGCGAGCTGCTTCGTGCCGAGGTCGGCCAGGAACGAGACCAGGGACACCCCGACCAGCAGGCCGACCGCGGTGCGGCGGGGCACACCGGTGCCCGACTCGGTGGCGCCGGTCCCGGCGGGTGGTGCTGCGGTCATCTGCTCCCCATCGACGCTCGCGACGGTGGCGATCACCGTCTGCCGTACGGCCGCTGGGGAGCGGGCGTCAGCGCCGCTCCTCCAGCTGCTTGCAGGTCACGCAGAGAGTGGCCGACGGGAACGCGGCGAGCCGCTCCACCGGAATCGGTTTGCCGCACCGCTCGCACCAGCCGTAGCCACCCTCGTCGAGGCGCTCCAGGGCGCGCTCGACCTGCGTGATCCGCTCTTTGATGCTGTTGGCGAGTGAGATCTCCTGCTCGCGCTCGAACGTCTTGGTCCCGGTGTCGGCCTCGTCGTCCCCGGCCGAGTCGGTCAGCCGGTCGCGCTGCAGCTCGGTGATCCCGCTCAGCGTCTGATCGTACTCGGCGGTGAGCTCGTCCCGCCGCGCCGCCAGGGCAGCCCGGATCTTCTCGGTCTCGGCCGCGCTGCGGGTGGCCTTGGCCACCGGCTTACGACCGGCGGTCCTGGTGTCGGCTGGCTTCGCCATCGTCAGCTCCCTCAGCCGCAGGACGCGGCGGTCAGCGGTACGTGGGCAGGGGACGCCGTCGTCGGCGTCCTCCGCGTACGGAACGGGCACACGGCGACCGCGCCGTGTACTCCGGAGGGTGGCAAGAATACGGAACGTACAGGCCTCCGACAACGTGCCGCACCGTCGTCCCACGTTTCCGCCGCGGACTGCCACTAATCCGGGCAAAAGGAACGTTAGCAGGTCAACCCGTGCGGTCCTCGCCGTACTCCCCGAACCACCGGGCCAACCGGCCCCGGCGGCTCACCGCCCGCAGCCGCCGTTCGGTCTCGTCCCGCGCCCCGGCTGTCGCCACGACGAGCAGGCTGTCCCCCACCCTCAGCCGGGTGTCCGGGCCGGGCACGAAGCCCACCCCGTCGCGCAGCACCAAAGTGACCGCCGCACCCACCGGCAGCCGCAACTCGTCCACGTGCACCCCGGACAACCGGGAGCCCGCGGGCACCTCCACCTGGAGCAGGTCGGCGCGCATCCGCTCCAGCGGGGCGGTCTCCAACAGGATCTCGCTGGCCTCCGACGGCGCCGTCACCCCCAGCCGGCGGGCCGCCGGGGCCAGCGTGCCGGCCTGGAGCACGGTGAAGACCACCACCAGCACGAAGACCGCGTCGAAGAGCCGATCCGCTCCGGGCACGTGCAGCGAGAGCGGGATGGTGGCCAGCACGATCGGCACCGCGCCGCGCAGCCCCGCCCAGGACAGGAAGAGCTGCTCCCGAAGGTTCACCCGGAACGCCAGCGCGGAGATCGCCACCGACAGCGGGCGGGCCAGCAGCACCAGCGCCGCCCCGGTGATCAGCGCCGGCAGCACCGCGGCGTCCAGCCGGCCCGGCGAGACCAGCAGGCCGAGCATCACGAACAGGCCGATCTGGGCGAGCCAGGCCAACCCGTCGGCGAACCCGAGGATGGCCTGCCGGTGCGGCAGCCGGGAGTTGCCCAGCAACACCCCGGCCACGTAGACGGCGAGGAAACCCGAGGCGTGCAGCACCGAGCCCGCCGCGTACGCCAGCACGGTGAAGCCGACCACCGCGATCGGGTAGAGGCCGGCCGAGGGCAACGCCGCCCGGCGCAGCGCGTACCGCCCGGCCAGCCCGGCGCCGACGCCCACCGCCGCACCGACGCTCAGCTCGTAGCCGAGCAGCAGACCCTCGTACCACCACGGGTGCGCGGCCCCGGCCCCCGCCCGGGACAGCAGCAGCACCAGCAGCACGACCGGGGCGTCGTTCATCCCCGACTCGGCCTCCAGCGTCGCCACCAGCCGGGGCGGCAGGCGCAGCCGGCGCAGCGTGGCGAACACCGCCGCGGCGTCGGTCGAGGAGAGCACCGCGCCGTAGAGCAGAGCCAGCCGCCAGTCCAGGCCCAGCAGCAGGTGCACCACCACGCCGACGACCACGATGCTGACCACCACGCCGACCGTGGACAGCCCGGCGGCCAGGCCGAGCACCGGCCGCAACGTGCTCCACCTGGCGCTCAGGCCACCCTCGGCGATGATCACGATGAGCGCGCAGAAGCCGAGCATCCGGGTCAGTTCGACGTCGTCGAAGCGGATGCCCAGGCCGGCCTCGCCGATCAGCACCCCCAGCGCCAGGTAGACCAGCAGGCTCGGCACGCCGAGGCGGGTGGAGAAACGCACCGCACCCACCGCGACCAGCAGCACCGCCGCGCCCACCAGCAGCGCGACGTCGAGCCCCGGGGTCATCGCCGTCCGGCGGGGCGGGTTCTCACGCGACGCCGCCGTCGCGCAGCCGGCGCAACGCCTGGGCAAGCGCGTCGTGCGGGCCCTGCACCAGGAACAGCTTGTCCCGGCTGGCCGTGCCGGAGCGCAGCGACACGGCCGACGGCCGGACGTCGAGCGCGTCGGCGAGCGCCCGCCGGGCCGCCTCCGTGGCGCGGCCGTCCACGGCCGGGGCGTGCACCGCGACGACAAGCGCGGGGCCGTACGGGCCGTCGAACCGGCCGCCGACCCGGGCCCGTGCGGCGCCGGGTTTGACCCGCACGGCGACGGTGACCGGGGACGTGTCGGTCATGGGTGGTGGGGCGGAATGTCGGCCAGCAGCGTGGTGGCGGCGGCGCAGTCGGCGCACGGGCTGAAGCCCAACCCGACCGCCTCGGCGACCGGCAGCGCCTCGTCGTCCCGGCCCACCAGGTGCGGGCAGTCGAACAGGTGGAAACGCGGGTGGCCGTCGACCACCCGGACCTCGCCGGGGACCCGCACCAGCCGGGCGACCTCACCGGCGGAGAGGAACTCGGCCGGCGGGCCGTCGTCGGACGGTCCGCCGGGCGCGGGCGAGGTGGGCTCCGCGAGGCGCTGGCCGGGCGGTGAATACGGCTCGGCGTCGAACGGCGGCGGGTACGGCTCAGCCGGCGAGTAGCGCTCGGCCGGCGGGTACGGCTCGGCGGCCGGCGGGGACACGTCGAACGGCTCGTCCGGAGCCGGCGAGTAGGCGGCCGGCGGTGGGTCCTCCACCGCCGACGGGTCGTCCGGCGCGGTCACCGGCGACCCGGGCGGTTGCCGCCACCCGGGTGCGCCGGAACTGACCGTGGACGTGTGGTGCGGGACCGGGCTGACCGGCTCGTCCGTGAACGGGACGGCACGCGCGGTCCGGGTGCGCGGCCCGGTCCCCCGGCCGGCCGTCGCACGCGTCGCAGCCGCCTGGCGGGCGAACGCGACGAAGACGACGGCGGACAGGAGACTGGCCGCGATCGAGATGATCAGCAGGAGGCTCGACCCGCTGGCCAGACCCGCCACCAGCAACACGACCGCGACGAGGATGAGCAGGACGCTGGCGGCTACCACGGCTCACCCCCGGCCGCGTCGTGTCGGTCTGGGCTGTCGGGGGGGGGGGGGGGGGGGGGGGCCCCCCGGCCCCCCCCCCCCCCCCGCCCGCGCCCCCCCCCCCCCCCCCCCGCGGGGCCCCACCCCCCCCCCCCCCCGGCGGGGGGGGGGGGGGGGGGGGGGGGGGGGCCGGGCGCGGCCCCCCCCCCCGACGGGATCAGCGGCCGGACTCGAGCGAGCCCGCGCGGCCACCGCCGTAGGAGCCGGCGAGGCCGGCGGCGGCGAGACCGTTGCTGCCGGTGGCGCGGGCGCCCTCGGTGCGGTTCATCTCGACCTCGAGACCCTGGCCGCGACCGTCGAGGTCACGCAGCTGGCTCTCCAGGTACGCCTTGAGGCGGGTGCGGTACTCGCGCTCGAACTGCTTGAGCTCCTCAATGTGCTTCTGCAGCGAGGTGCGCTTGGCGTCCAGGCCGCCCATGGCCTCCTGGTGCCGCTGGCGGGCGTCCCGCTCCAGCGCGTCGGCCTTGGCGCGCGCCTCCCGGGTGACCTCCTCGGCCTTGGAACGGGCCTCGGAGAGCAGCTGGTCGGCCTCGCGGCGGGCGTCGGAGACGTGGTCGTCGGCGGTGCGCTGGGCCATCATGAGCACGCGCAGCGCCTGCTGCTCGCCGTCCCCGGTCACCCCGGCCGGGCCGCCCTGGGTGCGGACCTGCTCCAGCTCGGCCTGCATCGCCCGGGCCGCCTGCTCGGCGGCCGCCTTGTCGCGCTGCACCCGGTCGAGCTGGGCCTTGACGTCGTTGAGCTCCGCCGCGAGCCGGGCGTCGCCGCCGGGGCCGGCGGGAGCGCCACCCCGACCGCCGCGCTCCACCTGGGCGCGCAGCTCGTTGTTCTCCTCGATCAGACGGGCCAGCTCTCGCTCGACCTCGTCCAGGAAGGCGTCAACCTCCTCCTCGTCGTACCCCCGCTTGCCGATCGGCGGCTTTTTGAAGGCGACGTTGTGGACGTCGGCCGGGGTCAGCGGCATCGAAACTCCTCGGGTCAGTTGCGGCCGCGAAAGCGCTCTGGTCAGGCAAACGCGAAGATCAGGCGCCTCAACACGAACTCCATCAGCACGAACAGGATAACCAGGAGCACAAGGGAGGCCAGGTCGATGCTCACGGTACCAATTCGCAGTGGCGGGATCACACGCCTCAACGTTCGCAGGGGCGGATCAGTGACGCTCCACACGACTTCCAGTCCCGCCGACGCTCCTCGTCCCGGTTGCCACCGGCGACCATAGGCCAGTACCGCGCCGAGCACAAATCGTGCCAATAGGACAATAAGGAAGATGTACAGCACCAGGTAGAGCACCTGGAACAGGATCGACAACACGGCAGGCGACGTCCCTTGGTCGTGCGGCTCAGCTCAGGCTGAAGAAGCCGCCCTCAGCGATCTTGGCCTTGTCCTCCGCGGTGACCTGGACATTGGCCGGTGAGAGCAGGAACACCCGGTTGGTCACGCGCTCGATCGTACCGCGCAGGCCGAACGCCAGCCCGGCGGCGAAGTCGACCAGTCGGCGGGCATCCGCCTCATCCATCTCGGTGAGATTGATGATCACCGGCACGCCGTCGCGGAAGTGCTCGCCGATCGTGCGCGCCTCGCGGTAGGTGGTCGGGTGCAGCGTGGTGATCTGGTAGCGCTGCTCCTCCTCGTGGACCACCGCCCGCTCGCGCGTCTGGGCCTGCGGCGCCAGGGCGAGATTGTCCCGGGTGTGGTACGTCAACGCGCCGGACCCGTCCCCGCCGGAGGACCGGGTGATCGACCGGACGCTTGACCGCTCGCTGCGCTCCGGACGCTCGGAACGCTCGGAACGCTCCGCGTCCGACCGGTCCGCGTCGAGCGCCCGGCTCGACGCGCGCTCGGACACCCGACCCCGGTCGCCGAGCCGGCTGCGCGGAGCCGGTGGCTCCTCGGCCTCCTCGTCGTCCTCGTCGGCGAACTCCTCGGCGTACCGGCTCGACCGGTAGCGCGACGAGTCCCGGTAGCCACCCTTGTCGTAGCCACCGTCCTCGTACGCCCGCTCGTCGTCCTCCTCGACGAGACCGAGCCAGACCCCCGCCTTGCGCAGTGCACCCATCCCCGCGCCCTTCCGTCCGCCGTGCGGCACGCGCCCCCGTGCCGTGTCGCTTGATCACGAGTGGACGAACATGCCCACCGGACCGGATCGGCAACCCCTGGTGGGCGGTTCGCGGTCCGCCCGCCACGGCCCCCGGATCCGGGAACGCCGTTCCTGAACAACACTGATGTAATTTGCTTCCGTCGTGGCCAGGCTACCGCAGCGTGGGGCGCATTCCGAGCAACGCACTGCCGACACGGACATGTGTCGCGCCGTGCCGGACCGCGCTCTCCAGGTCGCCGCTCATGCCCGCGGACAGCGCCGACGCGTCCGGATGGTCGGCGCGCAGCCGCGCCACCACCTCGGCCAGCCGGGCGAACGCGCGGTCCGGCTCCCAGCCCAACGGCGCCACCGCCATCACCCCGGCCAGCCGCAGCCCGGGGGCACCCGCCACCGCCGCGGCCACCGGGTCAAGCCCGCGCTGCGGGTCGGCCGAGCCCGGCAGCGCGCCGCCCCGGGCCGGATCGCCGTCGACGCTCACCTGCACCAGCACGTCCAGCGGCCGGTCCCGGGCGCCGGCCGCCGCGGCATCCAACGCCCCGGCCAGCCGGACGCTGTCCACCGACTGGACCACGTCGGCGTACCGAACCACCGACCGGGCCTTGTTGCGCTGCAACTGCCCGATGAAGTGCCAGCGCGGCGCGAGGCCGGCCGCGGCCACCGCCGCCGCCTTCGGCGCCGCCTCCTGGTCCCGGTTCTCCCCCACGTCGGTCACGCCGAGTTCGGCCAACGCGACGACGTCGGCGGCCGGGTAGGTCTTCGTCACCGCGACCAGGGTGACCTCGTCGCGGTCCCGGCCCGCCGCCGCACAGGCGTCGGCGACGCGGGCCCGGACCCGGGCCAGCGCGGCCGCGAGTTCGGCGCGACGCTCCGGTCGCACCGCGATGGGTGACTGGGTCATCGGCGCCGCTCAGGACCCGTTCTTGAGGAAGTCGGGCACGTCCACGTCGTCGAAGAGCACCCGACGCGACGGCTGCTGCGGAGCCGGCGAGGCGGCCGGCGGACTCACCGGCGCGCTCGGCGGGGTCGGCGGGTTCTGGTTGCTCTTGCGGGGCGACTCGACCGCCTTGTACGCCGGCGTGCCCCCGTCGAAGCCGGCCGCGATCACGGTGACCCGCACCTCGTCGCCGAGCGCGTCGTCGATGACCGCACCGAAGATGATGTTGGCATCCGGGTGGGCCGCGTCGGTGACCAGCTGCGCCGCGTCGTTGATCTCGAACAGGCCGAGGTCGGAGCCACCGGCGATGGACAGCAGCACGCCCCGCGCGCCGTCCATGCTCTGCTCCAGCAGCGGGCTGGAGATGGCCGCCTCGGCCGCCTCGACGGCGCGGTTCTCCCCGCGCGCGCTGCCGATGCCCATGAGCGCGCTGCCCGCGCCGCTCATCACGCTCTTCACGTCGGCGAAGTCCAGGTTGATCAGGCCCGGGGTGGTGATCAGGTCGGTGATGCCCTGGACACCGGACAGGAGCACCTGGTCGGCGGTGCGGAACGCGTCCATCATCGAGATGTTGCGGTCACCGAGCGCGAGCAGCCGGTCGTTCGGGATCACGATGAGCGTGTCGCACTGGTTGCGCAGTTCCTCGATGCCCGCCTCGGCCTGCACCTGACGGCGCTTGCCCTCGAACGAGAACGGTCGGGTGACCACACCGATGGTCAGCGCGCCGAGCTTGCGGGCGATGTTCGCCACCACCGGCGCGCCGCCGGTGCCGGTGCCGCCGCCCTCGCCGCAGGTGACGAAGACCATGTCGGCGCCCTTGAGCACCTCCTCGATCTCGTCGCGGTGGTCCTCGGCGGCGTTCTTGCCGACGTCGGGATTGGCACCGGCGCCCAGCCCGCGGGTCAGCTCCCGCCCCACGTCGAGCTTGACGTCGGCGTCGCTCATCAGCAACGCCTGCGCGTCGGTGTTGATCGCGATGAACTCGACGCCCTTGAGCCCAACCTCGATCATCCGGTTGACGGCGTTCACGCCGCCGCCCCCGATGCCGACGACCTTGATGACCGCCAGGTAGTTGTGCGGAGGTGTCATCTCCGGTCCTTTCCCTTCGAGATTGGCATGGGCCGACCCCACACGGCTTGGCCGGATCAGTGGTCGCACATGTCTCCGTCGCCTCCTCCGGCGGGGAGAACCTTCACCCTCTACTAGAGGCTTAGAGTTATGTCAACCACTGATCTCTTCGGGGCAACGTATGCGCCGCCGCGCCAGGAGCCAAGGACCTGTTCCGGCGTGTCGCGACCGAGCGACAGGTGACACACGCCGCCCACTGAGTCACCGGTCACCGAAAGGTGACCACGTCCGGCGCGCTCACGTCGATCCGGTCGGCCCGGCGAGCCAGCAGCGCGGTCGCCACGGTGGACTTGTCCGCGCCCCGGGAGGCGTCGCCCCAGAAGATCTCACGCTCCCCCCGGAGCAGCACCGTGATCCGCGCCAGCCCGGCCACGTCGACGGCGACAAGTTCGGCGCGCAGCTTCGGGCTGAGCGCGGTGAGCACCGCCAACCCGGCGCGGGTCCCCGGGTCGTCCGGGCCCGGCCGGCCGACCCGGACCACAGGCAGCCCGCCCGGGGCCTGCTCCAGCCGCTGGAACACCACGCCCGCGCCGTCGACCACCGCGAAACCCGCACCCTGCGGCACCACCGCCACCGGCACCCGCTCCACCACCCGGATGACCAGCGTCGACGGCCACTCCCGCTCCACCGTGGCCCGGGCGACCGGCGCGAGCGTGCCGACCCGACGGGCAGTCCCGGCCAGGTCCACCCGGGCCAGCGGCGCGTTGTCCGCCACCGCCGCGGCGTCGCGGACCTCCACCGGGGTGACCAGTCGCGCGCCGACCACCCGCACCTCGCGGACCCCGAACAGGCCGGTGCCGAGCACCGTCCAGGCGACCAGGCCGGCCACCACCAGCACCCCGGCGGTCACCGCCCACGGCAGCGCCGCCCGCATCCGCCGCTGCCGGGCCCGCGCCATGAACCGGCGGGTCGACGGCGGTACGGCGTCCGCGCCCGCGCGCACCAACTGCCAGCGCCGCACCGGGCCGCGTCGACCCGCCCCGCCGTCCGGACCGGGACTGCGGCCACGGGCCGGACCGGGGCTCATCCGGCGGTGGCCGCCGCGCCGTCCGGGCCGACGCCCGCGCCGAGCCCGGTGCCGTCGCCGGAACGGGCCAGCAGGGCGTCGAGCAACTGGTCGCCCATCAGCGAGATCGGCGGCGCGCCCATGGTCACGACCACGTCGCCGGCGCCGGCCCGGCGGGCCACCTCGCCCGGCACGTCGTCCCACGCCTCGACGAACACCTTCCGCTCCGCCGACAGCGGCACCACCTCGATCAGCGCGGCCGAGCCCTCGCCGGGGCGGCGCAGCTCACCCGGGCCGAAGACCTCCAGCAGCACCACCTCGTCGGCGATGCCGAGCGCGGCGGCGATCTCCGCCAGGTTTTCCCGGGTGCGGTAGAGCCGGTACGGCTGGAACACCACGATCAGCCGGCCGTCGCCGGCCACCTGGCGCAACGTCTCCAGCGCCAGCGTCATCGAGGTCGGGTGGTAGGCGTACTCGTCGTAGACCAGCACGCCGTCGGCCACACCCTTGCGCTCGAAGCGCCGCCGCACGCCGGGGAACGCGCCGAGCGCGACCTCCGCCGCCGTCGACGGCAGCTCCAGCAGGTACGCGACGAGCACCGCGGCGGCACTGTTGAGCGCCATGTGCCGGCCCGGCATCGGCAGCCGGAACTCGCCGAGCGGCCGGCCCTGGACCTCGGCGAGGTAGCGCACCCCCTGCGCGGACGAGACGACCTCGCTCATCCGCAGGTCGGCATCGGCGGACCCGCCGTACGTCCACACCCGACGGCCCTGCGCCCGCAGCGTCTCGGCGAGCCGCCGGCCCCCCGGGTCGTCGGCGCAGGTGATGACGAAGCCCTCCGGGTCGGTGAGCTGGGCGAACTCGACGAAGGCCGCCTCCAGGCTGGCCAGGTCGCCGTAGGTGTTGAGGTGATCCGCCTCCACGTTCGTGATGATCGACACAAACGGGCGGTAGATCAGGAACGAGCGGTCGCTCTCGTCCGCCTCGACCACGAAGTGCTCGCCGGTGCCGTGGTGCGCGCCCGAGCCAACCTCGGAGATCTCCCCGCCGATCACGAACGACGGATCGGCGCCGGCCTGCTGGAGCACCATGGTGACCATCGAGGTGGTGGAGGTCTTGCCGTGGGTGCCAGCCACCGCCACCGTGCGGCGCCCGGTCATCGCGGCCGCGAGCGCCTCGGAGCGGTGCAGCACCCGCAGGCCCCGCCGACGCGCCTCGACCATCTCCAGGTGGTCCTGCGGGATGGCGGAGGAGTAGACGACGGTGTCCACACCGTCGAGGTTCGACGCCTCGTGGGTGGAGTGGATCGTGCCGCCCAGCGCGCGCAGGCCGGCGAGCGACGGCCACTCCCGCAGCTCGCTGCCGGAGACCGGCAGGCCACGGGTGAGGAACAGCCGGGCCAGCCCGGCCATCCCGACCCCACCCACCCCGATCAGGTGGATCCGGCCCAGGTCCTCCGCGGTCATGGCTCCGGCGGGCGTGAACTGCGCGGTGTTCATGTCAGGTACCTTCCCGTCGCGGCGGCCCGCATCAGCGGGCCACCGCCTCGTAGACGAAGTTCAGCAACGCGACATCGCCGTCCCGGCGGCCGTACCCGGCCGCCGCGGCGCCCATCGCGTGCAAACGCTGCGGGTCCCGGATCAGCGGAATCACGGTGCGCTCCACCCAGGCGGGGGTCACCTCGGCGTCGTCGACGAGCAGCCCGCCGCCGGCCTCCACCACGGGCAGGGCGTTGCGCTTCTGCTCCTGGTTGCTGTGCGGGTAGGGCACGTAGACGGTGGGCAGGCCGATCGCGGCCACCTCGGCGCAGGTCATCGCGCCGCCCCGGCCCAGCATCAGGTCGGCGGCCGCGTAACCCAGCTCCATCTCGGACAGGTAGGGCAATGTCACGTACGGCACCGGCAGGTCGGTGGGGACGGACACCGGCTCGTTGCGGGCACCGATCACGTGCAGCACCTGGACCCCGTTACGGGCCAGTTC
Source organism: Micromonospora sp. DT31 (assembly GCF_049841795.1). Taxonomy (NCBI): domain Bacteria; kingdom Bacillati; phylum Actinomycetota; class Actinomycetes; order Micromonosporales; family Micromonosporaceae; genus Micromonospora; species Micromonospora sp. DT31. Next base: position 33,906 of record NZ_JBNCKZ010000011.1, on the reverse strand, counting down.
CTTGGCCGCGCCGGAGACCGCCAGGTTGATCGAGCGGGCGCCCTGCGAGCCGCCGGCCACGAAGAGCACCGGCAGGTCGGGACGGAGTCCGAAGTGGGCGCGGGCGGCGTCGCGTCGGGCGGCCCGGTCCAGCCCGGCAATGCCGCGGCGCAGCGGCACCCCGACCACCCGGGCGTCACGCAGCGCCTCGGCCTGCGCCGGCTGGTGCGGGAAACCCACCGCGAGGTTCTTGGTGAACTTCATCCCGAGCCGGTTGGCCACCCCCGGCGGCACGTTCACCTCGTGGATGACGATCGGCAGTTCCCGCCGCCACGCGGCCAGGTAGCCGGGCACCGAGACGTACCCGCCGAAACCGACCACCACGTCGGCCCGCACCTCGTCGATCACCTTGCCGGCGGCGCGGGCCGCCTTCCACATCCGGTCCGGGGTGCGGACCAGGCTCATGTTGACCGACCGGGGCAGCTGGTAGGCCGGGATCTGCCGCAGGTCGTAGCCGGCCGGCGGGATCAGCTCGTTCTCCAGGCCCTTCGGTGTGCCCAGGCAGGTGATCCGGACGCTCGGGTCGTGTCGGCGCAGGCAGTCGGCAAAGGCGAGCAGCGGGTAGATGTGCCCGCCCGTACCGCCTCCGCAGAGCACCACCGAACGCAGCGGACCCATCAGCGTCTCCTCTCGCTCGCCGTGCCGGCGCGGGCCCGGTCGGACCGGGCGCCGCGGGCCACGGCCTGCTCGTCCCGCCGCCGCTGACGGGACCGGGGCACGGACCCTCGGTCGGCCGGAGGCGGCGCCGGTCGGCGCCGCCGGCCCGGAAGCGGCGGCAACGGGGCCCACACTAGTCGGACCCACCGGGCGGGCGGACGGGCGTGCAGGGCCCGGGCCGCGTCCGGCTCGGCGCGGGCGAACGAGGCGAGCATCCCGATCGCGGCGAGCGTCACCACCAGGGCACTGCCGCCGTCGGAGATGAACGGCAGCGGCACCCCGGTCAACGGCAGCAGCCCGGTCACCCCGCCGATGTTGATCACGGCCTGGCCGACCAGCCAGGCGGTCACGCCGGCCGCGGCGAGCCGGCGGAACGGGTCCTCCACCCGGCGGGCGATCCGCATCCCGGTGTACGCGAGCACCGCGAACAGCACCAGGACCACTGTGCAGCCGACCACGCCCAGCTCCTCGGCGAGGATCGCGAAGATGAAGTCGTTGTGCGCCTCGGGCAGCCAGTTCCACTTCAGCGAGCTCTGCCCCAGGCCGACGCCGAACCAGCCGCCGTTGCCGATCGCGTAGCGGGCCTGCACGAGCTGGTAGCAGTAGTCCAGTTCCTGCTCGAAGCAGGTCTTCGGGTCCGGCGGGTCGAGCCACATGGTGAGCCGGCCGAGCCGGTAGTTGTCCGCGTCCCGGGAGCCGGAGCCGGCGCCGAGCGAGGCGGCGGCCACCAGCAGGCCGACACCGACCAGGCCGACCGCGGTGAGCCCGGCGAAGATCCGGGTCCGGACGCCGGCCGCCCAGAGCATCCCGACCACCAGCGCGAGGAGGCAGAGCATGCTGCCCAGGTCGTTGTAGCCGACCAGCACGAACAGCAGGCCGACCACCGGGAACAGCGGCGTGGCCAGTTCCTTCCACCAGCCCAGCGCCGCGCCCTTGCGGGCCAGCACGTGCGCGGCCCAGAGCACCAGCGCGAACTTGGCCACCTCGACCGGCTGGACGGAGATCGGGCCGATGAACAGCCAGAGCAGTTCGGCCCGGATCGGGCCGATCGACGTCACGCCGAACAGCGAGTCCAGCGCGACAAGCAGGTTGAGCAGGAGCAGCAGCGCCACCGCGACGCCGAGCGCCGGTCGGCTGACCGCCCGGAACGTGCGCGCGGGCAGCCGCTGGCAGGCCCAGAACGCCCCGATGCCGATCACCGCGAAGACGGCCTGCTTGGTCAGCGAGGCGGACGCGTCACCGGCCTCCGCGAAGTCCCGCACGCTCGTCGCGGAGAAGACCATGGTGAGGCCGATCAGCAGCAGCAGGCCGGCGCTGGACAGCAGCAGGTAGTACGAGGCCAGGGGTCGGGCCAGCAGGCCGCGCAGGGCCGCCAGACCGCCCGCCAGGTCCCAGCCGGACGCGGCGGCCGGCGGGTCGGGCACCGGAGTGACCGCCGGCGCGCGGCGGGGCGGTGTCTCGCTGGTGCCGGTGCCCGTGATGTCTCGTCCCTCCCCCACCCGCCCATCATGGCGGCTCGACCCGCCCGTCCGTGGCGCAACCGGCCGGTCGGCGTGTCGAAACGTGAAACGGCGGGGCGTCCGGTGACACCCGGACGCCCCGCCGTCGCGGTCAGCTCACCGCGGCGAGGAACTCGCTGTAGAACAGGCCCAACGCGACGGCCACACCGATCCCGGCGATGATCCAGAACCTGACCACGATGTTGACCTCGCTCCAGCCGGCCAACTCGAAGTGGTGCTGCAACGGCGACATCCGGAACACCCGCTTGCCTGTGGTGCGGAACGAGATGATCTGGATCACCACGGACATGGTGACGATCACGAACAGCCCGCCCAGGATCGGCAGCAGCAGGATGGTGCGGGTGGACATCGCCATGCCGGCGATCAGGCCGCCCAGCCCGAGCGCGCCGGTGTCGCCCATGAAGATCCGGGCCGGTGAGGTGTTCCACCACAGGAAGCCCACACAGGCACCGGCCGCCGCCCCGGCGATCAACGCGATCTCCAGCGGGTCGCGCACGGTGTAGCAGTACGCCTCGGTGTAGTTCGGGTCCGCGCACCAGTGCCGGTACTGCCAGAACGCGATCAACGCGTACGCCGCCAGCACCATCACCGACGCGCCGGTGGCCAGACCGTCCAGGCCGTCGGTGAGGTTGACGCCGTTGGTCGCCGCCATCACCACCAGGATGATCACGATCACCGCGCCGACCTTGCCGATCTCCAGTGCCGGGATGTCCCGGATGAAACTCAGCGTCGTGCTACCCACCGTCTCGGTGTTGGTGGCGTTGCCACGCACGTCGGTCATGCTCGACGGGAAGTAGACCGCCACCGCGCCGAAGACCGCGCCGACCAGGATCTGCCCGGCCAGCTTGCCCCGCTTGTTGAGACCCCCGCTGTGCCGCTTGCGCACCTTCAGGAAGTCGTCGATGAAGCCGACCGCGCCGGAGAACACCATCAGCCCCAGCAGCACCAGCGCCGTGATGGTCGGCTCGACCTGCGCGATCTGCGCGTCCGGCAGCGTGGTCAGGGCCAGGTGCCCGGCCACGTACGCGATGACCGTGGCCAGGATGAAGACCACGCCGCCCATCGTCGGCGTGCCCTTCTTCCCCTGGTGCATCGCCGGACCCTCGGCCCGGATCGGCTGCCCGGCCTTGAGCCGGGTGAACACCTTGATCGCGATCGGGGTGCCGAACAACGAGATCAGGAACGCGACCCCGATGGCGACGATGACCGCCCTCATGCGGCGCCGCCCTCCGTCGCCCCTTCCCGGGCGTCCGCACGCAGCGCGTCGGCCACCTCCCAGGTCCGGTACCGGGAGCCCTTCACCAACACCACGTCTGACGGACGCAGCTCGCTCCGCAGCACCTCGACGGCCGCCGCCTGATCGGTGAGCAGCACCGACTCTCCTCCCCAGTTGCCTACCGCTGTCGCGCCCTCATGGATCGGCACCGCCGGCTCGCCCACCACGAGCAGCCGGTCCACTCCCAGTTCGGCCGCGAGCCGGCCGACCTGCTGATGCCCCTCCCGTTCGAAGTCACCCAGCTCCGCCATGTAGCCGAGCACCGCGACCGTACGCCCCGCCCCGCGCATGCTGACCAATGCCCGCAGCGCCACGCCGGTGGAGGCCGGGTTGGCGTTGTACGAGTCGTCGATCACGGTCACCCCGTCGGGGCGCTCGAAGACGTCCATCCGCCGTGTCGAGACCAGACCCAGCTCGCCAAGCGCCACCGCCAGGTCGGGCAGCGGCAGGCCCAGCTCCTGGGCCACCGCCGCGGCGGCCAGCGAGTTGGACACCTGGTGCCGGCCGGTCAGCCCGAGCCGCACCGGCGCGCTCCCCTGCGCAGTCACAAGCGTGTACGAGGGCCGGCCCCGCCCGTCCAGCGTCACGTCCACCGCGCGCACGTCGGCGTGCGCCGACTCGCCGTACCGGACGACCCGGGCCGACGTGCGCGCCGCCATCGCGTCGACCCGCGGGTCGTCGGCGTTCAGCACCGCCAGCCCGTCCGCCGGCAGCGCCTCGACCAGCTCCCCCTTGGCCAGCGCGATGGTCTCCACCGAGCCGAACTCGCCCAGGTGGGCCACGCCCACGTTGAGGACCACCGAGACACGCGGCGGCACCACCTCGCACAGGTAGCGGACGTGCCCCACACCGCGGGCGCCCTTCTCCATCACCAGGTAGCGGGTCTCCGCGGTGGCCTGCAACGCCGTGTACGGGTGCCCCAGCTCGTTGTTGAACGACCCGGGCGGGGCCACGGTCGGGCCGAGCCGGACCGCCAGCTGGGCGATCAGGTCCTTCGTGGTGGTCTTGCCGGACGAGCCGGTCAGCCCGATCACGGTCAGCCCGGGCAACCGGTCCACCACCGCGCGGGCCAGCCGCCCCATCGCGTCCAACGCGTCGCCGACCAGCACCATCGGCACACCCGGCAGCTCCCGGGTGCCGAGCACGGCCACCGCGCCGGCCTCCACCGCGCCGACGGCGTAGTCGTGGCCGTCCACCCGCTCGCCCGGGAACGCCACGAAGAGCCCACCCGGGGCCACCTTGCGGGAGTCGAACTCGACCGTCCCGGTGACCCGGGCACCCGGGTCGGCGCCGACCAGCCGGCCGTCGACGGCGGCGGCCACCTCGGCCAGCGTCAGCGGGATCACCGGGGACCGACCAGGTCGCCGAAGCGCGCGGCCAGGGCCGCGGCCAGCTCCACCCGGTCGTCGAACGGCAGCACCTCGCCGCCGATCTCCTGGCCGCGTTCCTGACCCTTGCCCAGCACCGCCACCACGTCACCCGGTTCGGCCACCCGGACCGCCTCCTCGATCGCCGCCCGCCGCCCGGGCACCTCGATGACACGGGCCGAGCCGCCGGCGGCGTACGCGCCGGCCAGCACCTCGGCCCGGATCGCGGCCGGGTCCTCGGTCCGCGGGTTGTCGTCGGTCACCAGCACCACGTCGGCGCCGCGCGCGGCCACCTCGCCCATCACCGGCCGCTTGCCCCGGTCCCGGTCGCCGCCGGCGCCCAGTACACACACCAGCCGGCCGTCGGTCAGGCCGCGCAGCGCGGACAGCACCGCCTCGATCGCGTTGGCCTTGTGCGCGTAGTCGACCACCCCGCGGACCGGGGCGTCGCCGCTGACCAGCTCCAGCCGGCCGGGCACGCCGCCGCAGGCGGCCACGCCACGCGCCGCGGTCGTCGGGTCCACCCCGACGGCCACCAGCAGCGCGACCGCCAGCAGCGCGTTCGCCACGTTGTGCCGACCGGGCAACGCCACGCCGGTGGGCAGGGTGAACCCGTCCGGGCCGTGCAGGGTGAACCGCTGGGCGTACCCCTCACCGTCGATCCGGTCGGCCCACCAGGTCGCGGTCGGGTCGCCGGCCGCCGAGTAGGTCACCGTGCCCGGCTTGTGCAGCGGGCGCAGCGCCGGGTCGTCGTGGTTGAGCACCTCGACCCGGCAGCGGCCGTCGAAGAGCCGCGCCTTGGCCGCGAAGTAGTCCGCCTCGTCGGCGTGGAAGTCCAGGTGGTCGGAGCCGAAGTTGGTGTAGCCGCCGACGTCGAACCGGACCCCGCCGACCCGGCCCATCGCCAGGGCGTGGCTGGACACCTCCATGACCACGGTGTCCACCCCCCGCTCGCGGGCCGCGGCCAGCATGGCGTGCAGGTCGGTGGCCTCCGGGGTGGTCCGGACGCTGTCCACCACCAGGTCGCCGAGGCGGGTCTCCACGGTGCCGATCAGACCTGTGGTGCGCCCCGCCGCGCGCAACCCGGACTCGACCAGGTAGCTGGTGGAGGTCTTGCCGGCGGTCCCGGTCACCCCGATCACGGTCAGGCCGGCGGTCGGGTCGCCGTAGACGGCCGACGCCACCTCGCCGAGCGCGTCGCGCGGGTCGTCGACGACAAGCACGGGCAGGCCGGCACCGGCGGCCAGCGCCGCGCCGGCCGGGTCGGTCAACAGGGCCACCGCGCCCGCCTGCGACGCGGCGGCGGCGAACTCCGCCCCGTGCCGGCGGGCGCCGGGCAGGGCGGCGTACAGGTCGCCGGGGCGGACCTCCTGGCTGGCGTGGGTCGCCCCGGTGACGGCCACCTCGGCGGCCCTCTCCGGCGGTGCCGCCGCCACTGCGGCGGCGAGGTCGCCGAGGCGGACGGGGCGCACGGTGGCGGGACGTGGATTGCCGGGCACGGCGTCAGACCCTACCCGGTCGTCCGGCGGCGGCCGCACAGCCGCCCCGGTGGTTCGTCGCCACTCCCCGATGATGTCGCGTCGGGTGCGCTCAGCGCGCAAAGACCTCGAACTTCGGGGACTTGTCGGTGAGCGACGGGGGTACCCGGTAGTGCCGGAGCGTGAAGCCCATCATCTCCCGGAACGCGGGCGCGGCCACCTCGCCGCCACCGCCGCTGGGGCTCCAGACGAAGACCGCCACGACGTACCGGGGGTTGTCCGCCGGGGCCATGCCGATGAACGAGCCGACCTCGCCGGGCTGCTGCTTGCCGTTGTCGTAGCGCAGGCCGGTGCCGGTCTTGCCGGCGACCCGGTAGCCGGGCACCGCGGCGGCCAGCCCGGTGGCCTGACCTTCCGGGCCGTCGACAGTGGTGACCGCCTCCATCATCCGGCGCAGCGCCGCCGCGTTGGCCGGGCTGAGCACCGGGCGGGTGACCGGCTTGGCGGCCGGACTGCGCCGGCCGTCCGCGCCGACCGTCTCCTTGACCAGGTGCGGCTGCACGTACGTGCCGTTGTTGGCGATCGCCGCGTACGCGGCGGCCATCTGCAGCGGTGTGGCGTCCACGCTGTGTCCGATGGGCACCGACCCGTACGCCGAGCCGCTCCACTTGTCGGCCGGCAGCAACCGTCCGGGAGCCTCCCCCGGCAGGCCCTCGCCGGTCGGCTGGCCGAGCCCGAACCGCTTCTGGTAGTCGATCAGTCGGTCCTTGCCCAGCTTGTCGGCGACCTCGATGGTGCCGACGTTTGACGAGAAGGCGAGCATCCCGGGGATGCTCATGGTGCGCCCGTCGACCGGGTGGGTGTCGCGGAACGTGATCCCGCCCCTGGTGATCGTGTTCGCCACCGGGAACGCGGTGTCCGGCGTGATCACGCCCTCCTGAAGGGCCGCGCCGTAGGTGATCGCCTTGTGGATCGAGCCGGGGTCGACAACGAACGTGGTGGCCGCGTCGTCGCGGTCCGAGGGCGAGTTGACCCTGGTGGGGTTGGCCGCGTCGTACGTCGGTTGGCTGGCCTGGGCCAGCACCTCCCCGGTCGGCACGTCGATGACCACCGCGGCGGCGACGCTGCCCTTGACCTTGGCCGTCTGCTTGGCCAGGATCCGCTGCGTCATGAACTGGAGGTCCCGGTCGACGGTGAGTCGCAGGGAACTGCCCGGCTGCGGCTGGGTGGTTCGGCTGTAGCCGCCGGGGATGGGCGCGGCCAGCTCACCCTGGCCCACCTCGTAGGTCCGCTTGCCAGCCTGCCCGCGCAACACGTCGTCGTACTTGGCTTCCAGCCCTTCCAGACCGTTCATGTCCTGGCTCACGAAGCCGAGCAGGTTGGCCGCCAGGTCACCGCCGGGCACCTCCCGCCGCTCGTCCCGGTGCACGTTGATGCCGGGCAGCTCCAGCGCCATGATCTGCTTCGCCTTGGCGATCTCGACACCGCGGGCCAGGTAGACGAACTGCAACGGCGTGTCGGTGCCGGGCAGGGTGCGCGGGCGCATCCGGTCGGCCAGTTCGGAGACGGGCACGCCGAGCAGCGGGGAGAGCCGGCGGGCGGTGGTGAGCCGGTCCTCGACCCGGGTCGGGTCGGCGAAGACGTACCGGGCTTCCACGCTGTGCGCCAGCGGCTCGCCGGTGCGGTCGAGGATCGACCCGCGCGGCGCGGGCAGTTCGACCACGGCGACCCGGTTGGGCAGGCCGCCGTCGGCGTACGCCGGGGTGTCCACCGCCTGCAGGTAGACCAGCCGCACGCCGATGCTGGCGAACAACGCCAGCGCCAGCACCGTGCCGAGGCGCAGCCGCCGGCTCGGGTCACCCAGTCGGGGCGGCCGGCGCGGCTTGCGTACCGGCCGGCGGGCGGCCGGGCGGCGCGGACCGGGCCGTCGGCGCGGCGGCGCGGGCTCCTCGTCGTCGTCGAAGGGTTCGCGCGTCGGGCGGGCCGAGACGGTACGCACCACGCCCGCGCGCCCGCCGGTCGTCGTGGACCGCCGGCCGGAGCGGGTGGCGTCGCCGGTGGTGGCCGGCGCGGGGCGGCCGGTCCGCCCGGCCCGGCCGCCGTCGAGCACCTGCAACGCGGGCCGGAACGGGTCGCCGGAGCGGGTGCTGCGCGGGGTACGCCGTTGCTCGGCGCCCCCGCCCTCGCGGACGGTCCGCCCCCGCGGGGTGTACGCCCGGGCGTCGGAGATCCCGCCGAGGCCCGGCTCCCGGGGCTCCGCCCCCCGCGACGATCCGCGCCGGGAGCCCGTGGCGTCCCGGCGCGGATCATCCGATCTCGGTGGCACCACTCAGCCTCCGTTGCCCAGCGGGCTGGTGGCGCCCGGCGCGCCCTCGGCGGGGTGCGGCACCCCGATCGTCCGCCCGTCCGGCAGCCGGATGTAGGCGGGGTCCTGCGACTCGACCAGGCCGAGCCGGCGGGCGTTGGCGGTGAGGTTGCCGGGCGCCTCCTGCTCGGCGATCTCCTTCTTCAGCTGCTGCTCGTCCAGGTCCAGCTTGGCCTGCTGCTGCTCCAACTGCTCCTGTCGGAACGAGTTCTCGTTGATCTTGGTGTTGAGCGCCAGGATGCCGAGCACGCCGCCGACCACGAGCACCAGGATCAGCGCGACGAACGGCGCCCGCGGCACCCGGATCGGCGCCGGCGGGGCGACCCGCAGGCGCGGCGTCGGCGTGCCGGCGACCCGGGTACGGGTCCGCTCGGCCGGCCGCAGGGCGGCGCTGCCCTGCGTGGCGAACTCGGGCGTCCCCTGGGGGCGCGCCCCCGCCCGACGGTCGGTCATCGGGTCCGGCGTGGTGCGCTGCGCCGTGGTCCGGCCCCCCGACCGCGGTGCGCGCCGCGCGACGGCTCGCCGGCCGTCGTGCTTCTCGTCGTTCATGTCCCCTCCCCCTCCTCGTCCGTCCCGTTGCCGTCCCCCGGGGCCGACCGCGGGTCCTTTCCGGACCCCGGTGACCCCGCCCCCGGTTGGTGCATCGCCTTCGTCCGGCGGCGGTACCGTTCGCGGTCGGTACCGCCCTGCCGGGTCGCCTCCGGATCGAGCCGTTCCGCGGCCCGCAGCCGCACCGAGGCGGACCGCGGGTTCGCGGCCACCTCGGCCTCCCCGGGCAGCTCGGCGCCCCGGCTCAACAGCCGGAACGTCGGGCCCGACCCGGGCAGTTCGACCGGAAGGTCGACCGGGCCCTTACTGCGGACCCGGTCGGCGAGCGCCTGCTTGGTGAGCCGGTCCTCCAGCGAGTGGTAGGACAGGACAACCATGCGGCCGCCCACGGTGAGCTTGTCCAGAGCGGCCGGCAGCGCTGTCTCCAGCGCTGCCAGTTCTCTGTTTACCTCGATCCGTAAAGCCTGAAACGTTCTCTTTGCCGGGTGCCCACCCGTTCGTCGGGCCGGGGCCGGAATGGCGTCCCGGACCAGCTCGGCCAGCCGGGCCGAGGACGTGATCCGGGCCCGCTCCCGCTCCCGGATGATCGCCGAGGCGACCTTTCCGGCGAACTTCTCCTCGCCGTACACCCGCAACAACCGGGCCAGGTCCGGGTGGGCGTAGGTGTTGACCACCTCCTCGGCGGTCATCCCCCGGGTCTGGTCCATCCGCATGTCCAGCGGCGCGTCCTGCGCGTAGGCGAACCCGCGGTCGGGCGCGTCCAGTTGCAGCGACGAGACGCCGAGGTCGAACAGCACCCCGTCGATCGCCGGGTAGCCGAGCCGGTCGAGCACCTCGGGCAGCTCGTCGTAGACGGCGTGCTCCAGGTGGATCCGGTCGGCGAACCGGGCCAGGCGGACCCGCGCGTGGGCGAGCGCCTCGGTGTCCCGGTCCAGGCCGACAAGCACCGTGTCCGGATGTGCCGTGAGCACCGCCTCGGCGTGCCCGGCCAGGCCGAGCGTGGCGTCGACGTGCACGGTGCGCCCGGGACGGCCCAGTGCGGGGGCCAGCAGCTCGAGACAGCGCTCGAGCAGCACCGGCACGTGCGTGCCGCGAAGCTCCCCCATGTCGACCCCCTGCTGAACCGCTGTTTCCTGTCACGTGTCCGTCGTCGCCACGACGCCTCGCCATACCGCCAGATCCCCATCCGCTCCCGCCCGCCGGAGGCCGCGGCCCTCCGTGTCGGATCGTGCGCCTGGCACCGGGGAAGGGGTGCCAGGAACTCGAAAGCGGCTGGAGATCTCGCAGTACGTCGGGCGTCGTCGCGCCCTACAGACCGCCGGGCAGCACCCCCTCCTCGATGTCGGCGAAGTCGTCTTCGCTCTCCGCGAGGTAGGCCTCCCAGGCCACCCTGTCCCAGATCTCCACCCGGGTGCTCGCCCCGATCACGACCAGCTCCCGGTCGAGTGCCGCGTACGACCGCAGGTGGCCGGGAATGGTGACCCGCCCCTGCTTGTCCGGCACCTCGTCGTGCGCGCTGGCGAAGAAGACCCGGCTGTAGGCCCGGGCCGCCTTGCTCGTCATCGGCTGCGCGCGCAACTGGTCGGCGATCCGCTGGAACTCGGGCATCGGGAAGACGTAGAGGCAGCGCTCCTGCCCTTTGGTGATCACGACACCCCCCGCCAGCTCGTCCCGGAACTTCGCCGGCAGGATCAACCGGCCCTTGTCGTCCAGACGCGGAGTGTGGGTGCCGAGGAACATCGGCCCAACCCCCTCGCCCTGAGCGGCGTTCGCGGCGCCGCTGACCCCCCGGGCCGGTGCGGCCCTCCCGGCCTCACCATCGCGCCCCACTCTACTCCACTTCCCTCCACCTGCAACCAGAATCGCCCGCGTGGCGCGACGTTTCGGCGGGCAAAACCGCACGTCAACACGGGTGGGGTGGAGTGGAGGGGCGCGGCGACCCCCGGCTCGGTCCGCTACCCGACATCCACCGACACCGCCCGGCCCGGCCCGCTCCGGCCGTCCGCGGCCCGTCCCCGGCCGAACGGTTCGCCCTCGGCGGCGATCTGGCGGAGGGCCGGGTCCGGTAACCTCGCTCGGGTGACGGACGCGAAGATGCCCTTGCGGGCGAAGGTGGCCAGCTCCGTGTCGCGCACCGCCGCGGCGCTGTCCCGGGCCGCGGGCCGTGGCGACGGTTCGGTGATCGGCGGCTGGATCGGCCTCAAGATCGACCCGGACCTGCTCGCCCACCTCTCGGCCGGGCGCGCCATCGCCCTGGTGTCCGGCACCAACGGCAAGACCACCACCACCCGGCTCACCACCGCCGCGGTCGGCGTGCTCGGCCGGGTCGCCACGAACTCCTTCGGCGCGAACATGCCCACCGGCCACACCTCGGCGCTGGCCAAGGCCGGCAGCACGCCGTACGCGGTGCTGGAGGTGGACGAGCACTACCTCGCCCAGGTGCTGGAGGCGACCGAGCCGCACGTGGTGGCGCTGCTCAACCTCTCCCGCGACCAGCTCGACCGGGCCAAGGAGGTCGCCATGATGGCGCAGCTCTGGCGCGCCGCACTGGTCCGGCACCCGAAGGCCCGGGTGGTCGCCAACGCCGACGACCCGATGGTGGTGTGGGCCGCGTGCCCACCGGCCGACCCGGCCCGGGGCCACGTGCCGCCGCACGTCACCTGGTTCAGCGCCGGCCAGCGCTGGCACGACGACTCCTGGGTGTGCCCCGAGTGCGGCTCCACCATCCAGCGCTCCGACGGCCGGTGGTGGTGCACCGGTTGCCCGCTGCGCCGCCCCGAGCCGCAGTGGACGGTCGAGGACGACGGGGTGCTCGACCCCACCGGCGCCTGGCACAAGATCCAGCTCCAGCTCCCCGGCAAGGTCAACCTCGGCAACGCGGCCACCGCGCTGGCCGTCGCCGCCGAGTTCGGCGTACGCCCGGTGGACGCGGTCTCCCGGCTCGGCACGGTCACCTCGGTGGCCGGCCGCTACGCCCAGGTGCAGCGCGACGGGCGCAACATCCGACTGCTGCTGGCCAAGAACCCGGCGAGCTGGCTGGAGGCGTTCGACATGGCCGACGTCGCGCCGACGCTGCTGTCCATCAACGCCCGCGACCCCGACGGGCTGGACACGTCGTGGCTGTTCGACGTGGACTTCTCCCCGCTGGCCGGCCGGCAGGTGCTGATCACCGGCGACCGGGCGTACGACCTGGCCGTGCGGCTGGAGGTCAACGGCGTGCCGTTCCAGCATGTCCGCCGCTTCGACGACGCCGTCCGCGCGGTGCCGCCGGGCCGGCTGGAGGTCATCGCCAACTACACCGCCTTCCAGGACATCCGAGCGGAGCTGGACCGTGTCAACTGAGAGCCTGCGCATCGTCTGGATCTATCCGGACCTGCTGTCCACCTACGGCGACCGGGGCAACGTGCTGATCCTGGCTCGCCGGGCCCAGCTGCGCGGCATGCCGGTCGAGGTGCTGGAGGTCCGCTCCGACCAGCGGCTGCCCGCCACCGCCGACATCTATCTGATCGGCGGCGGCGAGGACGGTCCGCAGGCGCTGGGTGCCCAGCGCCTGCTCGCCGACGGCGGCCTGCACCGGGCGGTGGCCCAGGGTTCGGTGGTGTTCGGTGTCTGCGCCGGCTACCAGCTGCTCGGCACCTCCTTCTTCGCCAAGGGCACCCGCTGCGCCGGTCTGGAACTGCTCGACCTCTCCTCCGACCGCGGTCCCACCCGGGCGGTGGGCGAACTGGCCGGCGAGGTCGACCCGCGGCTGGGCATCCCGCACCTGTCCGGTTTCGAGAACCACGGTGGCCGTACCCACCTCGGCCCGGGGGTGTCCCCGCTGGCCCGGGTCACCGCCGGGGTGGGCAACGACGGCGCCACCGAGGGCGCGTGGCGGGGCAAGCTGCTCGGCACCTACTCCCACGGCCCGGCGCTGGCCCGCAACCCCGACCTGGCCGACCTGCTGCTGCGCTGGGCGACAGGCGTCCACCAGCTCCCCCCGCTCGACGACACCTGGGCCGACCGGCTCCGGTCCGAGCGCCGCACCGCGGTGGCCGCCGCCGCGAGGCCGTGACCGACGCCGCCCGGCCGGGGCGGCGACCGGTGACCCGCCGGCTCGCCGGGTTGCTGCGGCAACCCTCGGTGCGCCGGTTCGGGCTGCTCCTGCTGTTGCTCGCCGGGTTCGGCGTGACGTTGCTGTTCACGCCCCGGCCGGATCCGGCCGACCTGCCCCGCCTGGCCGACGCCCTCGGCGGGTACGCCCCGGTGGCGGCCGTGGTCGGCGGCGCGCTGCTGCTGGTGGCGCTGGTGCCGCGCACCTTCGTCACGTTGGCCTCCGGCGCCGTCTTCGGCGCGGCGCAGGGCGCCGCGTACGCGCTCGGCGCGGCGCTGCTCGCCGCCGCCATCGGCTTCACCGTGGGCCGCCTGCTGGGCCGCGACTTCGTCGCCGAGCGGGTACGCGGCCGGTTGGCCCGCCTCGACGGTTGGTTCGCCCGGCAGACCGTGTTCGGCGTGGTCACCGTACGGCTGCTGCCGATCGCCGGGTTCGGCCTGGTCAGTTACGGCTACGGCACCACCGCCGCCCGGATGCTGCCGTTCCTGACCGGCAGCGTGATCGCCTCCGCCCCGACCGCGATCGGCTACGCGGCGATCGGCGCGGCCGCGACCAGCAGCGGTTCGATCAACTGGTACGCCGCCGCCCCGGCCAGCCTCGGCCTGGTCGCCAGCGTGCTGATCGTCCACCGCTGGTGGCGGGCGGAACGGCGACGCGCTGCCGGCCCGGCCGGTTGACCTGCGGCGGCGACCGGTCACGACCGTGCGCGACGGCGTCGAACCGGGGAACGGTCCGCAGGGTGGCCACCGGCCGGTTGAGCCCCGTCGGGTTCCGCGGTGCCGAGCTGCTCTGGTACGACTGGTCGAAGCGCCGCCTGAGCGCTTACCTCCCGGACGGGCGTACGGGTTCCCGGGGAGGGCCCGTGCTGGGCCGGATCCCCTCGCCGGACATGACAACCGACGGCCGCACCATGGCCTGGGTGTCCCCGGGCGGGGGTGAGGTGAACGTCTGGCGGTCCGACTGGACCGGACCCGTCCGGGTCCTCTGGGCGGTGCCCTCCGCCCCGGCGTCCGCGTCCGGCGGGCCCTCGGTTCCGCCGGACGCCGTGCCCCCGACCGACGGCCCCCTGAACCGGATCGCCAGCCCCACTGCCGCCGGCGACCTGGTGACCTTCGCGTACAACCAGGGCTGGTACGTGGCCGACCTGCGGACCGGCTCGTACGCCCGACTGACCGCGGACCACGGCCAGGCGACGGCCTCGGGCTCGGCGCTGCTGATGGACCCGGACGACAATTCCGTGCCCCCGGAACGGCACGCGTACTCGCTGCTGCGCCTGGACCAACTGCCGCCGCTGCCGGCGTGCCGGTGACACCGCACGAGGAGCCGCTGCCGGGCGGGTTCGCCACCGAGGTGGCCGCGTCGGCGACACGGTCCGGACGGCCGGTGCAGGCGCGCCCCGCGTACGGGACGCGCCTGCGGCACACGGCGACGCTCAGGCGACGACCGAGACCATCCGGCCCTTCACCACGATGACCTTGCGCGGCTCCTTGCCGGCCAGCGCTGCGGCCACCGCCTCCAGCGCCGCCGCCCGGACGGTCTCCTCGGTGGCGTCGGCCGGCACCTCGACCCGGCCCCGGACCTTGCCGTTGACCTGCACCGGGTAGGTCACCGACTCGGCCACCAGCAGGGCCGGGTCGGCCACCGGGAAGTCCACGTACGCCAGCGAGGTGTCGTGGCCCAGCTTGCGCCACAGCTCCTCGGCCATGTGCGGGGCGAACGGGGCGACCATCAGCACCAGCGGCTCCGCCACCTCGCGCGGGGTCTGCGCCAGCCGGGTCAGGCCGTTGGTCAGCTCGATCAGCTTGGCGATGGCGGTGTTGAACCGGATGCCGTCCATGTCGGCGCGGACCCCGTCGATCGCCTTGTGCAGCAGCCGCCGGGTCGCCTCGTCGGCCGGTTCGTCGGTGACCCGCAGCTGCCCGGTCCGCTCGTCGACGACGGTGCGCCAGACCCGCTGCAGGAACCGGTACGAGCCGACCACCGCCCGGGTGTCCCACGGGCGGGACACCTCCAGCGGGCCCATCGACATCTCGTACACCCGGAACGTGTCCGCGCCGTAGGCCGCGCACATCTCGTCCGGGGTGACCACGTTGCGCAGCGACTTGCCCATCTTGCCGTACTCGCGGGTGACCTCGGTGTCGCCGTGGAACCAGCGGCCGTCGACCTCGACGACCTCCTCCGCCGGCACCGGGGTCCGGCGGGCGTCACGGAAGGCGTACGCCTGGATCATGCCCTGGTTGAACAGGCGGCGGAACGGCTCGAACGACGACACGTGGCCCAGGTCGTACAGCACCTTGTGCCAGAAGCGGGCGTACAGCAGGTGCAGCACGGCGTGCTCGGCGCCGCCGACGTACAGGTCGGTCCCGCCGCAGTCGCCCGCACCGCGCGGCCCCATCCAGTACGCCTCGTTCTCCGGCGCCACGAAACGCTGCGACTCGGTCGGGTCCAGGTAGCGCAGCTCGTACCAGCAGGAGCCGGCCCACTGCGGCATCACGTTGGTCTCCCGGGTGTAGCGCTTCGGCCCGTCACCCAGGTCCAGCTCCACCTCCACCCAGTCGCGCCGGCGCGACAGCGGGGTCTCCGGGTTGCTGTCGGCGTCCTCCGGGTCGAAGGTCTTCGGCGAGAAGTCCTCCACCTCCGGCAGCTCCACCGGCAGCATCGAATCGGGCAGCGCGATCGGCGCCCCGGTCTCGTCGTAGACGATCGGGAACGGCTCGCCCCAGTAGCGCTGCCGGGAGAACAGCCAGTCGCGCAGCCGCCAGGTGACCGCGCCGGTGCCGTACCCGTTGGCCTCCAGCCACTCGACGATCCGCGTCTTGGCCTCGGCCACGCCCAGACCGTTCAGGTCGATGCCGCGCTCCGGGGCGGCGCTGTTGACCGCCGGACCGTCCCCGGTCCAGGCCTTGCCCTCGAAGCCCTCCGGTGGCTGCACCGTGCGGACGATCGGCAGGTCGAAGACCTCGGCGAAGGCCCAGTCCCGCTCGTCCTGGGCGGGCACCGCCATGATCGCGCCGGTGCCGTACCCGGCCAGCACGTAGTCGGCGATGAAGATCGGAACGCGTCCGCCGGTGGCCGGGTTGGTCGCGTACGCGCCGACGAAGACGCCGGTCTTCTCCTTGCTGTCCGCCTGCCGTTCCACGTCGGTCTTGGCCGCGGCGGCCTTCCGGTACGCCTCGACGGCCTCGCGCGGGCCGGTGTGCCCGCCGGTCCAGGCGTCCCGGGTGCCCTCCGGCCAGGCGGCCGGGGTCAGCACGTCGACCAGTTCGTGCTCGGGGGCCAGCACCATGTAGGTGGCACCGAAGACGGTGTCCGGCCGGGTGGTGAACACGCGCACCGGGCCGGCGTCGGTCGGGAAGTCGATGTGCGCCCCGGTCGACCTGCCGATCCAGTTGCGCTGCTGCAGCTTGATCGGCTCCGGCCAGTCCAGGGTGTCCAGATCCTCCAGCAGCCGGTCGCCGTACGCGGTGATCCGCATCATCCACTGCTTCAGGTTGCGCTTGAAGACCGGGAAGTTGCCCCGCTCCGAGCGGCCGTCGGCGGTGACCTCCTCGTTTGCCAGCACGGTGCCCAGACCGGGGCACCAGTTCACCGGCGCCTGCGAGACGTACGCCAGCCGGTGGTCGTCGACGATCCCGCGCCGCTCAGCCACGGTCAGTTCGGCCCACGCCCGGCCGTCCGGGGTGGCCCGGGTGCCGCCCTCGAACTCGGCGACCAGTTCGGCGATCGGCCGGGCCCGGCGCGCGTCGGTGTCGTACCAGGAGTTGAAGACCTGCAGGAAGATCCACTGGGTCCAGCGGTAGAAGTCGGTGTCGATGGTCGCCACCGAACGCCGCTCGTCGTGGCCCAGTCCCAGCCGGCGCAGCTGCGCCCGGTAGCGCTCGATGTTCGCCACGGTGGTGGTCCGGGGGTGGGTGCCGGTCTGCACCGCGTACTGCTCGGCGGGCAGGCCGAACGCGTCGAAGCCCATCGCGTGCAGCACGTTGTGCCCGGCCATCCGCTGGTAGCGGGCGTAGCAGTCGGTGCCGATGTAGCCCAGCGGATGCCCGACGTGCAGGCCGGCGCCGGACGGGTACGGGAACATGTCCAGCACGTACAGCTTCTCCGCGCCCGCACGCGGGTGGGTCGGGTCGGCCAGCGGGCCGGTCGGGTTCGGCGCGTGGAAGGTCCCCTCCCGTTCCCAGACGTCCTGCCAACGGTGTTCGATCTCGTCGGCCAGGGCGGCGGTGTACCGGAACGGGGGGATGTCGGTCGCCGGTGCGGCTGCCTCACTCATGGCGTCTCCTCGGCGCGGATCTTGTCGGATGTGGGAGGTCTGGCGGCGGGCACAAAAAAGCCCCTCGCGCAGGAGGGGCGGCCGTGCTGTCGCGCTCAGCGCATCAGCACGGCTCGGTAAGAAGCAGGAAGAAACCGGCCATGCACGGGAGTGTACCTCCCGACGCGCGCCGCCTGCGCTCCCATTCCGGACACCGCCCACCGTCCCCCGTCCGGCGAATAATCCGGGCGTAACCGACCGACTACCTGCGGGGTTCGGCGATGGCGGTAAACATGGTTAGCCTGAGAGGCCAGTGAGATTTCTGCGGCAGACGAGGCTCGGCGTCGCGAACCCAACGGCGGGTCCAGGTGCTCTATAGAGAGCTGCCGTCCAGGCGACGAGGAGGAGGCCCGTGACACAACAGACCTGGGACGAGGTGGGCGGTCTGCTGCCGCACGACGAGTTCCGCGCCGCCAGCGAAGCCATCGTGACCAACATCGAGCAGGTCATCGAAGGCAAGACAGCCACCGTCCGGCTGGCCCTGGCGGTGCTGCTCGCCGAGGGGCACCTGCTGATCGAGGACGTGCCCGGCGTCGGCAAGACCAAGCTCGCCAAGGCGATGGCCCGCTCCATCGACTGCTCGGTGCGGCGGATCCAGTTCACCCCCGACCTGCTTCCCAGCGACGTCACCGGCGTCAGTGTCTACAACCAGGAGACCCACGACTTCGAGTTCCGTCCCGGGGCGGTCTTCGCCAACCTGGTCGTCGGCGACGAGATCAACCGGGCTTCGCCGAAGACGCAGTCGGCGCTGCTGGAGTGCATGGAGGAGCGGCAGGTCACGGTCGACGGGGTGACCTACCAGCTGCAGACCCCGTTCATGGTGATCGCGACGCAGAACCCGATCGAGATGGAGGGGACCTACCCCCTGCCCGAGGCGCAGCGGGACCGCTTCACCGCCCGGATCGCGATGGGCTACCCCGACCCGCGGGCCGAACTGGCCATGCTGGACGGGCACGGCGCCACCGACCCGCTGCCCGGGCTGCGGCCGGTCTCCGACGCGGCCACCGTGCGCCGCCTGATCGGCCACGTCCGGCAGGTGCACGTCGCCGACGTCGTCAAGCAGTACGCGGTCGACCTGGTCACCGCCACCCGGGAGGCCCCCGACCTGCGGCTCGGCGCGTCCCCGCGGGCCACGCTCCAACTGCTGCGCACCGCGCGCGCGGTGGCCGCCCTGGAGGGCCGCGACTACGTCCTGCCGGACGATCTGCAGGTCCTCGCGGTACCGGTGCTGGCCCACCGGATCATTCCCACCGCGGACGCGCAACTGGCCCGGCGCACCACCGACGCGATCGTCTCCGACCTGGTGCACCGGCTGCCGCTGCCGCACGACAGGCAGCGCTCGCCGTACGACACCCGGCCCGGTGGCGGCGGCAACGGTGGCAACGTCCGGGGCCCGTACGAGCCGCGGAGGCCGTGACGTGCGCGACGGCCTGCGTGGGCTGACCACCCGCGGCCGCTCCTTCCTGGCGGCTGCGATCGCCGCAGCCGTCTCCGCCGCCATCCTCGGGGAGAAGGACCTGCTCCGGGTGGCCGTCCTGCTCGCCGTCCTGCCGCTGCTCGCCGCCGCGTACGTCGGGCGCAGCCGCTACAAGCTGGCCTGCAGCCGCTCGCTGGAGCCGCACCGGGCGCCGGTCGGGGCCAGTTCCCGGGTGGTGCTGCGGCTGCAGAACCTGTCGCGGCTGCCCACCGGCACGCTGCTGCTGGAGGACCGCCTGCCGTACGCGTTGGGCAGTCGACCCCGGGTGGTGCTGGAACGGCTCGGCGCGCAGCAGGCCAGCTCGGTGGCGTACACGGTCCGGGCGGACGTGCGCGGCCGCTACGAGGTGGGGCCGCTGGTGATCCGGCTGACCGACCCGTTCGGCCTGTGCGAGCTGACCCGTTCCTTCCCGAACACCGACCACCTCACGGTGATCCCGCAGGTCACCCCGCTGCCCTCGGTGCGACTGCCCGGTGAGTACGCCGGCAGCGGCGACAGTCGGGCCCGCTCGGTGGCGGTGCACGGCGAGGACGACGCCGCGACCCGGGAGTACCGTCGCGGCGACGACCTGCGCCGGGTGCACTGGAAGTCCACCGCCCGCACCGGTGAGCTGATGGTGCGGCGCGAGGAGCAGCCGTGGGAGAGCCGGGCCACGGTGGTGCTGGACACCCGCGCCGCCGGGCACCGGGGCGAGGGGCCCGGGGCCAGCTTCGAGTGGGCGGTCTCGGCCGCCGCCAGCATCGCCGTGCACCTGCGGCAGGCCGGTTACAAGATGCGGCTGGTCACCGGCAGCGGCGCCGACGTCGCGGCCACCGAGGCAGGTGGCGAAGGGCTGCTCCTCGACCAGCTCGCGGACGTGCACCTGGACCGGCGCGGCGAGATCACCACGCTGGTGCAGCAGGTCCGGCAGCGGGCCGACGGAGGGCTGATCATCGCGTTGCTCGGCACGCTCGGCACCGCCGAGGCGGAGCTGCTGGCCGGGCTACGCGGCAACGGCGCCACCTGTGTGGCGTTCCTGCTCGACAGCAACACCTGGCTGAACCTGCCGGCGAAGGCCCGGGCGGAGGCGGAACAGGCGCACGGCGCCGCCGCGCTCACCCTCCTGCAGAGCGGTTGGCGGGTCATCGGGGTGGCCCACGGCAACCGCCTGCCGATGCTGTGGCCGCAGGCCGGGCGGGGTTCGCAGGGCTTCGCGCTGCGGGCGGCCATGGCCGAGACGGTGGCCGGAGGCCGACGATGACCGGAAGGGTGGTCCTGTGACCCCGCACCGCAACATCGGGTTCGTCGCCGCGGCGGCGACCCTGCTGGCGGCGGCGCCGCTGTCGGCGATCTTCGAACGCTGGACGTGGTTGATCCAGGCGGCCATCGTGGTGGCCCTGGTGGCCGGCGCGGCCGCGCTGAGCCGACTGGCCCGGGCGCCGCTGTGGGGTCAGGTGCTGGCCATGCTGGGCGGGCTGACCCTGGGCCTGACGTGGGTATTCCCGAGCGGCGCGGAGCTGTTCGCGGTCCTGCCGACCCCGGGCACGTTCGACCACTTCGGTGAACTGGTCGGGTCGTCCCTGCAGGACATGCGCTCGTACGGCGTGAAGGTGCCCGACGTCGACTCGCTGCTCTTCCTGGCCGTGCTCGGCATCGGTGCGGTGGCCGTGGTGGTGGACGTGCTCGCGGTCGGGTTGCGCCGGCCGGCGTTGACCGGGCTGCCGATGCTGGCCATCTACTCGGTGCCGGTGGCGGTCTACCTGGACAGCGTGCCGGCCACCCCGTTCGTGGTGGGCGCCGCCGGCTACCTGTGGCTGCTGGTCACCGACAACGTCGACCGGGTACGCCGGTTCGGCCGCCGGTTCACCGGCGAGGGACGCGACGTGGACGTCTGGGAGGCGTCCCCGCTGGCCGCGGCGGGCCGGCGACTGGCCGTGGTGGGTGTCGCGGTGGCGGTGGCGCTGCCACTCGCGATCCCCGGGATGACCGGCGGGTTGATGAACAACGTCGGCAACGGTTCCGGGGACGGCACCGGACGGCCCGGCGCGGGCGGCAACCCGGGCCGGATCGACCTGTTCGCCGCGCTCAGCGGTCAGCTCAACCAGAGCGAGGAGTTCGACCTGGTCAAGGTCGAGACCAACGAGCGCACCCCGTTCTACCTGCGCCTGGGTGTGGTGGACAATCTGCAGCCGTCCGGCTTCCAGGCGCGGGTGCCCAGCGGACGACCGGTCGCCGGTGACCTGCCCGACCCGGACGAGCGTGCGCCCGCCGGCGTCGAGCAGCAGCGCTACCGGGCCACCGTCGAGGTGACGAAGAACCTGAACATGCCGTTGGTGCCGGTCTACTCCCAGCCGGTCCGGACCGAGGACCTCAGCGGCAACTGGCTCTACGACCGGAACCAGCAGATCGTCTTCTCCAACCGGGAGAGCGCCCGCGGCAAGCGGTACTCGTTCGACTACGTGCGCTCGACGTTCCGGCCGGCGGCGTTGCGCGCGGCCCCGTCCCTGCCGCCGGACAGCCCGGTGATGCGGCAGCAGACCGACCGACCGACCGTGCCGGCCGTCGAGGAGCTGGTCGGCGAGCTGGTCGAGGGCAAGTCCAACGAGTACGACAAGGTCCGCGCGATCTACGACTACTTCTCGGTGGACAACGGCTTCAGCTACGCGCTGTCGACCCGCGACGGCACCAGCGGCGAGGACATCACCGACTTCCTCGCCACCAAGGTCGGCTACTGCCAGCAGTACGCCGCGGCGATGGCCTGGCTGGTCCGGGCGGCCGGTATCCCGGCCCGGGTGGCGGTCGGGTTCACCAACGGCAGCAAGACCGACGGTGACGCCTACGTGTTGACCAACCGCAACCTGCACGCCTGGACCGAGGTCTTCTTCGGCGACGGGATCGGGTGGGTGCCGTTCGACGCCACCCCGGCGGCGGCCGTGCCCGGTTCGGTCCGCTCGGCGTGGGCGCCGGACGTCGACGCCCCCGAGGAGGTCGCCCCGTCGGCGGGCACCACCGCCGCCCCGGGCGCCGTCGACCCGTCGACCGGTCCGGACGAGGCGGACCGCCTCGACAAGGACATCGACCAGGGCCTGGCGCCGGGTTCGGACGGCCCGGCCGAGAAGAGTCCGGTCTGGCCGTGGTGGCTGGCCGGGGCGCTGGCGCTGCTGGCGTTGCTCGCCGTACCGGCCCTGCGCCGTTCCGCGCTGCGCCGGCGTCGGGTACGCGCCGTCCCGACCGCGGCGACCGCGCTGCCGGTGCCGGGGCAACGCGGCGGGAGCCGGGAGGTCGTCATCGGGGTGGACGCCGAGTCCGCTCGCGCCGACGCGCACGCCGCCTGGGACGAGCTGCTCGACACGCTCGTCGACTTCCACGTGCGGGTGGACCGCACGGAGACCCCACGGGCGACCGCCGAGCGGCTGGCCCGGGAGTCGCTTGTCGAGAACGACGCCGCGGCGACCGGGGTGCGGTTGCTCGGCCGGGCCGAGGAGCGGGCCCGGTACGCCCGCGACCCGCTGACCGGCACCGAATTGCAGCCGGCGCTGCGCAGCGTGCGGGGCGCCCTCTCCGCCGGGGCGGATCGCCGTACCCGGCTGCGGGCGGCGCTGCTGCCACCGTCGGTGGTGCTGCGCTGGCGGACGGCCCTGGCGGAACGCTCGGCCCAGGTCGTCACGACCAGCGGTGCGGCCCGGCAGCGGATGCTGCGGTGGAGTCCCCGCCGCCTGTTGGCGGCCGGCCGCCCGGCCCGCTGAGGCACTCCCGCGGCGGGGAAACAGCGAGATCTCGGTAGGAAAGGGCCCCGACGGGGTGCTTTGCTACCGAGATCTCGGGCTTCGGCGGTGGGTTACGGGCATGGCGAAGAGACCTCGCTCGCCGGACGCCGGCCCGGCGAGTCGTCGCCTCCGTCCCACCCCTTCAGGGGCGGGACGGGCTCAGCGGTGACCCTCCGGGCGCTGCCGCCAGCGGTCCTCCATCCGGTCGAGGAAGGTACCCCGGCGGCCGCTGCTGTTGCGGCCACGCGGACGGCGCCGGCTCGTCGTGCCACCCACCACGTGCAGGTCGGGTGACTGGGATCGGCGGTGCGACTGCACCGCGTAGCCCAACGAGGCCAGCATGACGACGAAGCCCGCCACGGCCACCGCAGGAATCTTGATCACGGCACCGTAGATCAACAGGGCCAGACCAACGACGACCACGCCGGCAGCGACGAGCACGCGACGCCGCGCGTGGAAGCGCGGATCGCTGGCGCGCACGGCCGAGGCAAATTTGGGGTCCTCGGCAAGCGACCGCTCGATCTGCTCGAACAGCCGCTGCTCGTGCTCCGAGAGCGGCACGGCACTCCTCCCCGGTCACACGTTGGTCGGCCCGGGCGGGCCGACAGACCGTGACAGCCATCCGGCTGCTTACCCGCAAGTCTACGAGGGCCCTCGCGCGTCGGAAAGCGGGACGACCTACGGTCCGGTCGGTTTTTCGACGCGCCCGCTCCCGCGCCGGCCGAGAAGACTGGCCGGACCTATGACGGACCGCCCGAAACGGGCAGCCGCCGCGTCGGCCGCCGCCTCCGCCTCCCGCCACCCGCGCTCCGGCGCTCCGAGCGTGAGCTGCTGAGGTGTCTCCTGTGCCGGAGCGAGCCCTTCCAGCCGGATCCCGACCAGCCGAATCGCCTCACCGGGGTCCAGCGCCCGCCACAACGCCCAAACCGTGTCGAACATCTCCCGCGCGGTGTCGGTGGACACGCCCAGGGTGCGGGAGCGGCTGACGGTGCGGAAGTCGGCGAACCGGACCTTCAACGACACCGTACGACCCACCTGACCCGCCGCCCGCAGCCGGGCACCGGCCTTGTCGGCCAGGGCGAGCAGGGAACGCCGGATCTCGTCCGGGTCGGTCACGTCGGTGTCGAAGGTGACCTCCGCGCCGATCGACTTCTCCACCTGCTCCGGGGACACCCGGCGCGGGTCCCGCCCCCAGGCCAGCTCGTGCAGGTGCGCGGCGGACGCCTCACCCACCGCCCGGCGCAACAGGCCCGACGGCGCCTCGGCCAGATCGCGGACGGTGCGCAGGCCGAGTTTGCGCAGCGCGTCCGCGGAGCGCTCCCCCACCCCCCACAGCGCGGACACCGGCAGCGGGTGCAGGAACTCCAACACCTGGCCCGCCGGCACCACAAGCAGCCCGTCGGGCTTGGCCCGGGTGGAGCCGAGCTTGGCCACGAACTTGCTCGCCGCCACCCCGACCGAACAGGTCAGCCGCTGTTCCTCGACGACCCGGCGACGGATCAGCGCGGCGATGTCGGCGGGCCGGCCGAACAGCCGCCGGGCACCGGCCACGTCGAGGAACGCCTCGTCCAGGGACAGCGGCTCGACCAGCGGGGTGACGTCCCGGAAGATGCGCATGACGGCCCGCGACGCCGTCGAGTAGGCGGTGAAGTCCGGCGGCAGGTAGACCGCGTCGGGGCAGAGCGCGCGGGCCCGGGCGGTGGGCATCGCGCTGCGGACGCCGTACCGGCGGGCCTCGTAGCTGGCGGAGCTGACCACCCCGCGCGGCCCGAGCCCGCCCACCACGACCGGCCGGCCGCGCAGCTCGGGACGGCGCCGTACCTCCACCGAGGCGTAGAACGCGTCCATGTCGACGTGCAGGATCGAGCAGTCGGTGTCGTCGGCGTCCGGCCCGAAGCGCGGGTCACCGCCCCCGGGCAACGACTGGCTGCGGCCCATGGCAGGCAGGTTAGCCCGCCGGTCCGACAGGCCCGCCGGTCAGCCCCGCACCACCAGCAGCGGAACGGTCATCTCGGCAGCGGTGTCCGCACCGTGGTACGCGACCAGCCGCGACGCCATCGGCGGCTCGGACCGGGTGGCCGTCACCGCGTACGTGTCCCGGCAGACCACCACCACGTCACCGATGCGGGCCAGGTGCGACTCGGGCACCGGGCCGAACCAGCCGGTGGCCACCGCCGCCGCCCGGGTCAACACCTGCGCGGCCGGACCCAGCACGGCGGTCCAGGCGGCCACCACGTCGGCCTCGGCACCCGGCTCGACATGCAGGTAACGCACCCAGGGCTCACCGGCGACCACCCGCACCCCGGCGCGCAGCCGGGGGTCGGTGTCCAGGTCGAACCGGTGCGCGGCGGGCACGTCGAGCTGCCCGTGGTCGGCGGTGACCAGCAGCGCGGCGTCCGGTGGCAGGCCGTCGACCAGCCGGGCCAGCAACGTGTCCACCTCGGCGGCCGCCTGCCGCCACGGCGCGGAGTCGACGCCGCTGAGGTGCCCGTGCCGGTCCAGGTCGGGGTGGTAGCCGGAGACCAGGGTGGGCCCGTCACCGGCGGCCAGCGCGGTCAACATCCGGCCGGCGAGCGCGTCGACCCCGGCGGCGCCCCGGTAGTCGCCACCCCGGTTCGCGGCCACGGTGAGGCCACTGCCGGCGTACTCCGGGCGGCTGACCACGGTGACCGCGACACCTGCCGCGCGGGCGCGTTGATACCAGGTGGCGACCGGCTGCCAGGCGACCGGATCCGGGGCGCCGGCCCAGTCGATGTGGTTGAGCACCCGGTCGGTGCCGGGGACCCGGACGGTGAAGCCGAGCACCCCGTGCGCGCCGGACGGGGCGCCGGTGCCCAGCCCGACCAGGCTGGTCGGGGTGGTGGAGGGGAAACCCGAGGTGAGCGGCGTGCCGACGGTGGCGGCCAGCCCGGCCAGGGTCGGCGCGTACGGGGCCGCGGTGGGGATCTGGTACCAGCCGAGGCCGTCGACGAGCAGCACGGCGATCCGGCGCACCCCGGACAGTGTGGGCGTCAGGCCGAGCAGGTCGACCGCGGCGGGCACGCCGAGCAGCGACAGCGCGCTGGGCAGCACGTCGATCAGGCTGCCACCGCCGTAGCGGGGCGCGACCCGGTCGAGAGGGCCGGGCGCCGGCCCGGTCATGCCGGCCGGCGGGCGAACAGGTGCAGTTGGGCGGCCAGGTCGCGGTACGGCGACCGGGCCGCCAGGGCGCGTTCCAACTCGACAAGTGCGGCCGACTGGCCGTCGGCCACGGCGGCCGGGAGCAGGTCGGCGAGCACCCGCACCCCGTGGATCTCCTCGACGACGAGACCGGCGGCGGCGAGCAGCACGCCCGCCTCGGCGGCGTCGTAGCGGCGGCGCAGCGTGTCCCGGCGGCCGGCGGTGCCGTGCGGGTCGGTGGCGACCGTGGCGGCGCCGTCCAACTGTCCGTTCATCGCACGGCTGAGTACGGCGGCGGCCCGTCCGGCCACCAGCACGCTTGCCGCGCCGCCCGGTCGCAGCGCGGCGACCAGCGCCGACATCACCGGTTGCGGATCGTCGACCACCTCCAGGACGGAGTGGCAGAGGACCAGATCCACGGTGGCCGCCCCGACCAGCCCGGCGAGCGCGTCGGCATCGCCCTGCGTGGCGCGTACCCGGTCGGCGACCCCGGCCTCGGCGGCCCGGCGGGTCAGCGCGGCGAGCGCGTCGGGGCTGGCGTCGACCACGGTGACCTGGTGCCCGGCCTCGGCGAGCGGGACGGCGAAGCCGCCGGTCCCGCCGCCGACGTCGAGCACGGAGAGTCGTTCGCCGGCCCGCCGCGCCAACTCGGCCCGGAGCACCGACCAGATGACGGCGGTGCGGGGGGTGAGAGTTCGGATCTGCTCCACGCCGCCGAGCCTAGCCACCCCCCGGTCCGGAGTCAGGACTCGCCGCCGCCGGCCGGGTCTTCCTCGGCGCGGGAGCGCTGGGCGTTGGCCACCGGCCCGTCGTTCACCTGGTATTCCCGCTGCTCGGCCTCGTGGGTGGGCGCCCACTCGGCGCCCAGACGGGTCCGACGGTTGTTGGCTACGCCACCGGCGTACGTGCGGTGAAAGGTCATTCGTTCATCCCCCATACCCCGGGTGGGCCACTCTGCCCACCCCGCGTTCGGGAGTCTCCCGCCTGCGGCCCGGGGAAACCGTAATGTGGATCACTCCATCAACGGAAATCCCTGGATGCCGGTGCGACGGGCGGCTCGATCGCATCCAGCCGGTCCGCGGTGAGGGTGGTGACACCCTCGTGCCGCTGCAGCCGGCCCCGCACCACAAGTGCTCCGCTGGTGCGGGCGATTCGACGGTAGCGCTGCCACAGCCCCGGGGAGCAAGTGACATTGAGCATGCCGGTCTCGTCCTCCAGGTTGAGGAACGTGACGCCGCCGGCGGTCGCCGGACGCTGCCGGTGGGTGACGATCCCGCCGACCCGGATCCGCTGCCCGGGCGGCACCTGGCCGAGCCGGGCGATCGGCACCGCGCCCCACGTGTCGAGCCGGTCCCGGATGAACCGGGCCGGATGGCTCTCCGGGGACAGGCCGGTGGCCCACACGTCGGCGACGAGACGGTCCACCGCCGCCATGCCGGGCAGGGTGGGCGGGTCCGCGCCGGTCACCGTGCCCGGCAGCCGGTCCGGCCGGTCCTGGGCGGCCGCGCCGGCGGCCCAGAGGGCCTGCCGCCGGGTCAGCCCGAAACAGGCGAACGCGTCCGCGGTGGCCAACGCCTCCAGCTGCGTCGCGGTGAGGCCGACCCGACGGGCCAGGTCCGGCATGTCCCGGTACGGCCCGTGCGCCACCCGCTCCGCCTCGATCCGCTCGGCCACGTCCACCCCGAGGGTGCGGACGCTGCCCAACCCCAGCCGGACCGCCGGGCCGCCCAGCCCCCAGGCGTGCGGCGGCTCCCCCGGCAGGCTGCCCCACCGGGTCTGCGGGGTGGACTCCAGCACCGCCCGGGCGCCGCTGGCGTTGATGTCCGGCCGGCGGACCTCCACCCCGTGCCGGCGGGCGTCGTCGGCGAGCGTCTGCGGCGAGTAGAAGCCCATCGGCTGCGCGTTCAGCAGGGCGGCCAGGAACGGGCCGGGGTGGTAGCGCTTGAGCCACGAGCTGGCGTAGACCAGGTAGGCGAAGCTCATCGCGTGGCTCTCCGGGAAGCCGTAGCTGGCGAACGCGGTGAGCTTGCGGTAGACGTCGTCGGCCAGCTCGCCGGTGATGCCCCGCTCCGCCATGCCGGCGTAGAGCCGGTCGGCGATCTGCGCCATCCGCTCCACCGAACGTTTCGCACCCATCGCCCGGCGAAGCTGGTCGGCGCCGGCCGCGTCGAACCCGGCCAGGTCGATGGCGAGCTGCATCAGCTGCTCCTGGAACAGCGGCACGCCGAGCGTCTTCTCCAGCGCGTTGCGCATCAGCGGGTGTGCGTACGTCACCGGCTCCTGACCGTTGCGGCGCCTGATGTACGGATGCACCGAGCCGCCCTGGATCGGGCCGGGACGGATCAGCGCCACCTCCACCACCAGGTCGTAGAACTCGCGGGGCTTCAGCCGGGGCAGGGTGGCCATCTGGGCCCGGCTCTCCACCTGGAACACGCCCACCGAGTCGGCCCGGCAGAGCATGTCGTAGACCTCGGGGTCGTCCAGGTCCATGTCGCCCAGGTCGAGGCTGGCCCCGATCATGTCGTAGCCGTAGTGCAGCGCCGACAACATGCCGAGGCCGAGCAGGTCGAACTTGACCAGGCCCACCGCGGCGCAGTCGTCCTTGTCCCACTGGAGCACGCTGCGGCCGGGCATCCGGCCCCACTCCACCGGGCAGACCTCGATCACCGGCCGGTCGCAGATCACCATGCCGCCGGAGTGGATGCCCAGGTGCCGGGGGAACGTCTGCAACTCGTTGGCGTACGCCACCACCTGCTCGGGGATGTCCGCCACGTCGACCGCCGCCACCGAACCCCACCTGTCGATCTGTTTGCTCCAGGCGTCCTGCTGGCCGGGCGGGAAGCCGAACGCCTTGGCCACGTCCCGCACCGCCGAGCGCGGCCGGTAGGAGATGACGTTGGCGACCTGGGCGGTGTGTTCCCGGCCGTAGCGGGCGTAGACGTGCTGGATCACCTCCTCCCGGCGGTCGGACTCGATGTCCACGTCGATGTCGGGCGGACCGTCCCGCTCCGGGGCGAGGAAACGCTCGAACAGCAGTCGGTGCCGCACCGCGTCCACGTTGGTGATCCGCAGCGCGTAGCAGACCGCCGAGTTGGCCGCCGACCCCCGACCCTGGCAGTAGATGTCCTGTCGCCGGCAGAACGCGACGATGTCGTAGACCACCAGGAAGTAGCCGGGGAAGCCGAGGTCCTCGATCATCCGCAGCTCGTGCTCCAGCTGCGCGTACGCCGCCGGATGCGCCTCGGGCGGGCCGTAGCGCTCCCGGGCGCCGTCCATGGTCAGCCGGCGCAGCCAGCTCATCTCGGTGTGCCCGGCCGGCACCGGGTACGCCGGCAGCTGCGGCGCCACCAGGTGCAGGTCGAACGCGAGTTCCGCGCCGAACTCGGCGGCCCGCGCCACCGCGCCCGGGTAGGCCGCGAACCGCGCCGCCATCTCCGCGCCGCTGCGCAGGTGGGCGGTGGCCGCGGCGGGCAGCCAGCCGTCGATCTCGTCGAGACTGCGCCGGGCCCGGACCGCGGCCACGGTGGTGGCCAGCCGCCGTCGGCCCGGGGTGGCGTAGTGCACGTTGTTGGTGGCCACCGTGGGCAGCCCGGCCGCGGCGGCCAGCCCGGCGAGCGCGTCGTTGCGGTCGGCGTCGACCGGGTGGCCGTGGTCGGTCAGCTCCACCGCCACCGTCTCGGCGCCGAACAGCGCGGTCAGCCGGTCCAGTTCCCGGGCGGCCGCGTCGACCCCCTCGGTGAGCAACGCGGCCGGCACGTGCCCCTTGCGGCAGCCGGTGAGCACCAGCACGTGGTCGCGCAGTTCGGCGGCCAGTTCCTCCAGCTCGCCGTAGGCCGGACGCCCCTTCTCCCCGCCGCGCAGCTGGGCCCGGGAGATGGTGGCGGCCAGCCGCGCGTACCCCTCGTGCCCGTGGGCCAGCACCAGCAGATGCCGGCCGAGCGGGTCGGGTTCGCCGTTCTGCGGGCCGGGCAGCCCGAGGGACAGCTCCGCGCCGAAGATCGTCGGTAGTCGCAGCGCGCGGGCCGCCTCGGCGAAGCGCACCACGCCGTAGAAGCCGTCGTGGTCGGTCACGGCGAGCGCGGTGAGCCCCAGCCGGGCCGCCTCCTCGGCCAGTTCCTCGGGGTGGCTGGCCCCGTCGAGAAAGCTGAAGTTGGAGTGCGCGTGCAGTTCCGCGTACGGCACCACGCCGTCCGGGCGGGCCAGCTCCGGCGGCTGGTATCCCGGGCGCTGACGGCTCCAGGCGGGCGAGTCGCCGCCGTCGGCGTCGACCGCGAGCGGGTCGACCACGTGCAGGTGCCGCTGTCCCGCGGCCCGCCCGGAGAGCACCTGCTCCAACCTGGACCAGGGCACCTTCGGGTTGTGGAAGCTCACCGCCTACTCCCCCGCCCGAGATCTTGGTACAAAACGGCCCCCAGAGGGGCGCTTTCGTACCAAGATCCCCTCACGCGCAGAGGCAGCGGGATCCGGCGCTCAGTCATAGATCGCCTCCACCAGCCACTGTCCGCCCTCGACCGCGAGCAGCAGGGCGGCGCCGTCGGCCAGGCAGACCTGGAACCGGGCCCGACGGCGGGCCTCGGCCGGCGCCCACCAGCGCTCGTCCACCGGCCACGGGCCGGCCCAGCCGGTGATCTCGGCCGCGCGGCCGTCCCCGACGGTGAGCCGGGCCGGCGCCGCGCTGACCGCCAACCGGGCGCTCACCACGACCGGCTCCCCGGCCGCGTCGCGCACGTCGGCCGGCAGCGGAGCGGGCAGGACGACGGCTGGCGCGGGCGGCGGGATCCGGCCCGGCCACGGCGGCTCGGGCGCCGCCCGGCCCCGCCCGGCCCGCCGCCGCGCACCACCCCCAGCGGGTACGACGACCGAGGCGGACCCGGCGACCGGGGCAAGCGGCACGGCCGGGACCGAGCCCGGTGGCGGCGGGAGATCCGGGAGAGGTGGCGAGCCGGGGCGGCCGGGTGTCCGTTCGTCGCCCCAGGGGACCAGGCGCACCTGGTCGGCCGGGGAGCGTCCGCCGCCGAGGACGGCGGTGACCACCGCCTCGGGGCCGAGGATGCCCTGCACCCGGCTCAGCGCCCGGTGCGCCCGCTCCCGCTCCGCGCCGGTCTCCCCCCACAGCCCCGCCTGCAGGCCGGCCTGCGCGAGCACCCCGTCCGGCACCAGCCGCAACCGGACGATCCCCGCGGTGGGGCGGGTCGCACGTGCGCCACCCCGGCCGTTGCTGCCGGACAGCCAGCCGTCGAGCTGCCAGCGCACCCGGTCGGCGACGGCCGCCGCGGTGAGCAGGCCGTCGTGCCGCCAGACCCGGTGCAGTTCCTGGCCGTGCGCGGTGACCGCCTCGATGCCGAGCCGGGTGCACGCCAGGCCGTACGCGGCCAGCCGCTCGTGCAGCCGCTCGGCCAGCGTCCGGGCGGCGAACGCGGCGGCGTCCACCCGCTCGATCGGCTCGTCGTGGTCGGCGGTGACGGTCAGGTCGGCGGGCGGTTGCCGGACCGCCGGCGGCCGGTCGTCCCGGCCGGCGGCGAGCCGGTGCGCCAGCGCCCCGTCGAACCCGAACCGGGCCAGCACGTCCCCGGCGGGCAGCGCCGCGAAGTCACCGAGGGTACGCACACCGAGCCGACGCAACAGGTCGGCCAGGGCGGGCCGGCCGAGCGCCTCGACCGGCAGGTCGGCCAGGAACTCCCGCGTGCCGCCGGGCGGCACGATCCGGCCCTGCCGGGCGGCCAGCCCGGCCGCGAACACCCCGTCGGCGACACCGACCTGACTCTCCACCCCGCAGCTCTGGGCGACGTGCTCGACGATCCGTTCGGCCGCCGCCTCCTCGCCACCGAGGTAACGGCTCGGCCCGCGGGCAGCCGTCGCGCAGGCGCCGGGCCGGATCACCTCGACCCCGGCGACCACCTCCTCCACCGCGGCCACCACCGGTTCGAACGCCCGCGCGTCCCGAGCGGGATCGTGGTCGACGACGGTGAGACCCGGGCAGCGCCCCTGCGCCTCCCGCCGGCGCAACCCGCGCCGGATCCCCTCGGCGCGAGCCCGCTCGGAGCAGGCCACCACCCGGTTGGCGTGCAGCACCGCCACCGGGTCGGTGGCGGGCACCCCGTCGACGATCTCGGCGGCGAGGACCGGCCAGTCCGGACACCAGAGCAGCAGCGCCCGCTGCGGGGCGCCGTTCACGCCGGGCCGGCCGCGGTGAGCGTCCGGGCGGGTGGCGCCACCACGCGCAGCCGGCGGGCCGACGCGGCGGACGGGGCGCCGAGCCCCGCCGAACGGGGGATCACCCGGGTCAGCTCGTCGCCGGGCAGCCACACCTTGATCTCCTTGGGGCGGGCGGCCGCGCCCCGGCCACGGGCCGAGACGGTCACCTCGCGGCGGCGCAGCCGCCCCCGCCCGGCGCCGAGCCCCTGCCAGACGCCCCGGACCACCTGCAACGTCACGTCCGCGCCGTCCCACCGGCCGTAGGGGACCAGCACGCTGCCGCGTTGCCGGGCCCGGGCGGCCAACCGGGCGGAGATGGAGGCGGAGACCGTGCCCGGCACGGCGGTGACCACCACGTCGACCCCGTCGATGAGCGCGGCCACCACGGTGGGCCACTCCGGGCCGGGGTCGGGCACCAGGGCCAGCCGGTCCAGGGCGATGCCCGCCTCCGCGGCCGCGCCGGCCCCGAAGGTGGGCACGCCGACCACGGCGCACCACGAGCCGGCCCGGGACGCCTCGGCGAGCAGGGCCAGGATCAGCGAGGTGGCGCCGCTGTGCCGGGGCTGGCCGACGCCGACCGCGATGGTGCTGCCGCGTCGCAGGCCACGGTTGGGCAGCAGCCCGGTCAGTTCGGCCTGGACCGGCAGCACCCGATGGCCGCCGGCCGGGTCGGGCGCGCTCGCCGGCCGGACCAACTCGGCCAGGGCGGCGGAACCGACCACCATACGGCCCGCCATCGGACCAACCCCCCGTCGTGTTCTTCGCCACGGGCCCGGCCCGTGGATGGTGCTGTGGATCGTGCCCGGGACCGTGTGACGTGCCCGGCACGCGTATGCCGTGGTGGGAGCGGCGCCCGGCCACCCGGGTCCCGCCGATGGCGGCCGGGCGCCACGACTCAGGCGGCGGCGGCTCCGGAACGCGGCGGGGCGACGTCGGACAGGCCGAGCCGCGACGGCCGGTGCACGCCGTCGAGCGTCGGTTGGTAGGCCAGGCCGAGCGCGGTCTCCACCACGGTGACGAACTCCTCGGCGGCGCGGAGCAGGTCGTCGGCCTCCCGGGCGGTGACCACCCGGGGGATGCCGGCCTCGGCGGCGGCCCGCTTGCTCGCACCGGCCGCGAAGTAGGCGGCCCACTCGTCCAGCTCGGGGGCGACGGCGGCGAGCAGCACCCAGACACTGGTGATCCGGTGCCGTCGGGTGGGAGCAGGGCGAGCCCGGGCGGCGAGCACGGCGGCGGCCGCGCGCAGCGCCGCGAGGTGCGCGGCGGCGTACCGGAGGCCGTCGGGACGGGTGCGGGCGGCCTCGGCCAGCCCGGCACGGGCCACCACGAGCAACTGGGCGGGGGTGCGGTGCGGCAACACGTGCGCGGGCACCGTGGGCGCCTGCGGGCTGGTCGGCATGGTCTCTCCTCCGCGTGTGGCCGGGGCGGGCGGTCGCGCGACGGAAGCCGTCGCCCGGTCGCCCGGAGCGGTCGGTGCGGAGGAAGGCGCACCCGGTGGTGGCCGGCCGGATGTGAACGCTTCCCCACACCCACACCCGGCCGGCGTACCGGCGGGTCCGTCGTGCCCCCCCCCCGGGGGGGGGGGGGGGGGCGCCCCCGGCCGCGCCGATCCGCCGCTGCCGACCACCAACTGAGCCCCACGCAGCCCTCGGTCCGCCCTGAGGCGCTGGCCT
>NZ_JBNCKZ010000010.1:0-224272 GCF_049841795.1 Micromonospora sp. DT31 | reverse complement strand
GCCTCCCGCCCCCCGCCCGGGCGGGCCCCCCCCGGCCGCCCCCCACGTCGGGTGCTTGACTCCGGCAGCGCCCGGCTTATATAACCAAATGGTTACGCAACCAGGAGGTTATGAACGTGTCCGCGGACCTGCTCGACGCCACCTTCGCCGCGCTCGCCGACCCCACCCGGCGGGCCATCCTCGGCCGGCTGTCCGCCGGGGAGGCGACAGTCACCGAGCTGGCCGAACCGTTCGCGATGAGCCAGCCCGCCGTCTCCAAGCATCTCAAGGTGCTCGAACGCGCCGGCCTGGTCACCCGGGGCGGGGACGCCCAGCGGCGCCCCTGCCGGCTCGACGCCCGACCGCTGCGGGAGGCCGTCGCGTGGCTGGCGGACTACCGGGACTACTGGGCCGAGAGCTACGCGCGTCTCGACGAGGTGCTCGCCGAACTGACCGCCGGAGAACAGACGTGATCGGCCTGAACGTGACCCTGCACGGCGACCGGGAGATCCGGCTCAGCCGCGACTTCGCCGCCGGCCGCCACCTGGTGTTCGCCGCCTTCACCCGCCCCGAGCTGCTGATGCGCTGGTGGGGAGCGCAGGGCTGGCACCTGGTCGAGTGCGAGGTGGACCTTCGAGTGGGCGGGCGCTGGCGGTTCGTCTCCCGAGGACCGGAGGGCGACCTGATGGCGCAGGGTGGCACGTACCGGGAGATCGACCCGCCGGCGCGGCTGGTCTGCACCGAACTCTTCGACGACCAGTCCTATCCGGGCGAGACGCTGGTCCGTCACGACTTCACCGGCTCGGCGGACCGGACCACTGTCGTCACCCACCTGTGGTACGCCACCGCGCAGGGCCGCGACACCGTCCTGCGCCATCCGATGATCCGTGGCCTGACCGAGGCGTTCGACCGGCTCGCGGTAGTGCTGCACACCATTTCGACGACAGGAGCGACAACGTGAACTGGACGCTGGAAGTGGTGGTCGTGCCGGTCTCCGACGTGGACCGGGCCAAGGAGTTCTATGCCGAACGGCTCGGCTTCGCCGTCGACCACGACACCCACATCAGTGACGACGTACGGATCGTGCAGCTCACCCCGCCCGGGTCGGGCTGCTCGGTGGTGATCGGCCGGGGGGCGGTGCCGCAGATGCCGCCCGGCTCGCTCAAGGGGCTGCAACTCGTCGTGCCCGACCTGGAACGGGCCCACGCCGAGCTGGTCGGCCGGGGCGTCGAGGTGAGCGAGATCCAGGTGGTCGGCCACAACCCGCGCCCGGTGCCGCACCCACTGGACAACGTCGGCTTCGTCTTCTTTCGCGACCCCGACGGCAACGAGTGGGCAGTGCAGCAGATCTCCGCACGCGGCTGAGCGCTTCGAGCGCGCGGCCGAGCGCCGTCGAGCGCGCGGCCGAGCGCTGTTAAGAAGGGACCCTTCCTCTACCGGAGGCGTTAAGAAGGGGCCCTTCCTTACAACCGGCGCGGGCCGGTGTCCGGGCGGGCGGCCTCCGCGCCGGTGCGGACGGTGGCGTGCAGCACCGAGATCCCGTCCGGGCGGGCCAGCACCGGATTCAGCGTGAGCGAACGCACCCGCGGCTGCTCGTCGGCGAGCCGGCCCACCCGCACCAGCAGGTCGACGAGGGCCGCCCGGTCGACCGGCGCGGCACCGCGGTGCCCACGCAGCAGGGGCGCCGCCCGGGGCTCGTCGACCAGTTCGGCGGCGTCCCGGTTGGTAAGCGGCACCGCCCGCCAGGCCCGGTCACCGAGCAACTCGGTCGCCACCCCGCTCAACCCGAACCCCACCACCGGCCCGAACGCCGGATCCTCCACCAGCTCCACCACGCACGCCACGCCGGGCGCGACCATCGGCTGGATCAGCACCTCCGCGCCGAACCTCGCGGCCATCTCGACGTACGCGCGGCGCAACGCCACCGCGTCACCCAGGTCGAGGCGTACCGCGCCCAGGTCGAGGCGGTGCCGCAGCCCCGGCGCGGCGGCCTTGAGCGCCACCGGCCAGCCGAGCCGCTCCCCCGCCGCCAGCACCTCGGCGGCCGTGCGGGCGGGCACCGAGTCCACCACGTCGATTCCGTACGCGCGCAGCAGCGCGGCGGTCTCCGCCCCGTCGGGCCGCAGCGCGGCCTGCCCCGCCGCCCGGTCCACATCGGCCAGTTCCGGAAGCGTGCCGGGCGACCGGCGCAGCCAGTCCGCGTAACCGGCGACCCGGGACAGCGCCCGCACCGCCTCCTCCACGCTCGGATACGCAGGCACCCCGACCGGCACCTCGCCGGCCAGGAACGTCGCCACGACCGGCTTGCCGGTGGCCCGCGCGTCGGGCAGGGCCGCCGCGAAGTCCGCCACCGGGTCGGCGAGCTGGCCGGGCAGCGGCGGCGCGAACACCGCCACCACGGCGTCCACCCGCTCGTCGGCCACCGCGGCGGCCAGCGCGCCCGCGTACGCGGTGGCGCCGGCGCTGGGCCCCACGTCGTGCGGGTACCCGTCGGCCACCGCCAACCCCTGGCCGGCGCACGCGGTCGCGGCCAGCCCGGTCAACGCCGAGGAGTTGCCCACCACGGCGACCCGCCGCCCGGGCGGCAGCGGCTGGTGGGCCAGCAGCACGCCCACGTCGAGCAGTTCGGACACGGTGTCCACCCGGATCACCCCGGACTGGGCGAACAGCGCGCTGACCGCGGCGGCGTCGAGCGCCGGCGCCTCGCCCACGCCCCGCGGCCGGGCCAGCGACGCCAGCGCCACCACCGGCTTGCGGCGGCCGATGCGCCGGGCCAGCCGGGCGAACTTGCGCGGGTTGCCGAACGTCTCCAGGTAGAGCGTGATGACATCGGTGCCCGGGTCGTCCTGCCAGTACTGCAACAGGTCGTTGCCGGACACGTCGGCCCGGTTGCCGGCGGAGACGAAGCTGGACAGGCCGAGCCCGCGCCGGGACGCCTCGGCCAGCAGCGCCACCCCGAACGCGCCGGACTGGCTGAACACCCCGACCCGGCCCGGCGCGGGCAGCACCGGGGCGAGGGTGGCGTTGAGGCGTACCGCCGGGTCGGTGTTGGCGACGCCGAGGCAGTTCGGCCCGACCACCCGCATCCCGGCCAGGTGCGCGGCCCGGACCAGGGCGCGTTGCGCGGCCGCGCCGGCCGGGCCGGACTCGGCGAACCCGGCCGAGATCACCACCAGGCCGTGCGCGCCGGCCCGGGCCGCGTCCCGGACCACCTCGGTCACCGCGTCCGGCGGCACCGCCACCACGGCGAGGTCGATGTCCTGGCCGGCGTCGGCCGCCGACGGGTACGCGGGCAGCCCCGCCACGGTCGCCGCGCTCGGGTGCACCGGCACGACCGCGCCGGTGAACCCGCCGTCGCGCAGGTGCCCGAGCAGCGCCGCGCCGACGCCCTGGCCGGTGGTGCTGGCGCCGTAGACGGCGATGCCGCGCGGGGCGAGCAGCCGGGCGATCGACCGCGCCTCGGTGCGGTGCTCCCGGCCGCGCTGCACCGCGAGCGTCGCCTCGGTCGGCGCGATCGGGAAGCTCAGGTGCACCACGCCGTCGGCGTACTGCCGCTGCACCTGGTAGCCGAAGTCGGCGAAGACCCGCAGCATCGTCCCGTTGGCGGGGAGCACCTCCGCGACGAAGTGCACGATGCCGTGCCGGCCGGCCGCGTCGGCGAGGTGTTCCAGCAGCACCGATCCGATGCCGCGGCCCTGGTAGGCGTCCTCGACCACGAACGCCACCTCGGCCTCCGGCGAGGCCGGGCCGAGCCGCTCGTAGCGGCCCACGGCGACGATCCGCTCCCCGGCGAGCACCACGAACGCCTCCCGGTCGCGGTGGTCGACGTTGACGAAGCGCTTCAGGTCCCGTTCCGGGATGCGCGGGTACGGCGAGAAGTAGCGCAGGTAGCGGGTGCGTTCGGAGAAGCGGCCGTGCATGGCCACGATCTCGGCCGCGTCGTCCGGGCGGATCGCGCGAAGCTGGACGGTCGTGCCGTCGCTGAGCAGCACGTCCACCGGTTGTTCGACGGTGGTCACCGGTCGGTC
Source organism: Micromonospora sp. DT31 (assembly GCF_049841795.1). Lineage (NCBI taxonomy): Bacteria > Bacillati > Actinomycetota > Actinomycetes > Micromonosporales > Micromonosporaceae > Micromonospora > Micromonospora sp. DT31. Next base: position 220,265 of record NZ_JBNCKZ010000010.1, on the reverse strand, counting down.
CTCCCCCTGCCGCCGACTCAGTCGCGCGGGTCGTGCGGGTCGAGCCCGAGCAGCGGGAACACGGCCCTGCGGGTGGCCGCGACCGCCCGGTCCACCGCGTTCGGCTCGCCGCTGGGCTGCCACGGCTGGTATGCCGGGTCCACGCCGTCGGTCATCCGCAACGGCACCTCGTGCCCGGGGCGACGCCGCGCGGCAAGCGCCCGCCAACCCGGCGGGGTGAGCGTGGCCGGGTCGATCGGCGCGCCGGTGGCCGCCGCGAGCAGGTGCGTCCAGGCCCGGGGCACCACCTCGACGAGCGCGTACCCGCCCCCGCCGGTGGCGACCCAACGGCCCTCGCACAGCTCGTCGGCGAGCGCCCGCAACGTCAGGTAGGTGGCCCGCTGCCCGTCCACCGACAGGCGCAGGTCGGCCAGCGGGTCGACCCGGTGCCCGTCGGCCCCGCACTGGGTGACCAGCACCTGCGGCCGGTACGCGCGTAGCACCGACGGGACGACCGCGTGGAACGCCCGCTGCCAGCCGGCGTCACCGATGCCCGGCGGCAGGGGCACGTTGACGGCGGTGCCCTCCGCGCCCGGCCCGCCGGTCTCGTCCGGGAAGCCGGTGCCGGGGAACAGTGCGAGCGGTGTCTCGTGCACGCTGACGGTCAGCACCCGAGGGTCGCGGTAGAACACCTCCTGCACGCCGTCGCCGTGGTGCACGTCCACGTCCACGTACGCGATGCGCTCCGCGCCCAGGTCGAGCAGGCGGGCGATGGCCACCGCGGGGTCGTTGTAGACGCAGAAGCCGGCCGCCCGGGCGGGCATGGCGTGGTGCAGGCCACCGGCCACGTTCACCGCACGCCGGGCCTCCCCGCGCCACACCGCCTCGGCGGCGGCGACGGTGGCCCCGGCGACCAGTGCGCTCGCCTCGTGCATCCCCTCGAAGACCGGGTTGTCCGACGTGCCCAGGCCGAAGCCGGCGAAGAGCGGGTTGCGCGGCGCGGACCGGACCGCGTCCAGATAGGCCGGATCGTGCACCCGGGTGAGCAGGGCGTCGTCGGCCGCTTCGGGCTTGACCAGCCGGACCCCCGGCCGGTCGAGCACCCCCAGCTCGCGGGCGAGCGCCATGGTCAGCTCGACCCGGACCGGGTCGAGAGGATGGTCTCCCATGTCGTAGGCGAGGAGAGCCTCGTCCCACACCACCATCGTGTCGTCGCCCATGGGGCCATCGTCGCACGTCGGCCCGGGCGCGCCCACCGGTCGTGGGCTCACCGGCCGGACAGGTCGGCGACCGCCACCGGACGGCCCGGGTCGGCCACCCACTCGCTCCACGAACCGACGTACAGGGCGGCGTCCGGGCGCCCGGCCAGGTGCAAGGCCAGGACGGCCTGCGCGGCGGTCACCCCGGAGCCGCAGTACGCCCCGACCGGCGTGTCCGCGTCCACCCCGGCGGCGGCGAACCGTTCCCGCAGCACGTCGGCGTCGGGGAACCGCCCCTGCGTGACGTACTCCGGGGCGGGCAGGTTGACCGCGCCCGGCACGTGCCCGGCGACCGGGTCAACCGGCTCGTGCTCGCCCCGGAAGCGGGGCGCGGCCCGCACGTCCAGCAGCACGCCGCGGTCGGCGGCGGCCAGCCGGGCGGCGAGCGCGGCGTCGAGCACCGGCAGCGCACCGGGTACGACTGTCACGTCGCCGGGCGTCGGGGCGGGCACCCGGCTGTCGACCGGCAGGCCGGCCGCCGTCCAGGCCGGGTAGCCGCCGTGCAGCACCCGTACCGCCCGGTGACCGGCCCAGCGCAGCGTCCACCAGGCGCGCGCGGCGGCCATCCCGTCGCCGCCGTCGTACACCACCACGGGGTGACCGGCACGGACGCCGGCGGCCCGCAGCACGGTCTGCAAGGCCGCCGGGTCGGGCAGCGGGTGCCGGCCGGCGGCCCCGGGCGGCCCGCACAGCTCGGTGTCCAGGTCGACGAAGACGGCGCCGGGCAGGTGGCCGGCGGCGTGGTCGTCGCGGCCGGGCGGACCGGCGAGCCGCCAGCGGACGTCGAGCAGGGTGGGCGGGTCGGCGTGGTCGAGCTCGGCGGCGAGTCGGCCGGGTTCGATCAGCAGGTCTGCGGTGGCGGACATGCGGTCCAGTGAACACCACCCGGGCCGCCACCTCCGGCTTCGCCTGCGTCGATGACCGGCCGTTACGGGTAGCATCGGAGCCCGGGAGGCCGCTGACGTGAAGCATGACCTGGTCGACACGACCGAGATGTACCTGCGCACCATCCTCGAACTCGAGGAGGAGGGTGTGCCGCCGCTGCGCGCGCGCATCGCCGAGCGGCTCAAGCAGAGCGGGCCGACCGTGAGCCAGACGGTCGCCCGGATGGAGCGCGACGGCCTGCTCACGGTCGAGGGCGACAGGCACCTGACGCTCACCCCGGCGGGCCGCAACACCGCCGTGTCGGTGATGCGCAAGCACCGGCTGGCCGAACTGCTGCTGGTGAACGTGATCGGGATGCCCTACGAGGAGGCCCACGACGAGGCCTGCCGGTGGGAGCACGTGATGAGCGACGCGGTGGAGAAGCGGGTCTTCGACCTGCTCAACCGGCCGACCCGCTCGCCGTACGGCAACCCGATCCCCGGGCTTGAGGAGCTGGGGGACCCGGGCCAGCCGCTCGCCGAAGCCATCGAGGGCGAGCGGAACCTGGCCTTCCCCGGCCTGTCCGGTCCCGTGGTGGTGCGGCGCATCTGTGAGAGCGTGCAGACCGACGCGGAGGTGCTCCGGCAGTTGCACGCGGCGGGCGTCGACCCGGGCGCGACGGTGACGGTGGCGCAGGAGCGCGACGGCGTGTCCATCGACCGCTCCGGCGACCGGGTGCGGTTGCCGCGCGAGGTGGCGTCCCGGGTCTTCGTCGCGGCCCGCTGACCGCGACCCGACCCCGGTCACCGCTGACGGGTGTCGACCACCTTGGCCAGGGCGACCAGCTTTCCGCCCGTCTTCTCCACCTCCGCCGGGGCGGTGCCCCGGGGGCTGGTCCAGCGGAGGCTGACCAGTTGGTCCCCGGCGGCCAGCCAGCCCACCTCGGCGACCGGGCCGGTCCCCGCGGCCTTCGGCAGCGTCCGCCGGTAGGCGGTCTTGCCGAGCTTGGTGACCTTCGCCGCCCCACGCGGTCGGACGTCCGCGGCGAACGTCGTCGCGTCGATCGACGTGTCGGTCACGGCGAGCGTCAGCTCCGGCAGAGCCGCCCCCCGGGCGCGGACCACACAGGTGTGCGTGTCGCCCCGGTCGGTGGCGGCGGCAACGTCGAAAGCGCCCCCGGTGTGTTCGGCGATCACCGCGAAGTCGAGCAGCCGGCAGGCACCGCCGGAGGAGGCCGCGGCGGCTACGACCGCCGGTCGCGAGGCCGCCGGCACGGCCACCGGCGAGGCGTCGTCGGCGCAGCCGGCGGCGAGCAGGACGGCCGGGACGGCCAGCCAGGTACGGGCGCGCACGGGCAGACCTCCCCGATCGGCGGCGGGTCCGGCCCGCCGGAGTTCCGTCGGACACCGTACGGCCCGCCCGCCGGGGGCGGAAGACCTCGGGGTCCGGTTCGCCGGGCCGGACCCTCCGAGCCGGGGTGTCCTCCGGGACGCGCCGCGGTTGCCCGCCCGCTGGCAACGGGATCAGTTGCGGCGTTCCCGCTCGGCGGCGTGGGCGGCGTTCAGCCGCTCGAAGGGACCGGGACCGTGCCGGGGTTCCGGCGGCGCGTCGAGGTGGCGTACCCGCAGCTCGTCCATGAGTTCCTCAACGAGCGCCGGGCCGGCGTCGCGCATCACCCGCTGCCGAATCCGGAGTTCCTCGGTGCCAGGGCGTGACGATGCACCGCTACGCCGTCCGGGAGGCGGTCGCGCGCTGAGGCGGGCCCATGCTCAGGCGACCCGTCGGGCGCGGGCGCGCGCGAGACCGCCGAGCAGGCAGGCGACCGGGCCGAACGCCAGGGCCGCGTAGCCGCCGACGATGCCGTTGCCGGTTCCGGGCCCGCCGTCGGCGGTGGCGACGACAAGCCCGCCGGCGACCACGCCGATCACCCCCGCCGCGATGGCCACCACCGGTCGCCGGCCTGCGGCGCGGTCGCCGGCGCGGGTGGCCGGTCGGAGCAGGGCCAGCGCGCCGACGACCACGCCGCCGAGCGCGACCACCGCCGCCGCGGTGGCCACCGCACGATCCCAGGTGAAGGTGTACGCGTCGACGGTGGACGCGGTGAGCAGATCAGTGACGGCCATGTGGTTCTCCCTCGCTCGCCGGAGCCGGTCGTCCTGATCCTTTCCGTTGCCTCACCACATGTCGTCGTGCCGCCGTCGGCATTCGCGCTGCCACGTCGGCGGAAGCCGACTGCCGCGGATGCAGGGGGCGGGGCGGGACGCTACCGCCTCCGCGGTAGACGCCGCGCGGTGGAGCTACGCCCCGGTGGCGGCCATGCCCGGAACACGCACGGGAGAACGGGGACCTCCCGGAGGACGCGAACGCGCAGTCGCTGGCGATCTACTTCGTCGCCATCACCCCGGGGGAGGGTAGTTGCTCGGCCGTGCCGGCGTCGGCCGCGCCGTTCTCACCGCGGTCGCACTCGACGCGCCTCGCGTGCTCCACGGTCAGCGGATGGAAGCGACCGACGACCGGCCGCACGCACGTCGGGACGCGCCCTAGTCGGCCACGTACGGGCAGTGCCGGCATCCCCGCCCGCAGCACGTGCCGCGTCGGGCCAGGAAACCGGCGCTGAGCACGAACAGCCCGGTCTGCGGATCCGGGTAGCCCGCTTCCCCGGCAGCCAACGCGGCGGCGTGCGCGGCCAGGATCCGTTCCCGCCCGGGGTGATCCGGCGACAGCCGCGACGGGTGCGGCTCGGTCAACGGCCGGTCCGCCAGATCGTCACTCACCCACCGAGTCTAGGGAAGGCGCCTGCCCGGGCGCCGATCCGGTGCGGCCCGGTCCCGCCGTGCCGTCGGCGGGACCGGGCCGTCCGGTTCCGGTCAGGTGGCCCTGGCCACCTTCCGGCGCTCGACCGGGGTGATGGGCCTCAGCGTCGCGTCGCACTGCCGGCGAGGGCCGGGTAGTCGGTGTAGCCACGGTGGTCGCCGCCGTAGGCGGTGCTGTAGTCGGGGTCGTTGAACGGGCCACCGTCCCGCAGCCGGTCCGGCAGGTCCGGGTTGGCGAGGAAGAGCGCGCCGAAGGAGACCAGGTCGGCCGCGCCGGTCCGGACGAGGTCGAGGGCTTCGGGACCGGTGTACGCGCCGGGGGTGTACGGGTTGAGGATCACCGGGCCGCTCCAGCGTTCCCGCAGCCGGCCGGTGAAGTCCGGGTCCGGTCCCTCGGCGACGTGCAGGTAGGCCAGGCCGAGCGGCCTGAGCGCGTCCAGCAGCGCCAGGTACGTCTCCCGGTGTCCGTCCTCGACGATGTCGTTGTACGGGTTGGCGGGCGAGATCCGCAGCCCGACCCGGTCGGCCCCGATGGCGTCGACGACGGCCTCGGCGACCTCGACGGTGAACCGGATCCGCCCGGCGACGCTGCCGCCCCATTCGTCGACGCGTCGGTTGACGTTCGTGGAGAGGAACTGGTGCAGCAGGTAGCCGTTGGCGCCGTGCAGTTCCACCCCGTCGAAGCCGGCGGCGACGGCGTTGCGGGCCGCCGACGCGAAGTCCGCGACGGTCTGTGCGATGCCGGCGGCGTCCAGTGCGCGGGGCGTGACGAACTCCTTCGGCCCGTCGGGCGTGAACACCGTGCCGGCCGCCTTCACCGCCGAGGGGCCGACCGGTTCCAGCTTCTGCGGGTAGAGGCTCGGGTGGCCGATGCGGCCGGTGTGCATGAGCTGCGCGAAGATCAGGCCGCCGCGCTCGTGCACGGCGGTGGTCACCGACCGCCAGGCCGCGACCTGCTCGTCGCTGTGCAGGCCCGGGGTGTTCGGGTAGCCCTGCCCGACCACCGACGGCTGGATGCCCTCGGTGATGACCAGGCCGGCGCCGGCGCGCTGACCGTAGTAGGCGGCCATGAGGTCGGTGGGCGTGGCCCCCGGCCCGTACGCCCGGCTACGTGTCATGGGGGCCATCACCACCCGGTTGCGGGCGGTGTGGCGGCCGATGCTCATCGGTTCGAACGCGTCAGGCATCTCATTTCTCCGTTCGGCACTATTAGCTGTCCTGAACAGGTAAATGCCGCGGCGCCGCGTGGTATTTCCCGACACCGATGTGAGCGCCACCACACCGGCCCCGAACAGCTAACCTGAGCCGATGAGCGCCTGGGACGTGCCGATCGAGCGCCGCGGGCCCGGTGCCGCGGCGGGCGGGCCGATCAGCCACGCGATCTTCCGGCTGGCCCGCACGCACAAGATGCTCGTCGCCCAACTCCTGCGCGAGGTCGGCCTGCACCCCGGGCAGGAACTGCTGATGATGCGGCTGTGGGAATCCGGGCCGCAGCGCCAGGCCGACCTCGCCGACGAGTTCGGCACCGACTCGGCCAGCATGACCCGCACCGTGCAACGCCTGGAGCGGTCTGGTTACGTCCGCCGCGTACCGGACCCCGACGACCGCCGGGCCACGCGCGTCGAGCCCACCCCCGCCGGGCTCGCCCTCCGCCCGCGCATCGAACGGATCTGGGCGGAGTTCGAACGCCGCACCGTCGACGACATGACGCCGGACGAGCAACGCGCCGCGCTCGCGGTGCTGCACCGGCTGGAGGACAACCTGACGGCTGCGCCTTAGCCCGGCCCGCCGCCCCGCCGGCCGTCAGCCGAACCAGCTCGCCGCCTGCCCGTGCCCCCGGGTCCACGCGAGCGGACGGCCGTCCAGGGCGAGCACGTTGTGGAACCCGGCGGCCGGCTGCTCCGGCAACGCACCCTGCGGCAACACGGCCGGCTCCTCGTTGGCGATCCAGTACCCGGGCAGTGTGCGTACCAGCCCGGTGAAGGCCGCGCGGCGCTCCGGCGGCACCTGGTAGAGCACGGAACTGTGGAACACCACGAGCGTCGCGCCCGCCGGGGCCCGCGCCGCCAGCGTCGGCAGGTCGTCGACCAGATCACCCCGAACCAGCAGCGGCGGATCGGCCACCGCGACCGCCGCGGCGGCACGCAACCGCTCCCGGCGATGCCGGTGCTCCGGCCAGATCAACGCGTCCAACCAGGCCAGGTCGGCCGGCTCGGTGACGTCGAGCGGGTGCACGTCCAGCCCGGCCCGCCACACCACCTCCGGTCGCCGGTCCGGTGGGACCGTTCCGGTGAGGACGCAGTCCAGCACCGGTGCGCCCGTACCGACCCGGTGGTCGCCATAGCGGTAGGCGTACCGGTCCGGGTAGAGGCACAGGCCGGCGGACGCGCCCACCTCCAACAGCGCCAGCGGCTGCGGCAACGCGGCAAGCAACGGCAGCAGCACGGCACAGCGCCCGGCCTCGTTCGTCTGGGTCGCCCGCACCCGCATCTGCGCCGCGACGTCCGGCCAGTGCGCCAGCACGTACGCGCGGAACGCCGCCGGATCGTCCACCGGCCCGCCCGCCAGCCGCACCACCCCGAAGAGCAGGTTCGGCTGGCGCTTGGCCGGCGGCAGCGTGTCGAGAAGGGCGAGCAGCTCCGGGTCGCGCGCCACCGCCTGCGACAACCGCTCGTACGTCGGGGACACGCCGCGCGCCTCGCGCTCGGCGAACGCCAGATAACTGTCCGATGTGGTCATCCGCCGAGCATCCCAGCTCCGGCACGCCGTGGGCTGTGACCGTCGGCACCTCCCGCCGTCCGGTCGGCCGGTGCCGGTGCCGGTGCCGGTGCCGGTGCCGGCTGACGGCGCCTGAGTCGTTTCTGGCATCAGCTCGACAGGCGCGCGCAGGCGACTGCCCGCCTCCTGCCCCGGCCGGGCGCCAACGGCCTGCGGCCTGACGCGCAGCGACCGCCCTCACCCCTACAGGTGTGGGCGGTCGCTGTCACGGGCGAACTCGGCGTTGCGACAGAGGCAGCTCGGTTCGCTCTCAGCTGCAACCGCTGGTGGAGCCGCAGCCCTCGCACACGTAGCAGCTACCGGCCGGGCGCATCTTCGTGCCGCAGGTGAAGCAGAGCGGCGCGTCCGCGGCCTTGCCGATCACGGCCTCCAACAACTCGGTGCTGGAACCCACAGGCGGTGCCGGCTTGATCGCGGCGACGTCGGCCATCTCCTGCGCCGGCTGGGCGACCGGACCGGTCTTCGGCTCCGGCGCCTCGACCGGGGCGGAGGCGGCCATCGCGGTGAGGTCCGTGCCGTTGGCCTCCGCCTCCGCCTCCGCCATGAGCTGGGCGGCCCGCTCCTTGGCGGTGAAGATACCCAGCTCGGCGCGGCGGTCGTACGGCAGGAAGTCCAGCGCCAGGCGACGGAAGATGTAGTCCATCACCGACGCCGCCATCCGCACGTCCGGGTCGTCGGTCATGCCGGCCGGCTCGAAGCGCATGTTGGTGAACTTGCTGACGTACGTCTCCAGCGGGACGCCGTACTGCAGACCGATGGAGATGGCCACCGAGAAGGCGTCCATAACGCCGGCCAGGGTCGAACCCTGCTTCGACATCTTGAGGAAGACCTCGCCGAGGCCGTCATCCGGGTACGACGAGCCGGTGAGGTATCCCTCCGCGCCGCCGACCGAGAACGAGATGGTCTGCGACGGGCGCTTCTTCGGCAGCCGCTTGCGCACCGGGCGGTACTCGACGACCTTCTCCACGACCTTCTCGACCTCGCCGGTCGGGGTCTGGATCTGGGTGGTCTCGATGCTGGTCCTGCCCGACTTGGCGACCGACAGCGGCTGACCCACCTTGCAGTTGTCCCGGTAGATCGCCAGCGCCTTCAGGCCGAGCTTCCAGCCCTCGAAGTAGATCTTCTGGACATCCTCGACGGTGGCCTGCTCCGGCATGTTGACCGTCTTGGAGATGGCGCCGGAGATGAACGGCTGGACCGCCGCCATCATCCGCACGTGCCCCATCGGCGCGATCGAGCGCTCGCCCATCGCGCAGTCGAAGACCGGGTAGTGCTCCGGCTTCAGGCCCGGGGCGTCCACCACGTGGCCGTGGTCGGCGATGTGCTCGACGATCGCCTCGACCTGCTCCTCGGGGTAGCCGAGGCTCCGCAGGGCGCGCGGCACGGTCTGGTTGACGATCTGCATCGAGCCGCCGCCGACCAGCTTCTTGAACTTCACCAGCGCCAGGTCCGGCTCGACGCCCGTGGTGTCGCAGTCCATCATCAGGCCGATGGTGCCGGTCGGGGCGAGCACGCTGGCCTGCGAGTTACGCCAGCCGTACTTGTCACCGAGCTTGTTGCCCAGCGTCCACTGCTTGGTCGCCTCGCGCTGCACGGCGGTGCCCACGGTGCCGGTCGGCCTGATCGCGTCGTTGGCGGCGGCGTGCTTGCGCATGACCCGCTTGTGCGGCTCGGCGTTGCGGGCGTAGCCGTCGTACGCGCCGACGATGCCGGCCAGTTCGGCGGAACGGCGGTAGGCGGTGCCGGTCATCAGCGAGGTGATCGCGGCGGACACCTCCCGGCCCTGCTCCGAGTCGTACGGCAGGCCGGTCGCCATCAGCAGCGCGCCCAGGTTGGCGTACCCGATGCCGAGCTGCCGGTAGGCGCGGCTGGTCTCGCCGATCTTCTCGGTCGGGAAGTCGGCGAAGCAGATCGAGATGTCCATCGCGGTGATGACGAACTCGACCGACCTGACGAACTTCTCCACCTCGAAGCCACCGTCGGCGCGGAGGAACTTCATCAGGTTCAGCGAGGCCAGGTTGCACGAGGAGTTGTCCAGGTGCAGGTATTCCGAGCAGGGGTTCGACGCGGTGATCCGCCCGGTCTCCGGGCAGGTGTGCCAGTCGTTGATCGTGTCGTCGTACTGCAGGCCCGGGTCGGCGCACTCCCAGGCGGCCTGCGAGATGGTCCGGAACAGGTTCTTGGCGTCTACCGTCTCGATCACCTGGCCGTCGAGCCGGCCGCGCAGGTCGAAGCCGCCGCCGTTCTCCACCGCACTCATGAACTCGTCGGAGACGCGGACCGAGTTGTTGGCGTTCTGGTACTGCACGCTGACGATGTCGGAGCCGCCCAGGTCCATGTCGAAGCCGGCGTCCCGCAGCGCGCGGATCTTGTCCTCCTCGCGCGCCTTGGTGACCACGAACTCCTGGATGTCCGGGTGGTCCACGTCGAGGATGACCATCTTCGCCGCGCGGCGGGTGGCGCCGCCGGACTTGATGGTGCCGGCGGAGGCGTCGGCGCCGCGCATGAAGCTGACCGGGCCGGAGGCGTTGCCGCCGGAGGAGAGCAGTTCCCGGGAGGAGCGGATCCGGGAGAGGTTGACGCCGGAGCCGGAGCCGCCCTTGAAGATCAGCCCCTCCTCCTTGTACCAGTCGAGGATGGAGTCCATCGAGTCGTCGACGGCCAGGATGAAACAGGCGCTGACCTGCTGCGGTGACGCCGTGCCCACGTTGAACCAGACCGGCGAGTTGAAGCTGAACACCTGGTGCAGCAGCATCCAGGTCAGCTCGTGCCCGAACACCTCGGCGTCGGCCGGGCCGGCGAAGTAGCCGTACTCCTCACCGGCGGTGCGGTAGGTGTCCACCACCCGGTCGATCAACTGCTTGAGCGACCACTCCCGCTCCGGGGTCCCCACCGCTCCCCGGAAGTACTTCGTGGTCACGATGTTGGCCGCGTTCACCGACCAGGACTCGGGGAACTCCACCCCCCGCTGCTCGAAGTTGATCGAGCCGTCGCGCCAGTTCGTCATCACCACGTCCCGGCGCTCCCAGGCGACCTCGTCGTAGGGATGCACCCCCGCGGTCGTCCAGACGCGCTCCATCTTCAGACCCGCCCCAGCCTTGTTCCGTGACCTACTGGTCGTCACGCCCTCGCCCCCTCGTCGGGCACGGTCACCCACCGCGCCTCGTATACCTGTCAGAAACCGGAAAATGTCAGCTGATCGTGCCGGCGGCGTCCGCCGCCCGCGCACCGGCGCCCTCCCGGGCGCGTGCGGCGGCCCGCAACGTCTCGATCTCCTGCTCGAAGTCGGCGAGCGAGTCGAAGGACCGGTAGACGCTGGCGAACCGCAGGTAGGCCACCTCGTCCAGGTCACGCAACGGACCGAGGATGGCCAGACCCACGTCGTGGCTGGGGATCTCGGCGGCCCCCTTGGCGCGTACGGTCTCCTCGACCTTCTGCGCCAGCAGCGCGATCGAGTCGTCGTCGACCGGCCGACCCTGGCACGCCTTGCGAACCCCGCCGATGATCTTCGTGCGGCTGAACGGCTCGGTCACCCCGCTGCGCTTGACCACCGCGAGCACCGCCTCCTCGACGGTGGTGAACCGCTTGCCGCACTCCGGGCAGGACCGCCGCCGCCGGATGAGCTGACCGTCGTCGGCCTCCCGCGAGTCGACCACCCGGGAGTCGGCGTGCCGGCAGTACGGACACCGCATCTGGCCCGACCTCCTCGTCGATTCGGGGGCACAGCTACCGACTCCCGGGCACGCGACGCCACGGCGGGGCCGTGTGTCAGGACCGTCGCCGGATGTGCGGTGCGGGAGCGCGTTCGGTAGTGAAAACCCAACCTGTAGGCAACTTACGCCCATGTGACTACTACATCTAGGGGTCGACCGTATGCCGTCCCCCAAGCGAGGTCAAGTTGGCGGGGCGTTTCGGCGAGTCGCCAGGATCACCCCCGCAGCGACATCCCGTGGAACCCAACGGACGGGCGTCCGACCGGTCACGGCGCGTCAGGATGGAACATACGTTCGACGGCGGCGTAGGCTTCTATCAGAACACCAGTTCGGAAATCCAGGATTTCGGTGCGACACGCCGACACGACGTCGTACAGATGTTTGAAAATGACCGATCTCACCTATACGGTCAGACCACACGCACCACGAGCCGACATCACACGCACCACGAGCCGACGAGGCACCCAGCGCCGACCAGGGAGGGACGGACGTGACCGAGGACCGGGCCAGCCGGCAGAAGAACCCGCAGCCGAACGACGGGGCGGGGCCGCCGGCGACCCGTCGCCCCCGCACCGCCCGCAGCCGCACCGCCCCCAGCGCGGTACGCCCGGTGACCCCGGTGGTGAGCAGCTTCCCCGACCCGGCGACGGTCGACCTGACCGCCCGGCAACGGCGGATCCTGGAGTTCATCCGCACCTGGGTCGACCGCCACGGCTACCCGCCGAGCGTGCGCGAGATCGGCGAGGCTGTCGGTCTGGTCTCCCCGTCCAGCGTCGCCTACCAGCTCAAGGAGCTGGAGAAGAAGGGCTTCCTGCGACGCGACCCCAACCGTCCGCGCGCGGTCGACGTCCGCGCCCCCAGCGAGGTCGACGACGAGGCCGCTCGCGCCCAGCGGCCCACCCCGGCGTATGTGCCGATGCTGGGTCGCATCGCCGCCGGTGGGCCGATCCTCGCCGAGCAGGCGGTGGAGGACATCTTCCCCCTCCCCCGCGAGCTGGTCGGCGAGGGCGAGGTATTCATGCTCCAGGTCAAGGGCGACTCGATGCTCGACGCGGCGATCTGCGACGGCGACTGGGTGGTGGTCCGGCAGCAGCCCAACGCCGAGGTCGGTGACATCGTGGCCGCCATGCTCGACGGCGAGGCGACGGTGAAGACCTACCGTCGTCGCGACGGGCACGTCTGGCTGATGCCGCAGAACCCGGCGTTCGACCCGATCCCCGGCGACGACGCCACCATCATGGGCCGCGTGGTCGCGGTGTTGCGGCGCATCTGACCGACGCGAAAAGGAGGGCGCCCCCCGCGGGGTCGCCCTCCTTTTTCGTCCGTCTCTTTCGGCCGGCTCGGCAGCGGTCGCCCGGCTCAGTAGCGGTCGCCCCGGTACTCCCGGCCGCCGGAGACCGGTCCGTACCGGCCCTGCTCGTCGTAACCGTCGTCGCGCCGCGCGCCGCGCGGGTCCGGCCCACGACGCGGCGGTTCGGCCCGGCGGCCTTCCCCCCGGCCGCCGCCCGGCTGCCCGCGATGCCCGGCACCGCCGGGCCCGCCACCGTGGCCGCCGCCCCGGGGCGCGCCACCGCCCGCGCCCCGCTGACCGCCCTGGCCGCCGGCACCCCTCGGGCCACCCGGGCCGGCGCCTGCGGGTGCACCCCCGCCATAGACGCCGCCGCCCTCGGGCCGGCCACCGCCGCGCGGGGGACGTCCACCGTCGCCCTGCGGACGGGCGTCGCCCTGCGGACGGGCACCGCCCGCCGGCCCGCCGGCCTGCTGCCGGGCGGCGCCGCTCGGACCGCCACCCTGCCGACCGGTGCCGTTCGGGCCGCCAGCCTGCCGTCCACCGCGGTACTGGCCGCCGTCCTGCCGGCCGCCACCGCGCGGGGCAGCGCCGTGCGGGCTGCCACCCTTCGGGCCACCACCACCCTGCGGGGCAGCATCCGGCCGGACACCGGCCGGCGCGGGACCGCCCTGCGGGGAGCCGCCGTACACCGCGCCGCCCGCGGGCCGGCCGCCGCCGTAGACCCCGCCGGCCGGCGGCCGGTCACCGTTCGGTGCGCCGCCGTAGACGCCGCCCTGGTTGGCGCCGTAGACCGCGCCGCGGGGCACGCTGTCAGGTCGGTCGCCCGACGGGAAACCGTTGCTCGCCGGGAAATCGCCGCTGTGCTCCGACTCCTCGGCCGACGCCCGGGGGGCCGGCTTGCGGCGGGCCCGCAGGATGCCGACGACGCCCGCGCCGACCAGGAGCGCGCCGAGCACCCCGACCGCCGCGATCAGGTACGTGATCTCGTCGAGGCTGAGCCCGTCGAGCCACGAGTTCTCCGCCGCCTTGGTCTCCGTCTTGCCGCCGCCGGGCAGCGCCTCGACACCGCTGGCCGACGGTGTGTAGGCGAGGATCTCGATCGGATCCGCCGGGTCGAGCGTTCCCCCGTCGGAGACGGTGACGAAGGACTTCCCGTCGGAGGTGTAGGAGATGGCCTCACCGAACGGGTCGGCAAGCGGAGTCACCCGCGGTTTCCCGGTGGTGAGCGCCTTGACGACGTCGCCGCCGGCCACGTCGAACTCGAACGCGTCCGCGTACGTCCGCAGGACCACCCGGGCACCGTCCGGCGAGCGGGCCGCGCCGGTGACAAGCGCCCGCCCCGGCGCACCGAGCTTGTTCTCGGTGGTGGTCTCCGGCAGCGTGACATCGCCGACCTTCTTCATCGGGATCGGCTCGGTGTCACCGCCGGCCCTCAACCTCACCGTCGGCGTGAAGATCTCCGACTTGCCGGAGAGGTCCTTCGTGATCACCAGCGGCAGGTTGTCGTCCCCGACGAGCAGCGCCTCGGCGTCGCGCGGCTCCTTGCCCGGATAGCTGAGCCGGTGCAGCACCGGCTGCTTCGACCCGCTCAGCGGCATCGTCCAGACGGCGACGCGTTCCCGGCGGGTCCTCTTCTCGACGTTGTCGCCGGTGTCGGCGATCCAGAGCGTCTTACGGTCCGGCCCGAGGGCCAGGTCCTCGGTGTCGAACGGGCCGTCACCGGAGTAGCGGACCTCCTTGGCGACCCTGCACTTCCCGTTCAGGTAGAAGACCCGCTTGCGGCTGGGGTCGTCGGAGCCGTCGTTCACGACGACGTAGCCGTCGCCGGTGGCGACCAGGCCGGACAGCTCGCGGAGGCGGTCGTCCTCGACGGTGCACTTCTTCTTGGGGGCCGCTGCCAGCACGGGGACCGCGGCGGGTGCCGCCGGGGCCGGCCCGGCCGGCGCCACGAGCGCGCCGACCAGGCCGAGCGCGAGCGTGACCGAAGAGACTACGTGCCGCATGGGGCTCAGTGTCGCACGGCCGGCGTTTCCGGCGGGTGACGCCGGACGGCTCACCGCCCGGCGCCCACCCGCTCCTCGCTGGTCGCCGGATCCCCGCTGGTCAGCCGGTCGCCGGCCCGGTACGGCGCCAGCTCGGCGGCGAGCGCCTGCCCCACCCGTACGTGCAGCAGGGTGCCCTCGGGCAGGTGCGCGGTGCTGAGCACCTCACCCTGCCGGTGCACCCGGGCCACCAGGTCACCCCGGTCGTACGGGAGCACCGCGCGCACCTCGACGGCCGGTCGGGGCAGTCGCCGCTCGACCGCCTCGCGCAGCTCGTCCATGCCCCGGCCGCTGTGCGCGGACACGAACACCGAGTCCGGCCAGAGCCGCTTGAGCCGCAGCATCGTCTCCTCGTCGGTGGCGTCGGTCTTGTTCACCACGAGCAGCTCGGGCAGCCGGTCGGCGCCCACCTCGGCGAGCACCTCGCGTACCGCCCGGACCTGCTCCTCCGGGTCGGGGTGGGCGCCGTCGACCACGTGCACCACCAGGTCGGCGTCGGCGACCTCCTCCAGTGTGGAGCGGAACGCCTCGACGATCTGGTGCGGCAGGTGCCGGACGAAGCCGACCGTGTCCGACAGCGTGTAGAGCCGCCCGTCGGAGGTGGTCGCCCGGCGGGTGGTCGGGTCCAGCGTGGCGAACAGCGCGTTCTCCACCAGCACACCCGCCCCGGTGAGGCGGTTGAGCAGGCTGGACTTGCCGGCGTTGGTGTAGCCGGCGATGGCCACCGCGGGCACCGCGTTGCGGGACCGGCGGGCACGCTTGGTCTGGCGTACCGTCGTCATGCCCTTGATCTCGCGGCGCAGCCGCGCGATGCGGTGGCGGATGCGCCGCCGGTCGGTCTCCAGCTTGGTCTCACCGGGGCCACGCAGGCCCACGCCGCCGCCGGCGCCGCCGCCGCGACCGCTACCACCGCTCTGCCGGGACAGCGTCTCGCCCCAACCGCGCAGGCGCGGCAGCAGGTATTCGAGCTGGGCCAGCTCGACCTGCGCCTTACCCTCCTTGCTCTTGGCGTGCTGGGCGAAGATGTCGAGGATCAGGGCGGTGCGGTCGACCACCTTGACCTTGGTGCGCTGTTCGAGGTTGCGCAGCTGCGACGGCGACAGCTCACCGTCGCAGATGACCGTGTCGGCACCTGTGGCGAGCACCACCGCGCCCAGGTCGTCGACCTTGCCCCGCCCGATGTAGGTGGCCGGGTCCGGCCGGTTCCGGCGCTGGATCAGCCCTTCGAGCACCTGCGAGCCGGCCGTCTCGGCCAGCGCCGCCAACTCGGTGAGGCTGTTGTCCGCGTCGGACTGGGTGCCCTCGGTCCAGACCCCCACCAGGACGACCCGCTCCAGCCGCAGCTGGCGGTATTCGACCTCGGTGATGTCGGTCAGTTCGGTGGAGAGGCCGGGGACCCGCCGCAGCGCCTGCCGCTCCGACAACTCGTACCCACCTGTGGTGGTGTCGAGCTCGTCGTCCTCGTAGGGATGGAAGGTCTCCTGCTCGCGCAAGCCGCGTCTCCTGTCCGTTATGTGCGACGCCGAGAATTTTCGGCGCGTGACAGCAATCCTGACATGTGTCAACGCGGGACGCACCCGCGTTATGCCCGGGTGCTACCCGCCGGTAGCGGGGCCGGATACCGGCCGACCAGGGCGGGCGGGTAGAAATACCAGCCGAGCCGCTCAGCGCCGACCGAGGAGTATCGCGTGGCCATCACCCGACTGCCGAGTGCCGGATTCTCCATCACCATCCGGATCGCGGTACCCGCCGACGCCACCTCCATCGGTCGACTCACCACCGCCGCAGGCGAGGCCGGCGCCATCGTCACCGCGCTGGACGTGGTCGACTCCGACCCGACCCACGTGATCGTGGACCTCACCTGTGACACCGCCGACGCCGGACATGCCGACCAGGTCGTCGACGCGCTGACCGGGCTCGACGGGGTGGACGTGCGCAAGGTGTCCGACCGCACGTTCCTGCTGCACCTCGGCGGCAAGATCGAGGTCACCCCGAAGGTCGCGCTGCGCACCCGGGACGAGCTGTCCCGGGCGTACACCCCGGGGGTCGCCCGGGTCTGCATGGCGATCGCGGAGAACCCGGCCGACGCGCGCCGGCTCACCATCAAGCGCAACACCGTCGCGGTGGTCAGCGACGGCTCGGCGGTGCTCGGCCTGGGCAACCTCGGGCCGGCCGCCTCGCTGCCGGTGATGGAGGGCAAGGCGGCGCTGTTCAAGCGCTTCGGCGGGGTGGACGCCTGGCCGGTGGTGCTGGACACCCAGGACACCGACGAGATCGTGTCGATCGTCAAGGCGATCGCCCCCGCGTACGGCGGGATCAACCTGGAGGACATCGCCGCGCCGCGCTGCTTCGAGATCGAGGCCCGGCTGCGGGAGGCGCTGGACATCCCGGTGTTCCACGACGACCAGCACGGCACCGCGATCTGCGTGCTGGCCGCGCTCACGAACGCGCTGCGCGTCGTGGGCAAGCAGCTCGCGGACGTCCGGGTCGTGGTCTCCGGCGCCGGCGCGGCCGGCACCGCGATCATGAAGCTGCTGCTGCGCCAGGGCGTGGGCGACATCATCGCGTACGACCGGCAGGGCGCCCTGCACCGCGGACTGGCCGGCCTGAACCCGGCCTGGCAGTGGCTGGCCGAGAACACCAACAAGGACAACTACGCCGGTGACCTGGCCGGGGCGGTACGCGGCGCGGACGTGTTCATCGGGGTGAGCGCGCCGAACCTGCTCACCGGCGACGACGTCGCCGCGATGGCCAAGGACGCGATCGTCTTCGCGCTGGCCAACCCGGACCCGGAGGTGGACCCGCGGGAGGCACGCAAGTACGCCGCCGTGGTCGCCACCGGCCGCTCCGACCAGCCGAACCAGATCAACAACGTGCTCGCCTTCCCCGGGGTGTTCCGCGGCATGCTCGACGCGCACGCCGAGGAGTTCACCGAGGAGATGGCACTGGCCGCCGCCCGGGCCATCGCCGACGTGGTCGGCGAGGAGAAGATGAACCCGACGGTGATCGTGCCCAGCGTCTTCGACGCCCGGGTCGCCCCGGCCGTGGCCGCCGCGGTGCGGGCCGCCGCCCAGAACCCGGCCGCGACGCCGCCCCCGGCCGCCGACCCCGGCCCCGCCGACCTGCCCGAGATCGCCGCCAACGCCAGCGCCACCCCCTGACCCGACCTGACCCTGACCCTGACCCTGACCCCCACGCCCACGCCCACGCCCACGCGAGATCTTGGAAGGAGAAGGCCCCTAATTAAGGCGCCCGAACCTTCCAAGATCTTCAGCGGGACCCCTCAGGCCTGGACAGGGGACGGGATCCGCCCAACTCCTTGAGAGACCGCAGGGTGGCGAGGGCGGGGCGGGTCGTCAGGGGGTCAGGGCGCCGGGGGTCAGGGTGCCGGTGGCGACCAGGACGGCCGGGCCGGCCAGCCAGCAGGAGTCGGCGGTCACCGTGACGGTGAGGCGTCCGCCCGGCACGTCCACCGCCACCGCGCCGGTGTCGAGGCCGGCATCGCGCAACGCCACGGCGGCCACCGCGCAGGCGCCGGTGCCGCAGGAGAGCGTCTCGGCCGAACCGCGCTCGTAGACCCGCATCAGCACGTGCGCGTCGGTGCCCCCGACCGGGTCGCCGGCAGTGGTGAACTCGACGTTGACCCCGGCCGGGAAGACCGCGGCGTCGACCTCGGGCGCGCGGGTGAGGTCCAGGCCGGTCAGCTCCAGCGCGACGGGCAGCGCGCACACCAGATGCGGATTGCCGACGTCGACCGCCGTGCCGGCGAGGGTCAGCCCGCCGAGGGTGGCGGTGGCCGTGTCGTACAACCGGGGGCGGCGCATCTCGACCGCCACGTCCGCGCCCTCCACGCGGGCCCGCACCAGGCCGGCGCGGGTGGCGACCGGCAGCGTCCCGTCCACGGGGGCGGCCAGCGAATGGTCCAACAGGTAGCGGACGAACACGCGGGCCCCGTTGCCGCACATCTCGGCGAACGAGCCGTCGGAGTTCCAGTAGTCCATGAACCACTCGGCCTCGCCGGCCAGTGCGACGCCCTCCGGATGCTCGGCGGCGCGTACCACCCGCAGCACGCCGTCGCCGCCGAGGCCGCGCCGCCTGTCGCAGAGCGCGGCGACCAGCTCGGGCGTCAGGTCGAGCGTCCCGTCGGCGTCGGGCAGGACGACGAAGTCGTTGCCGGTGCCGTGGCCCTTGGTGAACTCCACGCCCCCATCATCGCCGATGCTCGGCGACCACCCGCAGGGCAGTGTCGACAAACCCGGGCGCGGCCGAGTCCAGCCAGTGGACGCGCGGGTCGCGGCGGAACCAGGATCGCTGCCGCCGGACGAAACGCCGGGTGGCGCGGATCGTCTCCTCGTACGCCTGCGCCTCGGTCAACTCCCCGGCCAGGAACCGCAGGACCTGCTGGTAACCGAGCGCCCGGCCGGCCGTGCGCCCCTCGGGCAGCCCTTCCCCGACAAGCGCCCGCACCTCGTCGACCAGGCCGTCGGCCCACATCCGGTCCACCCGCAGCGCGATGCGTTCGTCGAGCAGCGCCGTGTCCAGATCCACCCCGAGCTGCACGGACGGGTAGTAGGGCGTGGGCGCGGGCAGCGACGCGGTGAACGGCGCGCCGGTCAACTCGATCACCTCCAACGCCCGGACGATGCGCCGGCCGTTCGTGGGCAGGATGCCCGCCGCCGCCCGCGGGTCGGCCTCGGCCAACCGGGCGTGCAAGGGGCCGGGGCCGACCGCCGCCAGTTCCGCCTCCAGCCGCTCACGCAGCGCCGGGTCGGTGCCGGGGAACTGGAACTGCTCCAGCACCGCCCGCACGTACAGCCCGGAGCCGCCGACCAGCAGCGGCACCCGCCCGCGGGCCAGGATGTCGTCCACCGCCGCGCGGGCCAGCCGCTGGTACTCGGCGACGCTCGCCGGCTCGGTCACCGGCCAGATGTCCAGCAGGTGGTGCGGCACGCCGTCCCGTTCCGCAGGCGTCAGCTTCGCGGTGCCGATGTCCATGCCCCGGTAGAGCTGCATCGAGTCGGCGTTGACCACCTCCCCGCCGAGCGCCTGCGCCAGCGCGATGCTCAACGCCGACTTGCCGGCCGCCGTCGGCCCGACCACCGCAACGACGACGCTCACACCCGCTCCCAGTTCGCCACGAAGTAGGCGACGCCGTACGGCGCCCGGTGGTAGCCCAGCTCGCCCCGCCACGCGCCGCCGGCCGCGTCGACCGCGCCGGCCAGCACCTGCCACGCCGGCCGGCCGGCGACCTTCAACTGCGCCGACAGCACCGGGTCCAGGTCGCGCAGGGCCTCGGTGTCCGCGCCGGCCAGGGCCGCAGCGACCCCCTCGTCGTACGCGGGGGCGCGCGGATCGTCGTAGCCGGGCGCGGTGACGCCCCGGCAGGCCGACCCGTCGCCGAGCACCAGCAGGGCTACCCGGGGGTCGTCGTCGCCGACCAGGCTCGCGCCGAGCGCGGCGCACTCGGCCGGGGTGGCGTCGTGGGCCACCGACCGGGCCAGCCGGGGCAGGCCGGTACGGGCGCGGTTGAGCAGCCACGCGCCGACGGTCAGGCTCAGCGGCAGCACCTCGGACCCGGAACAGTTCGTCTTCCACAGCCGCACCGGACGGTCCAGCCCGTAACCGCCCAGCGAGCCGGAGTCGGCGGCGCCGAAGCGGGCCGTCTCCGGGCCGGTGCCGACCAGCAGGACCATCTCGGGGCCGACGGCCAGCAGCCGGGCGACCGCGGCGTCGGCGGCGGCACGCAGGTCGTCCAGCTCGGCCGCGGCGGCACCGGCCAGCTCGGGCAGGATCAGCGGCGGGTGTGGGCAGACGGCGGCGGCGACCAGTGGCACCCGTCCAACCTAGCGGGACGCACCGGTGCGTCCCCGCGCCGATCCGGTCATCGAGGCGATACGACACCGTATGGTCACGGTCGACGACAGGCGCTCGACACGGACGGGGTCGGACCTGTGACAATGCCGGGAGAAAGTTTGCTGCGCCGTGGCGGCGACCGAGGGGGTTCCCTCGACGCCGGGAAGAACGAGGATGGGCACATGAGCGACTGGACTGCCTTCGGACGGGTCGACGAGGACGGCACCGTCTACGTGAAGACCGCCGACGGCGAGCGGGTGGTCGGATCCTGGCAGGCGGGGGCCCCGGAGGAAGGGCTGGCCCACTTCGCCCGGCGCTACGCCGACCTGGTCACCGAGGTGGACCTGACCGAGGCCCGGCTCAACTCGGGTGCGGCGGACGCCGGCCACTCCCTGACCACGATCAAGCGGATCCGCGGGTCGCTGGCCGAGGCGCACGTGGTGGGCGACATCGAAGCCCTCGCCGCCCGGCTGGACAAGCTGGCCGGCGTCGCCGAGGAGAAGGCCGGCGAGGCCAAGGCCGCCCGGGAGGCCGCACGCGGTGAGGCCCTGGCGCGCAAGACCGCGCTGGTCGAGGAGGCCGAGACGCTGGCCGCCGAGTCGACCGGCTGGAAGACCGCCGGTGACCGGCTCAAGGAGATCCTCGACGAGTGGAAGACGATCCGCGGCGTCGACAAGAAGGCCGACGGTGAGCTGTGGAAGCGCTTCGCCGCCGCGCGGGACGGTTTCACCCGCCGCCGGGGCGCCCACTTCGCCACGCTCGACCAGCAGCGCAAGCAGGCGCAGTCGATCAAGGAGGAGTTGGTCGCCGAGGCGGAGAAGCTCAAGGAATCCACCGACTGGGGCGCCACCGCCGGGCAGCTCAAGGACCTGATGACCCAGTGGAAGGCCGCGCCCCGCGCCGCCAAGGAAGCCGAACAGAAGCTCTGGGAACGGTTCCGGGCCGCGCAGGACGAGTTCTTCACCCGCCGCAGCGAGGTCTTCTCGGCGCGGGACAACGAGCAGCGCACCAACCTGGAACGCAAGCAGGCGCTGCTGGCCGAGGCCGAGGCGCTCGACATCGACGCCGACCCGAAGGGCGCCCAGGCGAAGCTGCGGGAGATCCAGGCGCAGTGGCACGAGGCCGGACGGGTGCCCCGCGAGGCCGCCGCCGGTCTAGAGCGCCGCCTGCGGGCCGTCGACGACAAGGTCCGCGACGTGATGGACTCGGCGTGGCGGCGCACCTCCAAGGAGGACAACCCGCTGCTGGCACAGATGCGTGCCCAGGTCGCCGAGGCCGAGGACCGGCTCGCCCGCGCCCAGGCCGCCGGTGACACCCGGCGGATCAAGGAGGCCGAGTCGGCACTGGCCTCGAAGCGGCAGTTCCTCCAGCTCGCCGAGCAGGCCGGCTGACCGGACCAGTTCCACGCGGGAGCCCCCGGCCGGTCGGCCGGGGGCTCCCGCGTCTGCGCCACCGGAGTTGACGCATCGAGGCAGGCTGATCACAATGAGCGGCGGAGCCAGGTTCCGACACCGGCACGAGGGCACGACGGCTGATCTCGCCGTCGACGGTCGCCGGTGCGACTTTTCGCGATTGGCCGTCCACGTGACCGGCCCGGCGCGCGCTGTGCGCGTACTCGATGAGGAGCGGGCCGCACCTCCTGGTCCTGCCGCCCGCGGCGTGTGCGCGGCGCGGGCATCCGAAGTGGAGCTTCCATGCACCGACCCACCGCCCTCGGCGGCGCCCTGACGGCGCTCGCCACCGCCGCGGCCGGCGTTCTCGTCGCCGCCGCCGTCGCCACCACACCGGCCGCCGCGGCGGCCGGCGGCACCGGCACCGGTTACCTGCACACCAACGGCAACAAGATCGTGGACAGTACGGGTGCAACCGTCCGGCTCACCGGCATCAACTGGTTCGGGATGGAGACCGACAACAAGACGTTCCACGGTCTGTGGTCGAGCAACCCGTGGCGGTCCCAGCTCGACACCATGGCCCGGCTGGGCTACAACACGCTGCGCATCCCGTACTCCAACGACGCGATCAAGCCCGGCGCGACCGCCACCGGCATCAACGACTTCGTCAACCCGGACCTCGTCGGGCTCTCCCCGCTGCAGATCCTCGACAAGGTCATCGACTACGTGGGCGGCAAGGGGATGCGGGTCATCCTGGACCGGCACCGGCCCACCTCGGCCGGGCAGTCGCCGCTCTGGTACACCTCGACGGTCTCCGAGGCGACCTGGATCAACGACTGGAAGGCGATGGCCCAGCGGTACGCGAACAACCCCACCGTGATCGGCGCGGACCTGCACAACGAGCCGCACGCCGAGGGCACCAACCCGGCGGCCACCGGCGCCTGCTGGGGCTGCGGCGACACCGCCCGGGACTGGCGGCTGGCCGCCGAGCGGGCCGGCAACGCGATCCTCGGCGTGCAACCCAACTGGCTGATCTTCGTCGAAGGGGTGAGCTGCCCCAGCGGCGGCCTGTCGAACGTCTGGGACAACGACCCCAGCAACGACGAGGACTGCGGCTGGTGGGGCGGCAACCTGTCCAAGGCCGGGCAGTTCCCGGTGCGGCTGAACGTCGCCAACCGGCTGGTCTACTCGCCGCACGAGTACGCCACCTCGGTCTACCGCCAGGCCTGGTTCGACGACCCGACCTTCCCGGCCAACATGCCGGCGATCTGGGACAAGTACTGGGGCTACCTCTACAAGCAGAACATCGCGCCGATCATGATGGGCGAGTTCGGCAGCACGCTGCAGGACCCGAAGGACAAGATCTGGCTGCAGAACCTGATGGCCTACACCGGCACCGGGGTCAACGGGATGTCGTTCACCTACTGGTCGTGGAACCCGAACTCCGGTGACACCGGCGGCATCGCCAACGACGACTGGACCACGATCAACCAGGCCAAGCAGGACATCCTCCAGCCCTACCTGATCCCGCCGACCGGAGGCGGCAACCCGTCGCCGGTGCCGACCGGCACCGGGTCCCCCACGCCCAACCCGACCACCCCCGGCCCGAACCCGACCACGCCCGCGCCGAGCGGCGGCTGCACCGCCAGCTACCAGCAGGTGAACGCCTGGGCGGGCGGCTTCCAGGGCGAACTGACCGTGAAGAACACCGGCACCGCGGCGGTGAACCCGTGGTCGACCACCTGGACCTGGCCGGCCGGGGTGACGCTGGCCAGCGGCTGGAACGCCACGGTCACGCAGTCCGGCACCACGGTCACGGCCGCCGCGCCGGCCTGGGCGTCGTCGCTGGCGCCGGGAGCGTCGGTGACCGTCGGCTTCACCGCCAACGGAACCGCCGCCAACCCCGCCGCCGTGAAGCTCAACGGCACCGCTTGCTGACCGTGTAGGGAAGGGCCCCCTTTTAACGCCTGCGGTAGAGGAAGGGCCCCTTATTAACACCCAGTGTCAATAAGGGGCCCTTCCTTACACCTGGGGGTGGGGGACGGCGGGGGCGGTCAGGAGGTGGCACAACCGCCGGTGGGGGCGGGTGCCACGGCCGGCGCGCCGATCGTCGGCAGGCCCAGCAGCACCCCCGGCGTACGCGGCACCTGTCCCGCCTCGGCCGCGTCGCCGGCCGGGGTCCGCCGGTGCGCCAGCGGCGCCCCGTCGGCGTTGAGGTGGTGCGGGGCGGCGTACGTGACCGTGGTGTGCACGATGTCGCCGGGGCGGATCTGTCCGGCCAGTTCACCGGTGGCGAAGTGCACCAGCCGGCCGTCGCGGGCCCGGCCGGACATCCGGCCGGTGCGTTCGTCCTTGCGGCCCTCGCCGACGGCGACCAGCACCTCGACGGTCTCCCCGACCAGCTTCTTGTTCTCCGCCCAGGTGATCTCCTCGACGCAGGCGATCAGCCGCTCGTAGCGCTCCTGCACCACCTGCTTCGGGATCTGCCCGTCCATGGTCGCGGCCGGGGTGCCGGGGCGCTTGGAGTACTGGAACGTGAACGCCGAGGAGAACCGGGCCTCCCGGACCACGTCGAGGGTGCGGGCGAAGTCGGCCTCGGTCTCGCCGGGGAAGCCGACGATGATGTCGGTGGTGATGGCCGCGTCCGGCATCGCCGCCCGGACCTTGGAGATGATCCCGAGGTAACGCTCCGACCGGTACGAGCGGCGCATCGCCCGCAGCACGTCGTCCGAGCCGGACTGCAACGGCATGTGCAGCGAGTGGCAGACGTTCGGCGTCTCGGCCATCGCGGCGATCACGTCGTCGGTGAAGTCCTTCGGGTGCGGGCTGGTGAACCGCACCCGCTCCAGCCCGTCGATGTCGCCGCAGGCGCGCAGCAGCTTGCCGAACGCGTACCGGTCGCCGAACTCGACGCCGTAGGAGTTGACGTTCTGCCCGAGCAGCGTCACCTCCAGCACGCCGGAGTCGACGAGGGCGCGTACCTCGGACAGGATGTCGCCGGGGCGGCGGTCCTTCTCCTTGCCGCGCAGGGAGGGCACGATGCAGAACGTGCAGGTGTTGTTGCAGCCGACCGAGATGGACACCCAGCCGGCGTACGTCGACTCGCGCCGGGTCGGCAGCGTGGAGGGGAACACCTCAAGCGATTCGAGGATCTCCACCTCGGCGGTGGTGTTGTGCCGGGCCCTGTCCAGCAGCGCCGGCAGCGACCCGATGTTGTGCGTGCCGAAGACCACGTCCACCCAGGGTGCCTTGCGCACGATCTCGCCCCGGTCCTTCTGGGCCAGGCAGCCGCCGACCGCGATCTGCATGCCGGGGTGCCTGACCTTGACCGGGCGCAGATGACCCAGGTTGCCGTAGAGGCGGTTGTCGGCGTTCTCCCGGACCGCGCAGGTGTTGAACACCACCACGTCGGGTTGGTCGTCGGCCTCGGCGGCACGCACGTAGCCGGCGCCCTCCAGGAGGCCGGAGATGCGTTCGGAATCGTGCACGTTCATCTGGCAGCCGTACGTTCGCACCTGGTAGGTGCGCGGGCTGCCCGCGGGTGCGGTAGTCATGACCCGGACAGCGTATCCGGGTGGAGTCGATCGGATCGAACGAGGAGGACCCATGTGCCGGAGCATCAAGACCTTGCGTGAGCCGTACGTCCCGGTGGTGACCGAGGAGGACATCCGGGCGGCCGCGTTGCAGTACGTCCGGAAGATCTCCGGGTTCCGCGCCCCGGCGGCGCACAACGCCGCCGCGTTCGACGCCGCGGTGGAGGCGGTGGCGGCGGCCACCGCCACCCTGCTCGACCAGCTCGTGGTGCGGGGCCAGCAGCCGGCGACGCGGGGCTGACCCGGCCGCCGCCGACCGCCGACCCGCCCGGGTGGCGGGCGCCTCGGCGCGGGCAGCGGGCGGTCGCGCTCAGGCGGCGGCGAGCGCCGGGCCGACCGAGTCGGGGGCCCAGCGGGAGCGGTGGCACTGCGACCAGCCCCGGCAGCCGGGGTCGCCCGACGTGCAGAGCCGGTGGTTGCTGAGCACCTCGCCGTCCTCGGTGTCGGCCACGTCGAAGTGCACCGGGCGGATCGTGCCGTCCGGGGCGACCAGCAGGTGCCGGCCGGCGTCGAGCGTGTCGTCACGCACCAGGCAGTTGCGGCCCAGCAGCCGGGCCAGTGCCGCGATGGCGGGCAGCTCGGCCAGACGTTCGGGCACGCCGTAACAGTCGACCACGGTGCCGTACAACCCGGGCGCCTCCCACACGTCGCAGACCACCGCGTACGCGGGCAGTCGGGCCGGGTCGGCCACGGCGAGCGGCATGACCACCCGTCCGAGGGCCTCGGCCAGCGCCGGGTAGACCTCCACCGGCGCACTGCCGTCGATTCTCCAGTTCCACAGCTCGGTCATGCCGCCTCCTCGCTGCGCTCGTTCCACCGGCCTCCGGATCGGGCCTTACTGACGATGGTGGAGGGCATTTGCCCTCAGCCGGGCGCAAGTTACCGGTCTGTGACCATTCCGGGCAGAATTCCCTCGGGCGACGTTGCCGGAGTAGCGGGAAGATGACAGTTTATCGGGTACGGTACCGCGCCACGGCCCGGCCACGCCGCGGTCCGCGGCTCAGCGCACCCGGATCAGGTGCTCCGAGGCGGGCAGCAACTCGCCGATGATCGTGCCGCCCGGCACCTCGCCGGCGACCAGCAGCCCGCCCGAGGTCTGCGCGTCGGCCAGCAGCAGCCGCTCCCCCTCGTCCGCGCCGCCGAAGTCGGTCCACGGGGTGACCCAGTCCAGGTTGCGCCGGGTGCCGCCGCTGACGTACCCGTCGCGCAGCGCCTCCCGCGCCCCCGGCAGGTACGGCACCGCGGCGGCGTCGATCACCACCGTGAGCCGGCTGGCCCGGGCCAGCTTCGAGGCGTGCCCGAGCAGCCCGAAGCCGGTCACGTCGGTGCCGCAGCGGATGCCGGCGGCCACCGCGTCGCGGCCGGCGTCCCGGTTGAGCCGGGCCATCGACTCGACCGCCTCGGGGAAACGCCGCCCGGTCTGCTTGTGCCGGGTGTTGAGCACGCCGACACCCAACGGCTTGGTCAGCGACAGCGGCAGCCCGGCGCGCCCGGCGTCCAGCGTGATCAGCTCGTCCGGCCGGACCACGCCGGTGACCGCCAGGCCGTACTTCGGGCTGTCGTCGTCCACGCTGTGCCCGCCGGCCAGGTGGCAGTCCGCCTCCCGGGCCACGTCCAGACCGCCACGCAGCACCTCGCGGGCCATCTCCGGCGGCAGCACCCCGCGCGGCCAGCAGAGCAGGTTGAGCGCCACCAGCGGGATGCCGCCCATCGCGTACACGTCGGAGAACGCGTTGGCGGCGGCGATGCGCCCCCAGTCGTAGGCGTCGTCGACCACCGGGGTGAAAAAGTCGGCGGTGCTGACCAGGCCCGTACGCTCGTCGAGCCGGACCACCGCGGCGTCGTCGCCGTTCTCCAGGCCGACCAGCAGGTCGGCGGTGCCACCGGTGGCACCGAGACCGGCGACCATCACCTCCAGCTCACCGGGCGGGATCTTGCAGGCGCAACCGCCACCACGGGCGTAGTCGGTCAGCCGAATCGGGTCGGTCATGATCTCATGATCTCCGTCCGGCGGCCACGCCGCCAGTCGGCCCGCTCCGAGGGTGACAAAATTCGGACGCACCGGCACGGCGGTGACCGGTGTTATCGCTCCGTGACCAACCGAGTTGCGTTCTGCCATGTCAGGCCGCCTACAGTTGCCCAACCGGGGGTCGACCGACCCCCGAATCCGCCATGGACGACAGGGACGGTGGACGACGTGACGACGGGCGACCCGCTGATCGTGCTCGACGGGGTCAACAAGTGGTTCGGGCCGCTGCATGTGCTCGACGACGTGTCCCTCTCCGTCGCCCGGGGCGAGGTGGTCGTGGTGATCGGCCCGTCCGGTTCCGGCAAGTCGACGCTGTGCCGCGCGATCAACCGGCTGGAGCCGATCGACAAGGGCACCATCACCTTCGACGGGCAGCCGCTGCCCGCCGAGGGCAAGCCGCTGGCCAAGCTGCGCAGCGAGGTCGGCATGGTGTTCCAGTCGTTCAACCTCTTCGCGCACAAGACCATCCTGGAGAACGTCACGCTGGGGCCGATCAAGGTACGCCGGGAGAAGCCGGCCGCCGCCCGCGAGCGCGGCCTGGCCCTGCTCGACCGGGTGGGCATCGCCAACCAGGCGGACAAGTACCCGGCGCAGCTCTCCGGCGGTCAGCAGCAGCGGGCGGCGATCGCCCGCGCGCTGGCCATGCAGCCCAAGGCGATGCTCTTCGACGAGCCGACCAGCGCGCTCGACCCGGAGATGGTCGGCGAGGTCCTGGACGTGATGACGGCGCTGGCCCGCGAGGGCATGACCATGGTGGTGGTCACGCACGAGATGGGCTTCGCTCGGCACGCGGCCAAGCGGGTCATCTTCATGGCCGACGGCAAGCTGGTCGAGGACGCCCCGCCGGCGGAGTTCTTCGCGAACCCGCGCAGCGAGCGGGCCAAGGACTTCCTCTCCAAGATCCTCACGCACTGAGCGTATGTAGTGGAGTCGTCCAGGCGACTCGCCCCTAGAAGGAGATGTGTATGCGGTACAAGCGCGTGGCCGCGGTGGCCATGATGGCCTCGCTCGCCCTGTCCGTGGCGGCCTGTGGCAAGGAGGGCGACCCGGCCCCCAACGGCGGCGGCAACGCCAGCGGTGGAGCCCAGGGCGACAACTGCTCCACCTCGGGCGTCACCTTCACCCCCAAGACGGACGCCAGCGTCGCCGGCAGCCCGGCCTTCGACAAGATCAAATCGGCCGGCAAGGTCGTCATCGGCGTCAAGTTCGACCAGCCGAACCTCGGCTACAAGGACGCCCAGGGCAAGCGCTGCGGCTTCGACATCGAGATCGCCCAGTACGTTGCCAGCAAGCTCGGCGTCGACCCGGCGAAGATCGAGTACAAGGAGATCGCGTCGGCCAACCGGGAGACCGCGATCAAGGGTGGTGAGATCGACTACTACGTCGGCACCTACTCGATCACCGACAAGCGCAAGAACGACGTCTCCTTCGCCGGCCCGTACTTCGTCGCCGGCCAGGACCTGCTGGTCCGCAAGGACGAGTCGGCCATCACCGGCAAGGACACGCTCAAGGGCAAGAAGGTCTGCTCGGCCACCGGCTCCACCCCGATCCAGAAGGTCCGGGACGAGGGCCTGACCGAGGCGAACAACATCGTCGAGTTCAAGACCTACTCCGAGTGCGTCTCCCAGCTGCTCGACAAGAAGGTCGACGCGGTCACCACCGACGACGCCATCCTCAAGGGCTACGCCGCGCAGAACCCGGACGAGCTCAAGGTCGTCGGCCAGCCGTTCAGCACCGAGAAGTACGGCATCGGCCTGCCCAAGGACGACAAGGCGCTGCGCGACTACGTGAACGACCAGATCGAGGCGGCGTTCACCGACGGCACCTGGAAGAAGATCTACGAGGGCACGCTTGGCAAGTCCGGCTCGCCGGCCACCGAGCCGAAGCTCGAGCGGTACTGACGGTCCGCCACCGACGTCGCGCCGGGCGGGGAGGCACCTCCTCCCCGCCCGGTCCCGTCCGACAGAGTGAGAGCGAGGCATGGGCGAGTTCTTCCGCGTCCTGACGGACAACGAGGCCCTGTTCCGCGAGGGGTTCTACAACACCGTCAAGCTGTTCCTGATCGCCGGCGTCGGCAGCCTCGTTCTCGGTACGCTGCTCGGCGCGATGCGGGTGTCACCGGTGCCCGCGCTGCGGGCCTTCGGGGCCACCTACGTCAACCTGATCCGCAACACCCCGCTGACGCTGGTGTTCGCGTTCCTCGTCTTCGCGGTGCCGAAGCTGGACGTCAACATCGACTACTTCAACAGCGCCTGCATCGCGTTGGTCGCCTACACCTCGGCGTTCATCTGTGAGGTGATCCGCTCCGGCGTGAACACCGTCGCCACCGGCCAGGCCGAGGCCGCGCGGGCGCTGGGCATGACGTTCATCCAGGTGCTCACGCTCATCGTGCTGCCGCAGGCGGTGCGCGCCATGGTGCCGCCGCTGATGAGCGTGCTCATCGCCATGTTGAAGAACACCACGATCGCCGCCGGTTTCTCCGTGCTGGAGGCCGGCGCCATCCCGGCGTACATGGCCGAACGCGGTGAGCCACAGTTCGCCGTACTCACCTGGATCGTCATCGGATTCCTGATCCTCATCCTCCCGCTGGTCCTGCTTCAGCGGTTCCTCGAGCGCAAGTGGGCGGTGGCCCGATGAGCAGCAGCATCCTCTACGACATCCCCGGCCCCAAGGCCCGACTGCGCAACCGGGTCCTCGGTGTCGTCTCGGTCGCGGCGATCGTCGCGCTGATCGCGTTCGTGATCTACAAGTTCGACCAGACCGGCCAGTTCGAGGCCCGCAAGTGGGAGCAGTTCCAGTACGCGGCGGTGCAGCGGGAACTGCTGAACGGCCTGTGGGCCACGCTGAAGGCCGCCGCGGTCGCCACCGTGCTGGCGCTGCTGTTCGGCGCCGTCTTCGCCAGTGCCCGGCTCAGCGACCGGGCGCTGTTCCGCGCCCCGGCCACGTTCGTGGTGGAGCTGTTCCGGGCCATCCCGCTGCTGATCCTCATCTTCTTCGGCTACTACGTGCCGTTGCAGTACGGCTGGCCGATCGACAAGTTCTGGGCGCTGGTCATCGGCCTGACGCTCTACAACGGCTCGGTGCTGGCGGAGATCTTCCGGGCCGGCATCAACGCCGTGCCGTACGGGCAGACCGAGGGCGCGTACGCGGTGGGCCTGCGCAAGAACCAGGTGCTGCGGCTGATCCTGCTGCCGCAGGCGTTCCGGGCGATGCTGCCGGCGATCGTGAGCCAGCTCGTGGTGCTGCTCAAGGACACCGCGCTCGGTTTCATCATCACGTACCCGGAGCTGCTCTTCGCCGGCAAGCAGATCGGTGGCCGGCTGGCCTTCGGCCTGCCGTACGTGCCGACGTACCTGATCGTCGCGGCCATCTACATCGCCATCTGCGGCCTGCTGTCGGTGCTGGCCTGGTGGTTGCAGAAGCGGCTGACCCGGCTGCCGCGCAGCGCGGTCAAGCCGCTGCCGGCCACCCAGACCGACGGCGGCACCGGCGTCACGCCACTGTGAGCTGACTCGACCGCGCTGACGCGACGGGCGGGTGGGGGAACTCCCCCACCCGCCCGTTCCGCGTTGTCGG
Organism: Micromonospora sp. DT31; assembly: GCF_049841795.1. Classification (NCBI taxonomy): domain Bacteria; kingdom Bacillati; phylum Actinomycetota; class Actinomycetes; order Micromonosporales; family Micromonosporaceae; genus Micromonospora; species Micromonospora sp. DT31. The sequence continues at coordinate 189,084 of NZ_JBNCKZ010000010.1, read as the reverse complement.
CCGGTCAGCGGGCGATCTCGGTGACCCGGGACTCGCGGACCACGGTCACCCGGATCTGACCCGGGTAGGTCAGCTCCTCCTCGATCTGCTTGGCCACGTCCCGGGCCAGTACCGCCGCGCCGATGTCGTCCACGTCGTCCGGCTTGACCATCACCCGGATCTCCCGGCCCGCCTGCATGGCGAAGACCTTCTCCACGCCCAGCTTGCCGGCGGCGATCTCCTCGATCCGCTCCAGCCGCTTGACGTACGCCTCCAGGCTCTCCCGCCGCGCGCCGGGCCGACCGCCCGAGCACGCGTCCGACGCCTGGGTGAGCACCGCCTCGATGGTCTGCGGCGGCACCTCGTTGTGGTGCGCCTCGATGGCGTGCACCACGTCCTCGCTCTCGCCGTACTTACGGGCCACGTCCGCGCCGATGATGGCGTGGCTGCCCTCCACCTCGTGGGTGAGCGCCTTGCCGATGTCGTGCAGGAACGCGCACCGCTTGATCGTCGGCACGTCCAGCCGCAGCTCGGCGGCCATCACACCGGCGATGTGTGCGGTCTCCACCAGGTGCTTGAGCACGTTCTGCCCGTACGACGTCCGGTAGCGCAACCGGCCCAGCAGGGTGACCAGCTCCGGGTGGATCTCGGTGATGCCGACCTCGACGAGCGCGTCCTCGGCGGCCCGGTGGCACAGGTCCTCCACCTCCTGCCGGGCGAGGTCGTAGACCTCCTCGATCCGGTGCGGATGGATCCGGCCGTCCAGGACCAGCTTCTCCAGCGTCACCCGGCCGACCTCCCGGCGGACCGGGTCGAAGCAGGACAGCAGCACCGCCTCGGGGGTGTCGTCGATGATCAGGTTGACGCCGGTGACCGACTCGAAGGCGCGGATGTTGCGCCCCTCCCGGCCGATGATCCGACCCTTCATCTCGTCGCCGGGCAGGTGCAGCACGCTGACCACACTCTCCGCGGTCTGCTCGCTGGCCACCCGCTGGATGGCGTCCACCACGATGTTGCGGGCGCGCTGCTCGGCGCTGCCCCGGGCGTCCGCCTCGATCTCCCGGACCAGCAGCGCGGCCTCCCGCTTGGCCTGCCCCTCGATCGACTCGACCAGCTCGACGCGGGCCGCGTCGGCGGTCAGCCCGGCCACCCGTTCCAACTCGCGGCGCCGCTGCTCCTCCACCTCGGTCAGGGTCCGCTCCCGCTCGACGAGCGCGGCCTCCCGGGCGACGAGCGCCGCGGCGGCCGCGGTGAGCTGCCGCTCCCGCTCGGCGAGCCGCTCCACCTCCTCGGTGTGCAGCCGTTCCCGCTCGTCCATCCGGGCCGCCCGCCGCTCCACCTCGGCGGCCTGCTCCCGGGTGGTCGCGGCCAGCACCGCCACCTCCCGCTCGCCGCTGCGCCGCGCGGTGGTGCGCAACTGCTCGGCGTCCGCCTCGGCCTGCTTGTGCGCCCGTTCCAACACGGTGTCGGCCTCGGCCCGGGCGTCGTCGAGCACCCGCCGCGCCTCCGCGCGGGCCGCCTTCGCCTCGGCCTTCGCGGCGGCCGCCTCGGCGCGGGCCGCCGAGGCGGCCGACTTCGCCACGTCGATGGTGCTGTTCGCCTCGCTCGCCGCGGTGCGCAGCGCGGCCAGGGACTGCTCCTGCCGGTCCTTCTCCGCGATGAAGCCCGGGTCCTCGGGCGCGGGGGCGACGTTCAGCCGCCTGACCGCACGCACCCCCACGAGCACCGCGCCGACCACCACCACGACCAGCAGCAGCACCACCAGGAGCAGGACGATGTCGAAGGCGCTCATGCGACCGCTCCGCACCGGTACGCCCGCCGGCCGGATCGCCGCGTCGGGTCGGCCCGTCCCGTTCCGGTCACCCGCCGGGGGCCCTCGGCCCGTCCGGAGGTGTCGCCCGGCGACGGCCCGGGATCCTGTGGCAGACCGCCGGTGAACCTGTGCCGCCCCACCATGGCCGCCTCCCCTGAACGTCGACCGCAGGACATGCGCCTGCGGCTCTAAACGCCCGACCGGAGCGCTGGCAGTGGGCAGCCTTCCGTCGGCGGTGTCCCGCACGGGGCACCGCCAGCAACCGGTTGCAGTTGTCGGACACGCCGGACGGGTCCGGAGCCTCCGTCAAGGGGCCGGTGAAGCTGGCCAAAGTGATGCTGTTCTGTTACGCGATCTATGTTGTGCGCTTAGCCTGCGCTGGTCGGGCAAAGTGAGCCTGTATGGCGAGGCTAGGTCGCGAGGGGCCATTCGGTCAAGAAGTCATGATCAAGCCACCCGGACGGAGAGAAGTTGCGGCGTCACGCACTGCTGATCAGATGCCGGACACGCTCGGACAAAATTCGCCGCCTGTCATCGTCCCGTGACCTTCCCGGCCTGCTCAGGCCACGTCTGGCCGCGCGCCCCGGCGCTCCGCCCGTGCGCCGGCCCGCCCGAGGCCCCGGTGCGGCGTAAACGTCGGCCGTGCGTGTCCACACCACTCGCCCGAGTTGGGTTGGTCACGCAGCGCCCGGGTCAGCGGCGGCGGAACGTGTGGGCGGTGCGCACCAGGGTCACGTTGTCGGGCGCGGAGGTGCCGTCCGGCAGCAGCAACGTGTCCTCCAGACCGATCCGGGTGTGCAGCCCACGGCGGACCGCCTCGGCGTACACCGGCCAGGTGGCGGGGCCCTCACCGTGCAGCAGCACCGGTGGACGCTCGCCTGGCAACGCGGCAAGGATGGCGGCCGCGTCGGCGAGCGCCGTCTCCACCGGCTCGGCCATGCACTCGACGAGGATCCGCCCGGCCGGTGTCGGCCAGCGGCGCCAGGCGTCGACCGCCGCGGTCGTCCAGAGGCCGGCCTCGACCAGCACGCCGCGCTCGTGCAGGGCGGCCGCGACCTGCGCCGCGCCGGGTTCGTGGGCGTTGACCGAGGCGAAGTCGGGCAGCACCGTCCAGGCGCGGACTGCCGCGACCCGCGCGGCCGGGTCGGGGACGATCCAGGCGCCGGTGCTGACGCCGACCGGCAACCCGGGACGGGCGGACCGGATCGCGGTTACCGCCGCGGCGATCACCGCCGGGTCGAACGACTCGGCGCCGTCGTCGCCGCGGGGATGCACGTGCACGGCTGCGGCACCGGCGTCCGCGCAGCGCGCCGCGTCGGCGGCCAGTTCCGCCGGGGTGAGCGGCACGGCGGCGTGCTCCTCCCGCCGCCGTGCGCCGTTGAGACACGCCTTCAGCACGTCGCCTGCTTCCTCCTCGGCGTCGGCACGCGTCGGTCAGTCGTGCCGGCGGGCATCCAGGTCGTTCTCGGCGTCGGCAAGCGCGTCGGCGTCGATCTGCTCGGCGAACTCGGCGGCCTCCGCACTCTGGGCGGCGAGCGCGTCCTTCACCGCCCGGATCGCCACACCGGCCGGGTAGCCCTTGCGCGCCAGCATGGCGACCAAGCGCCGGAACACCGCGTCGGGCTCGCCCCTGGTGCTGCGCAGCTTGCGCTCCACGAGGACCCGGGCCGTCTGCGCCTCGGTCTCCTCGTCGAGCCCGTCGAGGGCCACGCCGGCCACCTCGCCGTCCACGCCCCGCTGACGCAACTCGTTGGCGAGCGCCCGGCGGGCCAGGCCCCGGCCGTTGTGCCGGCTGCTCACCCAGGCGCGGGCGAAGGCGGCGTCGTCGATGATGCCGACCTCGTCGTAACGGTCGAGAACCTGCTCAGCGACCTCCTCCGGGATGCCCCGGCGGGCCAACGCGCCGGCCAGCTCGGCGCGGGTGCGGGGCCGCACCGCGAGCTGCCGCAGGCAGATCTCCCGCGCCAGTTCGGCGGGGTCCTGCGGCGGAGCCGGAGCCTGCCCGGCGTCGGAGTCCACCGCGTGGTCACGACGCCCACGGCGGGGCCGGGGCGTTCCGGTGGCGTCGCCCGTACGGGGCGGGCTGGCATCCCAGCCCCGTCCCGTACGGGCGCGTCGTCCTGCCACGAATCAGCCGATCAGAAGTCGACCGGCGGCAACTCCGGGCCGCCGGCGGCGTCGCCCGCGCTGGTGCCGACGCCGAGCTTCTCCAGGATCTTCTTCTCGATCTCGGCCGCCACGTCCGGGTTCTCCCGGAGGAACTCGCGGGCCTTCTCCTTGCCCTGGCCGAGCTGGTCACCGTCGTAGGTGTACCAGGCGCCGGACTTGCGGATGATCGCCTGCTCCACACCGACGTCGATCAGCGAGCCCTCACGGGAGATGCCCTTGCCGTACATGATGTCGAACTCGGCCTGCTTGAACGGCGCCGCGACCTTGTTCTTCACGACCTTGACCCGGGTGCGGTTGCCGACCACGTCGGTTCCGTCCTTGAGGCTCTCGATGCGACGCACGTCGAGCCGGACCGAGGCGTAGAACTTCAGCGCCCGACCACCGGTGGTGGTCTCCGGGCTGCCGAACATCACGCCGATCTTCTCGCGGAGCTGGTTGATGAAGATCGCGGTGGTGCCGGTGTTGTTGAGCACACCGGTGATCTTCCGCAGCGCCTGGCTCATCAGCCGGGCCTGCAGACCCACGTGGCTGTCGCCCATCTCGCCCTCGATCTCGGCGCGTGGCACCAGGGCCGCCACCGAGTCGATCACGATGACGTCGATCGCGCCGGAACGGACCAGCATGTCCACGATCTCCAGCGCCTGCTCGCCGGTGTCCGGCTGGGAGACCAGCAGGGCGTCGGTGTCGACGCCGAGGGCCCGCGCGTAATCCGGGTCGAGCGCGTGCTCGGCGTCGATGAACGCGGCGATGCCGCCCGCCCGCTGGGCGTTGGCAACCGCGTGCAGCGCGACAGTGGTCTTACCGCTGGACTCCGGACCGTAGATCTCGACGACCCGACCGCGGGGCAGACCGCCCACGCCGAGCGCCACGTCGAGCGCGATGGAGCCGGTGGTGATGACCGCCGTCTGCACGACGGGCCGCTCCCCCAACCGCATCACCGAACCCTTGCCGAACTGCTTGTCGATCTGAGCGAGAGCAAGGTCGAGCGCCTTCTCCCGGTCAGGACCTGCCGCCATCGTTGCCACCCCTGCCTTCGCCGGCGTCTTTCCTGAGCTTCGCGTCACGCGGGACACGCTAGGCGCTAGGTCCGACAGAAAACCAGCCGACGGGCCGTGAGCTGTGGACGAGCACCCCGCTGTGGACAATAGCCGAACAGGTGTACGACCGGGCAAGCGACACGCGGGAACGACGAAAAGGCTGCTCAGCGTAGCCGGGCGGGCACCCGGTCGGGATAGGCGGCGACCACCGCGCGCCACACCACGTGCGTTTGCTCACCGGCCGCGAGGGCCTGCTCGATGGTCCGCCCACCGAGTTGGGAGAGCACCTGGTCGCTGGCGATGCTCGTCGCGTACCCCGGGCCGAACGCCTCCTCCAGCCGGGTCCAGAAGTCGGTCAACCGCACCTGGTCAGTCCTCCTCGTCGAGTGGGCCCGGGCCCGACCGGCGCAGCGCCAGCGCCACCAGCGGCACCACCGCGATCGCCGCCAGCAGGGTGAGCGTCGGATACCCCACGGCCCGCATCACGAACCCGCTCGCCGCCGCCCCGCCCGCCCCGGCCAACCCCATGAGCAGGTCGGACAGGCCCTGCACGCCGGGGCGGTCGTTGGTGGGCACCGACTCGGACAGCAGCGTCGAGCCCGCCACCATGGTGCCCGACCAGCCGAGCCCGAGCAGGACCAGCCCCACCGAGAGCAACGCCGTGTGGTGCCCGGCGGTGCCGGCCACCGCGCACGCGGCCAGCAGCAACCCCACCCCACCGAGGATGACCGGGCGGCGGCCCACCCGGTCGGTGAGCCAGCCCGTCACCGGCGAGAGCGCGTACATGCCGGCGATGTGCAGACTCAGCACCAGGCCGACCACGGGCAGCACGTCCGCGTCGGAGTGCCACTCGCCCAGGTGCACCGGGGTCATCGACATCACCGCGACCATCACCAGGTGCCCCACCGCGACCGCGGCGACGCCGAGGCGGGCAGCCGGCCGACGGCGTACCGTCCGCCACGCGGCGCCCATGCCCCCGCGGCGCACGCGCGTCGGCGCGGCGCCCGGTGCCGGCTCGGCCGCCGTCAGCCGGCGCGCGGTGAGCAGCGGATCCGGCCGCAGCAGTACCAGGATCAGGACGGCGGCCAGCGCGAACGCGACCGAGCTGAAGGCGAACGGCCCGGCCAGGTTCGGCAGGCCCCATCCCCGGGTGGTGGCGTCGGCGAGCGCGGCGAAGTTCGGCGCGGCCACCGCGCCGATGGTGGTGGCCCACACCACGAGCGAGAGCTGGCGTCCCCGGCGCTGCGGCTCGGCCAGGTCCACGGCGGTGTAGCGGGCCTGGAGGTTGGCCGCCGTGCCGCCGCCGAACAGCAACATGCCGAGGAAGAGCAGCGGCACCAGGCGGGTCACCGCGGCGACCACCACCAGCACACCACCGACCGCGCCGACCAGGTACGCGACGACCAGACCCGGTCGCCGTCCGCGGGCCAGCATGAGCCGCGTGACAGGTACGGCCAGCAGCGCGCCCCCCACCACCCCGGCGCTCTGCGCCAGTCCCGCCAGGGCGGTGCCGGCGACCCGGGCGGCGAGCAGCGCCCCGACCGAGATGCCGATGGTGACGCCGATGCCGCCGATGATCTGGGTGAGGAAGAGCAACCGGACGGTACGGCGCTGGACAGCGGCGACGTCGGGCCGGGGCAGGGCCGGCGCGGTCAGGTCGGTGGCCATGGGCGCGCTCCTCAAGCTGCGGGGATGCCTATCCTTCCGCAGCGTGTGCGCCGGTCGGCAACCGGTTTCGCTACAGGCCGAGACCGCGGCCGATGATCTCCTTCATGATCTCGGTGGTGCCCCCGTAGATGGTCTGCACCCGGCTGTCCAGCCACGCCTTCGCCACCGGGTACTCCAGCATGAAGCCGTAACCGCCGTGCAACTGCACGCACCGGTCGGCGACCTTCGTCTGCAACTCGGTGGTCCACCACTTGGCCTTCGCCGCGTCGGTCACCGACAACCGGCCGGCGTTGAACTCGGCGACGCAGTGGTTGACGAACGTCCGCGCGATGGTGATCTCGGTGTCCAGCTCGGCCAGCAGGAACCGGTTGTGCTGGAACCGGCCGATCGGCCGGCCGAACGCCTCCCGGGAGCGGGCGTGCTCGATCGTGATCGCCAGCAGCCTCTCGCAGGCCGCCACCGCCGCGACCGCGATGCTGAGCCGCTCCCGGGGCAGGTTGGCCATCAGGTGGTAGAAGCCCTGGTTCTCGGTGCCGATCAGGTTCTCCGCCGGCACCCGGCAGTCGTCGAAGAACAGCTCGGCGGTGTCGTTTGCCTTCAGGCCGACCTTGGCCAGCCGCCGTCCCCGGCTGAAGCCCGGCGTACCGTTCTCCACCACCACCAGGCTCACCCCGTGCGCGCCCTGCTCCGGCGCGGTCTTGACCACCACGACCACGAGGTCGGCCATCTCGCCGTTGGTGATGAACGTCTTCTGCCCGTTGAGGACCAGGCTGTCGCCGTCGCGTACCGCAGTGGTGCGGATGCCGGCCAGGTCGCTGCCCGCGCCCGGCTCGCTCATCGCGATCGCGGTGACCAGGTCGCCGGAGCAGAAGCCCGGCAGCCACCGCTTGCGCTGGTCGTCGGTGGTCAGCTCGGTCAGGTACGGCGCGACCACGTCGTTGTGCAGCCCGAACCCCAGACCGGTGCACCCGGCCGCGACGATCTCCTCGTCGAGCACCGCGTTGAACCGGAAGTCGCGCTGCCCGCCGCCGCCGTACTCCGGGTCCACGTCCGGGCCGAGCAGCCCGGCCGCGCCGGCGGCCCGCCACACCTGCCGGTCGACGATCCCGTCGGCCTCCCAGCGCTCGTGGTGCGGCACCGCCTCCCGAGTCAGGAACCGGCGGCACAGGTCGCGGAACTCGTCGTGGACGGCCTCGTAGAGATGCTGCTCCATGGCGGCCAGTCTGGCACGCTCAGCCGCCCCGGACAGGGGCGAGCGCCGCTCACGTCCGGCGCTCCCGCCGGCCGGGGCGGACGGCCACCGCGCGGTTCTCCGAACCGGCTCAACGCCGGGGCCGCACCCCGACACCCCCGACGATCCCGTGTGGATGGTGGCGGCCGGGCGGGACGCACGCCAGGATGACGGGATGAGCACACTCACGGGGAAACAGGTCGCCGAGGCCGGGCTGGACGGATGGACGTACCTGCTGGGGGCGTTGCAGACGCGCATCCGTACCCCGGATTTCGCCGCCGGGCTGGCCCTGGTCGCCGCGGTGGGCGCGGAGGCCGAGCGGGTCGATCACCATCCCGACCTGGACCTGCGCTACACCCACGTGGACGTACGGCTCCGGTCGCACGACGTGGGCGGCGTGACCCAGCGTGACCTGCGGCTGGCTCGGTTCGTCTCGGAGCGGGCCGCCGATGCCGGGCTGACCCTGTCGGCGGCCGGGCTGTCCCGCCTGGAACTCGCCCTGGACACCCCGGAGCACGCGGCCGTGCTGCCGTTCTGGCGGGCGGTCCTGACCTGGCACTCGCCGGAGGGCCAGGCCTCCGACGACGAGGTACGCGACCCGGCCGGCGTGCTGCCGACGGTCTGGTTCCAGCGCTCCGGCCGCGAGGAGCCGCGACAGCGGTGGCACCCGGACGTGTGGGTCGACCCGGCCGAGGTGGACGCGCGCATCGCGGCGGCGCTGGCGGCCGGCGGCACGCTGGTCAGCGACGCGGAGGCGCCGAGCTTCTGGGTGCTCGCCGACCCGGACGGCAACCGGGTGTGCCTCTGCACCTGGCAGCAACGCGCCTGACTCAGCGCAGCGCCTTCGCGGCCACCGCCAGGTCGGCGACCAGGCCCTCGTACGCGACGTCCTGGTTGTCGGCGCGCAGCACCGCGGACGGGTGGATGGTGGCCAGCAGCCGGGCCGCCGGGGCGTCGGCGACGTCGCCGGCCCGGTCCACCGGCACCCGCGCGAAGTCCTCCGGGTGCTGCGCGGCGGCCGGCCAGGGCAGCAGCTCGCCGCGCTGCTTCGTGACCCGGAACGACGGGCCGAGCAGCGCCTTGGCGGCGGTGGCGCCGAGCACCACCACGATCTGCGGGCGCAGCCGGGCGAACTCGGCGACCAGCCAGGGCCGGCAGGCGGTGACGTGCACCCGGTCCGGGGTCTGGTGGATGCGCCGCCTGCCGCGCAGTTCGAAGCGGAAGTGCTTCACGGCGTTCGTCAGGTAGATCTGGCCGGGGTCGAGCGCGGCGTCGTCGACGGCCCTGCGCAGCAGCCGCCCGGCCGGGCCGACGAACGGCAGCCCCTGCTGGTCCTCGATGTCGCCCGGCTGCTCGCCGACGAAGACCACCCGGGCGTGCTCGTCGCCGCGGCCGAAGACGGTCTGGGTGGCGTTCCGGTACAGCTCGCAGCCCTGGCATCCGGTGGCGGCGGCGCGCAGTTCGTCGATGGTGCCCGCGCCGGGCGGGATGAACTCCTGCGCTCCGGGGGCGCTGTCGGTCTCAGCCATGCCGATCGTTCTACCCCGTCCGCCGCCGCCCACGCGGGCGGCCCACCGCGCGGGCTGGCGCTGTTAAAAGGGGGCCCTTCCTATACCGAATGCGTTAATAGGGGGCCCTTCCTTTCCACGAGGGCGGCGGCGAGCGCGGGCACGTCGGCCTCGTCCAGCGCGCTCACCGACACGCGCACGGCGGGCGCGGCGGCGATCCGGTAGAGCCGGCCGGGGGCCACCGACCAACCGGCGTCGCGCAGCGCGGTCACCGCCGTGGTCTCGTCGGGCACCGGCACCCAGACGTTGATGCCGGTCCGCCCGTGCGCGGGCACGCCGTGCGCGGCGAGCGCGGCCACCAGGCCGTCGCGCCGCCGGTCGTAGCTGTCCGCCGCGCGCCGCACCAGCTCCGCGGTGGCCGGGTCGCGCCAGAGCGACAGCACGAGGCGTTGCAGCACGGTGGAGACCCAGCCGGCACCGACCTGCGCCCGTCCGGCCACCCGGGCCACGGTCGCCTCGTCACCGGCCAGCACGGCCAGCCGCAGATCGGGCCCGTAGGGCTTGCTCACCGACCGGACGAACGCCCACGTCGGGGTCGCCCCGGCGAGCGGGTGCAGCGGTACGCGGGCCAGCTCGGCGGCGTGGTCGTCCTCGATCAGCAGCAGGTCGGCCCGTCCGGCGAGCACTTTCCGCAGCGCCGCCGCACGGTCGGCGGAGACGGCCGCCCCGGTCGGGTTCTGGGCCCGGCTGGTCACCACGAGCGCGCGGACCCCGGCGGCCAGCGCGGCCCGCACACCGGGCACGCTCGGCCCCGCGTCGTCCACCGGCACCCCGACGGTGCGCAGGCCCAACGCGGCGATCAGGTCGAGCAGGTTGGCCCAGCCCGGGTCCTCCACCGCCACCGCGTCGCCGGGGCGCAGGTGGGCGGCGAGGAGGCGTTCGATGCCGTCGAGGGCGCCACCGGTGACGGTCAGGTCGGTGGCCGGCACGCCGTCGGCGGTGAGGCGGTCCCGGGCGGCGGCGGCCAGTGCGGGCAGGACGGGGGCGTTCGCGTACCCGGCGGGCGGTCCGGGGTCGGCGGCGAGCGCGGCCAGGTGCGGGCCGAGTGGAGGCAGCAGCCGAGGGTCGGGCTGACCGGCGGACAGGTCGCGGCCGTCCGGCAGTGGTGGGGGCAGCAGTGCGGCGCGGCGGGCGGCCACCGGCGGGCGGGGGCGGACCCGGGTGCCGTGCCGGCCGGCGGTGCTGACCAGGCCGCGTTGCCGCAGCTCCTGGTAGGCGCGGGCGACGGTGGCCGGGCTGACGCCCAGCTCGACGGCGAGTGCGCGGACGGCGGGCAGGGGGTCGCCCGGGGCGAGGCCGCCGGTGCGGATGCCGGATTCCACGCTCGCCGAAATGGCGGCGGACGTGGACCCGGTGGGCTGATAATGTGCTGCCACAGTTCTGAGATTGTACTAGAACAAAGGCGGGATGTCGCATGTACGCTCCGACCGCACGCACCACGGCCACCCGCACCCGGGACCGGATGCACTACGACCGGGCCACCGCCCACGCGCTGCTCGACGAGGCGTACCACTGCGCGCTGGCGTTCACAGTGGACGGTGAGCCCCGCCTGCTGCCGACCCTGCACGTCCGCATCGGCGACACGCTCTACCTGCACGGCTCCACCGGCAGCCGGCCACTGCTGGCCGCCCGGGGCCCGGCCGGGCTGCCGGTCTGCGTCGCGGTCACCCACCTCGACGGGCTGGTCTACGCCCGCTCCCAGTTCCACCACAGCGCCAACTACCGGTCCGTGGTGGTGCACGGCACCGCCCGGCTGGTCGACACCCTCGACGAGAAGACGACCGTGCTGACCGCGCTGATCGAGAAGGTCGCCGCCGGCCGGTCCGCGGACAGCCGCCCGCCCGACCGGCGCGAACTGGCCGAGACCGCCGTGCTGGCGCTGCCGCTGCGCGAGGTGTCCGTACGGTTGCGCACCGGGGGCGTCCGGGACGAACCGGCCGACGAGGTCCTGCCGTACTGGGCGGGAGTGGTGCCGCTGCGGCTCACGCCGGGGCGCCCCGAACCGGCCCCCGGGGTGACCGCACCACTACCGGCGTACCTGCGGCCGGCGCGCCCGGCATGGCTCGACCCGGCGGTGCTGCGCGGTGCACACGTGGTGCTCGAACCGCTGGACCTCGCCCACGCCGAGGAGTTGTACGCCGCCACCGCAGACCCGCAGGTGTGGCAGCACCTGGGCGGCCCGCAGCCGGCCGACGTCGCCGACATACGCCGGATCGTCACCGGCTACCTGGACGCGCAGGACCGCGGCGAGCAGGTGTGCTGGGCGCAGCGCTGCGCCACCACCGGCGCGGTCGTCGGCACCACCTCCTACTACGAGGTCGACCCGGTCCGCCGGTCGCTGGCGATCGGCTACACCTGGCTGGGCCGGCCGTGGTGGCGCACCGGCGTCAACACCGAGGCGAAACTGCTGCTGCTCGGGCGGGCCTTCGACGAGTTGGACGCGGTCCGCGTGGTCTGGCACACCGACGTGCGCAACGAACGTTCCCAGCGGGCCATCGAACGTCTCGGCGCGAGCCGCGAAGGCGTGCTGCGCCGGCACAAGCAACGCGCCGACGGGTCCTGGCGGGACACCGCGCAGTACTCGATGATCGCCGACGAGTGGCCCGGCGTACAGGCCCGCCTGCGGGAACGGCTCCACGCGGCTGAGGGGTAAGGAAGGGCCTCTTCTTAACACACGCACGGCAGCGCTCAGGTGCCGTCGCCGCCGCCTCCCCCACCGCCGCCGATGCCCGCGCCGCCGCCCGTACCGCCGAGGCCGTAGCCGGGGGCGACCGGCTGGTCGGGTCGGCGGCTGACGTGCGCCGACTCGCGGACGGTGGCCGACCAGCCGGCGTGCGCGGCGGCCGCGGCGTGCCGGTCGATGGCATGCCGCAGCCAGCCGTCCACGGTGGCCACCCAGTCCCGCTGGTCGGCACCGGCGTGCCAGACCCGGAACCGGCTGATGCTCTGGTGGGTGATCCCGGCCAGGGAGAGCCGCCGGTCCAACCAGAACAGCACCTCCATGCCGGCCGGGTCGGTCAGCATGATCACTTCGAGTTCGGTCATCGGGCCGGCGTAGAGCGGGGCGGCCCAGTAGCCGAACCGTAGCTGCACCGGCAGCGCCTGCCGCACCCCGGGCAGCCGGCCCTGCTGCAACCCGGCCTGCCGGGCGGCGAAGCCGAGCGTGTCCAGGGCGGCCAGGACGTGCTGCTGGGTGGGCAGGGGGTGGACCAGGACCGGCACCATCTCGCCCTGGTCGACGTCCGGGTCGACGGACACCTCGGTCCGCAGCCCGGTGCGCAGGCTGAGCAACGGCACCCCGCCGAACGTGGTCACCGGCGTCTCCCAGGGCAGCGGCACCGCGAAGTCGACCGCGCGCCGCCGACCGGCGGGCACCACGAACCGCCCGGCGATCGACCACTCGTGGTATTGCACGAGCCGGCGCGCCGCTTCCGGGTCCTCCGGCTCCGCCTGCGCGACCAGCCCGAGGCGGATCCGCCGGACCGGGACGTCCCAGCGGCCGGCGGTGAGGGTCACCCGCCCCGGCAGCCGCAGTCCCGGCCGGGTGCTCGGGTTGGGCAGGGTGGTGCTCACCGAGAGCCCGGTCCAGGCCGTGCCCCGGGACACCCCGGTCAGCCGCATGCCGCGGCTTTCCCGCTACCCGTCCACCCATGCGTCCGCCCCGCCCGCGCGAGCGCGGACGGGGCGGACAAGGTCGGGTCGGAGCGGTTCAGCGCATCCGCCGGCCCCTCGGGACCGGGTCGGTCTCGTCGTCGAACTCGCCGATGACCTCTTCCAGCAGGTCCTCCAGCGCTACGAAACCGATCGGCCGGGTCGGCCCACCGCCGTTGCTGACCAGCGCGAGCTGCGCCTGACGGGCCCGCATCGCGGCCACCGCCTCGGTCACCGACGCCTCGGCCGGCAGCGTGAAGGCGCTTGTCATCAGCTCCTCCGCGGTCGCCGGTCGCCCGGTGGTGACCGCGCGCACCGCCTCGCGTACGTGCACCAGGCCGCACACCTCACCACCGGCGTCGACCACCGCCAGCCGGGACCGGCCGCTGTCGCGGGAGACGTGCTCGATCCGCTCCGCGGTCTCACCCCGGCCCACCGTGACGATCTGCTCGAACGGCTCCATCACCTGCGCCACCGTGGTGCCCTGCAACTCCAGCATGCTGGTCAACATCTGGTGCTGCTCCGCACCGAGCAGTCCGTGCTCCCGGGACTGCTCCAGCAGGATGCGCAGCTCGTCCGGACCGTGCACCTGGGCGAGCTGGTCCTGCTGCTGCACCCCGACCACCCGCAGCATCGCGTTGGCCAGCCCGTTGAGCACGGACAGCACCGGCCGGGCGACCCGGGCGAAGGCCCGGAACGGCAGCGCCAGCAGCGTCGCCGAACGCTCCGCGTCGGTGATCGCCCAGGACTTCGGGGCCATCTCGCCGACCACCAGGTGCAGGAACGTCACCAGGGCCAGCGCGAACACGAGCGCGACCACGTGACTGACCGCCTCGGGCAGCCCGACCGCGTGCAGCAGCGGGCTGAGCAGGTGCTCGATGGCCGGCTCGGCCAACGCGCCCAGGCCCAGCGTGCACAGCGTGATGCCGAGCTGCGCGCCGGCCAGCATGAGGCTCAGCTCACGGACGCCGTCCAGCGCCGCGCGGGCCGCCCGGCCACCGGCTGCCGCCGACTGCTCCAGCCGGTACCGCTTGGCCGCCACCAGGGCGAACTCGGCAGCCACGAAGAACGCGTTGAGCGCCAGCAGCACCACCGAGAAGAAAAGCGCGAAACCCGGGCTCATGCCTTGCCCTCCCCGGACACGCCGGCCGTGGGACGCAGGCGTACGGAGTCGGCCACGTGCCGATCCACCGCCAGCACCTCGACCAGCACCCGGGTGCCGGGCGTCGGCTCGTCGCCGTCGGTGACCACCGCGATCTCCAGCTGGTCACCGACCTCCGGCACCCGACCCAACTCCCGCATCACCAGGCCGGAGAGCGTGTCGTACTCGGGCGCCTCGGGCAGTTCGATGCCGGTGCTGTCGGCGACCTCGTCGATCCGCCAGCGGGCCGGCACCACCCAGGAACCGTCCTCCTGCCGGGCCGGGGCCCGGTCCGGTGGGTCGTCCTCGTCGCGGATCGGCCCGACCAACTCCTCGGCCAGGTCCTCCAGGGTGATCACGCCGGCGAACCCGCCGTACTCGTCGACCACGCAGGCGAGCTGCCGGTGCCCGGACCGCAGCCGGTCCAGCACCGTCGGCAGCGGCAGCGTCTCCGGCACCAGCAACGGGGGTACGGCCACCGCGTCGACCCGGGTGGTGGCGCGCTGCGCCGGGGGCACCCCCAGCACGTCGGTGATGCCGACCACACCTACCAGGTCGTCGACGCCATCGGTGCCGTGCACCGGGAACCGGGAGTGGCCGGTGTCGAGCAGCTCGACGATCCGGCTGACCGGCTCGTCGGCCCGCACCGTGTGCACGTCGACCCGGGGCACCATCGCCTCCCCGGCGGTGAGCTGGCGGAAATCCAGCCCTCGGTCGAGCAGGTCGGACATGTCGGCGTCCAGGTGCCCCTCCTCCCGGGACTCGGCGATGATCTGCTCCAGGTCCTCGGGGGTGGCGCCGCTGGGCAGCTCCTCGATCGGCTCGATGCCGAGGCGTCGCAGCAGCCGGATGGCGGCCCGGTCGAAGAGCGTGATCAGCGGGCCGGCGACCCGCATGTAAATGAGCGTGGACCTCGACAGCGCCCGGGCCAGCGGCACGGCCCGGGCGATAGCCAGGTTCTTCGGGGCCAGCTCACCCAGGACCATCTGCACCACGGTGGCGATGGTCAGGGCGAGCGCCACCGACATCGGAAACGCCACCGCGCTGGACAGGCCGGCGACGCCGAGCAGGTCGGCCAGTCCGGCACCCAGGTACGGCTCGGCGACATAACCGACGAGCAGGGCGGTCACGGTGATGCCGAGCTGGGCGCCGGACAGCATGAACGACAGCCGTCCGGTCACCTCCAGGGCGCGGGCCGCAGCGCGGTCGCCACCGTCGGCGAGCTGCTTGAGTTTGCCGCGGTCCACCGCGACGTAACCGAACTCCTGCGCCACGAAGTAACCCGTGGCGGCGGTGAGCACGATGATGAGAAGGAGACCGACGAGGATCAACACGGGAGGTTCAGGGCTCCCGGGGTCGTCGGGGAGGGAAGATACCGGGTACGACCCGGCCGGCTACTGCTGCCCTCCGGGGCAGGAGAGTCGATCATGCCCGCCAGTTTATCCGGGCCGGCTGGGGGTCCGCTGGGGGTGTCGGGAAGCCCTCTCCGCGTCCGGTTCACCGCCCGGCCAGCTCGTCGGCGTCCAGCAAGGTCCGGTCGACCCGCCCGGAACGGTACGCGGCCCGCCCGATCATCTGCGCGGCCACCGGCGCGGTGGACAGTTGGAAGATCGCCACCAGCGCCAACATGCCCAGGTCCGACGGCGTACGCAGCCGCAACGCCAACCCGGCCAGGAGCAGCAGGACACCGAGGACCTGCGGTTTGGTGGCCGCGTGCATCCGGTCCAGCACGTCCGGGAACCGCACCAGCCCGATGCCCGCGACCAGGCCCAACGCCGCGCCGGCAACCAACAGCACCCCGCCCGCCCACTCCGCGACGGAATCCACGCTCACGCTGGTTTCTCCTTCGTCAGCGACTGCGGGGCTCGCAACACCGGCTCACTCCTCGCGCTCACGCTGGTCCCTTCGCTCGCGACTGCGGGGCTCGCAACACCGGCTCACTCCTCGCGCTCACGCTTCAGCCCGGACGGCGAAGCGCACCATCGACACCGAACCGATGAACCCGAGCAGGGAAAGCACCACAAGCACGGGCAGGGTGGCGGCGTGCCTGTTGACCGCGGCCTCCGCCCCCACCGCGGCGAGCATCGCCGACAGCAGCAGGTCGGCGGCCACGACCCGGTCGAGCAGGGACGGGCCACGGTAGATCCGGGCCAGGGCGAGCAGCGCGGTGGCCGAGAGCAGCACGGTCAACGCGCCGGCGAACAGGACGGTCACGGGTGGTTCCTCCGTTCCACGGGATCGAGGTCGAGCTGGCGTACCTCGGTGGGAGAGCCGATGGCGCGGACGATGCGCCGTTCGACGGTGAGTACGCGGGCGCGGCTGGCGTCCAGGTCCTCCGGACCGCGCACGTCGAGCACGTGCACGTAGAGCACGCCCCGCGCGCGGTCCACGTCGATGATCAGGGTGCCCGGCACCAGCGAGATCAGCTCGGCGGTGAGAGCCAGGTTGAGGTCGGTGCGCACCCGCAGCGGCACCGCGATGATCGCGCCGCGCGGGCGGTAGCCGAACCGCAGCGCGAGGGCGGCCACGTGCAGGCTGGCGCTCACCAGCTCCGCGACGAACGTGGCCACGAGCACCAGCAGCGGCCCGGGGCGCAGCCGCCCGCCGAAGGTGACCGTCGGCAGCGGGAAGAACAGCAGCACCGCCGCGCCGACTGCCAGTCCGGTGAACACGTTGCCCCAGGAGACGTCGCCCCACAGCAGCAGCCAGGCGACCACCAGCCAACCGAGCGCGACGGCCTGGTCCCGACGCCGCCCGCCGCGGCCCACGGCCGGCTGCCCGCCCGGGCCGGTCACGGCACGTCCCGGGGCAGGACCGCCCGCACGTACGGGGTGCGCTCGCGCAGGTCCGTGGCGGCGTCGGCGGTCACCTGGAACAACGGCCCGGCCACCAGGGTGAGCAGCACGCCGAGCGCCACCAGGGCGGTGGTCGCGCCGACCATCAACCGGGGCAGCCGGACCGGCGGACTGGTGGTGGCCAGCTGGGGCGCCCGCCAGAACGCGATGTTCCACACCCGGGAGGCGGCGTAGAGGGTGAGCAGGCTGGTAAGCGTCCCCGCCCCGACAAGCACCGCGGGCAGCGGCCGGCCGGCGGCCACCCCGGCCTGGAGCAGACCCACCTTGCCGAGGAAACCGGAGAACGGCGGGATGCCGGCCAGGTTCATCGCCGGTACGAAGAACAGCACCGCGAGCATCGGGGTGACCCGCGCCAACCCGCCCAGGCGACGCAGGTCGGTGCTGCCGGCGCGCTCCTCCACCAGGCCGGCGACCAGGAACAGCGTGGTCTGGATGGTGATGTGGTGCACCACGTAGAAGATCGCCCCGGACAGGCCGGCGACACTGCTCAACGCCACCCCGAAGATCATGTAGCCGATGTGGCTGACCAGGGTGAACGAGAACAGTCGTTTGATGTCCGACTGGGCCACCGCACCGAGGATGCCCACCACCATGGTCAGCCCGGCCACCACCATCAGCAGCCCGGCGACCTGCCCACCGGGGAACAGCAACGTCTCGGTGCGGATGATCGCGTACACGCCGACCTTGGTGAGCAGGCCGGCGAAGACCGCGGTCACCGGGGCCGGCGCCGTCGGATAACTGTCCGGCAACCAGGCCGACAACGGAAAGACCGCCGCCTTGATGCCGAACGCCAGCAGCAGCATCAGTTGCAGGGTCATCCGTACGCCGGACGGCAGCGCGTCCAGCCGGCCGGCGAGCTGCGCCATGTTCAATGTGCCGGTGGCCGCGTACACCAGACCCACCGCGGACAGGAACAGCATCGACGACAGGATGCTCACCACCACGTACGTCGAACCGGTGCGCAGCCGCACCTCGGTCCCGCCCAGCGTGATCAGCACGAAGCTCGCGGCCAGCAGGATCTCGAAACCGACGAACAGGTTGAACAGGTCCCCGGCGAGGAAGGCGTTCGTCACACCCGCGGTGAGCACCAGATAGGTGGGGTGGAAGATGCTGACCGGTGCCGTCTCCCCGGTCTCCCCCCGGCCCTGGCCGACCGAGTAGAGCAGCACGCACAGCGTCACCGCCGACGACACCACGAGCATCAGTGCCGCCAACTGGTCGGCCACCAGCACGATCCCCACCGGCGCCGGCCAGCCACCCACCTGCACCACCACCGGCCCGAACCGGTACGCCTGCACCAGCAGCACCGCCGCGACCACCAGCACGCTGCTCAGACAGAGCACGCTCACCGAACGCTGCAACCGGGGCCGGCCGGACAGCAGGAGGGTGAGCGCCGCCCCGAGCAGCGGCACCACCACCGGCAACGGCACCAGCGCACTCACTGCGTCTCCTCGGCTCGCGACTGCGGGGCTCGCAAAACCGGCTCACTCCTCGCACTCACTGCGTCTCCTCGGCTCGCGACTGCGGGGCTCGCAAAACCGGCTCACTCCTCGCACTCACTGGTCACCGTCCCGGTGGAGCCGACGCCGGGCCGGCGCCGGGTCGACCTGCTCGGGGTCGTCGTCCGGGCCCTCACCACCCAGGTCCGCGGTGGACACCTCGTTACGCTCGGCGAGCCGGACGATCTGCCGGTCCTCCAGGTCGTCCTGCACCTCGTCGTCGCCGCTGGTGAACCAACTGCGGTAGGCGACCGCCAGCAGGAACGCGGTCAGGCCGAACGTGATCACCACGGCGGTGAGCACCATCGCCTGCGGCAGCGCGTCGCTCAGCTCGTCGGTCGGCGCGGCCCCCGCCAGCGGGGCGGCGCCGGCCCGGCCGCCGAGCAGGATCAGCAGGTTCACCCCGTTGCCGAGCAGGATCACGCCGAGCAGGATGCGGGTCAGGCTGCGCTCCAGCAGCAGCGTGACGCCGGCCGCGACCAGCACCCCGACGGCCAGCACCAGCACCAGCGTCGGACCCGCCGCCCCCCGGTTCATGCGCGCCGCCCCTCGCGGCGGACGGCCAACCCGCGCCCCGGTTCCCCGGCCGCCTCCACGTGCCGGTCCACCTCGGTGCCCAGGCTGCGCAGGATGTCCAGCACCAGGCCGACCACCACCAGATAGACGCCGATGTCGAAGAACAGCGACGTGACCAGGTAGAAGTGGCCGACCAGGGGCAGCCACAGGTTCACCTTGACGCTCTGCAGCACCTCGCCGGTGAGCACCAGGCCGAGCACCCCGCTGCCGACCGCGATGCCCAGCCCCGCGCCGAGCACCGTGCCCGCGCCCACCGGCGCCGCCTCGGCCAGCTCGTACCGGCCGCCGGCCAGGTAGCGCAGCGTCAACGCCAGGCCCGCGACCAGGCCGCCGGAGAAGCCGCCGCCGGGCGCGTTGTGTCCGGAGAAGAGCAGGAACAGCGAGAAGAGCAGCATCGTGTGGAAGATCAGTCGGGTGACCACCTCGAAGACGATCGAGCGTCGCCGTTCGTGCAGGGTCGCCCCGCCGCGCAGCCACACGGTGCGCCGGTCGTCGGCGGGCCGCGCGACCGGTCGGGGCCGGCGGGGGCGCGGCCCGGTGCGGGACCGCTCGTAGATCAGGCTGGCCACCCCGGTCGCGGTCACCACCAGCACCGAGATCTCCCCCATCGTGTCCCAGGCCCGGATGTCCACCAGGGTCACGTTGACGACGTTGCGGCCGTACCCCTGGGTGACGGCGAGGTCCGGGAAGGCCGCGGAGATCGACGGCGCCCGCCGGGCCCCGGACGCGGCGAGCGCCAGGCCGGCCATCACCAGCCCGGCGGCCACCCCGACCCCACGCCGCACCCAGTGGCTGCGGCGCAGTGGCCTGGCCGAGAAGCGTTCCGGCAGCCGGCGCAGCACCAGCACGAAGACGGCGATGGTGGCGGTCTCCACCAGGAACTGGGTGAGTGCCACGTCCGGGGCGCCGTAGAGGACGAACATCATCGCGGTGCCGTAGCCGGTCACGCCCACCAGCAGCATGGCGGTCAGCCGGCGGCGCGCGCCGACCGCGAGCAGCGCGGCGACCGCGATGATCACGCAGACGACCAGTTGCGCCGGGTTGTCCCAGAGCGCCAACTCGACCCGCCAGGGCGCGGTTGACACCATCGCCGCGCCGGGCACGAACACCAGAGCGAGCAGCACGGTGCCGAGGTACTGCGGCAGCGACCCCCGCTGGGTGGCGCCGGTGACCTCGATGGCGAACCTGTCGAACTGGTGCGTGATCCACTCGTACCCCTGGTTGCCGGCCACCGGCGAGCGCAGCCGGCGGAGCACCGGGGCGAGCGGGCCGCGGGCCAGGTGCAGCCCCACACCGCCGGCCAGCACCACGGCGGACAGGCCGAGCGCCACGGTTGGCCCGTGCCACAGTGCCAGGTGCTCCTCGACCGGCCCGAACAGCTCGGCGTACGGCTCGAACAGGTCGCCCAGCCAGCCGGCCGCCGGGCCGCCGGCGAGCCCGGCGGCGGCGAGCAGCACCGGGGGTACGAGCATCACCGCGGGGGGCCGGGCCACCGCCGTGTCCGGGATGCCGGGGCGGGTGCCGAACGCACCCCACACGAAGCGGATGCTGTACGCCACGGTGAGCGCGCTGCCGGCCACCAGCACGGCGAGCACCAGCGGGTCGCCGGTGAACGCGGCGAACACCGATTCCTTCGCCACGAACCCGAGCAGTGGCGGCACACCCGCCATCGAGGCGGCGGCCAGGGCGGCGACCGTGGCCAGCATCGGGACGGACCGCCCCACCCCGGACAGTTCCCGCAGGTCCCGGGTGCCGGCCGCGTGGTCGAGGATGCCGACGACCAGGAACAGCGCCGCCTTGAACAGGGCGTGCCCGGCGAGCATCGCCGCACCGGCCAACGCCGCCGCCGGGGTGCCCGCTCCGAACACCACCGTGAGCAGGCCGAGCTGGCTGACCGTCCCGTACGCGAGCAGCAGTTTCAGGTCGGTCTGCCGCAGCGCCGCCCACCCGCCCACGACCAGCGAGACCAGCCCGGCGGTGACGGTCACCGGACGCCACGGCCCGGCCGCGGCGAGCGCCGGACCGAGCAGCCCGACCAGGAAGACGCCGGCCTTGACCATGGCGGCGGCGTGCAGATAGGCGCTGACCGGGGTGGGGGCGGCCATCGCCACCGGCAGCCAGGCGTTGAACGGGAACACCGCGGACTTGGCCAGCGCCCCGGCGAGGACGAGCAGGACCGCGCCGACCAGGTACGCGCCGCCGGGCAGCGGTGCGGCGGCCACCGCCGACCAGCGGTAGCCGCCGGCGTGGTGGCCGAGCATCAGGAACCCGACCAGCATGGCCAGGCCGCCCAGCGTGGTGACGGTCAGCGCCTGGGCGGCGGCCCACCGGCTGGAGCGGCGCTCGGCGCTGTGCCCGATCAGCAGGTAGGAGAAGACGGTGGTCAGCTCCCAGAACACGTAGAGCAGCAGCAGGTCGTCGGAGACGACGAGGCCGACCATCGCCCCGGCGAACGCGACCATGACGGCGGCGAACCGGGCCACGCCGGCCGAGTCGGACGCGAAGTAGCCGGCCGAGTAGACGAGCACCAGCGCGCCCACGCCGCCGACCAGCAACAGCATCAGCCACGGCAGCGTGGTGACGCGCAGCGCCACGTCGAGCTGCAACTGCGGGACCCAGCTGTACGTCTCGACGACCGCCCCGCCGTCGCGTACCGCCCCGGTGTGGGCCACCGCCCAGCCGGCGGTGGCGGCCGGCGCGAGCGCGAGCAGCAGGCAGGCGCGCGGACCCCACCGGCGGACCAGCAGCGGGGCGAGCAGCGCCGCCACCAGGTGCAGGATCAGCAGGACGAGCACGCGTACTCCCGGTCGAGGTGACGGCGCGCCGAGGCACGGGAACACGACCGATCACACGCCACATCAGTGTCGAACCGGGGCGTTTTCCGAAAACCCACCCATTCCACTCACCCGCGCCCGCGCCGCCCGGTCGCGACGCCGCGGACGGGGGTCAGGCCAGGGAGGCGGGGTCGGCGTGCCCGAGGCGGTGGGCCGCCCGGTCAGCCGCGCGCTGGGCGGCCGAGAGGGAACGCAACGGGAGCCGGGCGTCGCGGCTCCCGGGCCGCCTGACGAAGTAGTGCACCGCGGCCCGCACCAGCGCCCGATCAGCCGCGCTGGACCGGGCGGTGGCCACCACCATCTCGCGCAGCCGGCCGGCCAGTTCCTCGGCCAGGTCGAGGTCGGCGCCCCGCAGGCCGGTGCGCAGCGCGGCCAACCGGTTGTCGACCTGGCGGATGAGCACGTCGGTACCCAGCCCGGAGCCTCGCTCCTCGACGGCCATCCACGCCTCCCCATCACGCCACATCGTGAGTAAAGTTACTTTATGTTGCGGGTCGCAAGCAAGCAGTTAAGTAAGACTTAACGGAACAAAAACCCCAAGCACGCTCCGACCTCCCCAACCCGGGCCGCCGATCCGCCGGTGGCGGCCGGATGTCGTAGCGGCGGGGCAGGATTGGGGGCGTGACGGACGAGGCGACCCCGGCAGGCGGGGAGTCGGCAGGCGGGAAGTCGGCAGGCGGGAAGTCGGCAGGCAGGGCGCCGGCGGGCGGCGCTTCGACGGGCAAGGCGCTGACGGGCGGGGCGCTGACGGAATTCGGCGTGGCGACCCGGGAGTGGTTCACCGCGGCGTTCGCCGCGCCGACCGGCGCCCAGCAGGGAGCCTGGCGTTCGGTGGCCGCGGGGCGCAGCGCCCTGGTCGTCGCTCCGACCGGGTCCGGCAAGACGCTGGCGGCGTTCCTCTGGTCGCTCGACCGGCTGGCCAAGGATCCGGCGCCGGCCGATCCCCGGCGTCGCTGCCGGGTGCTCTATGTCAGCCCGCTCAAGGCGCTCGCCGTCGACGTGGAGCGCAACCTGCGCGCCCCGCTCACCGGCATCCGGCAGGCCGCCGCCCGGCTCGACCTGCCCCCGCCGGACATCACCGTCGGGATGCGGACCGGCGACACCCCGGCCGACGAACGTCGGGCGTTCGCCCGCACCCCGCCGGACATCCTCATCACCACCCCCGAGTCGCTGTTCCTGTTGCTCACCTCCGCCGCCCGGGAATCGCTGCGCGGCGTGGACACGGTGATCGTGGACGAGGTCCACGCGGTGGCCGGCACCAAGCGCGGCGCCCATCTGGCGCTGTCCTTGGAACGCCTCGACGCGCTGCTGGAACGGCCCGCCCAACGCATCGGGCTCTCCGCCACCGTGCGCCCGATCGACGTCTGCGCCCGCTTCCTCGGCGGCGCCCGCCCGGTCGACGTGGTGCAACCGCCGGCCGACAAGACCATCGAGGTGAGCGTCCAGGTCCCGGTGGAGGACATGACCCGCCTCGACGAGCAGGAGACGCCGGAGGACCAGCTCGGCGGGCTCGCCCCTCGCCGGCCCTCGATCTGGCCGGCGGTCGAGGAACGCGTGTTCGCGCTGATCCGCGCCCACCGGTCCACGATCGTGTTCACCAACTCCCGGCGCGGCGCCGAACGCCTCTGCGCCCGCCTCAACGAGCTCGCCGCCGAGGAGGTGGCGGCGGCGCCCGCACCGGAGGGCGGCGGCGTGGCCCGGGGCGGGGAGCCGGTGCGCGTATCCGATCTGCTGCCCGACGGCGACCGCCGGCCGGCCGGCGACGGCGGCCCGGGCGACGGGGCCGGGCCGGACGACACGGCGCGGCGGGAGGCGTTCGGTGGCCCGGCGGGGCCGGTCCGTGCCCCGCGACAGCCGTCCGAGGTGATGGCGCAGTCCGGTGCGGCGGCCGGGGCGCCGCCGGTGATCGCCCGGGCGCACCACGGCAGCGTCTCCCGGGAGGAGCGCAAGCAGACCGAAGAGGCGCTCAAGTCCGGCCGGCTGCCCGCCGTGGTGGCCACGTCCAGCCTGGAGCTGGGCATCGACATGGGCGCGGTCGATCTGGTGGTGCAGATCGAGGCGCCGCCCAGCGTCGCCGCCGGGCTGCAACGGGTCGGTCGGGCCGGGCACCAGGTCGGTGCGGTCTCCCGCGGCGTGGTCTTCCCCAAGCACCGCGGCGACCTGCTCTCCTGCACCGTCGTGGCGGAGCGGATGGGCGCCGGTGCGATCGAGGAGCTGCACTACCCGCGCAACCCCCTCGACGTGCTGGCCCAGCAGATCGTGGCGATGGTGGCGCTGGAGCCGTGGCGGCTCGGTGACCTGGCCGTGCTGGTCCGCCGCGCGGCGCCGTTCGCCGAGCTGCCCGACTCGGCGTTGCACGCGGTGCTCGACATGCTCTCCGGGCGTTACCCGTCCACCGCCTTCGCCGAGCTGCGGCCCCGCCTGGTCTGGGACCGCGCCACCGACGTGCTGACCGGCCGGCCCGGCGCGCAGCGGCTCGCGGTGACCAGCGGCGGCACCATTCCCGACCGGGGCCTGTTCGGGGTGTTCCTGGCCGGCGCGGAGCGGGCCGCCCGGGTCGGCGAGCTGGACGAGGAGATGGTCTACGAGTCCCGGGTGGGTGACGTGTTCCTGCTCGGCTCGTCGTCCTGGCGGATCGAGGAGATCACCCCCGACCGGGTGCTGGTCTCCCCCGCTCCCGGCCAGGCCGCCCGGATGCCGTTCTGGAAGGGCGACCAGCTCGGCCGTCCGGTCGAGCTGGGGCGCGCGATCGGCGCCCGGGTCCGCGCACTGGTGCGGCAGTCCGACGCCGACGCGGTGGCGACGTTGCGCGCCGGCGGGCTGGACGACTGGGCCGCCGGCAACCTGATGACCTACCTGCGGGAGCAGAAGGCGGCCACCCGCTCGCTGCCGGACGACCGGACGGTGGTGGTCGAACGGTTCCGCGACGAGCTGGGCGACTGGCGGCTCGCCGTGCACTCGGTGCTCGGCGCCCGGGTCAACGGGCCGTGGGCGCTCGCCATCGGCCGCCGCCTGGCCGAACGCTACGGCGTGGACGCCCAGGTCATGCCCTCCGACGACGGCATCGTGATCCGCCTGCCGGACACCGCCGACACCCCGCCCGGCGCCGACGTGGTGGTCTTCGAGCCGGACGAGATCACCCAACTGGTCGAGGAGTCGGTGGGCACGTCCGCGCTGTTCGCCTCCCGGTTCCGCGAGTGCGCGGCCCGGTCGCTGCTGCTGCCCCGCCGCGACCCCCGACGGCGACAGCCGCTGTGGCAGCAGCGTCAACGCGCCGCGCAGCTGCTCGACGTGGCCCGCGAGTACGCCGACTTCCCGGTCACGCTGGAAGCCGCCCGGGAGTGCCTGCAGGACGTGTTCGACCAGCCGGCCCTGGCCGGGCTGATGCGCGACCTGGCCGCCCGCAAGGTGCGCCTGGTCGAGGTGGAGTCCGAGCGCCCGTCGCCGTTCGCCAGGTCGCTGCTGTTCGGGTACGTCGGCGCGTTCCTCTACGAGGGCGACGCCCCGCTGGCCGAGCGGCGGGCCGCCGCGCTGGCCCTCGACTCCGGGCTGCTCGGCGACCTGCTCGGCCGGGTCGACCTGCGGGAACTGCTCGACCCGGCGGTGCTGGCCGAGACCACGCGTCAACTGCGCTGGCGCACCGAGCAGCGGCGACCCCGCGACCCGGAGGACGTGGTCGAGTTGCTGCGCGTGGTCGGCGACCTGAGCCCGGCCGAACTGGCCGAGCGGGGCGTGCCGGAATCCTGGACCGACGAGCTGGCGGCGGCCCGGCGGGTGCTGCGGGTCCGCGTCGCCGGGGAGGACCGCTGGGTGGTGGTCGAGGACGCCGCCCGGCTGCGCGACGCGCTCGGGGTGGCGCTGCCCGTCGGGGTGGCCGAGGCGTACCTGTCGCCGGTCGCCGACCCGCTCACCGACCTGGTGGCCCGGTACGCGCGCACGCACGGCCCGTTCGCCGCGGCCACCTGCGCGGCCCGGTTCGGGCTCGGGGTGTTCGTCGTCGAGCAGGCGCTGCGCCGGCTGGCGGCGAACGGCCGGGTGGTCTCCGGCGAGTTCGCCCCGGACACCGTGGGCACCCAATGGTGCGACGCGGAGGTGCTGCGCCTGCTGCGCCGCCGCTCGCTCGCGGCCCTGCGCCGGGAGATCGAGCCGGTGCCGCCGCGCGCGCTCGCCACGTTCCTGCCCCGCTGGCAGCAGGTCGGCTCGTCCGCCCGGGGTGTCGAGGCCGTCGCCGCCGTCGTCGAGCAGTTGCAGGGCGTGAGCGTGCCCGCGTCCGCGTTGGAACGCCTGGTGCTGCCCGCCCGGGTCGCCGACTACTCCCCCGCCCAACTCGACGAGCTGTGCGCCGGCGGCGAGGTGGTCTGGGCCGGCGCGGGTGCGATCTCCGGCGGCGACGGCTGGGTGACGCTCGCGTACGCCGACGTCGCGCCGCTTCTGCTCCCCCCACCGGACGAGGCGCTGACGCTGAGCCCGCTGCACGAGTCGGTGCTCGACGCGCTCGCCGACGGGCAGGCGCTGTTCTTCCGTTCGCTCTCCGACCGGGTCGGCGCCACCGACGACGCCGCCCTGTCGGGCGCGGTGTGGGACCTGGTGTGGGCCGGTCACCTGACCAACGACACGCTCGCCCCGCTGCGGGTCGCGCTCGGCGCGGGTGGGGCGCACCGGTCCCGGCCGTCGGCGCCACGCACCCGCTACCGCCGGCCCGGCCGGGTGGCGCTGCCCAGCCGGGGCGGCCCACCGACCATGGCCGGTCGCTGGTCCCGGCTGCCCGACCGCGACCTCGACCCCACCCGCCGCGCCGCCGCGCTTGCCGACCTGCTGCTGGAACGGCACGGCGTGGTGACCCGGGGCGCGGTCGTGGCCGAACAGATCACCGGCGGCTTCGCCGGGGTCTACCCGGTGCTGTCCGCGATGGAGGAACGCGGCGCGGCCCGGCGCGGCTACTTCGTCGAAGGGCTCGGCGCCGCCCAGTTCGCGGTGCCCGGCGCGGTCGACCGCATCCGGGCGCTCGCCGACGACAGCCAGAGCCGGGGCGGCCCGGCGGTGGTGCTCGCCGCCACCGATCCGGCGAACCCGTACGGTGCGGCGCTGCCCTGGCCCGAGCGCGTGGTCGACTCCGGCGACGGGGCCGCCCCGGCCACCGGCCACCGGGCGGGGCGCAAGGCGGGTGCCCTGGTCGTGCTGGTCGCCGGCGACCTGGTGCTCTATGTCGAGCGGGGTGGCCGGACGATCCTGTCGTTCACCGACGACACCGACACGCTGGCCGGCGCAGGCAAGGCGCTCGCCGACGCGGTGCACTCCGGGGCGCTCGGCGCGATCTCGGTGGAACGCGCCGACGGCGAGGCCGTGCACGCGTCCCCGCTGCGCGACGCGCTGACCGCCGCCGGTTTCCGCGCCACCCCGCGTGGCCTGCGGTTGCGCGGCTGACCGGCCGCCGTTGCGGTTAGGGTGTGCCGGACGCGAGCGGGGAGGAGGGGCCGGTGGCGCCGATCCGGGTGCACCAGGCGCGCGACGAGGACCGAGCCGCGCTGACGGCGTTGCACGAACGGGAGTGGGGCGGCCCGGTCGTGGTGGTCCACGACACCCGCTACGACCTGCGTGACCTGCACACGCTTGTGGCGGTCGACGACACCGGCATGTTCGCCGGGGCGCTGGCGTACCGGGTCGACGCCGACGGGCCGACGATCCCGCACGTCGGCGCCGACGGCATCCCGCTGCACGATGAGCTGCGCCTGTCGCGGCACCTGACCGGGGCGGACCAGCGATGAGCCGCCCGGACGGACCCGGCCCGGCCGCCGCCGGCGAGGGGCGCACGGCACCGGACGGCCTGCGGCCGACGGTCGGCGGGCCGCGTTGTGTCTCGCTGACCACTGACTACGGCCTGGTGGACGGGTTCGTGGCAGCGTGCCACGGGGTGCTGGCCCGGCTCGCCCCGGCGGTACGGGTGATCGATGTGACGCACCTGATCCCACCCGCCGACGTGCGCCGGGGCGCGGCGGTGCTCGCGCAGACAGTGCCGTACCTGCCGTGGGGCGTGCACGTGGCGGTGGTCGACCCGGGTGTCGGCACCGAACGGCGCGGCATCGCGCTCGCCACCCCCGGCGGGCTGCTGGTCGGGCCGGACAACGGGCTGCTGATCCCGGCCGCCGAGGCGCTCGGCGGGGTGACCGCCGCCGTGGAGCTGACAAACCCGGACCGGCTCGGCCCGGTCGTCTCCCACACGTTCCACGGGCGGGACGTGTTCGCGCCGGTGGCCGCCCGGCTGGCGCTCGGCGCGCCGCCGGCCGGGGCCGGGCCGCCGGTGGACCCGGGCACGCTGGTCCGGCTGCCGGAACCGGTGGTACGCGCCGAGCCCGGCGGCCTCACCGCCGAGGTGCTGACCGTCGACCACTTCGGCAACGTCCAGCTCGCCGCGCCGGGCACGCTGCTCGACGGGCTGCCGTCCCGGGTCCTGGTGAACGGGCGCGCGGCGGTGCACGGCCGCACGTTCGGCGACGCGCCGCCCGGCGCCCTGGTGGTCCTCGCCGACTCCGCCGGCCTGGCGGCGATCGCGGTGAACACCGGCCGCGCCGCCGACACCCTCGCCCTCGCCCCCGGGGATCTGGTCACCATCATGACCCGATGACCCCCGGGGGACGGCGGGTCAGCAGCGGGGGACCGTGCCGCCGAAGACGGAGGACAGGTACGCGTAGCTGACGTAGGTGCCGCCGACCAGGCGGTACCACCTCGTCGTGGTGCGGTACGTGCCGGCGATCCGCTGCCCGGTCACGTAGCACTGCACCGGCACCTGGGCGGTCGTGGCGGCCAGGCCCCGGCTCGCGTACGAGGTGGCGGCCCCGGCCCGCAGGTTCAGCGGCCCGGAGCCGATCACGGCCCGCGCCCCGCCACCGGTCCACAGCAGTGTCACGTTCACCCACGTGTTGTCGGTGAGTCGAAGCCCGTCCCAGAACGTCCCGTCGGCCAGGTCCAGCGCGGCGGGGTTGCGCACGGTGCGGCCGAACTGGTCGCGTCCGCCGTTGTAGTTGTCCTGGTACGCCGCCTGCGCCTCGGACCGCCCGCGCGGCAGGTCCGCCCAGTTCTCCCGTGTCGACGACGGGTTCCACCAGTCGTCGCGGGTGTTCCACGGCCCGACGTCCCAGACCGGGGCGTACTCGCAGCGGCTGCCGCCCGTGGTGCAGACCTTGACGGTGTAGTCACCGGTGTCGCGTGGGGACAGGCCGCGCCGGCTGGGCAGCGCCGCGAAGTGGTCCCGGGCGCGGACGGTGTGCCCGTTGGCGGTAACGCCGCCGACCAGCCCGATGCGGGTCGCGTACGCCCGGTAGGTGAGCGCGGCGGCCGGCCGCACGGCGGTGGTGGCGACCCGGTCCGCGCTGAGGGTCAGCGCGGACACGGTGGCCTGCGACGCGGCGCCCCGGGTGGTCAGCACGACCCGCGCCTGCACGCGGCTGACCGGTTGGTCGAAGACCGCGTCGGTGGCGTCGCGCCATTCGGTCCAGCCGTGGGACCGCCAGCCGCGGACCTGGGCCACGGCCGTGCCGCCGTCGCCGGTGCGGGCGGCGAGCCGGGCGCGTACGCGGGTGGCCGGCCGGTGCAGGGCGCGCGGCGCGGTGAGCAGGATGCCCTCGGCGATCGGGCCGGCCACGGCGGCGGGGCGGGTGCGGGCGGTGGGGCGCTGGTCGGTGAGGCGGAGGCGGCCGGAGCGCCAGGCGACGTTGACGTCGTCGCCGCCGGCCACGGTGAGGTCGGCGGACCACCGTTCGGGGTCGGGCGCGGTGGCGCGGGCCGGTGGCGCGGCGGCCGGTGGCGCGGCCGACGCGGCTGCGCCGGGCAGTCCGGTGGTCGCGCCGAGCAGGGCGGTCAGGGCGAGGACGGCACAGCGGCGGGTGCGGGTCATCGGCATTCTCCTCAGAACCCCCTGATCCTGTCTTTTATCCTGATCGGCAGGAAGTGCACTACAAATGGTGATACACACGAATTTCCTTCGATCGGGGACAATGGCGGGATGCCCGAAGGCGACACCGTCTGGAACACGGCCCGCGTGCTGCAACGCGCGTTGGGCGGGTCCCGGCTCACCGGCTCGGAGTTTCGCGTGCCGCAGCTGGCCACCACCGACCTGACCGGCTGGGCGGTACGCGAGTCGGCCAGTCGGGGCAAGCACCTGCTGCTGCGGCTGGCCGCTCCCGATGGTCGGGAGTGGACGCTGCACTCGCACCTGCGGATGGACGGTGCGTGGCGGGCGTACGCCCCGGGGGAGCGCTGGACGGCGCGGCCGGCGCACCTGATCCGGGTGGTGCTGCGCTCCCCCGCGGCGGTGGCGGTCGGCTATCACCTGCACGAGCTGGCGCTGGTGCCGACGGCCGACGAGGCGTCGCTGGTGGGGCACCTCGGCCCGGATCTGCTCGGCCCGGAATGGGACCCGCAGGAGGCGGTCCGCCGGCTGGCCGCGCATCCGGACGCCAGCATCGGCGAGGCGCTGCTCGACCAGCGCAACCTGGCCGGCGTGGGCAACCTCTACAAGTGCGAGGTGCTGTTCCTGCGTGGCGTGTCCCCGTGGACCCCGGTGGGCGCGGTGCCGGACCTGCCGGGCACGGTGGCGTTGGCGCAGCGGCTGCTCGCGGCGAACCGGGGCCGCTGGACGCAGAGCACGACCGGGGTGCTGCGCCGGGGCGGCACCAGTTACGTGTACGGCCGTCGGGCACAGCCGTGCCGGCGCTGCGGTACGGCGATCCGCAAGGAGGAGTTGGGCGAGCGGGTCACCTACTGGTGCCCGGTGTGCCAGCCCGACCGCGCCGACGTGGAACTTCCACGAACCGGGCAAGATCCCCCAAGATAGGGACGATTGGGTACTTCCGCCGCCACCCCGCGCCGTCGCATGCTGCGTGAAACCGCTCACGGATCGTCAGCAGCGCGCACGCCCGCCACGCCGGGGTGTCGGCCGGCGCGCCCCGACCCCGGGGAGAACCATGGTGCTGTTCCGCAGGCTCCGGGCCGGGCACCCGGACCCGGTCGCCGAGGCCCGACCACCCGCCGTCCCCACCGCCCGCGTCGCCGACCCCGAGCCGACCGGCCCGGCCGCGCTGGACCCGGCCGCCGCGCCACACCTGTTCGGCCAGGTGCCGAACACCGCCGCCAGCCCGCTGCCCACACCGGACGCGGACGGCCGCCCGGTGCCCGGCACCGGCATCCGCAAGTTCGTCGACCCGCTGCCGCTACCCGGGCGGGCGGCCACCGCCGGCCTCGGCGCCCGGCTGCCCGTAGCGGTGCCGGACACCATCACCTGGCCGGGCTGCGACTACTACGAGATCGGCCTCCAGGAGTACGCGCAACGCCTGCACCGGGATCTGCCCGCCACCCGGCTGCGCGGCTACCGGCAGCTCAACCT
Source organism: Micromonospora sp. DT31 (assembly GCF_049841795.1). Lineage (NCBI taxonomy): Bacteria > Bacillati > Actinomycetota > Actinomycetes > Micromonosporales > Micromonosporaceae > Micromonospora > Micromonospora sp. DT31. Next base: position 157,684 of record NZ_JBNCKZ010000010.1, on the reverse strand, counting down.
GGGCACCGACGCCGCCGGTCACAACACGGTGGGGCCACCCGAGCGGCCCTGGCACCTCGGTCCGATGATCATGGCTAGGCGGGGCCGCCCGGTGCGGATCAAGTTCATCAACCAACTTCCCACCGGACGGGCCGGTGAACTGTTCCTGCCGGTGGACGAGACAGTCGACGGGGCCGGCGTCGGGCCGCTGGACGGGCCGGCGCCGTACCCGCAGAACCGGGCGGTGCCGCACCTGGACGGGGCGCAGACCGGATGGACCAGCGCCGGCAACCCGTGGCGGTGGGTCACCCCCGCCGGTGAGATCACCCCGTACCCGACGGGGGTGGGGGTGACCCCGGTGCCGGACATGCCGCCGCCCGGCGCGGGCGCCACCACGCTCTACTTCCCGAACGAGCAGAGCGGCCGGCTGATGTGGTTGCACGACAACACCCTCGGCCTGTCCCGGCTCACCGTCTACGCCGGACAGCTCGCGCTCTACCTGCTCACCGACCCGGCCGAGGAACGGCTCGTCGACGACGGGGTGCTGCCCGCCGAACAGCTCCCGCTGGTGGTCGAGGACAAGACGTTCGTGCCCGACGACGCCCAACTCGCCGCCCAGGACCCGACCTGGGACCGGGAACGCTGGGGCGCCAAGGGCAACCTCTGGCACCCGCACGTCTACCAGCCCCGGCAGAACCCGTACCGGCTCAGCGGCGGCAACCCGACCGGCCGCTGGGACTACGGCCCGTGGACACACGACCCGGACCGCGGGGCCGACGCGTGGGTCGCCCCGGTGCCCAACCCGCACCACGACCCGGACACCGAGCCGGACGAGCCGCCGCTGGCACCCGCCGTGCCACACCCGTCGGCGGTGCCCGAGGCGTACGGGGACACCCCGCTCGTCAACGGCGTCGCCTACCCGTACCTGGAGGTCGCGCCGCGCGCGTACCGGTTCCGGATCCTGAACGCCTGCGCCGACCGGGCGCTCAACCTCCAGCTCTACCGGGCCGCCTCGGACGCGCCGATGTGGACACCGGACGGCACCCCGGCCGACCCGGACGCCGGCGAGGTCCCGATGGTCGACGCGGCGCGCGCGCCGGGGCGACCCGGGTACTGGCCGGTGGACGGACGCGACGGCGGGGTGCCCGACCCGGGGGCCGCCGGCCCCGAGCTGATCCAGATCGGCAACGAGGCCGGCCTGCTGCCCGCCCCGGTGGTGCTGACCAACCGGCCGGTGACCTACCGCTACGACAGGCAGGACCCGACCGTGCTCAACGTGGACGGACACGCGCTGCTGCTCGCCCCCGGCGAGCGGGCCGACGTGGTGGTCGACTTCTCCGCCGTGCCGCCGGGCGGCACGCTGATCCTCTACAACGACTGCCCGGCGCCGCTGCCCCGGTTCGACCCCCGCTACGACCACCACACCGGCGCACCGGACCGGACCGCCTCCGGGGGCCTGCCACCGACCCGCCCCGGCTACGGCCCGAACACCCGCACCCTGCTCCAGATCCGGGTCGCCGGCACCCCCGCCCAGCCGTACGACAGGCGTCGGCTCGCCGACCGGCTGCCCGGGGCGTACGCGGCGAGCCAACCGCCGCCGATCGTGCCCCAGCCGGCGTACGACGAGGCGTTCGGCACCCGTACCGCGCGGACCACGCTGGTGCCGGCGCGGACCGACGCGGTCACGTTCGTCCCGGCCGGCGCGGCGGCCCCGGTGACGCTGCCGTTGGCCGTGAAGTCGGTCGGGCAGGTGTTCGAGCCGCGGCACGGCCGGGCGGTGGGACGGCTCGGCGTCGGGCACCCGGTCGGCGCGCCGCCGACCCCGGCCACCCTGCCGTTGGGGCCGGCCGACCCGGCCACCGAGGTGTTGTTCGCCACCGACCCGACGGTGGCGGTGGGCGCGCCGACCGACGGCACGCAGCTCTGGCGGATCGTCGGCGACGCCCCGCGCACCCACCCGGTGCACATCGAGGGCTGCGACGTGCAGGTGGTCAACCGGGTCGGCTGGGACGGCACGCTGCGTCCCCCCGAGGCGGGCGAGTTGGGCTGGAAGGACACCGTGCGGGTCAACCCGCGCGAGGACGTGGTGGTGGCGTTGCGCCCGGTCCCGCCCACCCTGCCGTTCAAGCTGGGCGACAGCGTCCGGCTGCTCGACCCGACCCGACCGGCCGGCGCGCGCCTGGACGGCACCGGTGTCAGCCCGGTCGACGGACGACCCGCGACGGTGGTCAACCACCTGGTCGACCTGGGGTGGGAGTACCGCTGGCAGACCCGCTCGGCCGGGCTACGTGACCAGGGCATGAGCCGGCCGCTGGTGCTGCGGGTGACACCCCGGGCGCCGACCGGGCTGACCGCCGTACCGGTGCCCGGCTCGGCCACCGCACTCCCCGCCATCGCGCTCACCTGGACCGGCAACGGCGGGCGCCCGCCGGCCACCAGCCATCTGCTGCACCGCGCCACCGACAGTGCCTTCACCGCCGGGCTGACCGAGATCACCGTGGCCGCCACCGCGACCCGGTACACCGACGCGACGGTCACGCCCGGCGTCACCTACCACTACCGGATCCGGGCCGAGAACGCGGTGAGCTGCTCGGCCTGGTCGAACAGCGTGCCGGCGTCGGTGCACCTGGACGCGCCGGCCCGGTTGACCGCGGCCGTGTTGCCGGCCGCGCCGCTGCGGGTGGCGCTGCGCTGGGCCAACCACTCCTTCGCCACCGGGGTGGACGTGCAGCGGGCCACCAACCCGACGTTCACCAGCGGCCCCGGCACCACCGCGATCACCGTCGGCGAGGCCCACCTGGATGCCGCCGTCGCTCCGGACACCACCTACTACTACCGGGTCCGCACGACGTACCTGGGCGCCGCGTCACCCTGGTCGACGGTCGCCACGGTGACCACCCCGGCCCGACCGGCCGCACCGACCCGGCTGAGCGTCACCGCCGTCGCGCCGAACCCGGACACCGCCACGGTGACGCTGATCTGGTCGGCGGCGACACCGGCCGGCCCGGGGGCCGGTTTCCTGGTGCAGCGGGCCACCGATGCCGCCTTCACCCGGGAGCCGGCCACGTTCCGCGTCACCGGCCGGGGTTTCACCAACACCGGCCTGGCCCCCGGCGTCACCTACCACTACCGGGTACACGCGGCGAACGTCGTCGGCACCTCCCCGTGGACCCCCCCGATCCTCGTCACCACCCCCACCTGACCGGCACGCCGGGCGGCGTCGATCGTACGGCCGGCGGCGGGTCCGAGGCCGACGGCGCCGCCGGCCTCGTGGCCGACGCGGGGTGCGGCGGGTCAGGGGGTGCGCAGCGGGGTGCGGAGTTCGGCCAGGGCGGAGGCGACGCCGTGCAGCAGGTCGGTGGCCTCGGTGAGGCGGGTGGCGGCCGCGGGGTGCTCGATGTTCGGCCGGGTGTCCTCGGCCACGTAGCCGGCGGCGGCCACCACCAGCCGTTCGTAGGCGGACACGCCGTCCTCCAACTGGGCCACAAGCGCGGCGTGTACCTCACCGAGGGTGCTCTGCGGGGTCAGTTTCGCCGCGCGTTCCACCCCGGCGACCCGGTTCGCCAACTCCCGCAGGGAACGGTCGGCCTCGGCCGCCTCCCGCACCGCCGGCTCGGCCAGCCCGGTCAGCCGACCGGCCAGCCCCGCCAGGGTGAGCGCGGCCCGGTCCAGCCGGGCCCACGGCTCGGCCGCGGCGGTGCCGCGCAGCGCGAGGCGGGAACGGACCCGGCGCGCCTCGGCCAGCACGCCCGGCCCGATGGGCAGCCGCTCGACGGCGGCGACCATCCGGGCGCGGGAGCGGGCCGCGGCCTCCGCCGGGTCCAGCGCAGGCGGGGCCGGCACGGCCGCGAGGGCCCGGTGGTCGACCCAGCGCCAGGCGGCCACCGCGATGGCGCTGCCCGCGGCGCCGGCCCACGCCGCGTCCGGCAGGCCCAGCCCGGCGTACGGGGTGAGCACCGCGGCGGCACCGCCGAGCCCGCCGGCCAGCACGCTCCACCGCCGCGCAGAGCGGCGCAGCTTGCGCAGCCTGCGGAAGTGTCGGGCCCGATCGTCCGCCATGGTCTCTCCCCGTCCGTCAGCCGGTGGTGGTCTCCCCGGCGTCCTTCTCCCGGCTCATGCTGGCCCGCAGCTCGTCGAGCCGGGCGGTGGCGGCCGGATCGGTGGCCTGCCCCACCGCCGGACGCTCCTGCCGGTTGCCGAGCTGCTCGCCGGCCATGCTCGACCGGATCTGGTCCAGTCTCGACGAGCCGGCCGAGTCGAGGGTCGCCTTCTGGATCTCCAGCATCCGCCCCTCGACGGAGTTACCGGCCAGTTCGGCCCGACCCATCGCGGTGGCGTAGCGGCGCTCGATCCGGTCGCGCACCTCGTCCAGCGACGGGGTGTTGGCGGGCGCGGTGAGCGACGACATGGACTCCAGCGAGTGGGCCACGCTCTCCTGCATCTTGGCCTGCTCAAGCTGGCTGAGCAGCTTGGTGCGCTCGGCCAGCTTCTGCTGGAGGATCATCGAGTTGTTCTCGACCGCCTTGCGGGCCTGCGCCGCCGCACCGAGGGCCTGGTCGTGCAGGGTCTTGAGGTCCTCCAGCGCCTGCTCGCCGGAGACCAGCTGGGTGGCGAGCAACTGGGCGGACTGCTCGTAGCGCCCGGCCTCGGCCTCGTCACCCTTGCCCCGGGCCTGGTCGGCGAGCGTCAGCGCCTGCCGCGCGTTGCCCTGGAGCTGCTCCACCTCGGTCATCTGCCGGGACAGCTTCATCTCCAGTTGACGCTGGTTGCCGATCACCGCCGCCGCCTGCTGCACCAGCGCCTGGTGTTGCCGCTGGGCCTCCTCCACGGCCTGTTGGATCTGCACCTTCGGATCAGCGTGCTCGTCGATCTTCGCGCCGAAGAGCGCCATCAGGTATTTCCAACCCTTGACGAACGGGTTAGCCATTCTCCGCCTCGTCCCCTCAGTAGCGTCGCGTCTACATCGTTCCAGCCGGACGCCACTCCGGCACCCGTGCGCTCCTGATCAAGAGTACGACGCGGATGCCAGCAGCACCCACGACGCTTGTCGGCGGCTCAGGCGGCGCAGACCACGTCGCGCTCCGCGGGACGGACCCGGGTGCTGCGAAGCGTGGCCTTGAGCGGCGAGTCCTGCCGGACCTGGACCGCGACCCCGCCCTCGGTGGTGACCTGGCGCACGCCCCGGTCGGCGCCCTTGCGCCCGGCTGCCGAGGTCACCGGCTCGTCGACCACCGGCACCAGCACCTCGGGCATCTGCTCGGCCAGCGCGACCGTGTCGCTGACCTCGCGCAGCAGCTCCGACAGGCGGGCGCCGAGGGCGTCGCAGATGGCGGCCAGCAGCTCACTCGACGGCTCTTTCTGGCCGCGTTCGATCTCGGAGAGGTAGCCCAGGCTGACGTTCGCGGCGGACGAGACCTCGCGGAGGGTGCGGTGCTGCCCCTGCCGGCGTGCCCGCAGTGCGTCACCGATCACCCGGCGTAGCAGGACCATCGCACCTCCCCCTGAACGGGACCACCATCCCCGCCGGACGTGCCGCGCCGGATGCGGCGGACCGCCCCGGCGACCGCGGCGACCGCCGGAGCCTTCCCGCAACCGTACCCGTTGCCCGCCCGGACGACATCCCACCCCACCTGTCCAATCCTGTCGGACCGTCCGGTCCGGCGGGCCCGCGCCCGGGCCTGTCGGGCCGACGGGGTCACCGGCGGCCGGCCTGCGCCGGCTCGGCGGCGTCGGCCTCCTGCGCCGCCCGGATCCGGTCGGCGAGCAGGCGCAGCGCCTCGATCACCGCGGCGGAGCGGATGTGGTCCCGGCCGCCGTCGAGGTCGAGGCGGCGCACCTGCGTCCCGCCCGGGCCCGCGACCGCCACGTAGACCAGGCCGACCGGCTTGTCGTCCTGCGGTTCCGGCCCGGCGACGCCTGTGGTGGCCAGGCCCCAGTCGGCGCCGCACCGCTGCCGGCCGCCCTCGGCCAGGGCGGCGGCCACGTCCGGGTCGACCGGCCCGCGCTCGGCGAGCAGTTCCTCAGGTACGCCGGCGAGCGTCGCCTTGAGCTCGGTGGCGTAGACCACCAGGCCACCGCGGTACAGGGAGCTGACCCCGGCGATCTCCACGATCGCGGCGGCGAGCAGACCGCCGGTGAGCGACTCGACCGTGGCCAGCGTCTGGCCGCACTCGTGCAGCCGGTGCACCACGGCGGCCGCCGGGCTGCCGGCGGGCCGCTGATGTCTCGCGTCGGTGTTCATGCCCGCCTTTCCTTCCCGCGCCGTCGCGGCTTAGTCGTCGGCCGGCGGAGTCACCGGGCCGGGCGACGCAGTCGTACCGCCTGCGCGACGTAGTCGAACCCGGTGACCACGGTGACCACCACGGCGGCGCCCATGATCCACGGGCCGACCGGGGCCAGTGCGTCGGGCATCGGCCAGAGGTACCAGGTGATCGCGAGGATCTGCAACGCCGTCTTGATCTTGCCGCCCCGGCTGGCCGCGATCACCCCGTGCCGGATCACCCAGAAGCGTAGGGCGGTGATGCCCAACTCCCGCGCCAGGATCACCCCGGTCACCCACCAGGGCAGCCGGTCGTAGCAGGAGAGCAGCACCAGCGCCGCGCCGGTGAGCGCCTTGTCGGCGATCGGGTCCGCGACCTTGCCCAGCGGGGTGACCAGCTCGTAGCGCCGGGCGATCCAGCCGTCCACCAGATCCGTCGCCGAGGCCACCACGAAGATCACGCAGGCCGCCGTCCGCCACCCCGGATGCGTCATCCCCGACGCCACCACGGTGACCACGAACACCGGCACCAGCAGCAGGCGCGCCCCGGTCAGCAGGTTCGCCGCGTTGAGCAGCGGTACGGGAGCCACCACCGTCGACTCGGCCCCGGTCATGTCCGGCACCGCCCCCCGTGGCTTCCCCGCTCCGTCCGGACCCGCCGTCACCGTACCGCGCCGGGCGCCGCCGAGATCATTTCATCCGGCACGGCCACCAGGTCGACGCCCTCGGTGGCGGTCACCGTGGCCCGGACCAGGTCACCCGGGCGCAACGCGGCCAGGTCCACGCCGCCGGCAGCCGGGGCGACAAGGGTGGTCGAACCGTCGACCTCGGGCGCCTGGTGGGCGGCCCGGCCCTCCACCACGCCGTCGGCGATCGTGTCCACCAGCACCTCCACCGTCGCGCCGAGCCGCTCCTCGGCCCGCTGGGAGCAGAGTTCGTCGGCGAGCGCGCTGAGCCTGTCGTACCGCCGCTTGATCGTGGCGGCGGAGACCTTGCCGGGCAGCCCGACGGCCTCGGTGCCGTCCTCGTCGCTGTAGTCGAACATGCCGATCGCGTCCAGCCGGGCCTCGGTCAGGAAGCGGACCAGCTCGGCCACGTCCTGCTTCGTCTCGCCGGGGAAGCCGACGATGAAGTTGCTGCGCGCACCCGCCTGCGGGGCCAGCGCACGGGCCGAGGCGAGCAGGTCCAGGAACCGGTCGGTGGAGCCGAATCGACGCATCCGGCGCAGCACCGGCTCGCTGGAGTGCTGGAACGACAGGTCGAAGTACGCGGCCACGCCCGGCGTGGTGGCGATCACCTCGACCAGCCCCGGCCGGGTCTCGGCCGGCTGGAGGTAGCTGGCCCGCACCCGCACGATCCCGTCGACGGCGGCGAGCTGCGGCAACAGCTTCTCCAGCGCGCGGGGGTCGCCCAGGTCCTTGCCGTAGGACGTGGAGTTCTCGCTGACCAGCACCAGCTCCCGCACGCCGGTCTTGGCCAGCCACTCGGCCTCGGCCAGCAGTTCGTCCGGGGTACGCGAGACGAACGCCCCGCGGAACGCCGGGATGGCGCAGAACGCGCACCGCCTGTCGCAGCCGCTGGCCAGCTTCAGCGAGGCCACCGGGCCGGTGTCGAGCCGGTGCCGCAGCACCTGCCGCAGGTGGGCCGGGGTGTGCGCGTCGGTCTCCGGGGCGACCCGGGTCGGGGTGCCGTGCCCGGGCAGGGACACCGCCGCCGCCTGACGCTTCACCGGGGTCAGCGGGAGTAGCTCACGCCGGTCACGCGGGGTGTGCGCGTCGACCGCCTCACCGGCCAGCACCGCGTCCAGGCGGGCCGCGATGTCCGGGTAGTCGTCGAAGCTGAGCACCGCCTGCGCCTCGGGCAGGCTGTCGGCGAGTTCCCGGCCGTACCGCTCGGCCATGCACCCGGCGGCGACCACCTTGGCGCCGGTGTCGGCGGCGGCCAGCAGCGTCTGGATCGAGTCCTGCTTGGCCTTCTCGACGAACCCGCAGGTGTTCACCACCACCACGTCGGCGCCCTCGCCGTCGGTGGTCACCTGCCACCCGTCGGCGTGCAGCCGGGCGGCCAGTTCCTCCGAGTCGACCTCGTTGCGGGCGCAGCCCAGGGTCAGCAGGGCGACGCGGCGCCCGTCGGACGGTGGGGTGGAGGAGGTCGCAGACACCATCCGAGGGTACCGGGCCGTCGTGCGCCCGCCGCGCACCCGTCCGGCCCGGTCAGCGGGCGGGCGCGGCCACCCGGGCCAGGCGGTCCAGGAGGAACACCTCGGTGCCCGCCAGACCGGTCGAGCAGAACACCGAGATCTGGTCCGCGCCGGTGCGGCCGGGGACCGCGCCGGCCAGCACCGCGCCCAGGTCACGCAACCGTCCGGCGTACGGCTCGACGGCGGCGAGCATCGGCGGGACGTACGCGGCGGCCTGCCCGGGTGAGTCGGTGACCAGCAGGTCGGCGGCGTCGAGCAGGTCGGGGCCGAACTCGTGCCGGTCGGCCTGCTTGAAGCCGACCGTGTTGACGTGGGTGCCGGCGGACAGGTCGGCGGCGGCGAGCACCGGGACCGTGCTGGTGGTGGCGAGCACCACGACGTCGCGGTCGCGCACCGCGGCGGCGGCCGAGCCGACGGCCCGGGCCGGCACGTCCAGCTCGGCGCGGACCCGCGCGGCGAACGCCTCCCGCCGGGCGGCGGAGCGGCTGTGCACGGTGACCTCGCGCAGCGGCCGGACCGCCGCCGCGGCCCAGACCTGGGTCCACGCCTGCCGGCCCGAGCCCACCACGCCGAGCGTGGCGGCGTCCGCGCGGGCCAGCGCGTCCACGGCCACGCCACCGAGCCCCCCGGTACGCCGCGAGCCCAGTTCCTCGCCGACGGCGATGGCGCGCACCGCGCCTGTGGTGGCGTCGTGCAGCACGACGAGTTGTTCGCTCTGCGGGTGCCCGAACGTGTCGTACGAGCGGAAGCCGTACCACTCGCCGGTGAGGTGCCCGGCGGTGAGCACCATCCGACCCCCGCCGAGCGCGGCGGACGCCCGGGGCGGCGCGACGAGCCGGCCGGAGTGCGCGGCCAGCAGCGCGTCCCGCATGGCCGTGACGGTGAGCGGGGCGTCCACGGCGGCCGCGACGTCGTCGTCGGAGAAGAGCAGGGTCATACCCCGATCCTGCAACCTGAAGTTGACGTCAACTCCAGCGATGGTGGCGTTTCTCACCACGACGACGCGGCGACCCGCCCGGTGCTAGCGTCGGCCACGGCGGCCCGCGGACCGCCCCGGACGAGTGGTGGGCGTACCCGGTCAGGCCAAGACGCCCCGCGTGAACCGACCGCCGCCCGGCCGACCGCGCCGGGCCCGCCCGTCAGAGGTGACGTCATGGCCTGGATCGTGCTGGTGCTCTCCGGACTGCTGGAAACCGTGTGGGCGATCGCCCTGGACCGCAGCGCCGGCTTCACCCGGCCACTTCCCTCCACCGTCTTCGGCGTCTCACTCGTGGCCAGCATGGCCGGCCTGGCGTACGCGCTGCGCGACATCCCGGTCGGCACCGGTTACGCGGTATGGGTGGGTATCGGCGCGGTGGGCACCGCGCTCGTCGGCATGCTCGCCCTCGGCGAACCGGTGAACCTGCCCCGCGTCATCTGCCTGCTGCTGGTGGTGGCCGGCGTGATCGGGCTCAAACTGTTCGGCTGATCGACGATCTCCGGTTTGGACCCAGGGACGGCGGGGGTATCCGAGCTGCCGTTGACCGACACAGATCACATACGGAGGACCCCATGGCTGACATGCACGCCACCGCCCGTCCGCGCAGCAGCGCCGCCCGGATCTGCACCATCGTCGCGTTCGTCTTCGCGGTTCTCGCGATCTTCGTGTCCCCGCTGATCTTCGGCCTGCTCGGCGTGATCCTCGGCATCGTCGGCGCCGTCCTCGGCGACAAGCCGCTGGGCTGGTACGCCGCCATCGCCAGCGTCGTCGGCGCGGTGATCGGCGCCGTGCTCGTCGCCGCCCTGCTCAACTGAGCCCCGCAGCCCCGACGGCGGCTCCCACCACCACGGTGGGAGCCGCCGTCGCCCGTTTCCGGGGTCAGTCCCCGCCGCCGCGCAGGCCGGCCAGGACCTCCTCCAACTCGTCCGGCTTGACCAGCACGTCGCGGGCCTTGGAACCCTCCGAGGGGCCGACCACGCCCCGGGTCTCCATCAGGTCCATCAGCCGGCCCGCCTTGGCGAAACCGACCCGCAGCTTGCGCTGCAACATCGAGGTCGAGCCGAACTGCGAGGTGACCACCAGCTCGACCGCCTGCACCAGCAGGTCCAGGTCGTCGCCGATGTCCTCGTCGATCTTCTTCTTGCTGTCCTGCGCGGGGGCGAGCACGTCCGGGCGGAACTCCGGCTCTCGCTGGTCCTTGCAGAACTTGACCACGTCGGCGATCTCGCGCTCGGTGACCCACGCGCCCTGGATGCGCTGCGGCTTCGACGCGCCCATCGGCAGGAACAGGCCGTCGCCGCGACCGAGCAGCTTCTCCGCACCGGGCTGGTCCAGGATGACCCGGGAGTCGGCCAGCGACGAGGTGGCGAACGCCAGCCGGGACGGCACGTTCGCCTTGATCAGGCCGGTGACCACGTCGACCGAGGGCCGCTGGGTGGCCAGCACCAGGTGGATGCCGGCGGCCCGGGCCAACTGGGTGATCCGGACGATCGAGTCCTCCACGTCGCGCGGGGCGACCATCATCAGGTCGGCCAGCTCGTCCACGATCACCAGCAGGTACGGGTACGGCCGCATCTCCCGCTCACTGCCCGGCGGCGCGGTGATCTCGCCGTTGCGCACCTTGCGGTTGAAGTCGTCGATGTGCCGGACCCCGTTGGCCGCGAGGTCGTCGTACCGCATGTCCATCTCGCGCACGACCCACTCCAGCGAGTCGGCCGCCTTCTTCGGGTTGGTCACGATCGGCGTGACCAGGTGCGGGATGCCCTCGTAGCCGGTCATCTCGACCCGCTTCGGGTCGATCAGGAGCAGCCGCACCTCGTCCGGCGTGGCCCGGGTCAGGATGGACACCAGCAACGAGTTGAGGCAGGAACTCTTGCCCGCGCCGGTGGCCCCCGCGATCAGGATGTGCGGCATCTTCGCGAGGTTGGCCACCACGAAGCCGCCCTCGATGTCCTTGCCCAGCGCCGCCACCATCGGATGGTGGTCGCTGGTCGCCGCCCGCGAGCGCAGCACGTCGCCGAGCGACACGTTCTCCGGGTCGGTGTTCGGGATCTCCACGCCGACCGCGCTCTTGCCCGGGATCGGGCTGAGGATGCGTACGTCCGGCGACTTCACCGCGTACGCGATGTTGCGGGACAGCTGCGTGATCCGCTCCACCTTGACGCCCGGCCCCAGCTCCACCTCGTAGCGGGTGACGGTCGGGCCCCGGGTGAAGCCGGTGACCGCGGCGTCCACGTCGAACTGCTCGAAGACGCCGGTCAGCGCGGCGATCACCTCGTCGTTGGCCTTGCTCCGGGTCTTCGGCGCGGCGCCGCCGCTGAGCAGGTTCGCCGGCGGCAACGTGTAGTCACCGGCCAGCCCTGTCAACGCCAACTGCTCGGCGCGGGTGGGCAACGGTGAGTGCTCCGGCGGCTCGACAGGCTTGCGGTTCGCCGGCACCTTCGGCATCTTGCGCGGCAGCACGATGGTGTCCTGCAGGTCGACGCCGGCCAGCTCGTCGTCCGGGTCCAGCGGCTCCAGCGGCGGCGGGAGCCGCTTCGCCGGCCGCTTCCGGGCCGGCTTGACCGGCACCTCCACGACCTCCACCGCGTCGAGCTCCTCGTCGACGTCGGGCACGAGCCGGTCCGCGCGCAGGCCCAGCCGCTCCGGAATCCTGTTGATCGGCGTCGCGGTGACCACCAGCAGGCCGAACACCAGCAGCAGGAGCAGCAGCGGCATCGCCACCCACGCGGTCACCGCCGACTTCAACAGGTCGCCCACGCCGGCGCCGAGCAGACCACCGGCGAAGTCACGTTGCACGTCGTCGACCGGGTTCTGCCCGATGTGCAGCATCGCGGCCGTGGCCAGCAGCATCGAACCCCACCCGACCAGACCCCGGCCCCGATGCTCCGGATCGGCAGGGGTGCGCATCAACCGCCACGCGCCGACCATGAACAGCACCGGCAGCACGATGGAGATCGCGCCGACGAACAGGCGCACGGTGTCCGCCAGGTGCCGGCCCACCGGCCCCGCCCCACCGCCCCAGATGCCCACCGCGCTGAGGATGGCCAGGCCGAACAGCAGCAGGCCCCCGCCGTCGCGGCGGTGCTCCGGATCCAGGTCCCGGGTGGACGCGCCGGCGGCCCGGAACGACCAGCCGACGGTGTGCGCCAAACCCATCCACACCGCGTTGACGGCGCGGCCGACGAACGCGGCCGGGCTCGGCCCGGCCGCCGACCGCCGCCGCGCCGGTCTGCGCGCCGCGGCCTTCTTCGCCGGCTTGCGGGCGCGGTTGTTCGTGGTGCCACGCGGCGACGCGCCGCGCCGCCGGCTCGCCTGAGAGGTACGGCCCGCCATAGAGTCACGGTAACGGCGGTACGCAGCGGAACGCCGCTTTTCGGGGTCGTGTCCGCGCGTCGCAGCGCGGATCGGACCGTCGTTTGTGTTATTCGCCTCAGAAGGGATGCCCGATGGCGTCGCCGGAGATCGAGGACGGTCCGGACGGTCCCCTGGCCGGGCACCCGCAGGAACTACGCCCGTTGACCGGGGAGCTGATCGCCGCCGTGCTCACCCACCGGGGGTACGCGGTGGCCGAGGAACCCGACGGCGCGCTCGTGGGCCGCTGGGAACGGAACCTGATCTGGTTCCACCGCCGGGGCGCGGCCGGTGAACTGCTCCAGGTACGCACCGTCGTGGCATACCGCTTCGGCATCGAACAGGTGCCCGAGCTGCACGCCTTCTGCAACACCTGGAACCACGACCGGCTCTGGCCGAAGGCGTACGTGCACGTCGCCGACGACGGCACCGCGCAGGTCTGCGGCGAGGTCACCACCGACCTGGAACGCGGCGTCACCCCGCACCAGCTCGACCTGCTCGTCGACTGTGGCGTCACCACCGGCTGCCAACTCGCCGCCGCGGTCGCCGACCTGGCCGGCGGGCCGCTCCGGTGACCACCTCCCGCGACCAGGGGCTGGCCGCCGCGCTCGCCGACGCCCGGGACCGGCCCGACGACGCGCAGCGCTGCGCCGAACTGGAACGGATCGCCGGCCGGGCCGACGCCACCGACGACCCCCGGGTTGCCCTGGCGGCGCGGTTCGCGCTCGTCGAGACGTACCTGCACGGGGGCGAGCGCTGGCGGATCGTGGAGCCGGTCCGCCGGATGAGGGCCACGCTGGCCGGGCACCCGGAGCTGCTCGACGCCCGCCCCGACGAGCTGGCCCGGCTGCACCGGCACCAGCGGCAGGCCGTGGAGGCGCTGTTCGGCACCCCACGGATCGGGCTGGACCAGGTCGGGCCCCTGCTGGAGACGCTCGCCGGGGAACTGGGCGACGACGCCGGCCCGGTCGCCGAGCTGCGCTGCCGGCTCGCCGACCACCTGGGCGACGAGTCGGCCGCCCGGCAGGCGTACGAGCGGTGGTCGGCCGAAGACACCACGGTGGGCGGCTGCCCCGGCTGCGCGCCGGCGCGCCGGGCCGAACTGCTGGCCGGCTGGGGTGAGCCGGACGCCGCCCTCGGGGCGCTCGCGCCCGCGCTGACCGGTCCACCCGGCTGCACCGACCAGCCGGAACGGGCCCTCGCCGCCGGGCTGCTGCCGTGGCTGCGCACCGGCGCGGTCACCGAGGCCGCCCAGGCGCACGTACGCGCGTACCGCCGGCACCGCCGGGAACGGACCGCGTTCCCGCTGCTCGCCGCGCACCTGCGCTTCTGCGCGGTGGGCGGCTACCTGCACCGAGGGCTGGAGGTGCTGGGCGAGCAGCTGCCCCGGCTCGACCAGCCGGCCGACGACCTGTCCGCGATGGAGTTCGCCGCGGCCGGCGCGCTGCTGTGCGGGCTGGCCGCCGACGCCGGGCTCGGCGGCCGCCGGATCCACCGCCCCGGGCACGGTTCCCGGCCGGCCGCCGAGGTGGACGTGGCGACGCTCGGCGCGCAGCTCCAAGCGCTGGCCACCGCGCTGGCCGGCAGCTTCGACGCCCGCAACGGCACCGGGCACCAGTCCGGGCGGATCGCCTCCTGGCTGGCCGAACGGCCGATCGCCGCGCCGGTGCCGCTGACTGTCGAGAGCGAACTGGACCGGGAACCGGAAGCCGATCCCGCCGAACCCGGCCCGCCCGGGCCGGAGGAACCGGCGCCCCTCGACGCGACGCTGCTCGCCGCCGCGCTCGACGCCCACGGTGCGGCGTACACGGTGGAGCCGGACGGCACGCTCGTCGGCAGGTGGGGCGCGGCGACGATCCAGTTCCGCCGGCTCGGCCGGCGGGGCGAGGTGTTGCACGCGCGGATGGTGGCCGAGCGTCGACTGCCGACCGACCGGCGCGTCGAGGCGTACGCCTTCTGCAACGCCTGGAACCACGACCGGCTGTTGCCCGCCGCGTACGTGCACGAACCCGGCGACGGGACACTGGTGCTGGCCGCCGGGATCTCCACGGACCTGTCCTGCGGGGTGGCCCCGGCCCAACTGGCGGTGCTGGTGGCCGCCGCGGTCCGCACCGGGACGGCGTACGCCGACGCGGCCGACGCGCTCGCCTGAGCAGGCGGCACGGCCGGTGGCACGGGCGGCGCGCCGGGCCGTACCCGGAACGCGACGACGCCGGCCCACCGCGGACGGTGGACCGGCGTGCGGCGCCCGCTGTCAGACCTCGACGACGGTCGGGACGATCATCGGACGACGGCGGTACGCGTCGTTCACCCACCGTCCCACGGTGCGGCGGACGATCTGCTGGAGCTGGTGCGGGTCGGTGATGCCGTCCGCGGCGGCCCGGTTCAGCGCCTCGGTGACCAGCGGAATTACCGGGTTGAACGCGGCCGGGTCCTCGGAGAAGCCCTTCGCCGAGAGGGTCGGCCCGGCCACCACCTTGCCGGTGACCGAGTCGACCACCACGGTGGTCGCGATGAAACCGCCGTCGCCGAGGATCCGGCGCTCGGTGAGCAGCGACTCGCTGACGTCGCCGACGGCGAGACCGTCGACGTAGACGTACCGGCTCTTCACCCGCCCGACCAGGCTGGCCCGGCCCTCCACCAGGTCGACCACGTCGCCGTCCTCGCAGAGCACCACCCGGTCCGGCGCGACGCCGGACTCGATGCCGAGCCGGGCGTGCGCCCGCAGGTGCCGCCACTCGCCGTGCACCGGCATCAGGTTGCTCGGGCGGACGACGTTGAGCAGGTAGAGCAGCTCGCCGGCCGGGGCGTGGCCCGAGACGTGGACCTTGGCCACGTCCTTGTGCACCACCACGGCGCCGGCACGGGCCAGCCGGTTGATCACCCGGTAGACCGACGTCTCGTTGCCGGGTACCAGCGAGGACGCCAGCACCACGGTGTCGCCGGGGGCGATGGTGATGTGCCGGTGGTCGCCGCTTGCCATCCGGCCCAGCGCGCTCATCGGCTCGCCCTGCGAACCTGTGGACATCAGCACGATCTGCTCGGGCGGCAGGTTGGTGGCCTCCTCGATCCCGACCACCAGGCCGGGCGGGATGTTGAGCAGGCCCAGGTCCCGGGCGATGCCCATGTTGCGAACCATGGACCGGCCGATCAGCGCCACCTTGCGGCCGTGCTCGGCCGCGGAGTCGAAGACCTGCTGCACCCGGTGCACGTGCGAGGCGAACGAGGCGACGATGATCCGCCCCTTGGCCTTCGCGAAGATCGAGTCGAGGACCGGGCCGATCTCCCGTTCCGGGGTGACGAAGCCGGGGATCTCCGCGTTCGTGGAGTCCGACAGCAGCAGGTCGACGCCCTCGGCGCCGAGCCGGGCGAACCCGGCCAGGTCGGTGATCCGACCGTCCAGCGGAAGCTGGTCCATCTTGAAGTCGCCGGTGTGCAGCACCAGACCGGCCGGGGTGCGGATGGCCACCGCCAGCGCGTCGGGAATCGAGTGGTTCACCGCGAAGAACTCGCACTCGAACGGGCCGAGTCGTTCCCGGCCGCCCTCCCGCACGGTGAGCGTGTACGGCTGGATCCGCCGCTCGGCCAGCTTCGCCTCCACCAGGGCCAGCGTGAACTGGGAGCCGACCAGCGGAATGTCCGGTTTGTGGGCGAGCAGGTACGGCACCGCGCCGATGTGGTCCTCGTGGCCGTGGGTGAGCACGATCGCCTGCACGTCGGCCAGCCGGTCCAGGATCGGACCGAAATCGGGCAGGATCAGATCCACACCCGGCTGCTCGACGTCGGGGAAGAGCACCCCGCAGTCGACGACGAGCAGCTTGCCGTCGTACTCGAAGACGGTCATGTTCCGGCCGATGGCGCCGAGTCCGCCGAGCGGGATGATCCGCAGGCCGCCCTCCGGCAGCGGCGGGGGGAGCTCAGCCTCGATGTGCGCCTCGGTCACACGTCACCTCATTCTGCGACGCCGTCGCGCGGCGTCTGTCGTATCGTCGAATCATTCGGGCAGGGGCAGGCCCGCCGCCGCGCAGTCGGCGCGCAGCTGGACCAGTTCGTCGCCGGTCGCGTCGACCAGCGGCGGTCGCACCGGGCCGGCCGGCAGGCCCTGGGCGGTCAGCCCGGCCTTGACCAGGATCGTGCCCTGGGTGCGGAAGATACCGGTGTAGAGCGGCAGCAGCCGCCGGTGCAGCGCGAGCGCGGCGGCGTTGTCGCCGGACTCGAACGCCTCGATCATCTGCTTGGTCTGCACACCGGTGAAGTGGGTGGAGGTGCCGACCACGCCGGCCGCGCCGACCGACAGCAGTGGAAGGGTGAGCGCGTCCTCGCCGCTGTAGTAGGCCAGGTCGGTGCGGCTGAGCACCTCGGAGGTCGCGAGCACGTCGCCCTTGGCGTCCTTGACCGCGACGATCCGGCCGTGTTCGGCGAGCTTCACCAGCGTCTCGGTGGCGATCGCGACCCCGGACCGGTGCGGGATGTCGTAGAGCATCACCGGCAGGCCGGTGGCGTCCGCGACGGTGGTGAAGTGGCGCAGCAGCCCGGCCTGCGGCGGCTTGTTGTAGTAGGGCGTCACCACGAGCAGCCCGTGCGCGCCGGCCTTCTCCGCCTGCGCGGCCAGTTCGACGGTGTGCCGGGTGTCGTTGGTGCCCACTCCGGCGATGATCCGGGCCCGGTCGCCGACCGCCTCGACGACGGTGCGGATCAACGCCTCCTTCTCCTCGTCCGTGGTGGTCGGGGACTCACCCGTGGTGCCGTTGAGCACCAGCGCGTCGTTGCCCTGCTCGTCCACGAGGTGTCGGGCCAGTTGGGCGGCGCCGTCGGAGTCG
The DNA here is from genome assembly GCF_049841795.1 of Micromonospora sp. DT31. Classification (NCBI taxonomy): domain Bacteria; kingdom Bacillati; phylum Actinomycetota; class Actinomycetes; order Micromonosporales; family Micromonosporaceae; genus Micromonospora; species Micromonospora sp. DT31. The sequence goes on along the minus strand of NZ_JBNCKZ010000010.1, from coordinate 140,093 downwards.
AGCCCGCCGTCCGGGGCGAACGGGGTCACCATGGCCGTGATCAGTCGCCCGAACGGGCGCGAGGGGCCCCGGTTCGGCGCGGCAGGGTGGTCGTGCGTCATGTTCACAACCTAGCGGACGGCCACCGGGCGCCCGGCGGCGAAGGGCGACGAGTCACTCGGGATGCGGCGACGCCGCCACCTCGGTGCCGTCGGGCAGGGTGGAGACGACGAAGTCGGCGAAGACGTTCGGCGCGACGCCGCGCAACTGCCGGAGGCACTCCACGGCCAGCTCGCGGATCTCGACGTCGGCGTGCTCGGTGGCGCGCATCTTGATGAAGTGCCGCCAGGCCCGGTAGTTGCCTGTCACCACGATGCGCGTCTCGGTGGCGTTGGGCAGCACCGCCCGGGCCGCCTGGCGGGCCTGCTTGCGGCGCAGCGTCGGGTTGGGCTCGTCGGTGAAGCGGGCCTCCAGCCCCTCCAACAACTCGGTGTACGCCCGGACCGCCGCGTCGGTGGCCTCGACGAACTTCTTGTGCAGTTCCGGGTCGTCGGCGATCACCGACGGCGCGACCATGGCCGCGTCCCGCTCCGGCACGTACCGCTGGGACAGCTGCGAGTAGGAGAAGTGCCGGTGCCGGATCAGCTCGTGCGTGAACGACCGGGACACGCCGCTGAAGTAGAAGCTCACCGAACCGTGCTCCAGCACGCTGAGGTGGCCGACCTCAAGGATGTGCGCCAGATAGCCGGCATTCGTCGCGGTGGCCGGGTTGGGCTTCTTCCAGCTCTGGTAGCAGGCCCGACCGGCGAACTCGGCGAGCGCCTGGCCGCCCTCGGCGTCGGTGGACCACGGCACCTCGTCGGGGGCCTGGAACTGGGTCCACGCGATCAGCTTGACCTGGGGCTGCACCATCTCCGGCATTCCTGGGACTGTAGTTGGCCCCGCCGGGCGGGGGAAATCGGGCACGCGGCCGACCAGGGGCGTCGTACCCGCACGTGTCATACGTCTCGCCGCCCCCGGGTTGCCCGCTGAGCGCCTGTCGAGCTGAGTCGCCGGTGAGATCACCGGCAGGCGCGCCCGGGGCGCGCTCGCACGACACGTGCGCCGGGCACGCCCAGCCCGGCGGGGTACCGCCACGAGTGGCGCCGATGGTCGCGAGAGCATCGGCGACTCAGCTCGACAGCGTCACCGGGAGTGGGCCGTCCACCCGCCGGGCAGGGACAGCGGGCACCGCGCGGCCACGGCGACGACGCTGATGAGCCGGGTGGGCATGCGCCCTTCAGAGGTGACCGTCAGACGTAGAGCGAGGTGAACGGCGCCCAGGGCAGGTTGCGGGCCACCGAGAAGACCAGCCATGCGGCCAGGAACCAGCCGATCACCTTCGGGCTGAACTGCAGCTCCGGCAGCTTCCAACCGAACGCCTGCCGGCCGGCCCAGACGACGAAGAGCCAGGTCAGGAACGGCAGCGCGAAGATGAACAGGAAGTGGTGCCGGGCGGCGGCCGGCAGGTCGCCGTGCAGCACATACCAGAGCGCGCGGGTGCCCCCGCAACCCGGGCAGTCCAGGCCGGTGGTCAGCTTGAGCAGGCAGCTCGGCGCGGCGTCCGGGTCGCTGCGGGTCGGGTCGCTGATCAGCGCGTACGCGATGCCCAGGCCGACGCAGCCGAGGGCGGCCAGCGGCACCGCCCAGCGCGGGGCGCGGGCGTGCAGACGCAGCACCATCCGGGTGAAGCGATCGGTTTCGACCGGCTGGTAGGCCACCTGACCCGGCCACGGCGCCCCGGGCGCACCCGGATACGGCTCTGCGTGCACATGGGGGCCGGCGTGGGCGTCTGGGCCGGCGTGGGCGTCGGGGCCGGCGTACACATGCGGGTCGGCGTGTGGGGCCGGCTCGGCGTGCGGGTCGGGCGCGGTGGCAGGCCGGTCAACGCTCGTCACGCGCTCACCGTACACCCGCCACGCCCACGAGCGCGGCGGCCAGCGGGGCCGCCAGGTCGCCGGCGGCCGGCGGGGCGACCGAGTCCAGACCCAGCCAGCCGGCGAGCCGGTACAGCTCGGCGGCGAGCGCCACCGCGGTCTCCCCCGGGTCGGCGCCGGGCTCGACCCAGGCGGCCGGCACCAGCAGCACCCCGGCCTTCCGGTCGGCCTTGAGGTCGACCCGGGCGGTGAAGCGCTCGCCCTGCCGGAACGGCAGGACGTAGTAGCCGTACACCCGCTGGGGCGCGGGCACGTAGATCTCGATCCGGTAGGTGAAGCCGAACAGCCGCTCGGTGCGCGCCCGCTCCCACACCAGCGGGTCGAACGGGCTGACCAGGGTGTTGCCGCGCACCCAGCGGGGCAGCCGCGCGCCGGCGTGCAGGTAGGCCGGTTGCCGCCAGCCCTGCACGGTGACCGGGATCAGGTCCCCCGCCTCGACCAGCTCGGCCACCGCCTGCCGCGCCCCGGCCACCGGCAGCCGGAAGTAGTCGCGCAGCTCCTGCTCGGCGGCGACCCCGAGGGACCGGGCGGAGATCGCCACCAGGGCCCGGTGCGCCTCGGCCTCGGCCGGGGTGGGTGCGTCGAGCACGGCGGCCGGCAGCACCCGCTCGGGCAGGTCGTAGCGGCGGGCGAACGAGTTGGTGCGCTCGGCGGCGGTGACCTCGCCGGCCCAGAACAGAAACTCCAGCGCCCGTTTCACCGCCGACCAGTTCCAGCCCCAGTTGCCGGTCTCCCGGGGCGCGTCGTGCTCGAACTCCGCCGCGGTCAGCGGCCCTCGGGCGGCAAGCTCGTCGCGGACCCAGGCCACCAGGCCGGGGTGCTCCTCGGCGATGCGACGCATCCCGCCCCACGCCTCGTCGCGGGCCCGCGCCATCCGCCACCGCAACATCGGGTGCAGCCCCACCGGGACCAGCGACGCCTCGTGCGCCCAGTATTCGAACAGCTCGCGGGGGCGGCGGTAGGCGGCGGCGTCGAGCAGGGCCGTCGGGTAGGGCCCGAGCCGGCTGTAGAGCGGCATGTAGTGCGCCCGCTGGAGCACGTTCACCGAGTCCATCTGGATCAACCCGACCCGGTCCAGCACCCGTCGCAGGTGCCGCCGGGTGGGCACGCCGGTGGGCGCCGGGTCGGCGAAGCCCTGGGCCGCCAGCGCAACCCGCCGGGCCTGGGCGAGGGAGAGAGATTCCGGTACGGCCATAGCGGGCGACCCTATTGCACGGGTACGACAAGGAGTGGCGGCTGGACCGAACGCCCGGCGGGGCATAGAACGGACAGGTGCTCACCATCCGCCGGGAGGAGCCCGACGACGCCGACGCGATCGCCCGGGTGCACGTCCACGGTTGGCAGGCCGGGTACGCCGGGATCATGCCGGACGAGGTGCTGCGTCGACTGAATCCGCTCGCCTGGGCGCAGCGCCGCCGCGACCTGGGCACCGCCGACCCCGAGCACCCGTTCACCACCCTGGTCGCCGAGGACGGCGGGGCGATCGTCGGCTTCACCACGTTCGGGCCGTACCGGAACAACCAGGACCGCGGCGACCTCGACCCCGCGCACGGCGAGCTGGTGGCCATCTACCTGGAGCCGGCGCGCTGGGGCTCGGGCGCCGGGGCGGCGCTGCTCGCGGCCGCCCGGGCCGGCCTGGCCGAACGCGGCTGGACCGGCTACCGGCTGTGGGTGCTCGCCGACAACACCCGCGCCCGCCGGTTCTACGAGCGGGCCGGGCACTCACCGGACGGCGAGGAGTCCACCTATCCGGTGCCGCTGTCCGGCGGGCAGGCCCCGCTGCTGCTCCGTGAGCTGCGCTACACCGCCCGTCTCGACCGCTGACCCGGCCGGGCCGTCCCCACCTGAGCGACCCGCGCCGGTGGGTGCGGCCCACCGGCGGACCGGCAACCCGAGCAGCAACGCCAGGCTGATCCACACGTACGTGTTGCTGCCCAGGAACCCGCCCACGCCGGTGAAGTCCTTCTCCCAGGACCAGACGATCCGGCTGCACAGCAGCGCGTACCCGACCAGCGCGGCGGCCAGCAGCAGACGGCGTCGCCGGCTGCGTGCGGGCGCCGCCATGCCGTTGTCGACGAGCAGGATCAGCCCCGGCAGCAGCCAGACCAGGTGGTGCACCCAGGTGACCGGGCTGACCAGGCACATCACCGCACCGGTCAGGGCCAGGCCGGTGGCCTCGTCGCCGGCCGCCACCGCGGCCCGGGACCGCCACCCCCAGATCACGAGCGTGACGACCACGAGCAGCAGCCAGACGACCGTGCTCGGGTGTTGCGGGTCGAACCGGGCCACCACCCCGCGCAGCGACTGGTTGGAGACGAACGCCAGCTCGCCCACCCGGTCGGTGTTCCACAGCGCCTCGGTCCAGAACTCCCGGGAGGCGTCCGGGAACAGCGCGGCGGCCACCAGCGTGGCGACGGCCGTGGTGCCGACCGCGGTGAGCGCGGCCCGCCAACGGCCGGTGACCAGCAGGTAGACGATGAAGATGCCCGGGGTCAGCTTGATCGCGGTGGCCAGGCCGATGCCCACGCCCGCCCACCGGCTGCGCGCCGGCAGCAACCACAGCAGGTCCACCGCCACCAGGAAGAGCAGCAGCATGTTGACCTGGCCGAAGTTGACCGTCTCACGCATCGGCTCGTACGCGGCGGCCAGGCAGAGCGCGACGGCCAGGGTGAACCAGCGACTCCAGCCGCAGCGGCGGGCGACCGGGTCCAGCAGCCACCAGATCACCACCGCGCTTGTCACCACCGTCGCGGTCACGCTCACCACGATCGCCGCGTTCCACGGCAGGTACGCCATCGGCAGCATGACCAGCGCGGCGAACGGCGGGTAGGTGAAGCCGTACTGGGTGCCGGGCCGCAGGAAGTCGTAGATCTCCCCGCCGTCACGCGCCCAGTAGGTGAGCGCCCCGTAGTAGACCTGAAGGTCGAAGAAGCCGTGCCGGACCGCCGCCACGGACAGGAACACGGTGACCGCCGCGGCCAGCGCCGCCACGGCGACGACCCGCGTGATCGTCCGCCCGGCACCCTGCGCCACCGTCACCCTCCTCGCCCTGCGTAGGCTCACGTGCCATGGCTGCAGGCTACGTCCGGCCCGCGCGTCCCGAGGACGCCGGCGAGATCGCACGCATCCAACTCGCGACCTGGCGGGCTGCGTACCGCCGGATCCTGCCCCGACACGTGCTCGACAACCTGGACGAGGCGTACCTCGCCCGGCGGTGGGGCGCGGCGGTGCAGGAACCGCCCTCGGGCGCGCACCGGGTGCTGGTCGCCGTCGAACAGGCGGCGCAATCCTATCTGGTGGGGTTCGTCGCATCCGGGCCGGCCGACGAAGACGCGCTGGCTCCAGGCGAGCCCGCCGAGGCGCTCGCGACCGGGGTGGCCGCGGTGACGGACCTGCTCGTCGAGCCCCGCTGGGGCCGGCGCGGGCACGGCAGCCGGCTGCTCACCGCGGCGGTCGACCACTGGCGGACCGACGGTCTGACCCGGGCGGTGGCGTGGGCGTTCGACGCCGACGCCGCGACCCGCGCCTTCCTCGGCTCGACCGGCTGGGAGCCGGACGGCGCGACCCGCGCCCTGGACGTGGACGACATGCTGGTCCCCCAGCTCCGCCTGCACGTGGCCGTCCCGGAGGAGAACGTTCCGCCGCAGCGATGAGTTCCCCCCGGTTCGCCGGTCCACCCTCCGTGGGTGGGCCGGCGGTCCCGGCACGGGGCAGGACCGCCTCCACCCCCGGCCGTCAGGCCGGAGAGAGTTCGGCCACCAGCTCGTCGTCCTCGACGGCGCCCGTGGGGCGGAAGCCCAGGGAGGTGTAGAGGGCCGCGGCGGGCTCGTTGTCGGGGTGGTAGCTGAGGCGGATCGGCTGGCCCGCCCCGGCCAGCCAGTCGGTGAGCGTGCGCACCGTGGCGCGGCCCAGGCCCCGGCCCTGCTCGGCGGCGTCGATCACCATGCCGCCGATCCAGCGCGACCCGTCGTCGTCCACACCCCACATGACGTGCCCCACCACCGTCTCGTCGGCGTGCACGGCCAACGAGGTCCAGACGTCCGAGCGCGTGGTGAGCAGCAGGTAGCGGGCGGCCAACGCGGCCACGAAGGCACGCTGGTCGTCGCGGGGCGCCACGTCCGCCACCGCCCGCCAGTTGTCATCGTCCACCGGGCGCAGCGTCACCCGACGGCCGGTCCGGTCGGAGTGTCCGAAATCGATCATGAAGGACAGCGTAGGTCGGTGCCGGCGACCAGGCCAACGGTTTACCGCCGCCGCCGGCCGGCGCTCGGCGCCCGATCGGGTTCAGTCCAGCAGCCCGATCGGGTTCAGTCCAGCAGGGCGTCCAGGCCGACGGTGAGGCCCGGACGGCGGCCCACCTCGCGGACCGCCAGCAGCACGCCGGGCATGAACGACACCCGGTCGTACGAGTCGTGCCGGATGGTGAGCGTCTCCCCCGTGGTGCCGAACAGCACCTCCTGGTGCGCGACCAGGCCGGTGGCGCGCACCGCGTGCACGCGTACCCCGTCGATGTCGGCGCCGCGGGCCCCGGCCACCTCGTCGCGGGTGGCGTCCGGCGCGGGGCCCAGACCGGCGTCCGCGCGGGCGGTGGCGACCAGCCGGGCGGTGTGCGTGGCGGTGCCGCTGGGCGCGTCCAGCTTGCGCGGATGGTGCTGCTCGATGATCTCGACCGACTCGAAGTGGCGGGCGGCCCGCGCCGCGAACTGCATCATCAGCACCGCGCCGATGCCGAAGTTCGGGGCGATCACCACGCCCACCTCGGGACGGTCGGCGAGCCAGCCACGGACCTCGGCGAGCCGCTGCTCGGTGAAGCCTGTGGTGCCCACCACCGCGTGGATGCCGTGCTCGACGCACCAGCGCAGGTTGCCCATGACCGCGTCGGGCGTGGTGAAGTCGACGACCACCCGGGCGCCCGCGTCGGCGACCACGTCCAGGGCGTCGCCCTGGTCGACGGCCGCGACCAGAGCCAGGTCCGCGGCGGACTCCACCGCCCGGCAGACCTCCGCGCCCATCCGGCCCCGGGCACCCAGCACGCCGACCCGGGCCGACTCGGCCGGGCCCCTCTCCCGCACGTCAGTCACGGGGCACAACCTATCCCAATCAGGACGCCCGCCAACCGGCGGATCGGAGATCGGGAGGCGGCGGAACCTCAGCGCGCGATGTCGAACGCGCCGGAGTCGAACGGGCCCACCACGGCCAGCGACATGGGCCGGCCGAGCAGTTCGGCGGCGAGCTTGTTCACCTCCGCCAGGGTCACCGCGTCCACCCGGGCCAGCAGTTCGTCCACAGGCATCAGGTTGCCGTAGAGCAGCTCCCCCTTGCCCAGCCGGCTCATCCGCGAACCGGTGTCCTCCAGACCCAGCACGAACGAGCCCTTGCTCATGCCCCGGCCCCGCACCAGCTCCGCCTCGGTGATCCCGTCGGCGGCCACCCGGGCCAGTTCCGCCCGGATCAGGTCCAGCACCTCGTCCACCTTGCCCGGCGCGCAACCGGCGTAGACGGCGAACACACCGCTGTCGGCGTACTGACCGGCGTAGGAGTAGACCGAGTACGCCAGCCCGCGCTGCTCCCGGATCTCCTGGAACAGCCGGCTGGACATGCCGCCGCCGAGCACGTTGTTGAGCACGCCGAGGGCGAACCGCCGCTCGTCGGTCCGGCCGATGCCGGGGCAGCCGAGGACGACGTGCGCCTGCTCGGTCTCCTTCGGCTCGACAAGTGTGGTGGCCGGCTTCGTGCGGACCCGCGGGGTGACCGGGCGGTGCGGCGCCGGCGCCGCCGGGTCGGTGTCCAGCGGGGTGCCCCGCAGCGCCTGCCGGACCAGCTTGACCACCGTGGTGTGGTCGAGGTTCCCGGCGGCGGCGATCACGATCTGCGGCGCGGTGTAGCGGCGGCGGTAGAAGTTCTGGATCTGCCGCCGGGTCATCGCCGTGACCGTCTCCTCGGTGCCGGAGATGAGCCGGCCCAGCGGGTGGTCGCCGTAGACGGCGCCGGTGAACAGGTCGTGCACCTCGTCGCCGGGCTCGTCGTCGTGCATGGCGATCTCTTCGAGGATGACGCCGCGTTCGGTCTCCACGTCGGCGGCGGTCAGCACCGAGTCGGCGACCGCGTCGCACATCACGTCGATGGCCAGCGGGAGGTCCTCGTCCAGCACCCGGGCGTAGTAGCAGGTGTATTCCTTGGTGGTGAAGGCGTTCGTCTCGCCGCCCACCGCCTCGATCTCGGCGGAGATCTCCAACGCGCTGCGCTTGTTGGTGCCTTTGAAGAGCAGGTGTTCCAGGAAGTGCGCGGCACCGGCCTGCGAACCGGTCTCGTCGCGCGACCCGACCGCCACCCAGATGCCGAACGAGACGCTGCGCATCGCCGGGATCGCCTCGGTGAGCACCCGCAGCCCGTTGGGAAGCACGGTGCGGCGGATGGTGCCGCCGAGCGGGTCGTCGCTGAGGGTGCGGGTGACCGCGCGTCCCGACGCAGGGGAAGACGAACTCACAGGGGACCTGCTCTCCGTACGGCGAAGGGTGGAACGAACGACGGCCCCAGCGCGCGGGCGCGACTGGAGCCGTGGGCCGGCCCGGGCGACGCGCACGTCACCCGGGCCGGTCGGTGGATCAGCTGTGCCGGGTCCGGCGACGCGGGCGGGAATCGCCGCCGCCCTCGCCGCCCTCGCCACCCTCGGGGCGGCGCTCGCCACCCTCGGCGCGGCGCTCGCCACCCTCGGCGCGGCGCTCGCCACCCTCGGCGCGGCGCTCGCCGCGGTCCCGGTCACCGCGGTCCCGGTCGCCGCCGCGGTCACGCGGGCCACGGTCGCCGCCGCGGTCCCGGCCGGCCGGCCGCTCGTCACCGGCGGCCGGCGCCTCGGCGCCCTCCGGACGGATCTTGTCCAGGTAGATCTTGCCGCGGGCGTCGATGTCCGCGATCTCCACCTCGACCTTGTCACCGACGTTGAGGAAGTCCTCGACCTTGTCGACCCGCTTGCCGTCGCCCACCTTGGAGATGTGCAGCAGGCCGTCACGGCCCGGCAGCAGCGAGATGAAGGCGCCGAACGCGGCGGTCTTCACCACCGTGCCGAGGAACCGCTCCCCGGTCTTGGGCAGCGTCGGGTTGGCGATCCCGTTGATCCGGTCCACCGCGGCCTGGGCCGACGGCCCGTTGGTCGCGCCGACGTAGATCGTGCCGTCGTCCTCGATGGAGATCTCGGCGCCGGTCTCGTCCTGGATCGCGTTGATGGTCTGCCCCTTCGGGCCGATCACCATGCCGATCTTGTCGACCGGGATCTTGACGGTGGTGACCCGCGGCGCGTAGTCCGACATCTCGGCCGGCGCCTCGATGGCCCGCTGCATCACGTCGAGGATGGTCTGCCGGGCCTCGTGCGCCTGCTGGAGCGCGGCGGCCAGCACGTCCGACGGGATGCCGTCCAGCTTGGTGTCGAGCTGGAGCGCGGTGACGAAGTCCCGGGTGCCGGCGACCTTGAAGTCCATGTCGCCGAACGCGTCCTCGGCGCCGAGGATGTCGGTCAGCGTCACGTACTGGGTCTTGCCGTCGACCTCGTCGGAGATCAGACCCATGGCGATGCCGGCGACCGGCGCCTTCAGCGGCACACCGGCCGAGAGCAGGCCCAGCGTCGAGGCGCAGACCGAACCCATCGAGGTGGAGCCGTTGGAGCTGAGCGCCTCGGAGACCTGCCGGATGGCGTAGGGGAACTCCTCGCGCGGGGGCAGCACCGGGATCAGCGCCCGCTCGGCGAGCGCGCCGTGGCCGATCTCGCGCCGCTTCGGCGAACCGACCCGGCCGGTCTCACCGGTCGAGTACGGCGGGAAGTTGTAGTTGTGCATGTAGCGCTTGCGGTTCTCCGGGGACAGCGTGTCCACCATCTGCTCCATGCGCAGCATGTTCAGCGTGGTGACACCCAGGATCTGGGTCTCGCCGCGCTCGAACAGCGCCGAGCCGTGCACCCGCGGCAGCACGCCGACCTCGGCGGACAGCGGACGGATGTCACGCGGGCCGCGGCCGTCGATGCGGACCTGCTCGCGCAGCACCCGGTTGCGGACCTCGGACTTGGTCAGCGACCGGAACGCCGCGGACAGCTCCTTCTCGCGGCCCTCGAAGCGGCCGGACAGCTCCTCGGCGACCTTGGCCTTGATCCGGTCCAGGGCCTCCTCGCGGTCGGCCTTGCCGGCGATCTTCAGCGCCTCGGCGACGTCGGCGCGGGCCACCCCGGCCACCGCCTCGTAGGCGTCGTCGGAGTAGTCCAGGAAGACCGGGAACTCGGCGACCGGCTTGGCGGCGACCTCGGCCAGCTCGCTCTGCGCCCGGCACAGCTCGCGGATGGCCGGCTTGGCGGCCTCCAGGCCGCTGGCCACGATCTCCTCGGTCGGCGCGGTGGCGCCGTCGGAGATCAGGGCCACCGCGTTCGGGGTGGCCTCGGCCTCGACCATCATGATGGCCACCTCGCCGTCGGCCAGGGTGCGGCCGGCCACGACCATGTCGAAGGTGGCCCGGGCCAGCTCCTCCAGGGTCGGGAAGGCGACCCACTGGCCGTCGACGTGCGCGACCCGGGTCGCCCCGATCGGGCCGGAGAACGGCAGGCCGGAGAGCTTGGTCGACATCGAGGCGGCGTTGATCGCCACCACGTCGTACGGGTGCTGCGGGTCGAGCGCGAGGATGGTCTCGACGACCTGCACCTCGTTGCGCAGGCCCTTGACGAACGACGGGCGCAGCGGCCGGTCGATGAGCCGGCAGGTGAGGATGGCGTCCTCGCTGGGCCGACCCTCACGGCGGAAGAACGAGCCGGGGATGCGGCCCGCGGCGTACATCCGCTCCTCGACGTCGACGGTCAGCGGGAAGAAGTCGAACGACTCCCGGGGCTGCTTGCCGGCCGTGGTGGCGGACAGGACGACCGTCTCGCCCAGTTGGGCGACGACGGAACCGGCGGCCTGACGGGCCAGCCGGCCGGTGGAGAAGGTGATCTCCCGGGTGCCGAAGGCCCCGTTGTCGATCACGGCGGTGCGGGATTCGGTGCCGAGTCTGGTCTCGGTCATGTGCTGTGGTGCTCCTTCGCGTCGTCGGCCGACGACACGGGAACTGCTCAGGCGGCCGGTCTTCGATCGAAGCGCCCGGGATGGCCGGCATCATGCCGGGATTCCCGGGGGCCACTACCGGAGACCGGTGCTGACCGGCTCCCTCTCGGGTGTCGCGCGGCCGGGTTCTTCGGTGGTACCGGAACGGGGGAGCGGCCGAGTGGCCACTCCCCCGTCAGGTCATCGGCGCAGGCCGAGCCGCTCGATGAGCGACCGGTAACGACTGATGTCCTTCTTCTGGACGTAGTTGAGCAGCCGGCGGCGCCGGCCGACCAGCAGCAGCAGCCCACGGCGGCTGTGGTGGTCGTGCTTGTGCACCTTCAGGTGCTCGGTGAGCTCCGCGATCCGCTTGGTCAGGACCGCGACCTGCACCTCGGGCGAACCGGTGTCGCCCTCCGCGGTCGCGTACTCCTGGCGGATCTTGGCCTTTGCTTCCTGGTCGAGCGCCATGTTCTCCCTGTTTCGTGGGTCATTCGATGAGGTCCGGAGCGGTCGTGGTGACCGGTGCAACGGACCGGTTCCTCGCACCCGCGGCGTCGTGCAGGCACGCGAGGCCCCCGTCGGTCAGCCGACGTCTCCGCCAGACTACCAGCCTCCGGCCGGGTCGGCCGGGCAAGGTCGCCGAGGTGGTCAGGACACCGCCCGCCGGGTGCGCTCCACGTCCTCGGCCATCTGCGCCAACAACGGCTCGACCGCGTCGTACGTCCGCTGTTCCCGCAGGTGCGCCACGAAGTCCAGGGCCAGCCGCTCGCCGTACAGGTCGCCGGTGAAGTCCAGCGCGTACGCCTCCACCCGGCGCTCCCGGCCGGAGAACGTCGGGTTGGTGCCGATCGACACCGCCGCCGCCAACGGCTCCCCGTCGCGGCGCACCATGCGGGCCGCGTACACGCCGTCGGCGGGCACCGCCGCGTACCTGTGGGTGAGCAGGTTCGCGGTGGGGTAGCCCAGCTCACGCCCCCGCTGGTCGCCCCGGACCACCACGCCCTCGAGCCGGTGCGGTCGGCCCAGCGCCGCGGCCGCCGCCCGCACGTCCCCGGCGTCGACGCAGGACCGGATGTAGGTGGAGGAGAACACCGTGCCCGCCTCGGACACCAGCGGGGCGTCCTCCACGGCGAAGCCGAAGGTGCGGCCGAGCCGCTCCAGCAGGGGCACGTCACCGGCCGCCCGGTGCCCGAAGCGGAAGTTGTCGCCGACCACCACGAGCGCGGCGTGCAGGTGCGCGACCAGCACGTCGTGCACGAACGCCTCGGCCGGCAGCCGGGAGAACTCGGCGGTGAACGGCACCACGCAGAGCACGTCCGCGCCGAGCGCCTCGATCAACTCGGCCTTGCGGGCCGGCTCGGTGAGCACCGCCGGGTGCGAGCCCGGGCGCACCACCTCGGCCGGGTGCGGGTCGAACGTCACCACCACCGACGCGACGCCCAGCTCGCGGGCGCGTGCCACGGCGTGGCCGATGGTGGCCTGGTGCCCCTTGTGCACGCCGTCGAAGACGCCGATGGTGACGACGGACCGCCCCCAGCCGCCGGGCGCCGCCTCGTACCCCCGCCACCGCTGCATGCGCTACCTCCCTTGTCCGTCGGCGCCCGGTCAGGCCGGGGCCAGCACGATCTCCGCGCGGGCCCGCCCGTCCCGCTCGCTGACGATAGCGATCAGCCCGCCCGTCGGGTCGAACACCGCGTACGGTCCGGCGATCCCGGCCGGGGCCAGCGGCCCGCCGTGGGAGAGCACCCGGGCCTCGTCGCCGGTGACCTCCCGGCGCGGGAAGAACCGGTCGGCGGCGGCGTCGAGGGGCAGCGTCACCACGTCCGGCGCGCGCTGTTCGAGCTGGTCCAGCGTCGCGGCCTCGGCCAGGGTGAAGCCGCCGACCGCGGTACGGCGCAGCGCGGTGAGATGCCCACCGACCCCGAGCACCGCGCCCGCGTCCCGGGCGATCGCCCGGATGTACGTCCCGGAGGAGCAGGTCACGTCCACGTCCACGTCCACCACGTCCGGGGTGTCCCGGCGGACGGCCCGCACGTCCAGCCGGGACACGGTCACCCGACGGGCGGGCAGCTCGACCGCCTCCCCGTCGCGGACCCGCTTGTACGCCCGCTGTCCGTTGATCTTGATGGCGCTGACCGCGCTCGGCACCTGGTCGATCTCGCCGGTGAGCGCGGCCAGCGCGGCGCGTACCGCGTCGTCGGTCACCGTGCCGGTCGGCGCGCTCGCCACCACGTCGCCCTCGGCGTCGTCGGTGACGGTGGACTGGCCAAGCCGAATCGTCGCGGCGTAGCCCTTGCCGGCCCCGATCACGTAGGTGAGCAGCCGGGTCGCCCGTCCCACCCCGATCACCAGCACACCGGTGGCCATCGGGTCCAGCGTGCCGCCGTGCCCGACCCGGCGGGTGCGGGCCAGCCGCCGGATGCGCGCCACCACGTCGTGCGACGTCATGCCGCCGGGCTTGTCGACCACGATCAGACCGTCTGCGCTCACGACCGCCAAGCCTGCCAGACGGCGGTGCTCGGCCCCGCGGGGGATACCGCCCGGCTTCGGCCGGGTGTCAAGATCGCGCCCCATCGCTGCGTCTGCCCGGGAAGTCCGATGACCGATCACCGTCCCACGCCCGCCCACCACGTCACCGACCGCCCGTCGGAGGACACCCTGGGACAGGTGCCCGAGTGGCTGCGCGAGCCCGCGCGCCAGATCCCGCCCGGTCGCGCCGAGCGCCTACGGATCGCACTCGGCGCGCACTCCGGCAAGCTGCTCGGCGCCGTGGCCGCGCTGCTGGTGCTCGGCTTCTTCGGGCTCGTCGCAGGCGTCGGTTACCAGGGCTTCCAGCGCTGGGGCGAGCCGGCGGCGCCCCAGCACACCGTCGGCCTGCCGCCCGGCGAACAGGCACACCTCCGACGTGACCCGCGCGTCCCGGGGGCTCTGGATCGAGAAGTCGAACTCGTACGCCTACAACATCGACTGTGCCGCCTTCACCAAGGGGCTGCTCGCGCTCGGCGGGCCGGCGGTCGGCGGGCCCGCCGGGCCGGACCCGGAGGCCGTCTTCGATCCGGACAAGCCGGTGGACCTGCCGGACACCTGCTGACCCACCCCGCCGACAGGCGTCAGCGCACCGCGCCGACCACCGCCCATGCCCCGGAGCGCATCCGCAGCAGCAGCCCGACCAGCCGCAGCACCACGAACAGCGTCAGCCCCGCCCAGATGCCGCCCAGCCCGAGGTCGAGCCCGTAGGCCAGCCAGATCGCCGGCAGGAACCCGCCGAACGCGGCCACGATGGTGAGGTTGCGCAGGTAGCGCACGTCACCGGCACCGATCAGCACCCCGTCGAGGGCGAACACCACGCCCCCGATCGGCTGGAGCGCGACGAACCAGGGCCAGGCGGTCATGGCCTGCTCGCGTACCTGCGGATCGGAGCTGAACCAGGACGGCACCAGGCCGGCGCCCGCGGCGATCAGCACCGCGAACGCCACGCCGCACAGCCCGCCGAGCAGCGCGACGCGACGGGCCAGGAACCGGGCGCCGGCCGCGTCACCGGCGCCGAGCGCGGCGCCGACGAGCGACTGCGCGGCGATGGCCAGCGCGTCGAGCACCAGCACGGTGAAGAACCACAGTTGCAGGGCGATCTGGTGGGCGCCGACCGCGGCGGCGCCGAAGCGGGCCGCGACCGCGGTCGCGGACAGGAAGCTGGCCTGGAACGCCACGCCCCGCACCAGCAGGTCCCGGCTGAGCACGAGCTGCTGCCCGATCACCCGGGGTCGGGGCCGCAGCGAGACCCGTTCCCGCACCAGCGCCGCCGCGAACAGGACCCCGGAGAGCGTCTGCGCCACCGCGTTCGCCACCGCGGAGCCGACCAGGCCGAGCCCGGCCGGATAGACGAGCAGCGGGCAGAGCAGCGCGGAGAGCAGGTTGGGGCCGAGCACGAACAGCAGCGGCCGGCGGGTGTCCTGGATGCCGCGCAGCCAGCCGTTGCCGGCGGCGGCCAGCAGCAGGCCTGGTGCGCCGAGCGCCGCGATCCGCAGCCATCCGGCGGCGGCGTCGGCGACCTCGCCGGGGCCGCCGACGAGGGTACGCGCCAACGCGCCCGCGCCGATGCCGAGAGCGACCGCCACCAGCACCCCGGTGGCCAGCGCGAGCCAGGACGCCTGGACGCCCTCGGCCACGGCGGCGGCCCGGTCCCCCGCCCCGAAGCGGCGGGCCGACCGTCCCGTGGTGCCGTACGCGACGACGGTGCCGATCCAGGCGGTGAGCGTCATGACCGTGCCGCCGACGGCGAGCGCGGCCAGCGGCACCCGGCCGAGGTGCCCCACCACGGCGGTGTCGACCAGGATGTAGAGCGGCTCGGCGGCCAGCACCACCAAGGCGGGCAGCGCGAGCGCGGCGATCCGCCGGGGTGAGGCGGCGCCGGTGGGGGTGACGGTCGTGCTCATCGCCGCCGATCCTGGCACGCGCCCGGTAAGGCACGCAAACGCAGCGACTACTTACCGAGCTCGGCCAGGAACCGGGCGGTGTCACGCCACCCCCGCAGCCGGCGCACCGGCAGCGCCGGGGTGTACGTGGCGTGCGCGGCCAACACCCGTGGGCGGGAGGCACGCGGGTGACGCCAGACGAGAGACACGAAGTCGAGATCGAGCCGCTCCGGGCAGCCCTCGGGCAGATCCGGTCGGGGCGCGCCCCGGTGCGCCCACCGGCGGCGGACGACGCGGACCAGACAGCGTGTTCGGGGGGTGTCGCAGAGCACCAGCAGGTCGGCGCGGGGCAGCCGCAGATCGAGGGTGCTGGCGTAGTTGCCGTCCATGACCCAGGCCGGGCCGGCGGCGAGCGCGGCCACCTCGGCGCGGAAGTCGTCCGCCGTGGGGGCGGACCAGCCGGGGCGCCAGTAGTGCCGGTCGAGGTGGATCAGCGGCAGGTCGAGCCGCCGGGCCACCTCACCGGCGAGGGTGCTCTTGCCGGCGCCGGAGCCGCCGACGACCAGGATGCGACGCACCGGACGACGGTAGCGCCGCCGGGCGCACCGTGCGGAGCCCGGTCACCCGTGGCGGTGCCGGCGCAGGGTGGTGCCGGCGCTGCGGCACGCGCCCCGGCCGGCGTCACCGCCGGACGGCCCGGATCACTGCCGGGTGTCCATGGAGGTCTGCAGCGCGCGACGCATCTGCTCACGCGCCTCGTCGGTGGTGTTCTCGGTCCGCGGCTTGCGCTTGCTCGACATGGGATGTCCTTCCAGGGTGCGGGCCACCGGACACGGCGGCCCTACGGGCGCCCGGCGCTCGGGGCCGGGCGCGACGAGGGTCGCGCCGCGACCGGAGTCGTCGGCGGCTGAGCGCCGGCAGCGGTCCGGGATCACCGGAGCGGCTCGCCTGGCAGCGTGAGCCCGGGTCGGTCTGACCCTGGAGGGAGGCGAAGCCGGGTGTGGCACCACCGCCCGTGACCAGCACCACGAAAGCGCCGGTCCACACCCAAATTAACGTTCACTTTCCAGATGTTGCTCGCGGTTCCCGACATGCGGACACCTGACGTCGACGCCGGGCCGGCCGACCGGGTCCGCCGGCGCCTCGGGCGGGACCGTCAACGGGCCAGGAAGTGCCAGCCCAGCCACCACCAGAAACCGAACAACCCGATCCGGCCGACCGGCACCGGCCCCACCTCGTACCGCATCACGAAGGCGCAGACGTCGGCCAGGGACGGGATCCGGGAGCCCTCCCGGCGCGCGGCCCACTCGACGACCGCGAACAGCAGCAGCGCGGCCAGGAAACCGCCGATGGCAAGTGCGCGCATCATCGACGCACCAGCCCCCAGAACGCGGCCAGCCAGGCTAACCAGGCCGTCGAACGGAGCAGGTGCTCCTCCAACAGCGGATCGGCCAGCCGGGACAGCGTCGGGAACTCGTCGCCCATGGAGAGCACGAAGGTCGCCCCCTCGAAGACCACGAAGATCGTCGCCGGCAGCAGCCACCACAGCGCCGCCCGGTGCAGCCGGCGCGGCGCCGGGCGCCGGGGCACCCGGTTGCTCAGGCCGACCCAGATCAACCCGCCGCCGGTGGTCAGGATGTAGAGGTTGGCCGCGGTCGAGAAGGACGGCAGTTGACCGCCGACCAGAGACAGGCAGATCAGCACCGGCACGGAGACGACCGGGCGGTCCCAGACCCGGGGCGCCTCGACGGTGAGCTCACGGGGGTGATCCATCACCTGATTGTCCCCAGCGCCACGCACGGCGGAAAGGCCGCCGCGCGCCGGGAACCTGGGAAAAGCCGCCGATCAGCTCACACTCGCGGCCACCCGCGCACCGGGCAAACCGACATATCGCCCGGCAGGGCTTTTCCCGTCGGGACGCGGCGGCAACGGATGGTCACACCGGCGCGGCGACGGTGGCGAGTTCGGCGCGGATCTGACCGACCACCTCGTCGATGGCTCCCCGCCCGGTGAAGCCGGCCGCGAACCGGTGCCCGCCACCACCCAGCGCCACCGCTACCCGGCTCACGTCGACCGCGCCCTTGCTGCGCAGGGAGACCGCCCACTCGGCCTCACCCGCCTGCTTCACCACGCAGCTCACGTCCGCCTCGGCGGTGCAGCGCACCGAGTCGATGAGCGCCTCCAGCACGTACGCCGGCTGGTCGTGGCGAGCCAGGTCGGCCCAGGTGGCGTACGTCCAGACGAGGCCGTTGCCGGCGGCGGCCGCCGGCTCCAGCGTGGCCCGGCCCAGCACCTCGCCGAAGAGCCGGACGGCGCCGAACGGGCGGGTGTCGAAGACCCGGCGGGAGATGTCACCCGGGCGCAGGCCGGTGGCCAGCAGGCGGGCCGCCGTCTCGTGCACGGCCGGGGTGGTCGCCTCGAAGCGGAACGAGCCGGTGTCCGTGGTCAACGCCACGTACAGGCCGGCGGCGATCGACGCGTCCAACGGCACGCCGAGGCGGTCCAGCAGGCGCAACGCGACCACGGAGGTGGCAGCGGCGTGCGGGTCGACCAGGTTGACGTCGGCGAAGCCGACGTTGGAGGCGTGATGGTCGAGCATCAGCGACCTGCCCGCCCGGTCCAGCCGGTCGGCCAGCTCCCCGAGCCGGGACGCGCTCGCCGCGTCGAAACAGATCACCAGCTCCGGATCGGGGTACGCGTCATCCGGTGGCACCAGCAGGTCCATCCCGGGCAACCAGGCCAGCGGCTCGGGCACCACCGGCGGGCCGGGAAAGGTGGCCTGGAGCCGGCGCACGCCGAGCCGGCGCAGACCCAGCCCGAAACCGAGCATGCTGCCCAGCGCGTCCCCGTCCGGATTCACGTGGCAGATCATCAGCACCCGAGCGTCGGGCGGCAGGTCGCGTACCGCCGCGACGGCCGCCGCCCACTGGGCCTCGGTGGGACCCGCGGCGACCGCGCTCACGGCCGGTCGCCGCCGCGCGGCTCCTCGTCGGTGTCCGAGCCGCCGTCGGCCGGGGAGTCCTCGTCCTCGTCGTCCTCGTCGACGCGGTACGGCTGGGCCTCGCCTGCGTACGCGGCCTGCGCGGCCAGCCGCTGCACCTCCGCGTCGGCGTTGCGGGCCGCCGCGAGCAGATCGTCGATGTGCTTGACCTGGTCCTGCACGTCGTCGAGGACGAACGTCAGGGTCGGCGAGTGTCGCAGCCCGAGGGCCTTGCCGACGGTGCTGCGCAGCATCCCGTTGGCGCTCTCCAGCGCGGCCGCGGTGCTCGCCTGGGCCGTCGCGTCACCGAGCACCGTGTAGAAGACGGTGGCGTCCCGCAGATCGGCGGTGATCCGGGCGTCCGTGATCGTGATCATGCCGAGCCGGGGATCCTTGATCTGGCTCCGCACCACCGACGCGACCAGTTCCCGGACACGCTCCGCGTGCCGGCGTACCTTGGCCGGATCCGTCATGTCCCCCCACCTCCAGGATCACCCTGCGCCCACCACGGCGCCGGATCCACACGCGAACCGGCACCGCCGGCCGGAGACGGCGCGCCGGCGCCG
Source organism: Micromonospora sp. DT31 (assembly GCF_049841795.1). Taxonomy (NCBI): domain Bacteria; kingdom Bacillati; phylum Actinomycetota; class Actinomycetes; order Micromonosporales; family Micromonosporaceae; genus Micromonospora; species Micromonospora sp. DT31. The sequence continues at coordinate 121,124 of NZ_JBNCKZ010000010.1, read as the reverse complement.
CCGGACCCGACCGCCCAACGCTGAAGAACACTACCCGCGCCGCACCGGCCGCCGCGCGGCACCGCCGGTGTGCCGCACGACGCGCCGGCACCGGTCAGTCGTCCTCCCCGTGCAGGCGACGGCGTACCGACAGCAGTTCGGTCTCCGGGCGGGCGGCGACCACCCGCTCGCACGAGTCGAGCACCTCACGGACGTGGGCCGGTTCGGCGGCCACCACGGCCACCCCGATCTCCGCCCGGCCGTGCAGGTCGAGCGCCCCCACCTCGGCGGCGGAGACCTCGAACTTGCGCAGCGCGGCGACGATCGGGCGGACGTAGGACCGCTTGGCCTTCAGGGACCGGGAGTCACCCGGCAGCAACAGGTCGAACAGCGCGGTTCCGGTATACACGGCGAGCAACGGTACGCCGACGGCCGGCGCGCGGCATCCGGTTATGGGGCGACCGCCACCAGCACGTCCCGTTCGATGGCCTGGTCGACCCGGTGGGCGAGATCACCCCAGCCCGGCCCGTCGAGGACCCGCAGCCCGGCGCCGGTGAGCACCGCCCCGGCCGCCGCCCGCGGGGCGACGTGGGTGTTCCAGGACAGGCCGAGCGCCCCGCCCGGACGCAGCAGTTCCCGCCACACCGGTACGGCGGCGGTGAGCAGCTCCAGCGGGCTGCGGGACAGGCCCTGCCCGGTGCGGCTGCCGTGCGCCACCCCGTACGGGGCGTCGGTGACGATCACGTCGGCGCACCGGGCGCGCAACGCCTCCCGGGCCCGGGTGGTGTCGGTGTTCAGCACCGTGACCCGCTGCGTGGCGCCGGCCCGGTGCTCGTCCCGTGACGGTGCCACAACGGCCTCGAAGCGGCGGGCGACCAACTTGCGGTCCCGGCGCACCGACGTGGTCTCCGCGGTGTGTTTGAGCCGCTTGCGGCGCAGCCAGGTACGCAGGAACGCCGCGTACGCCTCCACGTCCTGACTGTCGCGTTCGACGCCGATGCCGTCGTAGCCGTACATGAGCGCCTGGTTGAGCGTGGTGCCCCGGCCGCAGAGCGGGTCCAGCACCACGACCGGCCCGTCGAGCATCCGCGGCGCGGCCGCGGAGGCGAGCACTGTGACGTTGAGCAGCAGACGGGTGAACTGTTCGTTGGTCTTGCCGGCGTACTTCGGGATGGTGATCAGATCCGAGTCGTAGCGGGCCAGCGGGCTCAGCGCGACCGGCCGGAGCAGGTCGCCACCGACCCGTTCGAAGAGGGCGTACGCCGCCGACAGGTTCGCCAGGTGCGCCAGGTCCCGGGCGCCGAGCCCGGGTTCCGGGGCGGTGAACGTGAGGTAGTCCACCCCGGCGATCCGGGTCGTCCCCGCGTCGGCCGGTACGACGCCGAGCACCCCCGAGCCGGCGAACGCGGCCAGTTCGGCGCGGGCCAGCCGGGGCGCCGCGTCGGCGTAGACGCGGTTGGCGGAGGGGGCGAGGAGCAGCGCGTACCCGATCACGTCGCAGATTGTCGCAGCCCGCGCGGACGGCGACGGCCGGGGCCCGAAGGCCCCGGCCGTCAACCGGTCACACACGTGACATCGCTCAGGCGCGGGGCTTCTCCCGCATCTCGAACGTCTCGATGACGTCGCCGACCTGGACGTTGTTGTAGCCGCTCAGCGTCAGACCACACTCGAAGCCCTCGCGGACCTCGGTGGCGTCGTCCTTGAACCGCTTCAGGGAGCTGATCGTGAGGTTGTCCGCCACGACCGCCCCGTCCCGCAGCAGCCGCGCCTTGGCGTTGCGGCGGATGAGGCCGGACCGGACGATACAGCCGGAGATGTTGCCGATCTTGGACGAGCGGAAGACGTCGCGGATCTCCGCGGTGCCCAGCTCGACCTCCTCGTACTCCGGCTTGAGCAGACCCTTGAGCGCGGCGTCGATCTCCTCGATGGCCTGGTAGATGACGGCGTAGTACCGGATCTCCACACCCTCGCGGTCGGCCATCTCGCGGACCTTGTTGGAGGCCCGCACGTTGAAGCCGATGATCGTGACCGCCTCGGACGAGGCGCTCGCGAGCATGACGTCGCTCTCGGTGATCGCACCCACGCCCCGGTGGATGATCCGAAGCTGGACCTCCTCCGGGATGTCCAGGTTGAACAGCGCGTCCTCGAGCGCCTCCACGGAACCGGAGACGTCGCCCTTGAGCACCAGGTTGAGCGAGGTCTTCTCGCCCTCCTTGAGCTGCTCCATGAGCGTTTCGAGGGTGGCCCGGCCACGGGAGTTGGCGAAGGACGCCGCCCGTCGCCGCGCCTGACGCTGCTCGGCGATCTGCCGCACGGTCCGGTCGTCCGCGGCGGCCAGGAAGGTGTCACCCGCACCCGGCACCGTGGTCAGACCCAGCACCATGACCGGACGCGCCGGACCGGCCGAATCGACCGGCTTGCCGTTCTCGTCCAGCATGGCCCGGACCCGGCCGTGCGCCCCACCGGCGACGATCGAGTCGCCGGCCCGCAGGGTGCCCTTCTGCACCAGCACGGTCGCCACCGCGCCACGGCCCTTGTCCAGGTGCGCCTCGATGGCCACACCCTGCGCCGGCCCGTCGATCGCAGCGGTCAGCTCCAGCGACGCGTCGGCGGTCAGCAGCACGGCCTCGAGCAGTTCCTCGATGCCGATACCGGGCTTGGCCGCCACGTTGACGAACATGGTCTCGCCGCCGTACTCCTCGGCGACCAGGCCGTACTCGGTCAGCTGCTGGCGGACCTTGTCCGGGTTCGCCTCGGGCTTGTCGACCTTGTTCACCGCGACCACGATCGGCACGTCCGCCGCCTTGGCGTGGTTGAGCGCCTCGATGGTCTGCGGCATCACGCCGTCGTCCGCCGCCACGACCAGGATCACGATGTCCGTGACCTGGGCGCCACGGGCACGCATGGCGGTGAACGCCTCGTGACCCGGAGTGTCGATGAACGTCACCGCGCGGTCTACGCCCTCGTGCGGGACGTGGACCTGATAGGCGCCGATGTGCTGGGTGATGCCACCCGCCTCGCCGGCCACCACGTTCGCCTTGCGGATCGCGTCGAGCAGCTTGGTCTTACCGTGGTCGACGTGACCCATGACGGTCACCACCGGCGCACGGCTGACCAGGCGGTCGGCCGCGACCGCGGCGTCGAGGTCGATGTTGAACTGCGCGAGCAGCTCACGGTCCTCGTCCTCCGGGCTGACGATCTGCACGTCGAAGCCGAGGTGCTCACCCAGCAGCTGCAGGGTCTCGTCGGAACACGACTGGGTCGCGGTCACCATCTCGCCCAGGTTGAACATCTCCTGGACCAGCGAACCCGGGTTGGCGTTGATCCGGTCGGCGAAGTCCGACAGCGAGGCGCCACGGGACAACCGGACGACCTGACCCTGACCGCGGGGGGCACCCGAGGACATGGTCGGGGCCGACAGGTTGTCGAACTCCTGTCTGCGCTGCTTCTTGGACTTGCGACCGCGGGTCGGCCGGCCACCCGGACGCCCGAAGGCACCCGCGGCGCCGCCGCCACGGCCACGACCGCCACCACCCGGACGGCCACCGCCGACCGGGCCACCCGGGCGGAAACCACCGCCGGGTGCGCCGCCGCCACCACCGGGACCACCGCGGTAGCCACCGCCACCGCCGGCGCCACCACCGGGACCACCGCGGTAGCCACCGCCACCGCCGGCGCCACCACCGGGACCGCCGCGGTAGCCACCGCCACCGCCGGCGCCACCACCGGGGCGACCCGCGCCGCCACCGGGGCCGCCACGACCGCCACCGGGGCCGCCTGGGCGGCCGGTGGTCGGGCGCTGGCTCGGCATGGACGCCGGGCTGGGCCGCGGCGGCATGGACGCCGGGCTGGGCCGCGGCGGCATGCCGGCCGGGCTGGGCCGGGGACCGGCCGCACCGGCGGCCGGCGGCCGCTGCTGACCGCCCTGGATACCGAACGGGTTGTTACCGGCGCCGCGCGCCGGCGGACGACCGCCGGGACGGGCACCGGGGCCCTGGCCCTGACCCGGACCGCCGGGCCGACCGGCGGCCGGGGAACCCGGACGCGGCGGCATGGCGTTGGGGCCGGGACGCGGACCGGGACGGGCACCGCCCTCGGCCGGAGGTTCCCGGCGGGGCGCCTCCCGCTGCTGCTGGCGGGCGGCCTGGGCGGCCTTGACCGCGGCCTCCTGCTCAGCCTTCAGCGCGGCGGCGCGCGCCTCGGCGGCCGCCACTTCGATGTCGTGCGCGCTCGCCGGCTTGGCGACCGGGGTCGCCGGCTGCGGCGGGCCGGGGACCGGGCCCTTGGGCTTCGGTCCAGGGGTCGGGCCGGACGGACGCCGCGGCGGCATCGGCCTGGCCGAGACCCGGGGTGCGCCCGGGGTCGGGTTGGGCGTCGGGGTCGGTGCCGGGCCGCTGGGAGCGGCTGCCGGCGGGGCGGCGGGCGCCGGGGAACCGGCGGACGCCACGAACGCGTTACGCAGCCGTCGGGCGACAGGCGCCTCGACGGTGCTGGACGCGGACTTCACGAACTCGCCCATCTCCTTGAGCTTGGCGAGAACGGTCTTGCTTTCGACCCCGAGCTCTTTGGCAAGCTCGTGTACGCGGGCCTTTCCTGCCACTGCACTCCTCACTCCGAGGTCGTGCGGGCAGCACCCGCAGCGACCTCACTCGTGCACTTGAAGCCTGGTCATTTCTGCGACTTCATCGTGTGCTCATGTCGGTCGTCCTACCTTGCTAGCGACCCTCGACCGGTCGGGTTGACCGGTCGTCGGGGGTTGCGCGTCGACGTGCTCCGCGAGCGCGCCGTGGTCCGGGACCGCGGTGATGCGCAGAGCTCGCCCGAAGGCGCGGCGCCGCACCGCCTGCGCGAAGCAGGCCGGATCAGGGTGCATGTTCGCTCCCCGACCCGGCAGTCTGCGGGCCGGATCCGGCCGAAGGCTGGTCTGACCAGCCTCGTCATCGACCGCGACAACCCGCAACAACTCGCTGGCCGGCGCTCGTTTCCGGCAGCCCACACAGGTGCGCTCCGGTAGCGCGCGTCGTACCACTGAGAAAGTCTACCCCTAGCTGCCCGAGATCGCTCCGCCCGGCTCGGGTACGTGATCAGATCCGCCCCGGCCGGCGGTCTCCGCGTCCGACCGGATATCGATCCGCCAACCGGTCAACCGGGCGGCGAGCCGGGCGTTCTGCCCCTCCCGGCCGATCGCCAGGGAGAGCTGGAAGTCCGGCACGGTGACCCGGGCGGCGCGGGTGGCCAGGTCGACCACATCGACCCGCAGGGCCTTGGCCGGCGAGAGCGCGTTGCCGACGAAGGTGGCCGGATCGTCCGACCAGTCGATGATGTCGATCTTCTCGCCGTGCAGCTCGCTCATCACGGCCCGGACCCGCTGCCCCATCGGCCCGATGCAGGCGCCCTTGGCGTTGACGCCGGGCACCGTCGAACGCACGGCGATCTTCGTGCGGTGACCTGCCTCACGCGCGATGGCACCGATCTCCACGGTGCCGTCGGCGATCTCCGGCACCTCCAGCGCGAACAACTTCTTCACCAGCGCCGGATGCGACCGGGACAACGTGATCTGCGGCCCGCGCATGCCCTTGGCCACGTGCACCACCACGCAGCGGATCCGCTCGCCGTGCTGCGGATCCTCACCCGGGACCTGCTCGGACTGGGGCAGGACGCCCTCCAGCTTGCCCAGGTCGACGGTGATGATGCCCTTCTCCCGGCGGGCCTCGTGGGCCTGCACCACGCCGGTGACCAGGTCACCGTCGCGCCCGGCGTACTCGCCGAAGTGCACCTCGTCGGTGGCCTCCCGCAGCCGCTGGAGGATGACCTGCTTGGCGGTCATCGCGGCGATCCGCCCGAAGTCGTGGGGGGTGTCGTCCCACTCCCGGGCCACCGTGCCGTCGGCGTCCATCTCCTGCGCGTAGACCGAGGCGGTCCCGCTCTTACGGTCGATCTCCACCCGGGCGTGCGGCTCGGCGCCGTCGGTGTGCCGGTAGGCGGTCAGCAACGCGGTCTCGATCGCCGCGAGGATCGTGTCGAACGGGATCTCCCGCTCGCGCTCCAGGGCGCGCAGCGCCGCGAGGTCGATGTTCACCTCTCCTCGTCCTCCAGATCTTCGTCGTCAGTTTCGGTGTCGGTGTCGGTGTCGTCACCGAAGTCCTCGTCGGCCAGGTCGTCCAGGCGGTTGAACTCCACCTGGACGCGGCCGGGGCCGAGGTCGGCATACGGGTGTGCGGCGGGGCCGGCGTCGGTCTCCAGCACCACACGCTCGTCGTCGGCGGCCGTGATCCGGCCGGTGAGCTGGCGGTCGCCGGCCTCCCCGCGAACGGTGACCTTGACCAGTCGGCCCGCGTTACGTCGCCAGTGCCGGGGCAGCGTGAGCGGACGGTCCACGCCTGGCGAGCTGACCTCCAACTGGTACTCGCCGGCCACGATGTCCCCGCCGGCCTCCTCGGCCGCGTCCAGCGCCGCCGAGACCGCCCGGGAGATGTCCGCCACGGCGTCCAGGTTGATCCCGCCGTCGGCGTCCACGACCACGCGGACCACGTGTCGCCGCCCGGCCCGGGAGACGGAAAGGTCCTCCAGGTCGTAGCCGGCGGCGGCGACCACCGGGTCGATCACCTCGCGCAGCCGGGCACGGCGGTTGGCGAGATCGCCGCGGGGTGCGCCGCCCCGGTCTGCGCCGCCGGGGCCGTCGGACCGGCGAGGCCGCCCCGCGGGCCCCGACGACCGGGTGGTACGGCCACGCTGCGTCATGGGGCGCACCTCTCCTGCTGTTGCCACGGTCGGTGACCGTGTCGTCCACTCCCGGCGTGGGCGGCGGACCGCCATGCCGGCACGCCCCCGGGGCGTCCGCGCCCGGTGGCTGCGCAGAGCGTAACGCTTGCCGTCGTGGGCGGCCCCGGCGGCGCACCGACGACCCTGCCCCACGAGGGGGCGCCGATGGTGTTGACTCTGTCGGGTGGGGACCGGCAGAACACCATCCGACCAGGCCAGAGCGGGGCATTCCCGGCGCCGGCTGCTGCGCGCCGGGGCGCTCGCGGCACTCGGCGGCGCGACCGCGCCGTTGACCGGGTGTGACCTTCTCGATCGGGACGACGAACCGCCGACGCCGGACGCGCTGGAGCCGCTGGTGGCCGAGGCGCTGGCGTTGGAGGCCCGCCACCGGGCGGCGGCCACCGCCGCGCCGACGCTGGCCGGCCGGTTGACCCCGATCGCCGACGCGCACCGGGCGCACGCCGAGGAGTTGCGCCGGGTCATCGGCCGGCCCGCGCCCTCCGGCACACCGACCGTCGACCCGACCACCGCCCCGCCCGCCACCGCACCGGCCGCGGTGCTGACCGAGCTGCGCCGGGTGGAGCAACAGGGCCGGACGAACGCGGCGAAGGCCTGCGCCGCCGCACCGGCCGAGCGTGCCGCGCTGCTCGGCTCCATCGCCGCGGCCCGGGCCACCCACGTGGAGGCACTGAAGTGAACCCGAGCAGCGGCCCGGCCGACGCGCTCGCCGACGTGCTCGCGGCCGAGTACGCGGCGGTCTGGGCGTACGGGGTGATCGGCGTGCACCTGACCGACGCGGCCCGCACCGCCGCCCGCGCCGCCGAGGCGGCTCACCGGTCCCGGCGTGACGCGTTGCTGGTCCAACTCGCGCAGGGCTCCGGGCAGGTGCCGGCCGACCGGGCCGGTTATGCGCTGCCCTACCCGGTGACCGACCGGGCCAGCGCGTTGCGACTGGCGGTGGAGATCGAGGAGCGCACCGCCGGCCACTGGCGGGCCGCGCTGCCGCACAGCACCGGAACCGACCGGAACACCGCGCTCGCCGCGCTCACCGACTGCGCGTTGCGCGCCACCCGCTGGCGGCGGACGGCCGGGGCGAACCCGGTCACCGTGCCGTTCCCGGGCCGCCCCGCCTGACCGTGGCAGCGGTCACCGGGTGGAGCGCTGCGGTTGCGCAGCGCATACCAGGTATGCATACTCGTCCCCATGTCCATCCGCCACGGTCTCCTCGCGCTGCTCGAACGCGGCCAGATGTACGGCTACCAGCTGCGTGCCGCGTTCGAGGAGTCCACCGGGTCCACCTGGCCGCTGAACATCGGACAGGTCTACACCACGCTGGCCCGGCTGGAACGCGACGGGCTGGTGCGCCCGCTGCCGGAGAACGAGAGCGGGCAGCGGCCGTACGAGATCACCGACACCGGGCGGGCGGACCTGGCGCTGTGGTTCGCCACCCCGATCAGCCGCGGCGACCGCCCCCGCGACGAGTTGGCGATCAAGTTGGCGCTGGCGTTGACCACCCCGGGCGTCGACGTACGCGCGGTGGTGCAGAACCAGCGCACCGCCACCATGCGGGCCCTGCAGGAGTACACCCGCCTGAAATACTCCAGCGACAAGCCGGAGGACCTGCCCTGGCGGCTGGTGCTGGACGCGATGATCTTCCAGGCCGAGGCCGAGGTCCGATGGCTCGACCACTGCGAGACGAGCCTGGTTCGACACCGCCCGCCGCCGGCCCGGCCGGTCGAGCACCCCGAGGCGGTGGACCGGGCCGGCGACGAGGCCCGCCGGTGACCCGGCACGGGAGGCACGGATGAACCCCACCGACGCGGTGCTGGAACTGCGGGACGTGCGCCGGACCCACGGCGCCGGTGCGGCCGCCGTGCACGCGCTGCGTGGCGTGAGCCTGACCGTGCGGGCCGGCGAGCTGATCGCGGTGATGGGTCCCTCCGGGTCCGGCAAGTCCACCCTGCTGGCCCTGGCCGGCGGGCTGGACCGGCCCAGCGGCGGCGAGGTGCTGGTCGAGGGCGAGGCGCTCGGCGGACGGTCGGCCCGCGAGCTGGCCCGACTGCGCCGCCGCCGCATCGGGTACGTCTTCCAGGACCTCAACCTGCTCAGCAGCCTCACCGCGGTGGAGAACGTGGCACTGCCCCTGGAACTGGACGGCACCGGGGTGCGCGCGGCCCGCCAACTGGCCATGGCCGCACTGCGCGAGGTGGAGGTCGCCGACCTGGCCGACCGGTTCCCCGACCAGATGTCCGGCGGCCAGCAGCAGCGGGTGGCGATCGCCCGGGCGCTCGTCGGCGAGCGGCGGCTGGTCCTCGCCGACGAGCCGACCGGCGCGCTCGACTCCCAGGCCGGCGAGGCGGTGCTGCACCTGCTGCGCCGCCGGGTGGACGAGGGCGCGGCCGGGGTGCTGGTCACCCACGAGGCCCGGCACGCCGGCTGGGCCGACCGGGTGGTCTTCCTGCGCGACGGGGTGATGGTCGACTCGACCGCCCCGCTGGTCGGCGTCGAGCACCTGCTCAGCGGCAGCGGGCGGTGAGCGGCGGCCGCCTCGCCACCGCCTACGGGTCGTGGCGGACCGCGCTGCGGATCGCCCGCCGGGAGGCCGGGCGGTCCCGCCGACGCACCCTGCTCGTGCTGGCGCTCATCGCGCTGCCGGTGCTCGGCCTGAGCTTCGTCGCGGTCAGCTACGACATGGGCAGGCTGTCCCCCGCGGAACGCGTCGAACGCCGGCTCGGCGGCGCCGACATCGAGCTGCGCTGGAACAGCCTCGCGCCGGTGACGCAGGACGCCTGGGGTGAGGGGGCCTGGCCGGCCGGCGGCAACGACATCCCCCGGACCCGTCCGGCCACCGCCGAGGATCTGCGCCCGCTGCTGCCGGCCGGCAGCCGGCTCACCCGGGTCCGGTGGTGGATGCCGTTCGAGGCGCGGATCGACCGCCGCACCACCACCTTCGACGCGCGCGCCCTCGACCTGACCGACCCGCTGGTCCGGCCGCTGGCCAACATACGCGAGGGCCGGCCGCCCACCCGCCCCGACGAGATCGGCGTCAGCCCGGCCGCGCTGCGAAAGCTGGGCACCCGCATCGATGCGCCGGTACGCAGCGTGGACGGCTCCACGTACCGGGTGGTCGGGGTGATCGAGTATCCGGACAACCTGGGTGAGGTCGTGACGCTGGCCGCGACCGCCGCGGAGCGGGACGGCGCCGAGCAGCGCTGGCTGGTGGACCTGCCCGGGCCACTGGAACCGGCGCTCGCCGACCGGCTGAACCAGCAGGGCATCCAGGTCACCAGCCGTGACCAGCTGCCCGGCCGGGAGGTGTTCCCGCACGGCGTGGCGATGCCCGACGCCGAGGGGGCCGGCATCGGACTGCTGGTCGGCGGGCTGGGGCTGCTGGAGGTGGTGCTGCTGGTCGGCCCGGCCTTCGCGGTCGGCGTGCGCCGCCGTCGGCGGGACCTCGCACTCGTCGCGGTCGCCGGTGGCGACGCCGCGCACCTGCGCCGGATCGTCCTCGCCGACGGGGTGGTGCTCGGCGCCGCCGGGGCCGCCGCCGGGGTGCTGCTCGGTATCGCCACGGCGTTCGCCGGCCGGCCGCTGGCCGAGCAGTATCTGGTCGAGGAGCGCTTCGGCGCGTACCGGGTCTTCCCGGCCGCGCTGGCGGCGATCGCCGCCACCGCCGTGCTGGCCGGGGTCCTGGCCGCCCTCACGCCGGCCTGGACGGTGGCCCGGCAGGACGTGGTGGCCGGACTGGCCGGCAGGCGGGAGGCGGCCCGGCCGCGCCGACGCTGGCCGCTACTCGGGGTGCTGCTCATTATGGCCGGCATCGCGCTCGCCGCGTTCGCCGCCGACCGCACCTCGCCGACCGGGGTGCTGGCCGGCGTCGTCCTGGGCGAACTCGGCCTGGTGTTCTGCACGCCGACGCTCGTGGCCGGGCTGGCCCGGACCGGACGGCTGCTGCCGCTGACACCCCGGCTGGCGTTGCGCGACGCCAGCCGCAACCGGTCCGCCACGGCACCGGCCATCTCCGCGGTCATGGCCGCGGTCGCCGGCAGCGTCGCGATCGGCGTCTACGTGGCGAGCGACGACGCCCGCGCCCGCGCGATGTGGCAGCCAGGGCTGCCGCCGGGGAACATGCTGCTGCTGGACGCCGGCCCGGCCGGCAAGGGCCTGCCGGCGGCGGAGGTGGTCGCCGAGCGGGTGCGCGCGGTGCTGCCGGGCGCGACCGTGGCGGCGGTCGCCACGCCCGACTGCGCCCGCCCCGCCGGCCCGGACGAATCCTGCGCCCCGGTCGCGGTGCGCCCGCCCGAGGAGCGCTGCCCGTACGACCTGTTCGACACCGGTCCCGTCTCGGCCCGGCAGGACCCCCGCTGCGTGCGCCCGTTCCGGAACCCGGTCGACGTCTCCGTGCCGACACTCGTCGACGACGGCAGCGCTCTGCCGGCGCTCACCGGCGCCCCCGCCGACGAACTGGCCGCCGCACGTCGGACGCTCGCCGCAGGCGGCGTGGTCGTCACCGACCCCCGGGAGATGGTCGACGGGCACGTCCGGGTGGAGATCAACGACGGCTCCGGCATCCCGAGCCGGACGCGGCTGCTGCCCGGCCACGTCCTGCGCGGCGGCCTCGCGGTGGACCGACTGGTCCTCTCCCCCGCCGCCGCCGACGCGCTCGGCCTGGCGCCGGTGCCGTTGGGCTACCTGGTGGACAACCCGGGCACACCCACCGACCGGCAGGGTGAACTGCTCACCGACGAGCTGCACGAGATCGGGCCGCTGACGGTGCGGACGGCCAGCGCCGCACCGCCGTCGGACCAGCGCCCGCTACTGATCCTGCTGGCCGCCGCCTCGGCGGTGATCACGCTGGGCGCCGCCGCGGTCGCCACCGGCCTCGCCGCCGCCGAGGGCCGCCGGGACATGTCCACCCTCGCCGCGGTCGGCGCCGACCCCCGGGTGCGCCGACTGCTGTCACTCTCGCAGGCGGGGGTCATCGCGGTGCTCGGCTCGGTGCTCGGCATCGCCGCCGGGCTCGGCTCCGCGGTGGTCATCCTCGCCTCGCTCAACCAGCGGTACGCGCAGTCCTGGCCGGTGCAGCCGCCGTACCCGGTGACCGTGCCCGGCCTGACGCTCGTCGTGCTGGTGGTGGTGCCCCTGGTGGCGATGGGCGGCGCGGCCCTGCTCACCCGCTCCCGCCTGCCGGTCGAGCGCCGGCTCGACTGACCCGGGGCGGGCGACCTGCGGTCGACTGGCCGTCCGGCGGGTGACGGGACGCGGCACGGGCGGCACACTTGGCGGATGTCCGCCCTGGGATCCCTCACCCGCCGCCTCGGTCACCAACAGTGGTTCGGCGCCGCCATGCGCCTGCTCGTCCCCGCCGACCGGCTCGTCGGCCGGTTGACGAAGGGCCGGGTGGTCGCCTTCGGGCTGGTGCCCACGCTGGTGCTCACCTCCACCGGTCGCCGGTCCGGCAAGCCCCGCAGCAATCCGCTGGTCTACGTCCCCGACGGCGACGCCTACGTGGTGATCGGCTCCAACTGGGGGCAGAAGCAGCAGCCCTCCTGGACGTTCAACCTGATGGCCCACCCGGACGCCGAGGTGGACGTGAAGGGACGCCGGATCCCGGTCAACGCCGCGCAGGTCACCGGCGAGGAACGGGAGCGGCTGTTCCGCCGCCTGGTCGAGGAGTGGCCGGCCTACCGCACGTACGTCGAGCGGGCCGGCGGGCGCGAGATCCGGGTGTTCCGGCTGGCCCCGAACGGCGACCGGGGCACCTGAGTCACCGCGGCGCACGCCTCGACGGCCGACGGTCAGCCGATGCCGCCGACACCGATCAGCGCGCCGATCAGGTAGGTGGCGCCGGCCGCCAGCGCGCCGAGCAGCAGTTGCCGCAGGCCGCTGCTCCACCAGGCGCGGCGGGTGAACCGGGCCACGATCACCCCGGCGAGGAACAGGCCCACCCCGCCCACGGCGAGCGCCAGCCACAGGCTGGTGAATCCGAGCAGGTACGGCAGCAGCGGCACCAACGCGCCGACCGAGAAGCAGACGAACGAGGAGATGGCGGCCGCCCACGGGCTGGGCTGGTCGTCGGGGTCGACGCCCAACTCCTCCCGCACGTGCACCCGCAGCGCCTCCTCCGGGTTGGCGCGCACCGCCTCGGCGACCTGGGTCGCCAGGTCACGGGGCAGCCCGCGGGCCACCCACGCGTCGGCCAGCTCGCGGGCCTCGGCCTCCGGGTGGCGTTCCAGCTCGCGCCGTTCCTTGGCCACCTCCGCGGCGACCTGCTCGTTTGCCGACCGGACGCTTGTGTACTCGCCGAGGCCCATCGAGATGGCGCCGGCCACCAGGCCGGCCGTGCCGGTGAGCACCACGTTGCGCGGGGACACCCCGCCGCCGCCCACGCCGGCGATCAGCGCGATGTTGGTGACCAGCCCGTCCATCGCGCCGAAGACCGCCGGCCGCAGCCAGCCGCCGGACACGTCCGCGTGGTGCGCCTCCCGCAGCGCCGCCGGGGTGTCGGTCACGGCAGCGTCAGGATCTCGTAGCCGTCGTCGGTCACCAGCACGGTGTGCTCGAACTGCGCCGTCCAGCGGCGGTCCTTGGTGACCACCGTCCAGCCGTCGTCCCACATGTCGTACTGGTAGGTGCCCAGGGTGATCATCGGCTCGACCGTGAACGTCATCCCGGGCTCCATCACGTCGGTGGGGCGCGGGCTGTCGTAGTGCGGCACGTACAGGCCACTGTGGAACGCCTCGCCGATGCCGTGGCCGGTGAAGTCGCGCACCACGCCGTAGCCGAACCGCTTGGCGTACGACTCGATGACCCGGCCGATGACGTTGATCTGCCGGCCCGGGACGATCGCCTTGATGCCCCGCATCATCGCCGTGTGGGTCCGCTCGACCAGCAGGCGGGCCTCCTCGCTCACCTCGCCCACGCAGAAGGTGGCGTCGGTGTCGCCGTGCACGCCGTTCAGGTACGCGGTGACGTCGACGTTGATGATGTCGCCGGCGGCGAGCACTGTGGAGTCGGGGATGCCGTGGCAGATCACCTCGTTGATGCTGGTGCAGCAGGACTTGGGGAAGCCCCGGTAGCCCAGCGTCGACGGGTAGGCGCCGTGGTCGCAGAGGAACTCGTGCACCACCCGGTCGATCTCGTCCGTGGTCACACCAGGCTTGCAGTGCTCACCGGCGAGCTGGGTGGCCTGCGCGGCGAGACGGCTGGCCACCCGCATCTTCTCGATGGTCTCCGGTGTCTGCACGTGCGAGCCGCGCCACTGTCGGGGCTGCTTCTTGCCCACGTACTCCGGGCGCGGGATGTGGGCGGGGACCGCTCGCCACGGGGAGAGCGTGCCGGGGGTCAGCGGCGCACGGACGGTCATGCGCTCAGCCTATCGCCGCAGGCCGGTGTGCTCCCCGCCACAGCCACGCCCTGGGAGGTTGTTGCCGTGCCGCAAACGCTGTGCCATTGTTGCTGCGTGGATCAAGGGGGCGCACCGCCCGTCTTCTCCGTGACGGCGGAGGGCGACGACGACCGGGTACACGTAGCGGTCACCGGCGAGGTCGACATGGCCACCGCGGACACCATGTTCCAGACCGCGCTCCGCGAGCCCACCCGGGCGCTCACGCTCGACCTGCGGGCGGTCACCTTTTTCGACTCGGCCGCCATCCACGCGGTGGTGCGGCTGTCCCAGCGGTTCCCGGCGACGTTGACCGTGCTGCCGTCCGCGCAGGTCCGGCGGGTGCTGGAAGTGTCCGGCCTGGGCGAGCAGGACTGGCTGGCCGGCCGCTGACCCCACCCCGGCGGCACCCGCCCTAGCCGGAATCCCCGAGGGACGGCGGCATGGGCGGATCGGGTTCCCGATGTCCGCGCTCCGGCTCGTGGCGCCGGTCCGTCGGCTCCCCGGCGGTGTCCGGGGCGAGGCTGCGACGCAACGACTCCGCGTCGCGCTTGCTGACCCCGCCGGCCCGGATCGTGTTCACCGCGATGATGGTGACGTCGTTCGCCACGTTGATGCCGCTGACGCGCAGGCCGCTGCTCAACGCCGCCTGGGCCAGGCGCAGCGCCGACATCGCGGCCCGCTGGGAACGGGTCGGCCCGCCTGTGGAGAGCCCTCGGCCCGTACCGACGTAGCGCACGGCGTCGGCGAGACACTGCGCGGCCTCGGCGAGCGGCTGCGGAACGGGCTCGTCGGCCCGGATCGCCCGTTCGAGGTTCAGCGCCACGTCGCGGTTCTGCAGCAGGGACCGCATCATCAACCGGGCACCGCGCTGCCAGCCCTCCACCGAGCTGCGGTGGTGCCACCGCAGCGGCGAGATCTGCACGACCTCGACAGCCGCCGACATCGCGGTCTCCACGTCCGACGTGTCGAGGTGGCGCAGCGTGTCGAGGACCTGCTTGGCCAGGTCGGCGTCGCGCCGCCGGGCCGCGTCGGCGACCCGCTCCAGCTGGGTGGCCGTCTGGTTGAGCAGGGGCCGGCCGGCCCGCCGGATGCGGTAGACCGGGTTCAGGGGCAGCACCACGACCGCGACCAGGACGCCCACCGCCCCGCCGACGACGCCGTCGACGAAGCGGGGCAGCGCGACGTGGCTGCTGGCGGGGAACAGGACCGCGATCACCATCGCGCTGCCGCCGACCTGGGTGATGAACGAGCCCTCACCGCTGAGGAAGACGGCGAAGAGGATGGAGACGGCCACCACGACGCCGATCTGCACGTACCCCTGCCCGAGCCAGGAGACCAGCAGGTCACCCAGGGTGATACCGACCGCCACGCCGGCGATCAGCAGCAGCGTGCGGCGGAAGCGCTGGTTCACCGAACTGGCGATGGTGCCGACCGCGACGGCGGGCGCGAACAGCGGCTGCGGGTTGTTGATCAGATCCTTCGCGACCCACCACGCCAGGGCGGCGGCCACCCCGCACTGCACCGCCACGAGCACGCTCAACCGCAGTCGCAGCAGCCGCTGGCGGACAGTGGCTTGGCCGGTGCGGCGCATCGCCGCCCACGCCGTACCGACGGGATCGCGGTCGCTGCGCCGAGAGCCGCGAAACGACTCACGGTCCATGAGGCGATCCTACTGGCCTTGCCCCATTTGCGAAGCTTTACCGCCGGCAACCCGGACCGGTCGGCCTCAGTCCGGGTCCACCAGCCGGCGACGCAGGGTCAGCTCGGTGCCCTCCGCGGTGCGGTTCACGCTCATCTCCCCGAGCGCCTGGATCAACGCCAGGCCACGCCCCCGGAAACTGGACCCGTTCGACTCCCGCCAGCGTCCGCTGTCCCGGACCGTCGCGGTCACCGTACGGTCGGCGATGGTGACCTCGACCTCGATCGTCGGGTCGACCGGGTCGACCGGGTGCTCGATCGCGTTCGCCGCCGCCTCGGAGATCGCCACGGTCAGGTCGAACAGGTCGGTCTCACCTACCTGGTGGGCGACGAGAAAGGCCTCCAGCCGCTTACGCAACACGCTGAGCCGGGTCGGATCGGCCGGCAGACGCAACGCGAAGCGGTTCGGCTGGGCCGCCTCCAGCGCGAGCACCGCCACGTCGTCGTGCCGGGACCGGCCGGCGACCCGGGCCATCACGGCGTCGACCAGATCCGCGACGTGCCCGCGGCTGCCCGCCGCGTCCGCCCGCAACTGGCCGAGCCCGGCGTCGATGCCCGCCGACCGGTCCTCGATCAGACCGTCGGTGTAGAGCAGCAGCCGGCCGCCGGGGCTCAGTGCACCCTCGGCGGTCGGGTAGCCGGCGCCCGGGATGGCCCCGATCGGCGGTCCGAGGGCCCGATCGTGCAGGAACGCCACATCGTCTCCTCGGATCAGCAGCGGTGACGGGTGACCCGCGCTGGCGTACCGGATACGGCCGGTGCGCGGGGAGAAGCCGAGGCAGACCACGGTGGCGAAGGAACCACTGCCGACGGAATGGACCAGCCGGTTCAGCCGGGTCAGCGACTCGCCGGGGTCGTAGCCCTCCAGGACGTACGCCCGCAGCGCGTTGCGGAGCTGACCCATCGCCGCGGCGGCCCGCACACCCTTGCCGACCACGTCGCCGATGACCAGCACCAGATCGTCGTCGCTCGTGCCCATCACGTCGTACCAGTCGCCGCCGACCTCCACCTCGGCGCTGCCGGGCAGGTAGCGGCTGGCCACCACCGCGCCGGGCAACTGCGGCAGGGTACGCGGCAGCAGGCTGTGCTGGAGCGTGGTGGCGATCCGCTGCTCGGCCTCGTACAGCCGGGCGTTCTCCAGCCGCACGCCGACCAGCCGCGCCAACTCGGTCAGGGCCGCCTGTTCGGCGCCGCCGTCCTCGCGACGCCACACCCGCAACTCGCCGAGCTGCTCGCCTGTGGTGCCGGTGAGCGGCAGCACCGCGGACGGCTCGGCGGGCAGGTCACCGCCGGCGTCCTCCTCGTGGCGGGCCCCGGCCGTGGTGACCAGGACCCGGCCGGCCTCGGCGAGGCGCAGCGCGTGCTCGGCGGCCACCCGCACCACCTCGGCGGTGGACCGGGCCGTGTTGATCGCCACGGCGGCGTCGGCGAGCGTCCGCAGCCGGCGGATGATCTGCCCACGCAACTGACCCAGCTCCACGTTGGCCCGGACCCGGGCCACGAGTTCCTGACTGGAGAAGGGCTTGGTCAGGTAGTCGTCCGCCCCGGCGGACAGGCCCTCCACCTCCTCGGCCGCGCCCGCGCGGGCGGAGAGCAGCACGATCGGCACGTGCCGCGTCACCGGGTCGGCGCGCAGCGCGGCGACCAACCCGAAGCCGTCCAGCTGCGGCATCATCACGTCGGCCAGCACCAGGTCGAAGGGGGTGTCGGCGGCCAGTCGCAGCGCCTCCGCGCCGTCCGACACCGCCACCACCTCGTACGCCGGGGAGAGCAGCCGGCTGACGTGCTCCCGCAGGTCCGCGTTGTCGTCGGCGAGCAGGATGCGCCCGGCGCCGCCGGGCGTGCCGGACGCCTCCGGGAGCCCGGTGGGGCGGGCCACCTCGTCGGTCCACAGCGCCGTCTCGGCGACGTAGAGGCGGGCCTGCTCCGACTCGGTCAGCGGCACCGGGGAGAGCGCGGCGACCCGGTCGGCGGGCAGGTGGGCGTACCCGAACGGCACGGTCACGGCGAAGGTGGTGCCCCCCTCGACGACGCTGCGCGCGGTCACCGTGCCGCCGTGCATCTCGACCAGCTCGCGGACCAGCGCGAGGCCGATGCCGGTGCCCTCGTGGGTACGCGAGCGGGCCCCCGGCACCCGGTGGAACCGCTCGAAGACCTGCGGCAACTCGTCGGCCGCGATGCCGACACCCGTGTCGCTCACCTCCAGCACGGCGCCGCCGTCACCATCACGCACCCGCACCCGGATCTCGCCGTCGAAGGTGAACTTGACCGCGTTCGAGATCAGGTTGAGCACGATCTTCTCCCACATGTCCCGGTCGACGTAGACCGGCGCGGGCAGCGGCGGACAGTCCACCACCAGGCGCAACCCGGCCCGCTCGGTGGCGGATCGGAACGTGCTGGCCAGCCGTGCGGTGTAGTCGGACAGGTCGGTGGGCTGGTGGCGGGCCGCCAGCCGGCCGGACTCCAGGCGGGAGAAGTCGAGCACCGTGTTGACCAGTTTCAGTAACCGCAGGGCGTTGCGATGCGTGACGGTCAGCCGCTCCAGGTAGCGCTCCGGCAGCTCCCGGTCGGCGAGCATTTCCTCCAGCGGCCCGAGGACCAGGGTGAGCGGGGTGCGGAACTCGTGACTCACGTTGGCGAAGAAGTTGGTCTTGGCGCGGTCGAGCGCGGCCAGCTCGGCGGCGCGGGCGCGCTCCTGCTCGTACGCCCGCTGCTTGGCCGCCGCCCGGGACACCTGCGCCGCGACCAGGTCGACGAAGTCGCGGTAGTCGTCGGTGAACGTCAGCCGGCGGGACACGCCCACCAGCAGCACGCCGGCCGGCTCGTTGGTGGCGGACAGCGGCAGCAGCAGCGCCCGACCGGCGGCATCCGACGGCACCGCCCCGGGCAGCTCGGCGGTGGCGATCCAGCGCGCCCCGGTCAGCGGCCCGCCCTCGGGCAGCCCCGGCGGCGGGCCGGCCACCGTGGCCGGGTCCACCCCCGTGCAGCCGGCCGGCACCAGGGCCCCGTCGTCGTCGTAGAGCCAGATCGCGCTGAACGGCACGTCGGCGCGGTAGGCGTCGAGGACCCGGGCGACGGCCCGGCCCAGCTCCACGGTGCTCGGCACGTCGCCCAGCTCGTTGCCCAACTCGGCCAGGGCACGCAGCCGGCGCTCGCCCAACACCCGGCCGGTGGTCTCGTTGACGAAGCAGAACACGCCGCTGACGGTGCCGTCGACGTCCCGGATCGGGTCGTAGGAGACGTCGAAGTAGACGTCCTCCAGGTAGCCGTGCCGGTTGAGCACGAAGGGGTGGTTCTCCCCCCGGTAGGGCACGCCGCTGCCGCGTACCCCGTCGAGCAGCGGGCCGAGCGCGTCCCAGGTCTCCGCCCAGTGCAGCCGGGCGGACTGCCCGATCACCGCCGGGTGCTTGGCGCCGATCGTCGGCCGGTAGGCGTCGTTGTAGAAGGCCAGGTGCTCCTCGCCCCAGAAGACGACGATCTGCGCGCGGGACGCCAGCATCGTGCTCAACGTGTGGCAGAGCGCGGTGGGCCAGCGGTCCGGCGTGCCGATCGGAGTGGTCGACCAGTCGAAGCCGCGCAGCCGCTCACCCATCTCGCCGCCGGCGGTGAACGCCGCGGCCAACAACGGTGGGAGTGACGTCGCGTCGGCTGCCGCCGGAGACGACCGGCCG
The DNA here is from genome assembly GCF_049841795.1 of Micromonospora sp. DT31. NCBI lineage: Bacteria > Bacillati > Actinomycetota > Actinomycetes > Micromonosporales > Micromonosporaceae > Micromonospora > Micromonospora sp. DT31. The sequence goes on along the minus strand of NZ_JBNCKZ010000010.1, from coordinate 101,627 downwards.
TCGCCCCCGCCCCCCTGGGCCGAGCCCATGCAGCCTCCCGCTCCGGCCATGTCCACGACGGCCGGCGCCATTACGCCGACCGTCCCCGCCTACTACCCGGGCGGAGGAGCAACGTAACGCACCCGCTCACGTCGACGCTGGTTACCTCCACCTCATCCTCGCGTAACCGGCGCGCCAGGGCGACCCGGGCGATCATCCACCGTTCGCCGACGGGCCCCAGGCCGCTGTCACCTGTCGGCACACGTGGCGGTGTGATCCTGACTACATGCCGCCCGCACCAGCGCGGCGACCGGCCGCGGATCGTCGTCGTTCTCCGGATGCCACTGCACCCCGAGCACGAACCGGCGCGCCGGGTCCTCCACCGCCTCCACCACCCCGTCGTCGGCCCAGCCGGTCACCGCCAGGCCGCCGGGGTCGGCCACCGCCTGATGGTGGTAAGAGTTGACCCGCTCCACCCCGGCCATCACCCGTCCGGCCAGACTGCCTGCGGCGAAGCGCACCGGATGCGACCCGTACACGCCCGGCGCCGGCCGGTGCCCGTCGTGCCCGACCACGTCCGGCACGTGCTGGTGCAGCCGCCCGCCGTACGCCACCGCCAGCAACTGCATGCCCCGGCACACACCAAGCACCGGCAGGTCGACCGCGAGCGCGGCGGTCAGCAGGGTCAACTCCCCGGCGTCGCGCTCCGGCCGACTCTCGGTACGCGGATCCGGCGGCTCGCCGTACCGTTCCGGGCCGAGGTCCGCCCCGCCGGCCAGCACCAGCCCGTCCAGCAGCCCCAGCACGTCGGCGTCGACGTCGTCCGGGGGCAGCACCACGGCCCGCCCGCCGGCCGCGGTCACCGACCGGACGTACGCGTGCGGCACCAGGGTCGCCGGCACGTCCCGCCACACCGCCCAGCCGGCCGGCTCGACGTACGCGGTGATGCCGATGACCGGCCTTCTCACGGTGCCACTCCGGTTCGCGACTGCGGGGCTCGCAAAACCGGCTCACTCCTCGCGCTCACAGTGCCACTCCGGTTCGCGACTGCGGGGCTCGCAAAACCGGCTCACTCCTCGCGCTCACAGTGCCACTCCGGTTCGCGACTGCGGGGCTCGCAAAACCGGCTCACTCCTCGCGCTCACAGGGGAGTCACGTAGGCGCCGGTGATGCCGCCGTCCACCACGAACTGCGCGGCCGTCATGAACGAGGCGTCGTCGCTGGCCAGGAACGCCACCGCGGCGGCGATCTCGGTCGGGTCGCCGAACCGGCCCATCGGCACGTGCACCAGCCGGCGGGCCGCCCGCTCCGGGTCCTTGGCGAACAACTCCAGCAGCAGCGGGGTGGCCACCGGCCCGGGGCACAGCGCGTTGACCCGGATGCCCTCGCGGGCGAACTGCACGCCCAACTCCCGGGTCATCGCCAGCACCCCGCCCTTGCTCGCCGTGTACGCGATCTGCGACGTGGCCGCCCCCATCAGCGCCACGAACGAGGCGGTGTTGATGATCGAGCCCTTGCCCTGTCGGCGCATGTGCGGGATGACGTGCTTGCAGCACAGGTAGACGCTCGTGGTGTTGACCCGCAGCACCCGCTCCCAGGCGTCCAGCCCCGTCTCCAGGATCGAGTCGTCGTCCGGCGGCGAGATCCCGGCGTTGTGGAACGACACGTCGACCCGGCCGTGGCGTGCCACCACCCCGTCGAACAGGTCGCGGACCGCCGCCTCGTCGGCCACGTCGGCGGCGACGAACTCCCCGCCGACCTCCCGCGCCGCCCGGTCACCGGCGTCGGCGTCGATGTCGACGCACACCACCCGCGCCCCCTCGGCGGCGAAGCGCCGCACGGTCGCCAGCCCGATGCCACTGCCCGCGCCGGTCACCACGGCGACCCGGTCGGAAAGCCGTCCCTGCACTGCGATCACTCCTCGGTGCCGATGAACACGTTCTTGACGTCGGTGAAGGCGTGCAGCGCGTCCGGACCCAACTCCCGGCCCAGGCCGGAACGTTTCATCCCGCCGAACGGGGTCCAGTACCGCACCGAGGAGTGCGAGTTGACGCTCAGGTTGCCCGCCTCGACCGCCCGGGCCACCCGCACCGCCCGCCCCACGTCCCGGGTCCAGATCGAGCCGGACAGGCCGTACTCGGTGTCGTTGGCCAGCCGGACCGCGTCCGCCTCGTCGTCGAACGGCAACACCGAGACGACCGGGCCGAACACCTCCTCCCGCCAGTGCCGGTCCGCCGGGGAGTCGGCGAGCAGCACCGTCGGGGCGTACCAGAAACCGGGGCCGTCCGGGCGGGAGCCGGTGAAGGCCACGTCCGCGCCGTCGACGTACCCGGCGACCCGGTCGCGGTGCGCGGCGGAGATCAGGGGGCCCATCTCGGCGGTCTCCCGGGCGGGGTCCTCCACCCGCAACGCCCGCACGGCCGGTTCGAGCAGTTCCAGGAAGCGGTCGTACACCCGGCGTTGGACCAGGACGCGGGAGCGGGCGCAGCAGTCCTGGCCGGCGTTGTCGAAGACCGCGTACGGCGCGGTGGCCGCCGCCCGGTCCAGGTCGGCGTCGGCGAAGACGATGTTCGCCGACTTGCCGCCCAGCTCCAGCGTCACCCGTTTCACCTGGGCCGCGCAGCCGGCCATGATCCGGGTGCCGACCTCGGTGGAGCCGGTGAAGCAGACCTTGCGGACCGCCGGGTGGGTGACGAACCGTTCGCCGACCACGTCGCCGCGGCCGGGCAGCACGGTGAACACGCCCTCCGGCAGGCCGGCGTCGCGCGCCAACTCCGCCAGGCGCAGCGCGGTCAGCGGGGTCAGCTCGGCCGGTTTGAGCACCACCGTGTTGCCGGCGGCGAGCGCCGGGGCGAACCCCCAGCCGGCGATCGGCATCGGGAAGTTCCACGGCACGATCACCCCGACCACGCCCAGCGGTTCGTGGAACGTGACGTCCAGGCCGCCGGGCACCGGGATCTGCCGCCCGGTGAGCCGTTCCGGCGCGCCCGCGTAGTAGTCGAGCACGTCCCGGACGTTGCCCGCCTCCCAACGCGCGTTGCCGATGGTGTGCCCGGCGTTGCGCACCTCCAGCTGCGCCAGCTCCTCCAGGTGCGTGTCGACCTCGGCGGCGAACCGGCGCAGCAGCCGCGCCCGGTCCCCCGGCGCCACGTCCCGCCAGGTCCGGAACGCCGCGTCCGCCCGCTCGACGGCGGCGTCCACGTCCGCCGCCGAGCAGCCCGCCACGACGCCGATCCCCCGCCCGTCGACCGGCGAGATCACCTCACCCACGCGCGTCTCCCTTCCCGTCCCCCGCCCCGAGGGTTGCGTCGCGCCGAGCGTCAGAGGCGCTCGAAACCACGGGTCAGCTCCCAGTCCGTCACCGCGGCGTCGAAGGCCGTCAGCTCGACCCGGGCCTGGTTGGCGTAGTGGGCGACCACCTCGTCGCCGAACGCCTCGGGGGCGACACCGGAGCCCTGCCAGAGGTCGAGCGCCTCACGCAGCGTCGTCGGAACCCGCTCGGCCTGCGGGTCGTCGTACGCGCTGCCGGTGCACTCGTCCGCCAACTCCAGCTCGTTCTCGATGCCGTGCACCGCCCCGGCCACCAGCGCGGCGATCGCCAGGTACGGGTTGACGTCCGCCCCCGGCACCCGGTTCTCCACCCGCATCCCCTGCCCGTGCCCGACCAGCCGCAGCGCGCAGGTGCGGTTGTCGGTGCCCCACCGCAACGCGGTCGGCGCGAACGAGCCGGGTTGGTAACGCTTGTAGGAGTTGATGTTCGGCGCGAAGAACAGGCTGAACTCGCGCATGGTGGCCAGCAGCCCGGCCAGCACCCGCTGCCCGGTCACGCTCAGGTGCGCCGGCCCGTCGCCGAGCATCGCCGACGAGCCGGAGGCGTCGCGCAGCGAGAAGTGGATGTGGCAGGAGTTGCCCTCCCGCTCGTTCGGCTTGGCCATGAACGTGATCGCCATGCCCTCCTGGGCGGCGATCTCCTTGGTCCCGTTCTTGTAGATGACGTGGTGGTCGGCGCACCGCACCGCCTCGTCGTAGCGGAAGGCGATCTCGTGTTGGCCGAGGTTGCACTCGCCCTTCGCGCTCTCCGGGGTGAGCCCGGCACCGGCCATCTCGGTGCGGATGCGGCGCAGCAGCGGCTCCACCCGTGCGGTGCCGAGCAGCGAGTAGTCCACGTTGTACTGGTTTGCCGGGGTCAGGTCCCGGTAGCCACGCGACCAGGCCTGCTCGTACGAGTCGCGGTAGAGCACGAACTCCAGCTCCGTGCCCGCGTACGCGGTCAGCCCGTGCGCGGCGAGCCGGTCGAGCTGCCGGCGCAGGATCTGCCGGGGCGAGGCGACCACCGGCCCGGAGCCGTCCAGCCACTCCAGGTCGGCCAGCAGCAGCGCCGACCCGGGCTGCCACGGCGTCCGGCGCAGCGTGTCCAGGTCGGGGCGCATGGCGAAGTCGCCGTAGCCGCGCTCCCAGCTCGACATCGCATAGCCGTCGACGGTGTTCATGTCCACGTCGACGGCGAGCAGGTAGTTGCAGCCCTCACTGCCGTTGTCGACGACCTGGTCGAGGAAGTAGGGCGCGTGGAAACGCTTGCCCTGGAGGCGACCCTGCATGTCGGTGAGGGCGAGCACCACCGTGTCGATCTCACCCTCGTTGACCGCGACGCGCAGCTGTTCCAGCGTGAGCGGCGTTCGTTTCATCGGGGGGCCTCCATCACCAAGGTCTACTGGCAAACCGGACCACCGTCAATGCCCCGTGGAGGCCGGCCGCGAAACCGTGCGGGGCACATGGGTCGTCGGACCGGCGCGCCGGTCGGAGCCGCCCGCTGACCGGACGCCGTGGCGTCACATCGGCTGGACGTAGGCGGACCGCCACGGCGGGGACGGGTCCGCGCCGAGGCTCGTCCAGTATTCACGGCCGTCGACGATCTTCCCGTCACGCACGGTCCAGAACGACGCCACCCGGAACACGCCCATCGTCTCGTGCGGCACCTCCACCTCGGAGACCACCGCCTCCCCGGCCACCACGACCCGCAGCACGCGGATGGACCAGCCGTCCGGATATTCGGCGTTGACCGCCACGTAGTTGTCGCGGCCCACGATCCGCTCGGCGCTCACCGGCCACTCCACCACCACGTCGTCGGCCAGCAACGCGCCCACCCCGGCCCAGTCGCGAGCCTGCACCCGATCCCACAACGCGCGAACCACAATCCCGTTCTCCATGCCGGTGATCATGGCAGGACCCACCGACACGTCAGGACGGCTCGACGGACTCGGACTCGGACTCGGACTGGTCGACCGTGCGGCGCGGGCCGGTGAACCACGTGCGGGCCGAGGCGTACCACCAGATCGCCACGCCGAGCAGCACGCCGCCGACGGCGAGCGGCGCGTAGTTCACCGCCGTCCAACTGAAGTCGGGGTTGCCCGGCACACCCGCCGGGACGATGGGCAGCACGAAGTAGACCGCGATGACGGCGATCTCCACCACCGCGATCCAGCCGAGCAGCCGGTAGCGACGGCCCAGCGTCCACGGCCCCGGGGTGAACCGGTCGCCCATCCGCAGCCGCAGGAAGATCGGGATGATGAAGGACAGGTAGAGCCCGATCACCGCCACCGACACCACCGCGTAGAACGCGACCGGGATGCCGCCGCGCTGGTAGAGCGCCGGCAGGGTGAGCACCAGCCCGGCCAGCGTGGCCCCGATGATCGCGTTGACCGGGGTGCCGTTACGGTCCACCCGGGACCACAGCCGCCAGCCGGGGACCGCCCGGTCGCGGCTGAACGCGTACGCCATCCGCGACATCGAGGTCACACAGCTCATCCCGCAGAAGAACTGCCCGATGGTGGAGATGATGATGACGGCCTTGAAGAAGAACGGCGTCAGCGCGGTCTCGAAGATCGCCCCGGAGAAGCCGCCCGCCTCGTTTATCGCGTCCACGTCGGTGGCCGCGAACAGGAACGCCAGCAGCAGGATCCAGCCGCCGACCGCCGAATAGAAGATCGACCGCCACAGCCCCTGCGCGGCGGCCTTGGACGCGCCCCGGGTCTCCTCCGAGACGTGCGCGCAGGCGTCGAAGCCGGTGATCGTGTACTGCGTGAGCAGGAAACCCAGCGGCAGCACGTAGAACCAGAACGCCAACCCGCCGGTGTCACCGTCACCGAAGCCGGAGTTGTTGAACCGTTCGGTGAAGACGAACCGGAAGCTCTGGTGGTCGTCCGGGACCAGGACCAGGATCAGCACCACGACGGCCGCGCCGGCCACGTGCCACCACACCGAGACGTTCTGGAGTACGTCGATGACGCGGTGGCCGTAGATGTTGATCAGACCGTGCAGGGCGAGGATCACCACGAACAGGCCGAACGTCTGGTGCCCGGTGCCGGCCCAGCCGTCGACGAGCGCGGACAGCGTCAGGTTGAGGAAGGTGGCGCAGCCGTAGTCGACCGAGGCGGTCACCGCGACCAGCCCGATCAGGTTGAGCCAGCCGGTGAACCAGCCGTGCACCGGCCGGCCCATGGTCGCCGCCCACCAGTAGATCCCGCCCGCCGTCGGGTATGCCGACACCAGCTCGGCCAGGCAGAACCCGATGATCAGGATGAACAGCGAGATCAGCGGCCAGCCCCAGGACACCGCCACCGGGCCGCCGTTGTTCCACGCCTGGCCGAACGTGGTGAAGCAGCCGGCCAGGATCGAGATGATGGAGAACGAGATGGCGAAGTTGGAGAAGCCGCTCCACTTGCGACGCAGCTCCTGCTTGTAGCCGAGTTCGGCGAGTCGTCGGGCGTCGTCGTCCATCGGCTGCTCGGCGGTCGGCGCGGGCGTGGTGGCCACTGCACACCTCCTCGAGGAGGACCTCGTACGAGTGCTCGCAGTCTCCTCCCGGCCGATCAAGGTGGTCAATACGTGTCCCGGTAATTGCGTTGTCCCCAGGTCCCGCCGGGGGCATCCTTGAAGCCGTGACCAGGCCCGACCCGACGGGCCGGTGCCGGGCGCTCGGCAACGCCCGGTCCGCGGCGACGCGCGGCGTCCACCTCTCTCTCACTGATGTACGGCTTCGGCCGTACCCTCCGGACGCCCCGCGTCGCCGCACCCCACCCGCGCTCGCCGCACCCCGCCTGAGGCCGCTCTGCCGATCTTTGACGCGGACAGCCCGTGGCAGCTACGGACAATCGACGCCGAGCACGTTCGCTTCACGGCGGTAGGCGGCGAGAACGGCCCTCAGAAACAGTGCGAGGACCTCATCGGCGGGCCGAGGGCTGTCGAGCCCGAGCCGGAACCAGCCGATGTCACAGGCCTCGGCATAGCGGACGCCGGCCTCGGCCTCCAGGATCCCGCCGACCCAGGCGTCGAAGTCGTTCCAGTCCACGCCGTGCGTCCACGTCGACTCCTCGGGCCAGGACAGATGCCACGTCGGGACGAGGCGGCCCTCCGAGCCGAGGTCGGGTGCGCCGTCCGGCGTGAACTCCGCGAGGCCGACCTCCAGGCCGACAGTGCCGTCCGCCAGCAGGGCCTCGCGCAGACGCGCGGGCGGCCGGTCCGCATCAGCAGGCCGGGACCGTTCAGCGCCGGGAAGGACGGGTAGGGACTCGGGTATCGCGGCCAGCGCCTCCGCGACGAGCGGCCGTCGGGCCAGGTCGCGAACGGCATAGCTGAACCGGTCGTCGTCGATGCTGACCGGCGGTGGGCCGGGAACCAGGCATGCCAGCAGCCACGCTCGCCGCAGCGGTTCCTCGTGCGCGCGTTCGCGGTCGGCTGCGGCAAGGCTCCAGGCGAGCGTCTCCCGGACCGCCGCCGCGCGGGCCGTCGGATCGTGCTCGGCGTTCTCCCACGCCGCGAGGATCTCGGGCAACCGCGGGTCGGCCATGGGCCACATGGTAACGACCGTCGAGGCGGGCGGCGCTAGCCGTGTCAGGAGCCGACGAGCAGGCCGCCGACCCAGAGCGCGGCGATCATCAGGCCGGCCGTGAACTCCAGGACCATCGACAGCCCGGCCGCCTTGAGCGCCTGCACGGTGGCCGGCCAGGCCAGGCGGGTGTCGCCCAGCCGCAGCCGTTCCGCGCCGAAGATGCCGCCGACGAAACCGATCGGCAGCCCGACCACCGGGATGACGAAGAAGCCGACCACGCCGAGCAGCCCGCCGGCCAGCAGCGACGTGGCGGGCACCCCGGTCCGTTTCAGGTTCCGCCCCGGCCACAGGTACTTCACCACGGTGCCCGTGACGGCGATCGCGGTGGCGGCGGCGAGCACCGCCCAGCGGACCGGCCCGGCGTCGCCGAACAGCGCCCACACCAGCACGCCGCCCCAGCACAGTGGCAGCGCCGGCAGACCGGGCACCACCACCCCGGCCAGGCCGGCCACGATCGCCAGCGCGGTGACCACGGACACGACCGCCTGCGAATCGGTCAGGTTCACCGTTCTCCTTTCTTGCCCGCCGCACGAGCGGGAGGTGTTAAGCAGGGGCCCCTTCTCTACCGGAGACGTTAATAAGGGGCCCTTCCTTACCCGCCCAGGCGGGTGCGGATGGCGTCGGCGGGCATGGGCGCGCCGAACAGGCGGCCCTGGCCGGTGTCGCAGCGCAACGCGCGCAGCCGCTCGGCCTGCACCTCGGTCTCCACCGCCTCGGCCGTCACCGACAGCCCCAGCGCGTGCGCCAACCGGACCAGCGCGTCCACGATTTGCTCGTCCCGGTGGTCGGCGACCTCGTCCCCGCCGTCGCCCCGGATCCCCTCCACGAACGGGCCGGCCAGCTTCACACAGTGGATCGGCAGCCGACGCAGGTACGCCAGGTTCGAGTAGCCGGTGCCGAAGTCGTCGATGGCCAGCCGCGGCCCCAGCTCGGCGAGTTGGTGCAGCGTACGCAGCGGCTCCCCGGCGCTGCCCATCACCGCGCTCTCGGTCAGCTCCAACTGCAGCAGCTCGGCGGGCAGGCCGGTGTGCTGCAACGCCTCGGCCACCGTCTCCACGATCGCCGGGTCGTCGGCCTGCCGCGCGGCCAGGTTGACGCTGACCACAGGCGTCGTGTCCGGGTACGCCCGCCGCCACGACTCGCCGTCCCGGCACGCCTGGCGCAACACCCAGGCGCCGAGCCGGACGATCAGCCCGGTCTCCTCGGCCAGCCCGATGAACCGGTCCGGCCCGAGCAGACCCAGCTCCGGGTGCTGCCAGCGCACCAACGCCTCCACCGCCACCATCGTGCCGTCCACAAGCGACACGATCGGCTGGTAGTGCAGCACGAACTCGCCCCGGTCCAGCGCGGCGGGCAGGTTGGCGGCCAGCGCGGACCGGGCGATGTCGGCGGCGCTGCGTTCCGGGTCGTACACCGCCCAGCGGCCACGCCCCTCGGCCTTGGCCCAGTAGAGCGTGGTGTCGGCGGCCTTCATCAGGTCGGCCACGCTGGTCTCCGCCGCCGGGCACTCCACGACGCCGATGCTCGCCGACACGGCGAGTTGCTGGTCACCGACGTGCACCGGCGCGGAGACGGCGGCAAGCGCCAGCTCCGCCACCTCCACCGCGTCGTCGATGCCGCCGTCGGAGTCGACCAGGATGACGAACTCGTCGCCGCCCATCCGGGCCACCAGGTGACCCCGCCCGGCCACGCAGTCGCTCAGCCGGCGGGCGATCACCTGGAGCAGCCGGTCGCCCAGGTCGTGGCCGAGGCTGTCGTTCACCGACTTGAAGCCGTCCAGGTCGATGAAGCAGAGCCCGAGACGCTGCTCCGGGCCGGCGACGGCGAAGACCTCGCCGAGCGTCTCGAAGAACAGCGTCCGGTTGGGCAGGTCGGTCAGCGGGTCGTGCAGCGCCTGGAAGCGCAGTCGCTGCTGCAACTCGTAGCGTTGGGTGATGTCCTCGACCATGGCGACGGTGAACCGGGGCCGACCGTCGTCGTGCCGGATCAGCGAGACGGCCAGGTCGGTCCGGACCGTGCTGCCGTCCCTGCGGTAGTAGCGCTTCTCCACCCGCGCGCTGTCCCGCTTGCCCTCGATCAGCTCCTGGTACAGCTCCCACATGCCGGCCGCGTCGTCCGCGTGGAACAACGCGGTCACGTTCAACCGCCGCATCTCGGCCACCGAATAGCCGAGCATGTCCGCGAAGGACTGGTTGACCTCCATGATCTGCCCGTCCACCCCGGCGATGCCGATGCCGATCACCGCACTACTGAAGACCGCCCGGAAGCGCGCCTCGCTGTCGCGCAGCGCCTGCTCGACGGTGTCGCGGGCCTGCCAGGCGGACCTGGCGATCCGCTCCTGCTGGCTGAACACCCGGTCGCGCAGGGCCCGGGTGAACCCGCCGGCGAACGCGCCCTGGAGCGCGGCGACCCGCTCGCGCAACTCGGGTGACTCCGCCCGGCCCGGCAGCACCCACGGCAGGAACCGGTCGCCGAGCGCCTGGACCGACCAGTCCAGCACACCCGGCTCGGTGAGGTGCGCCGCCACCAGGGCGCGCCCCACCACCTCCGCCGGCCGGGCGGAGAAGGTGGGGGCCAGCAGGGCCCGACCGAGGCGCTCGACGTACGGCATCAGCAGGCGTTCGGTCTCGGTCGCGCTCATCGGCACGAAACCGAGGCGGCGTACCGCCCGGGCCCACTCGGCGGCGTACGTGGCGGCGCCGGGCCGGCTCACGTCTCCCCCGTCGGCCTCCGGGGCGCGCATGGGCTCAGCCGGCTGCGCGGTCGTGCCGGGCGACGCCGCCGAAGGCACCGAACCGTTCCGGGTGTTCGTCCACGTCCGACGGGGAGTCGGGCCGCCACAGCGGCATGTGCACCACGCCCGGTTCGAGGATCGTCCAGTCGCCGAAGAATCCGGTGATCTCGGCCCGGGAACGCAGCGTGATCTCGGTGGCGGTACGCGCCGACAACCGCTGTGCGTCAAGCATCTCCTGCGGCTGGTCCTCGAACGTGGAGTGGGAGATGACCAGGAAGCTTCCGGGCGCGGCGGCGGCCCGCAGGGTGGCCAGGATGTCCGCCGGCCGGTCGGTGTCCGGCACGAAGTGCACCACGCCGGCGAGCAGGATGCCCAACGGCCGGTCGAAGTCGATCAGGCCGCTGGACCGGGCGTGCTCCAGGATCAGCTTCGGCTCGCGCAGGTCGGCCAGGACCGCGGTGGCCCGGTCGTTGCCGGCGAGCAGCTCGTGGCTGTGCGCCACGGCGACCGGGTCGATGTCGACGTACACGATGCGGGCCTGCGGGTCGGCGGCCTGGGCGACCTCGTGCACGTTGCCGACGGTGGGGATGCCGGAGCCGATGTCGAGGAACTGGTCGATGCCGGCGTCGAGCAGCACCCGGACGGCCCGGCGCAGGAACTCCCGCCCGGAACGCATGGTGGCCGCCAGGTTGGGCGTCATGGCGGCGATCTGCTCGGCGAGCTGCCGGTCGATCTCGAAGTTGTGCGCGCCGCCGAGGAAGTAGTCGTAGACCCGGGCGGCGCTCGGCCGGCTCAGGTCGATCTCGGTGGGCAGGCCGTCCGGCGTCTGCATCGCTCGGTCCCCCCAGGTCGTCGCCCGCCGTGTGGCGGGATCATGTGGTCCAGCCCACTCTATGCGGGGACGGCCGGGTACGGGAGATCCACCGGAGGCGATGCCAGCCCAGGTGTCAGGCAGCCGACTCCAGCAGCAGCGAGATGCCCTGCCCGACGCCGATGCACATGGTGGCGAGCGCCCGCCGGCCGCCCCGGCGGCGCAACTCCAGCGCGGCGGTCAACGCCAGTCGGGCGCCGCTGGCGCCGAGCGGATGGCCGAGCGCGATCGCGCCGCCGTTCGGGTTGACGTGCTCGGCGTCCTCCGGCAGGCCCAGCTCCCGCAGCACCGCCACGGACTGCGCGGCGAACGCCTCGTTCAGCTCGATCACGTCGACGTCGGCCAGCGCCACCGCCTGGCGGTCCAGCAGCTTCCGGGTGGCCGGCACCGGCCCGATACCCATGATCCGTGGCGGCACCCCGGCCGACGCCGCGCCGCGTACCCGGGCCAGCGGGGTGAGGCCGTAACGGTCGACGGCGGCCGCGGAGGCCACCAGCAGCGCCACCGCGCCGTCGTTGACGCCGGAGGAGTTGCCGGCGGTCACCGTGCCGCCGTCGCGGAACGGGGTGGGCAGCGCGGCCAGCTTCTCCAGCGACGTCTCCCGGGGGTGCTCGTCGGCCTCCACGAGCTTCGTCTCGCGCCGGCCCGCCGGCGCGGTCACCGGCACGATCTCCTCGGCCAGCCGGCCGTCGGCCTGTGCCTTGGCGGCCCGCTGCTGCGACCGGTACGCGAAGGCGTCCTGCGCGGCCCGGTCCACCCCGAACTCGGCGGCCACGTTCTCCGCCGTCTCCGGCATCGAGTCGACGCCCCACCCGTTCTTCATCAGCGGGTTGACCAGCCGCCACCCGATGGTGGTGTCGTGCACCTCGGCGGTGCGGGCGAACGGCGTGGCCGCCTTCGGCATGACGAACGGCGCGCGGCTCATGCTCTCCACCCCGCCGGCCACCATGAGGTCGGCCTCCCCGGCGACGATGGCGCGGGCGGCACCGGCGAGCGCGTCCAGGCCGGAGCCGCAGAGCCGGTTGACGGTGCTGCCGGGCACCTCCTGCGGCAGGCCGGCGAGCAGCGCGGCCATCCGCGCCACGTTGCGGTTGTCCTCGCCGGCCTGGTTGGCGCAGCCGAGGATCACGTCGTCGGTGCGGGCCCAGTCGACCGACGGGTGGCGCGTGACGAGTTCCCGGACGACGTGCGCGGCCAGGTCGTCGGGGCGCACCCCGGCGAGGGCGCCGGCGTACCGGCCGATCGGGGTGCGGACTCCGGCAACGAGGTAGGCCACGGTCATCGCGCGCACGTCCTTCGGGGGTGGAAGGGGTCGGTCGGCGGGTCACCCACCGGATCGGCGGGGGCACCCGGCGCCAGGATATCCGCGCACCGACCGGATAGGTTTGCCGCATGTCCGGGGCCCAGTTCAGCGCAGAAACCAGCGGGGGCGGCGCGTTCGTCCGCCAGCCCAACCGGTTCACCGGTCGGGTCACCGCCGACTCCACCGCCCCGGCCGGCGCCGGACCGGACGAGCAGGGCCGCTGGCCGCTGGAGGCGGGCCGCTACCGGCTGGTCTGGTGCCGGGCCTGCCCGTGGGCGCACCGGGCGCGGATCGTGCGCGGCCTGCTCGGCCTCGACGAGGTGATCTCGTTAGGCACCGTCGACCCGATCCGCGACGAGCGGGGCTGGCGGTTCGCGCTCGACCCGGACGGCGTGGACCCGGTGCTGGGCATCGGCTTCCTCTCCGAGGCGTACCTGGCCACCGACGACGACTACACCGGGCGGATGACCGTGCCGGCGCTCGTCGACACGGTCACCGGCCGGGTGGTCACCAACGACTACCCGCAGCTCACCCTCGACCTGTCCACGCAGTGGCGGCGGTTCCACGCACCGGACGCGCCGGACCTCTACCCGGTGCGGCTGCGCCCCGAGATGGACGCGTTGATGGCGGAGATCCACCGGGACGTGAACAACGGCGTCTACCGGTGCGGCTTCGCCACCTCCCAGGTCGCCTACGACGAGGCGTACCGGGCGCTGTTCGCCCGGCTGGACGCGCTCGGCGAGCGACTGGCCGGTCGGCGCTACCTGATGGGCGACTCGATCACCGAGGCGGACGTGCGGCTGTTCACCACGCTGGTCCGCTTCGACGTCGCCTACCACGGGCACTTCAAGTGCAACGAGCGCAAGCTGACCGAGATGCCGGTGCTGTGGGCGTACGCGCGGGACCTGTTCCAGACGCCCGGCTTCGGCGAGACGGTGGACTTCGACCACATCAAACGGCACTACTACGCCACCCACGACATGATCAACCCGTCCCGGATCGTGCCGCTCGGCCCCGACGAGTCCGGCTGGACCACCCCGCACGGGCGTGGCTGAGCGCGAGCCCCGCCGGATCGCCGCCGCGGCCGCCGCCGTCTGCCTGAGCGCCGGTGTGACCGCGGTGACCGTCGCCGTGGTCGCCGGTCCCGGTCCCGGCCTGACCGGGTACGTCAGCGAGGCCGGCATCACGGACAGCGGGTACGCCGGGGCGTACCGGATGGGAATCTTCGCGTTGGCGGCGGCGCTGCTGCTGCTCGCCGGGGCGCTGCCACCGGGGCTGCGCGCGGCCTCCCGGCTGCTCGCCGCCGGTTGCGCCGCCACCGTGCTCTCCGGGGCGGTGACGTGCAGCGCCGGCTGCCCGCTGCCGCCGTTCGAGGCCACCACGGTGGCCGACCTGGTGCACGGCGGGGCCAGCATCGCGGCGACCGGCGCGGTGGTCCTCGCCATGGTGGTGGTGCTGTTATCCCCGGCGGCGGACGGGGCGCTGCGGCGCGTCGCGGCGGGCGGGGCGACGCTGGCGCTGCCGTTGTCCGGCGCGGTCGCGTTCGCCCTGCTGCTGGTGGGCCGGGGCACCCTGCTCGGGGTGCTGGAGCGGCTGCTGCTGGCGGTGGCCGTCGGGTGGGGGTTGGCGACCGCGGTGTGCCTGGCGGTGGGGCGGGGCGCTCGCCGACCATCGGGGTGTAAGGAGCTTCACCGGCGGCGGTCCTTCCGTCGGGCAGGGCGCGAGAGTATCGTCGACCGACGATGACCAATGTCTGGTGCCTCACCGAACGCCTGTACGTCGATCTGCGACGGCAGGCCAGCGGCGTCTGTCCGGCATAGCTCCACCGCCCGCGCCCGCCTTCCCTCCCCAGACGCTTGGACCCGTCACCATGACCTCAGCCCTGCGCAGAGTCCCCTTCTCCGTCCAGATCCTGCTCGGCCTCGTCCTCGGCGTGGCGTTGGGTTTCCTCGCCCGCGCCAACGACCTGGCCTGGCTGACCAGCACCCTCGACACCGTCGGGGGTCTCTTCGTCCAACTGCTCAAGCTGGCCGTGCCGCCGCTGGTCTTCACCGCCATCGTGGTCAGCGTGGTCAGCCTGCGCGGCGTCGCCAACGCGGCCCGGCTGGCCGTCAAGACGCTGCTCTGGTTCGGCCTCACCGCCCTGATCGCGGTCACCATCGGCATCGGCCTCGGCCTGCTCACCGACCCCGGCCGAGGGGTCGACCTGAACCCGGCCGGGGCCACCGCGCCGAAGAACACCGGATCCTGGATCGACTTCCTCACCGGCATCGTGCCGACCAACCCGGTGGGCGCCTTCGTCGAGGGCAACGTCCTGCAGATCGTCTTCCTCGCCCTGGTGGTGGGTGCCGCCGCGTTGCTGGTCGGCGAGGCCGCCGAACCGTTCGTCGAGTTGAACCGCTCGCTGCTGTCGATCGTGCAGAAGGCGCTCTGGTGGGTCATCCGGCTCGCCCCGATCGGCACACTCGGCCTGATCGGCAACGCCGTCGCCTCCTACGGCTGGGACCTGCTGGCCCCGCTGGCCAAGTTCACCACCGCCGTGTACGTCGGCTGCGCGCTGGTGCTGTTCGTGGTCTACCCGACGCTGCTGGCCGTGGCCGGCAAGCTCAACCCGCTGCGCTTCTTCGCCGGCGCCTGGCCCGCCATCGAGCTGGCGTTCGTGTCCCGCTCCTCGGTGGGCACCATGCCGGTGACCCAGCGCTCGGTGGAGCGCCTCGGCGTCCCCCGCGAGTACGCCTCCTTCGCCGTCCCGTTCGGCGCCACCACCAAGATGGACGGCTGCGCCGCCGTCTACCCGGCACTGGCCGCGATCTTCGTGGCGCAGGTGTTCGGCGTGCACCTCGGCGTCACCGACTACCTGCTCATCGCGTTCGTCTCGGTGGTCGGCTCGGCCGCCACCGCCGGCCTCACCGGCGCGATCGTGATGCTGACGCTGACCCTGAGCACGCTCGGCCTGCCGCTTGCCGGCGCCGGCCTGCTGCTGGCCATCGACCCGATCCTGGACATGATCCGCACCGCGACCAACGTGGCCGGGCAGGCCGTGGTCCCGACAATCGTGGCCGCCCGGGAGGGCACCCTCGACCGGGCCGCGTACGACTCGGCCGGCAAGCGCGACCTGATCGACCCGGTCGAGACCGAGCGGCTCGACCCCGTACCCGCCTGATACACGCCCTTCGGGTGCGTCTCCCACCGGAGGCGCACCCGAAGTCATGACCGGAGGACCCCGAATGAGCGCCCTGTTCACCCCGCTCTCCCTGCGCGGCGTCACCCTGCCCAACCGGATCGCGCTGGCACCCATGTGCCAGTACAGCGCCGGACCCGACGGCCTGCCCACGGACTGGCACCGGGTACACCTGGGCGCCCGTGCCGTCGGCGGGGTGGGGCTGGTGCTCACCGAGGCGACCGCCGTGGTGCCCGAGGGCCGGATCAGCCCGCAGGACACCGGGCTCTGGTCCGACGCGCACGTGGACGCGTGGCGACCGATCACCGCGTTCGTCGCCGGCCAGGGCGCGGTGCCGGCCGTGCAGCTCGCCCACGCCGGGTTCAAGGCCTCCACCTACCGGCCGTGGGCGCCCCACCGCGGCGGCGTGCCGGACGCGGAGGGCGGCTGGACCCCGGTCGGCCCGGGTGACCAGCCGTTCGTCCCCGACTACCGCACCCCGACGGCACTGGACTCCACGGGCATCGCGGCGGTGGTGGACGCCTTCGCCACAGGTGCGGCCCGGGCACTGGACGCCGGCTTCGCCGCCGTGGAGATCCACGCCGCGCACGGCTACCTGCTGCACGAGTTCCTGTCTCCGCTGACCAACAGGCGCACCGACGCCTACGGCGGCGACCGGGCCGCCCGGATGCGGCTCACCCTGGAGGTGGCCCGCGCGGTCCGCGCCGCGGTCGGCGAGACCGTGCCGGTGCTGACCCGGATCTCCGCCACCGACTGGGCCGACGGCGGCTGGACCGTCGAGGACAGCGTGGTGCTCGCCGGGGAACTGGCCGCCGCCGGGGTGGACCTGGTCGACGCCTCCTCCGGCGGCGCGGCCGTCCGGGCGTCCATCCCGGTCGGCCCCGGCTACCAGGTGCCGCTGGCCGCCCGGATCCGCCGCGACGCCGGGGTGCCCACCGGCGCGGTCGGCCTGATCGTGGAACCCGAGCAGGCCGAGCAGATCGTGGCCGGCGGCGAGGCGGACCTGGTGCTGCTGGGCCGGGAACTGCTGCGCGACCCGTACTGGCCGCGCCGCGCCGCCGCCAAGCTCGGCGCCGACCCCTCCTGGCCCCACCAGTACGCCCGCGCGTCCTGACCGGAGGGCGGGCGGCGTCAGCCGGCCAGGTGGTTCCAGCGGGGCTCCAGATCGGCCCAGGTGCCCTGGTCGGCGACCGTACCGTCGATCAGCACCACCACCTTGTCGGCGCGCACCAGCGCGGCCCGCTTCGCGGTCGAGCCGACCACGGTGACCCCGTGCTCGCGCAACGCCGCCCACAACGCCAGCTCGGTGCTGACGTCCAGCGCCGAGGACACGTCGTCGGCGACAAGCAGCTCGGTACGCGGGGCGAGCGCCCGGGCCAGCGCCAGCCGCTGGAGCTGGCCGCCGGACAGTCGGGTGCCCTTGTGCCCGATCACCAGCCCGAGCCCGCCACCGGCGGCCGACAGGTCGTGATCGAGCTGGGCGGTGGAGACCGCACCGACGGCGTCGACCTGGTGGCCGAGCGCGATGTTCTCGGCCACCGTGCCGGAGAGCACCCGGGGCAGCTGCCCCACGTACCCGACCTGGTTGGGGCGCAGGAACAGCTCCGGTTCGGTGACCGGCTCACCGTTCCAGCGCAGCGCGCCGACGTGGTGCACGATGCCGGCGAGCGCACGCAGCAGCGACGACTTGCCGGACCCCACCGGCCCGACCACAAGCACCAGTTGGCCGCGTTCGACCACCAGGTCGACGTCGCGTGCGGCAAGCGTGCCGTCGGAGTGCAGCGCGCCGAACCCGGCCAGTTCGAGGCGGCGCAGCGGGCGGCGGGGCGGCGGCTCGGGCGCGGGCGCGGTGCCGGCGGCCAGATCCAGCCCGGGCACCGACGCGGAGTAGGCGGCCACCCCCGCCATCGCCACGGTCCGCCGGGTCCACACCCGGGCCGACGGGTACTGCGACACCAGTGACGCGGTGGTCCAGGCGAACCAGCGGGCCGCGCCCAGGGTGGACACGGCAACCAGGGTGGCGCCGGCGGACAGCCCGCCGGACAGGTAGAGCGCCCACGCCCCGATCGGCAACAGGCCACTGGCGACCGACGGGGTGGACCGGGCCCACACCTGCATGGCGATCTCCCGCCGCTGCCGTTCGCTGCGCACCTCGTCGAGACGGGCGAGGTGGCGCAGCACCGGGCGGGTGGCGCCGGCCAGCTTGACCGTGCGGGCGGCGGACAACGACGAGACGAGCGCGGTGGCGAACGCGGCGCGAGCCCTGACGGTGCCCGCCGCGGTGCGTTCCAGCCGCGGCCCGAACAGGGTGGCGGCCAGGCCGGAGACCACCATCGTGCCGACGAAGAACAGCCCCGGTACGACGCTGCCGGTGACGAGCGTCATGGTGAGCACGATCGCCAGCGAGATGAGGTGGTCCATCAGGTTGTCGGCGAGGTGCACCACCCGGTCGGTGTCGCCGCCCTGGGCCACCACCTCGGCCGGGGTGTGCGTGCTGACCCGGCGCGCGCCGGTCTGCCCGTGCACCAACCGGGCGCTGATCCGCAGCATCTGCCGGATCCACCACTGCGGGAACCACAGGTTGGTCAGATAGGGCAGGGGCAGCACCAGCAGCAGCGCGACCGAGATGCCCAGCGCCGGCAGCCACGGGTCGCCGCCGGAGACCAGGCCGGCCCAGAGCCAGGGCAGCACCGCGCCGTCCAGCCCGAGCAGCGCCAGCACGATGAACAGCGCGATCGAGACCAGGCCGTACCGCGGGTCGTTGAGGCCCAGCCGCAGGATCTCCCGCATGGTCCGTACCGGTGGGGTCGCGGGCGCCGGTGGCGGGTCGTGGCGCGGCACGGCGACCGGACGCGACGCGACGGCCGGATCGGGATCCACGGCGGCCGGCTCGTCGGCCCAGCCGGGCGCGTCGAGCAGTTCCACCCCGCCGCGACGGGCACCGGACCCGGCGTACGCCCCCGCGTGGCTGGTGGCGAGCAGCTCGGCGAAGCGGGCCGACTCGCGCAGCGGGCCGGCCTCCAGCACCGCGCCGTCGGCCATGACCACGACCTCGTCGCAGCGGCGCACCGAGGAGAGCCGGTGCGCGATGACGATGCCGATCCGGTCGGTGAGCAGGCGTTCGGTGGCCTGGCGTACCCGGTTCTCGGTGACCGGGTCGAGTCGGGCGGTGGCCTCGTCGAGGATCACCACCCGGGGGTCACGGACCAGGATGCGGGCGAACGCGACGAGCTGCTCCTGCCCGGCGGAGAGCACGTGCCCGCCCTCGCCGAGCCGGGTGTGCACCCCGTCGGGCAGCTCGGCGATCCAACCGGCCAGGCCCAGCTCGGTGAGCGCCCGTTCGGCGGCGTCGACCAGCGCCGGGTCGAACAGCGCCACGTTCTCGGCGAGCGTGCCGGCGAGGATCTCGGTGCGTTGGGGCACCACGGCGACCCACCGGCGCAGCTCCTCGACGTCCAGGTCGACCAGGTCCACCTCGCCGAGGAACACCGTGCCGCGTGGCACGTCCACCGCCCGGGTGAGCACCTTGGTCAACGTGGACTTTCCCGAGCCGGTGCGCCCGACAAGCGCGTACGAGCGACCGCGGTGGAAGTCCAGGCACACGTCGCGCAGCGCCGGGCCGCGGCCCTCGCCGGCGGCCGGGTAGCGGTAGGTGAGCCCGCGCACGGCGAGGTCACCGTCGCTGGGGGCGACGCCGCCCTCGGGTTCCTGCGCGGCGTCGGCCAGCAACTGCACCCGCCCCCACGCGCCGAACGCCTGTTGCAGGTGCGGCACCCACCGCGCGATGTGTTCGACGGTGGCGCCGAACGCGATGACGAGCAGCCAGATCGCGGTGAGCCGGGCGGCGTCCACCCGCCCGGTGGTCAGCGCCCACGCGCCGGCCAGCACGACACCGACGATGCCGACCCGCACCCCGCCGGTGGCGACCGCGGTGACCCGCGCGGAGAGGCGGAACACCCGGCCGCCGGTGGCGATCACCTGGGCGGCGCGGCGGGCGTAGAGGCGCAGCACGTACGGTCGGGCGAGGCTCGTGCGGACGTCGTCCTGTCCGTGCACCGCCTCCTCCATCACGGCCGCGAGGTCGGACCACGCCTCCTCCTCCACCATCCGGGCCGGGGCGATGCGGGCGGTGGGGCGGCGCAGCGCCGCCGTGAGCAGGGCGGTCAGCACCACCATCGCGAGCCCGGCCGGCCACCACACGATCAAGGCGCTGACCGTGGCGAGCACGCAGACGGCCAGGCCCTGCGCCACCCGTACGCCTGTGTTCCGCATCTCGGCGGCGACCTGGTAGACGTCGTTGTCGATCCGGTCGAGCAGCTCACCCACAGGCGTGGTCTCCAGGGTGGGCAGGTCCTGCCCGAGCGCGACCCGGCAGAGCCGGCGGCGCACGTCGGCGGACCAGTCGGCGGTGAGCCGGGCCATCAGCAGACCGATGAGCAGGTCGGTGACGACGGCCGCGACGAGCGCCGCGGCCAGCGCGACGAACAGGCTGGACGAGCGGTGCACGAGCACCGGTCCGGCCAGCGCCGAGGCGGCGGCCTGACCGCCCGCCCCGAGCACGATCAGCAGCAGCACCGTCGCCATCCGCCGGGGTGCCGTCGTCCAGAGGTCACGGAGCAGGCGCATGGAAGTCCTCCGGACTCGGATCGGTGGGGGCGGTACCTCCACCCTTGCCGCCGCGGGCGACGGGCTCAAACGAATTACCGCGCCGGCGGGGTCGGCCGGGGCTCAGGTCCGGGCCCCCGGGCGGACGACGCCGGACCGGCGGTACGTCAGGCAGGTGGGCGCGAGGATGCTCAGAACAGCACGGTGGCCAGCGTGCCGACCGCGCGGAAGCCGCAGCGTTCGTAGACCCGGCGGGCGGGCTGGTTGAAGTCGTTGACGTAGAGGCTGACGGTGGGGGCGACCCGGGCAAGCGCGTCGCGGACCACCGCGGCCATGGCGGCGGTCGCGATCCCCCGGCCCCGCCACTCCGGCGCCACCCACACGCCCTGCACCTGCGCGGTACGCCGGGTCACCACCGCCAACTCCGCCTTGAACACCACCCGGCCGTCGACGAAGCGGGCGTAGGCCCGGCCGGCGCGGACCAGGTCGGTCACCCGCCTGCGGTAACCACGCCCACCGTCCTCGGCCAGCGGCGACGCGCCGACCTCCTCGGTGTACATCGCCACCGCCGCCGGGAAGAGCATGTCGACCTCACCGGCGCGGACCCGCCGCACGTGCGGGTCGGGTACCACCGGCGGCTCGGCGTCCGTGGCCAGCAACGGCTGGTTCGGGCGAACGTCGCGAGCCGGCCCCCAGTGCGCGCCGAGGTGCTCCCAGAGCCCCAGCACCGCGTCGGCCCGGCCGACGATCGAGGAGCAGAGCCGGTCCTCGCCGCTCAACTGCTCGGCGAACGCGGTCACCGCGTGCCCGGAGGCGAGCACCGGGGTCAGATTGCCGCCCAGCCAGCAGATCGACTCCAGGTTGCGGCGGGTGCCGTAGCCGAGGATCCGCGCCTCGGCCCGCCACCACGCCAGTCCCCGCGCGGCCACCCGCTCGGCGACCTGCGCACCGGCGTACGGGTCGAGGTCGAGCAACCGCTCGACCGCGCGGCGCTCCGACTCTCCCAGTTGGCGTACGGGCATGGTGAGCACGGGTACCAGCCTGCCAGATCCCCCCGGGCACGCGCGGGCCGACCGGGGAGCACGGCCCCGCCGGGAGACACCCCCTCGGCACCGCCGCGGCGCATCGTCGTGCCGCCGTCGACAGCACAACCGGGTGGCCGGGAAGGCACGCCCCCCGCAGACGAACGTGCGGCCGTCCCCGGGGTGGGGACGGCCGCACGTGCGACACGGGATCGGTCAGTGCACGGTGACCGTGGCGCCCGGCACCAGGTCGCGCAGCTCCTCGGGAATCTCGGCGCCCATCTCGTCGGCGATCCGCAGCGCCTCCTCGATCAGCGTCTCCACGATCTGCGCCTCCGGCACGGTCTTGACGACCTTGCCCTTGACGAAGATCTGGCCCTTGCCGTTGCCGGAGGCGACGCCCAGGTCGGCCTCGCGGGCCTCGCCGGGGCCGTTCACCACGCAGCCCATGACCGCCACTCGCAGCGGCACCGGCAGCCCTTCCAGGCCGGCGGTGACCTCCTCGGCGAGCTTGTAGACGTCGACCTGGGCCCGGCCGCAGGACGGGCAGGAGACGATCTCCAGACCGCGCTCGCGCAGCCCGAGTGACTCCAGGATCTGGTTGCCGACCTTGATCTCCTCCACCGGCGGGGCCGACAGGGACACCCGGATCGTGTCGCCGATCCCCTCGGCCAGCAGCGCGCCGAAGGCGACCGCCGACTTGATCGTGCCCTGGAACGCCGGCCCGGCCTCGGTGACACCCAGGTGCAGTGGGTAGTCGCACTGCTCCGCGAGCTGCCGGTAGGCGCGGACCATCACCACCGGGTCGTTGTGCTTGACCGAGATCTTGATGTCCCGGAAGCCGTGCTCCTCGAACAGCGAGCACTCCCACAACGCCGACTCGACGAGCGCCTCGGCGGTGGCCCTGCCGTATTTGGCCAGGAGCCGCTTGTCCAGCGAACCTGCGTTCACGCCGATCCGGATCGGCACGCCCGCGTCGCCGGCGGCCCGGGCGATCTCCTTGACCTTGTCGTCGAACTGCCGGATGTTGCCCGGGTTCACCCGCACCGCCGCGCAGCCGGCGTCGATCGCCGCGAAGACGTACTTCGGCTGGAAGTGGATGTCGGCGATCACCGGGATCTGCGACTTGCGGGCGATCGCGGGGAGCGCCTCCACGTCGTCCTGCGACGGCACCGCGACCCGGACGATCTGACAGCCGGACGCGGTCAGCTCGGCGATCTGCTGGAGCGTGGCGTTGACGTCGGCGGTGAGGGTGGTGGTCATGGACTGCACCGAGACCGGTGCGCCGCCGCCGACCGGCACCGACCCGACCATGATCTGGCGGCTGGCCCGGCGCGGGGCCAGCGGCGGCGGCGGTACGGGGGGCATACCGAGACTGACAGCGGTCACTTCAGGCACTCACCTTGAGAAGAGCGTGATGGGGTTGACGACGTCCGCGGTGACGGTCAGCAGCGTGAACGCGCCACCGATCAGGATCACCGCGTACGTGAAGGGCATGAGCTTGAGATAGTCGACGCGGCCGGGGTCGGCGCGGCCGATGCGTGCGTAGACCCAGGACCGGGCCCGCTCGAACCAGGCGATGGCGATGTGGCCGCCGTCCAGCGGGAGCAGCGGCAACAGGTTGAACACGCCGATGAAGAAGTTCAGCGACACGAAGAGCATGAAGAACACCAGCCAGGCGTTGTTCTCCACGGCCTCGCCACCGAGGCGGGTGGCGCCGACCACGCTGATCGGGGTGTCCATGTCCCGCTCGCTGCCGGTGATCGCGCTCCACAGCGCGGGCACCTTCTGCGGGATGCGCTTCATCGCCTCCGCGGTCTGCACGGCCATGGTGCCGGTGAAGTCGGCGGTGGCGCCGAACGCAGCCACCGGCCCGTACTCCACCCGCGGTGGGGTGCTGGGTTGCAACGCCACACCCAGCGCGGAGACCGACGAGGTCGCACCCTTCGGGTCGCCCAGTGGCGGGCGCTGCACCGCGGCCAGGTCGACCCTGGCCTCCTGCGACCTGTCGTCGCGCACGTAGGTGACGGTGGCGGTGCCGGGCGGGGTGGCGCGGACCACGTCGAGCATGTCGCCCCAGGTGGACACCGGCCGGCCGTTCACCGCGGTGATCCGGTCGCCGTCCTGGAGCTGGGCCTTGGCGGCCGGGCTGGCCGGGTCGTCGGCCTGGCAGGCGCGGGCCGCGTTCTCCACCACCACGCACGGGGCCAGCGCGATCACGGCCGGCTCCGCCTTGAATCCCGCCTCCGTGGAGGGGAACTTCGGGTTGGGCAGGCCGGCGCTGACCGCGATGATCCAGAGCGCGATCAGGGCCAGCGCGAAGTGGGTGATCGAGCCGGCGGACATCACGATCGTCCGCTTCCAGACCGGGTAGCGCCACATGGCGCGCTTCTCGTCCTCGGGCTCGACGTCGTCGTCCTGCGGGGTCATCCCGACGATCTTGCAGAAGCCGCCGAGCGGGATGCCCTTGACGCCGTATTCGGTCTCACCCCGCTTGAACGACCACAGGGTCGGGCCGAAGCCGACGAAGTAGCGGGTCACCTTCATCCCGAACGCCTTGGCGGTCAGCATGTGACCGGCCTCGTGCAGGCTCACCGAGATGAGAATTGCCAGGGCGAACAGCACCACCCCGAGCAGATAGCTCATCGAGCTCCTTCCACCGACCCGACGATGATCTCCTGGGCGTGCGCCCGTGCCCACGACTCGGCGGCGAGCACGTCCTCGACGGTACCTGGTTCGTCGAAGTCGGGAGCGTCCTCCAGCACCCGCTGGAGGGTGTCGACGATGCCGAGGAACGGCAGCCGTCCGGCGACGAACGCGGCCACGCACTCCTCGTTCGCCGCGTTGTAGATCGCCGGCCGGCACCGCCCGGCCTCGCCGGCCGCCTTGGCCAGCGCGACCGCCGGGAACGCCGCGTCGTCCAGCGGGAGGAACTCCCAGGTGTGCGCGCTGGTCCAGTCGACCGCGCCGGCCGCCCCGGGCACCCGGTCCGGCCAGCCGATCCCCAGCGCGATGGGCAGCCGCATGTCCGGCGGGCTGGCCTGTGCCAGCGTGGAGCCGTCGACGAACTCGACCATCGAGTGGATGACCGACTGCGGGTGGACCGTCACCTCGATGTCGGCGTACGGCACGTCGAACAGCTCGTGCGCCTCGATCACCTCCAGCGCCTTGTTCACCATCGTGGCGGAGTTGATCGTGACCACCGGGCCCATGTTCCAGGTCGGGTGCGCCAGCGCCTGCTCCGGGGTGACCTCGGTCAACTCGTCGCGCCGCCGACCCCGGAACGGGCCGCCGCTGGCGGTGACCACGAGCCGCCGCACCTCGCCCCGGGCGCCGCCGCGCAGGCACTGCGCCAGCGCCGAGTGCTCGGAGTCCACCGGCACGATCTGCTCCGGGCGGGCGAGCGCGGCCCGGACCAGCGGGCCGCCGGCCACCAGGGACTCCTTGTTGGCAAGCGCGAGGGTGTGCCCGGCGCGCAGCGCGGCAAGCGTCGGCGGCAGGCCCAGCGAACCGACCACGCCGTTGAGCACCACGTCGCACGGCCACTGCGCCAGCTCGGCCATCGCGTCCGGCCCGGCCACGATCCTGGGGAGCTTGAAGTCGCCGGTGGCCCACCCGCGCCGGCTCGCCTCAGCGTAGAACGCGAGCTGGAGGTCCTGCGCGGCGGACGCCCGCGCCACCCCGACCGCCGCCACGCCCAACTCCAGCGCCTGCGTGGCGAGCAGCTGGACGTTGCCGCCACCCGCGCCGAGGGCGACCACCCGGAACCGGTCCGGGTTGCGCTTGACGATGTCGACGGCCTGGGTGCCGATCGAGCCTGTCGAACCGAGCAGCACGAGGTCTCGGGGTGAGGTCACCGACCCATTGTTCCCCAGCGCCCCCTACCGCCCCGCCCCGGCGTCCCCCCTCGCCGCCGACCTCGTGATCGCGGGCGGGACCGGTCACCCGGGGCGTTCCAGCCGGAGCACCGATCGCCGCGTGGTGGCGATGGTCCTGACGCCGGATCGTAATGCGTGCCGAACGGTCGGACGGGGAACGACAGGGCGATGGGCCACGGGTGGGAACGGACGAGGCGGATCACGGCTGCGGCGTTCCGGCCAGTCCGGGGTCGGGACCTGTCCCTGCACGCCGCCGCGATCACGTTCTACGGCGCGATCGCCGTGGTGCCGGTGGCGCTGCTGGCGATCTGGCTGACCGGCCTGCTCACCGGGGCGGACCGGGTACGCCGGCTCACCGGGTACGCCGTCGACACCCTGCCCACCGAGATCGGCGCGCACCGGGCGGTGGCCGCGCTTGTCGAGGCCGGCCTGGGGCTGACCCCGCTGCTGGCCCTGGCCTCGCTGCTGCCCGCCTCGCTGTACGGCGAAGGGCTGCGCCGCGCGTTCGTCTCGGTGGCCGAACCGCGGGCCGAGTCCGGTGCGCTGGTCGGCTGGCGGGGCCGGTTGCTGCTGCTTCCGCTGCTCGCCCCCGCCCCGGCACTGCTGCTGTCGATCCTGCTGGCGCTGCCGCTGACCACCCGGCTGGTACGCCAGGGCGGCTGGATCGGCGCGCTCGGCATCGTACTGTCGTTCCTGGCGGTGTGGCTGGTGCTCACGCCGGTGCTGGTGTGGGTGTTCCGCGTGGTCGGCCCGGCCTCCCCGGACTGGCTGGTCACCGTGGGCATGGGCTCGTTCACCGCGGCGAACCTGTCCGGTTTCCTGCACGGCTTCGTGCTGTTCTGCTCGCTGCCGCTGGACCTGGGCGTGCCGTTCGGCGGCTTCGACGAGATCGGCGCCGGCGTGGCGGTGCTGCTCTGGCTCTACCTGTTCCACGTGATCGTGCTGTCCGGCTATTCGGCCACGCTGGCGGCGAGCCGGTGGCGGGCCACCCGGGTGGCGGCCCGCGCCTGACGGCTGCGGGGGTCAGCGCCGGAAGGGACCACGCACCTCGTACGTGACGCCGCCGGTGCCGGTTCGGGCGCCGCTGGTGCCGCGTTGCGAGGAGAAGTAGAGCCGGCTGCCGTCCGGCGAGAACGCCGGTCCGGTGATCTCCGAGGCGGACTGCCCGAGCAGCCGGGCGAACGGGGTCACCACACCGGCCGGGGTGATCATGTTGATCTCCATGTCGCCGCCGTCCTCGGCCACGTAGAGGTCACCGCCCGCGGTGCCGGTGATGTTGTCGACGCCGGTCAGCGGCGCGGCCCCGGCCGGCACCAACGAGTCGTCGTAGGCGAGGTCGAGCCGCTGGTTGACCGCGTCGTACGCCCATACCCGGTTGTCCCCCTTCGTGGTGAACCAGCAGGTGTCCTCTGCGTACCAGCAGCCCTCGCCGCCGTCGAACGTCTGCGCGGCGCCCACCTGGTAGCGGGTGGGCACCGGGAACCCGTCGCGGTCCGGCAGGTCCCGCCAGGTGACCGGCCCGGTCACCTGGCCGTCCGGGGCGCAGAGCACCTGCACCCGGCCGGTGCGCAGGTCACCCCAGGTGTCCGGGACGAACCGGTAGAAGCAGCCGTCGCTCTCGTCCTCGGTCAGGTAGACCACCCGCCGCCGCGGGTCGCACGCCGCCGCCTCGTGCTTGAAGCGACCCATCCGGGTCCGTTCCTCGCCGGACCGGCCGCCCTCGGGCCAGGTCTCGAACACCCGGCCCAGCGGCACCTCCTCGCAGGACAGCCAGGTCCCCCACGGGGTGGGCCCACCGGCGCAGTTGACGTTCGTGCCGCCGAGGATCCGGTAGGCCGCGGCGATCGTCCCGCCGGCGGCGAACCGCACCGCCGAGGCGCCGCCGACGAGCGGGACCTCCGAGTTGGAGACGTAGATCCAGCCGTCGCCGGCCGCGAAGCAGGCGCCGCCGTCCGGCGCCGGGTGCCAGGTGTACGAGGTGCCGGCGACCCGCTGCCCGGAACGTGCGATCACCCGGCTGGTGAAGCCGGCCGGCAACCTCAGCCCGTTGGCGTCGGCGTCCAGCAGGTCGCCGTACGGGCCGGGGCCGGGCTGGGCGGGCCTGGCGGGTGCGGCGGCGGCGGCCCAGAGACCGCCGGCGACGGCCGCGGCGCCACCGGCGGCGGTGGCGCGCAGGACGGTACGACGATCCATCGGGGGTGACCTTCCCGGAGGCGGTGGGTGTCCCTTCGACGGTAGGCCACAAAACCATCGACCGCTGCCGCTGTCCGGTGAACGCCGGGTGACCGCCGGCCCGTGTCAGAGGCGGTCGACGTACCGCTTGGCGTCGGCCAGCGACCAGTGGGTGTGCTCCCGCACCACCTTGACCGCCTCGATCTTCCTGCCCCGGTGCAGCAGCCGCGCGGCTTCGGCACGTACCGCGTCGTCGACGCCGGTGATCGTGCCCGGCGCCGGGACGCCGGGCGACCACGTTCCGCCGGCCGCCAACAGGTCGATTACCCGCTTCGCGTCCAGCAGCGACAGCCCGGTCTGCTCGCGCAGTACCTTGATCGCCTCGACCGTACGCCCCGCGCGGGCCAGCCGGAGCACCTCGGCCTGCCCGTCGCCGGCCGGGCGGTCCGGGGCGACCAGGTCCTGGGGCCGGTCGCGCCGCAGCACGAGCAGGAGAAGGACCAACACCACGACGAGCGCCACCGCGAGCGCGATCTGGACAGCCGGGGACATGCCGGGAACGGTAGCGCCCCGCCGCGAACCCTCCCGCCGCGCACCCGCCACGGCTAGGCTCCGCTGGCATGAGCGAACGCACCGAGCGCAGCGAGGGCCGTGAGCACATGCCCGGCGGCACCGCATGAGCGACGCGGGTGAGCTGCCGGCCCGCGCGGACGTCGTGGTGGTCGGCGCCGGGCACAACGGCCTGGTCTCGGCGACCCTGCTGGCCGCCGCCGGCCGCGACGTGCTGGTGCTGGAGGCGGCCGGGGTGGTCGGCGGGGCGGCGCGCACCGAGAGCCCGTTCCCGCGGGTGCCCGGCCTGCGCCACTCCACCGGGTCGTACCTGCTCGGACTGATGCCGCCGGAACTGCTGGCCACGCTCGACGTGACCATCCCGGTGCTGCGCCGCGACCCGCACTACTTCCTGCCCACTCCGGGCGGGCCCGGCTCGCCGTACCTGCTGGCCGGCAGCGACGCCGCGGCGACACGGCGGCAGCTCACGGAGATGTTCTCCCCCGCCGACGTGGCCGCCGACGACGCGCTCCAGGCCGAACTGGCCCAGCTGCGGGAGGATCTCGCCCCGGCGTGGCTGGCCGAGCCACTGCCGGTCGAGGAGACCGCCGAGCGCTACATCCGGCCGGCGCTGCGGCAGGTCTTCGTCGACCTGGTCCGCGGCTCGGTCGCCGACCACCTGGCCCGCTTCGAGTTCCGCTCCGAGCTGCTGGTCAGCATGTACGCGGTCACCGACGGCCTGTCCGGGCTCAACGCCGGCCCGGACGACCCGGGCACCGGGCACAACTTCCTGGCGCACAACATGTGCCGGCTGCCCGGCGCGGACGGCACCTGGATGATCGTCCAGGGTGGGATGGGCACGGTGTCGCGCACGTTCGCCGAGGCCGCCCGCGGTGCGGGGGCACGGATCGTCACGGACGCGCCGGTCACCGCGATCACCGTGGCCGGGGGCGCCGCGGCCGGCGTGGTGCTGGCCGACGGCCGGGAGGTCGCCGCGTCCGTGGTGTTGGGCGCCTGCGACCCGTACCGGCTGATGGAGCTGGTGCCCGACGGCGCGCTCCCGGCGGAGCTGGCCGCGCGGATGACGGCGGTCCGCCGCCCCGGCACCACGCTGAAGGTCAACCTGGCGCTGACCGGGCTGCCCCGCTTTTCCTGCCTGCCGGCGGACGCGCCGAGCCCGTTCGGCTCGACCATCCACCTGCTGCCCGGCTCGGCCTCGCTGGTCGGCGCGGGCGGCGAACCGCCGATGGCGGCGCTGCGCGGCATGTGGGCGGACGTGCGGGCCGGGCGGCTGCCGGACGAGCCGACAATCGAGTGGTACCTGCACACCACAGTCGACCCGTCGCTGTCCGACGCCGCCGGACACCACTCGTCGGCGCTGTTCGTGCAGTCGGTGCCCTACGAGGTGGCCGGCACCACCTGGGACGCGGCGCTGCCCGGCTACGTCGAGCGGCTGATCGCGATCTGCGAGCGGTACGCCCCGGGCACCGGCGACCTGGTCGCGGACGCGGTGCCGCTGCCGCCGCCCCGCATCGAGGCCCACTTCGGCATCACCGGCGGGCACATCCACCACGTCGACAACACGGTGTCGTTCACCGACCGGATGCCGTATGCCACAGGCATCGACGGCGTGTACGCCGGCAGCGCCGGCTGCCACCCGGCCGGCAGCGTCATCGGCGCCGCCGGGCACAACGCCGCCCGCCGCATCCTCGCCGACCTCGGGCGGGGTGGGCCCCCCGCCTGACCCGTCCGGTCGCGGCGGGCGGTGCCCACAGCCGTCAGCCCGCCTCCGCCCGGTGGGCGCGGACCTTGTGGCCGACGCTGGTCAGGCACCGGCCGCTGGGCAGGTCGAACTTCCAGCCGTGCAGCTGGCAGGTGAGCTGGTCGCCGTCGACGATGCCGAACCGGCTCAGGTCCGCCTTCAGGTGCGGGCAGCGCCGCTGCACCACCCAGCCGTCGAGCGTGATGTCCTCGGCGTCGACCGCCCGCTCGTGCTCGTCGTACCAGCCCTCGGCGTACTGGAGGCGCTCCTGGGAGAGGCACTTGAAGAACGCGTAGACGAACTCGTTGTACTGGCCGATGCGGGCCGCCGAGAAACGGCAGGACAGGAAGAGCGAGTTGACCCAGTCCACCTCGCCGATGTGCAGCAGGTGCTCGATCAGCGCCCGCTCGGTGCGGAACCGGTAGCGCACCTTCTCGTCCGCGTACGGCCGGACCTGCTTGCCCGGGAAGTCCACCACGATGGATTCGACACCCACCCCGTCGTAGCCGACCAGGTCGAAGCGGACCGGGCCGCCCACGCCCTTCGCCAGGTAGATCGACTCGTCGAGCAGCGGTTCGATCCGGCGCTTCAACTCCGCCAGCACGTCGATCTCCGGGTGCCGCCAGGACGCCTTCTCGGCCTCGATGACGCCGCGCTTGCGCTCCCGCATCTCCTCCAGGTGGGCGACCTTGTTCGCGAAGAACTCCTCGATCGGCTGCGGGTGCGTGGTGGTCGCCCCGGAGGTGGTCACCTCGGTGACGCTGCCCGGCAGCAGCACGATGCCGTTGGTGCCGCCGACCTTGGCGTACTCGGCCAGGAAGACCGACTGGTCGGGGAAGATGTTGCCCTCGTCGCCGAAGATGTCGTTGAACTGCCACAGCTCGTCGTCGAGGAAGCACGGCGGGCCGGCGATCGGGAAGACGTGGTCGGCCTTCAGGTCGTCGATGTAACGCCAGGTGCGGTCGAACTGCCGGTCCCGCTTCTGCTTGCCGAACGCGGTCTTCGCCGCCTGCGGCAGCTCGTAGACCATCGGGTACCAGATCGCGCCGGAGAACTGGAGCATGTGCGCGTGCACGTGACCCAGCTCGGCGAAGACGGTCAGGTCGGTCGGGCGCGCGTCGTTCTGGTTGAGCAGCCGCACCCCGTCGTACTCGACCCAGAGCGACGAGTCGCCGATCGGGCCGTCGGTCGGACTGGTCAACGCCTGAATCATGATCTTCAGGCCGCCGGGCAGCTCCACCACCTGCTCGTTCGGGGCCTTGAGGAACTTGGTGAAGCCCAACTCCCGGAACTCGTCCTCCATCTCCGAGGTGGGGAACTCGGGCAGCAGGACGGTGGCGTCCTTCGACACGAAGTCACGCAGGTGCTTGGCGTCGAAGTGGTCGCGGTGCAGGTGCGACACGTACAGGTAGTCGACCTGCCCGAGGGTGTTCCAGTCGAGTTGGGAGTTGTCCGGGAAGGGGAACCACGAGGCGAAGTAGGCCGGGTTGACCCACGGGTCGCACAGGATGCTGCCCGCAGCCGTGTCGATCCGCATGCTGGCGTGGCCCGTACCGGTCACTCGCACCGCAGTCCCCCTCGAAAAGGCATCAGGTGTACGTCAAGACGCTACCGGAGGCAGTGTGCTCGCCGTCCCGCGACGCCGGTAGTGCCCATCCGCCCCGACCGGGACGGTCCAACGACCCGGGCCGGCCGGCGGGCGACGCACCGGCCCCCGTCGCCCACCCGGGTCATCCCAGGCCGGGAGGTCGGACCCTGCGCCGAGCACGGTTCGTGACATGCCAGACTGAGCGGAGATCCGATCGCGAGGGAAGGACCGACAGTGGCAGGAGACGAGCCGGTAACCGCGCCAGATCAGCACAAGCCCGGGCACCGCAAGTCCGGACGGATCGGTGCGGTGGTGTCGGCGCTGGCTTTGGTGTTGATGGCGTTCTGCGGCATCGAGGAGGGCCGGGTGGAGCACCTCTGGCTGTTCGGTATCGCCGGGCTGCTGATCGCCATCGTCATCGGCGACGCCGTGCTGCGCCGCAACGGTCTGCGGTCCTGACGCACGGCGCCCACGGCACCGTCAAGAGCCCGCCCCCACGCCGGGGGCGGGCTCTTGACCGTCGTACGCCTGCCGGTCAGCGACCGAGCACGATGTCCTGCACGTCCTTGAGCGCGGCGTCGACCTCCGCCTCGAAGTAGCCGCCGGGAACCAGCCCGAAGCGCAGCGTGTCGAGGTCCTTCGGGTTCACCGGCATCGGGTTGCGTCCCTGCATCCCGCCGAGCAGCGCCTCGAAGAACCGGTCGACCTGATCGGGGTCGTATCCGCTGCCGAACCGGCGGACCTGGAAGCCCCGCCGGATCTGGTCGATCCGGTGCAGGTCGCTTCCGGGCGGGCCGGCCATCGGCGGCCCCACCATCGGCGGCCCGGCGGCCGGCTGGCTCACCAGCGGCGGCCCGGTCATCGACGGACCCGGGCCGTAGCCGTCGTCCGGCCGCCCGTAACCGCCACGGTCCGGTGGGCCGTAGCCCGGTTCCGGGGCGCCGTAGCCGGGCTCCGGGGCGCCGAAGCCACGGTCCGGGGCGCCGTAGCCGGGCTCCGGGGCGCCGTAGCCGGGGTCCGGAGGGCCGTAGCCGCGGTCCGGAGGGCCGTAACCGGGGTCCGGAGGGCCGTAACCGGGGTCCGGGCCACCGTAGCCGGGCTCCGGGCCGCCGTAGGCCGGCTGCTGCGGAAGCGCGGGCGGCCCGGCCGGGCCACGACCGCGTGGCTCCCGGTCGGGCATCCGGATCTCGGCGGTCATGTCGGTGCGACCGTGCCGGCCGGCCTCGAACCCGTCGAAGCGCTCCTCCGGGCCGAACCCACTGTCCGGGCCGGGGCCGTAACCACTCGGGCCCGCGGGCAGCCCACGCGGCGGCGGGCCGCCGTGCCCGATCGGCGCCCCCGGCCCCATCGGGCCGGGACCCGCCGGGCCGCGGGGCGCGTCGTAGCCGCCGCGAGAGTTGTCGTAGCCGCCGGCGAACGCGCCTGTCGGCTCGTCGTAACCCCGGCTGTAGCGGTCCGCCGGCGGACCGGGTTGGGCCGGCATCGGCCGGGGCGGCATCGGGGGCTGCGGCACCGGCGACAGGCCACGGTCGTCGCGCGCCGGCGGGCCGAGCCGGTCGGCCGTCCGGGGTTCACCGCCCCGACCGGCCGGTACGCCGCCGCGCTCCTCCAACTCGGCGAGCTGCCGCTCGACCCGGTCGAGGTGCAGGTCGACCTGCCACTCGTCGTAGCCGTTGAACCGGACCCGGAAGACGACGTCGTGGACCTCCTGGGACGCCACGGGAGCGCCCACCGGCTGGCCGTCCAGGGTCGCCTCGACCCGGTCCAGGAAGGCGTCGACCTCGTCGACCTTGTATCCCCGGCGGAGCGCCTTACGCCGGAAACGCTGACCCTGACTCGCCACTATGTCTCCTGGTCTCGTACCGCTACGGCGTTGCCGCGCGTGAGTCGCCGTCCGTGTCCTCGGCGGCGGCCAGCTGCCCACATGCCCCGTCGATCTCGCGCCCCCGGGTGTCCCGCACCGTGGTGGACACACCGGCGTCGCGCAACCGCCGGACGAACTCCCGCTCCACCGGCTTCGGGCTGGCGTCCCAGCGACTGCCCGGGGTCGGGTTGAGCGGGATCAGGTTCACGTGGACCAACTTGCCGGCCAACAACCGCCCGAGCAGATCGGCCCTCCACGGCTGGTCGTTCACGTCCCTGATCATGGCGTATTCGATGGACACGCGCCGCCCCGTCGTGGCCGCGTAGTCCCACACCGCGTCCAGCACCTCGGACACCTTCCAGCGCTGGTTGACCGGGACGAGTTCGTCGCGCAGCTCATCATCGGGGGCGTGCAGCGACAACGCAAGGGTCACCGAGAGGTCCTCGCTGGCCAGCCTGCGGATCGCCGGGACCAGCCCGACCGTGGACACGGTGATGTGCCGCTGGGACAGGCCCAGCCCTTCCGGTGCCGGCGCGACCAGCCGCCGGATCGCCGCCACCACCCGCGAGTAGTTGGCCAGGGGCTCGCCCATGCCCATGAACACCACGTGCGACAACCGCGGCGGCGAACCGGCCACCGCCCCGGAGGCGGCCACCCCGGCCAGGTAGACGGCCTGGTCGACGATCTCGGCGGTGGACAGGTTCCGGGTCAGCCCGGCCTGGCCGGTGGCGCAGAACGGGCAGGCCATGCCGCAGCCGGCCTGGCTGGAGATGCACACGGTCACCCGGTCCGGGTAGCCCATCAGCACGCTCTCCACCAGCGAGCCGTCGTGCAGTCGCCAGAGCGCCTTGCGGGTGGCGCCGTCGTCGCAGGCCATCTCGCGTACCGGGGTGAGCAGGGTGGGCAGCAGCGTGCCGGCCAGCCGCTCCCGGGTCGCCGCCGGCAGGTCGGTCATCTGCTCCGGGTCACGCACGAGGCGCCCGAAGTAGTGGTTCGAGACCTGCTTGGCACGGAACGCGGGCTCACCCAGCTCGGTGACGAGCGACTGCCGGCCCGGCAGGTCCAGGTCGGCGAGGTGGCGGGGCGGCATCGAGGGCCGGCGGCCGCGGGCGTCGGGGTCTACGGAGATCAGTGGCAGGCTCGTCATGGCGCGTCCAGTCTGACACGCGTCGGGCCGGACACACCCGTCCGGCCGTGTCGAATCGCCCCCGGACGGCTGGCCCGACGCGGGTCGCCGCCGTGATTCATCCCTCAGCCCACCACCGGAACGAACACTGCCAGCAGCAGATAGGCCGTCGGCACCGCGAACAGGACCGAGTCCAGCCGGTCCATCAGGCCGCCGTGCCCGGGCAGCAGGTTGCTCATGTCCTTGACGCCCAGATCCCGCTTGATCATCGACTCGGCGAGGTCGCCGAGCACCGCCGTGCAGGAGATCGCCATCCCGAACAGCGCCCCCCACCAGGGAGCCACGTCGAGCAGCGCCCACAGCAGCACGGCGCTGCCCACCGCCGCGGCCGTGACCGAGCCGACGAAGCCCTCCCAGGACTTCTTCGGGCTGATCATGGGCGCCATCGGGTGCTTTCCGAAGTGCACCCCGGCGGCGTACCCACCGGTGTCGGAGAGCACCACCGCCACGAGCGTGACCAGCACCCGCAGGCGCCCGTCGCCGGGTGCCGCCGCGAGCATGGCGGCGAAGCCGGCGAGGAACGGCACGTAGACGGCGATCAGGGTGGCCGCGGTCAGGTCACGCTGGTAGTCGCCGGGCCCGTCGCCCAGCCGCCAGATCATCATGCCCAGCACGGTCACCAGCAGCCCGAGGCACAGCGCGTCCGGGCCGGCGAACCAGCCCAGCCCCACCATGAGCACCCCACCGGCGACAAGCGGCACCAGCGGCGGGTGTGCGCCGCTGCGGCGCACCGCGCGGGCCATCTCCCAGCAGCCGATCGCCACCGCGACGGCCAGCACCGCGAGGAACGCCGGCAGGAAGAAGAACAGCGGCACCACGACCGCGGCGCCCAACGCCACACCGACACCGATCGCGGCCGGCAGGTTGCGTCCCGCCCGGGAGGTCCTCGGCGCGGCGTTCGGGGGGCGTCCGGCTCCGGCCCGGCGGCGACCCCGGCCCCGGCGGCCGGACGGCGGCGCGGGCTCGTCGGCCGGCACGAGGACGTGGTCGGTGGGCTCGTCGCGCACCGGCGCGATCTGCGCGGTCGGGTACTCGTCGTCCCCCCGCGGGCCGCCGCCGGTGTCGGCCCCGAAGTCGTCGCGCGGCCCGTCCGGCCGGCGGGCGGGGTACGGCTCGACCGCTGGCGAGGTGTACGTCGGCGGGGGCGCAGCCGGCGGCGCGTACGTCTCCGACGCGGCGTATCCCTCACGGTCGGCGGGGTGCGCTCCGGCGTCCGGACCGGTGTGCCGCCACGGGCCGGGTTCCAGGTCGGCGTCCGGCCAGGGCAGGGCGGCGGGTTGGCGCTCCCAGCCGCGCGGCTCGGCGTTGCCGTAGGGGTCGGGGTGGGACATCACGCACCGGCAGACGGTGCGGGAGTCACCACATGACACAAGAACAAAACCATCCCCTACGGCGTGAGACTCTTCCTGTTGACCGGCCGAGGGCCGGACGACTCCCGCCGTTCACCCCGTGGTGGCCGGAATCGTGCCGAGCCTACTGCACCCGCCGCAGCGCCGAGGGCGTGCGCCGCCGGGCACGACGACGGCACCGGCCGCCGCCCGGGTGGGTGGCAGCGCGGTGCCGTGACGGGTGCGTCCGCGGCTCAGACTTCGAGCAGCTCGCTCTCCTTGTGCTTGACCAGTTCGTCGACGCCGGCGACGAAGCGCTGGGTCAGGTCGTCCAGTTCCTTCTCCGCGCGCCGGCCCTCGTCCTCGCCGACCTCGCCGTCCTTGACCAGGCGGTCCAGCTCCTCCTTGGCCTTGCGGCGGATGTTGCGGACGGCGACCTTGGCCTCCTCGCCCTTCTGCCGGGCGACCTTGATCATGTCGCGGCGCCGCTCCTCGGTCATCTGCGGCAGGACGATGCGCAGCTGGTTGCCCTCGTTGTTCGGGTTGGCCCCGAGGTCCGAGTCGCGGATCGCCTTTTCCATGGCGGCCAGTTGCGAGTTGTCGTACGGCTTGATGATCACCATGCGCGGCTCGGGTACCGCGATGGATGCCATCTGCGGCAGCGGGGTCGGGCTGCCGTAGTAATCGATCATGATGCGGGAGAACATGGCGGCGTTGGCGCGACCGGTACGGATCCCGCCGAACTCCTCCTTGGCGTGCTCGGTGGCACGCTCCATCTTCTCCTCCGCCTCGAGGAGGGTGTCGTCGATCACCGGTCTCCTCGCCTCCTTCTGTCGCTCGTCATGGGTGGTGCGGATGCTGCTGGGCAGAGGGGCCGCTGCCGGTGGCGGCGGGCCGTCAGGCGGTGATCAGCGTGCCGATCTTCTCACCGCCGACGGCGCGGACGATGGTGTCGTCACCCTGGGCGCCGAAGACCAGCATCGGCAGCCCGTTCTCCATGCAGAGACTGAACGCGGCGGCGTCGGCCACCCGCAGGTTACGACGCAGCACCTCGGAGAAGGTGATCGAGTCGAGCTTGTTCGCGGTCGGGTCGATCCGGGGGTCGGCGGTGTAGACCGCGTCCACGCCGTTCTTGCTCATCAGCACCACGTCCGCGCGGATCTCCAGCGCCCGCTGGGCGGCCACGGTGTCGGTGGAGAAGTACGGCATGCCGGCGCCCGCACCGAAGATGACCACGCGGCCCTTCTCCAGGTGCCGGATCGCCCGCAGCGGAATGTACGGCTCGGCGACCTGCGCCATCGTGATGGCGGTCTGCACCCGGGTCTCGATGCCCTCCTTCTCCAGGAAGTCCTGGAGGGCGAGGCAGTTCATCACGGTGCCCAGCATGCCCATGTAGTCGGCGCGGGCCCGGTCCATGCCGCGCTTCTGCAACTCGGCGCCGCGGAAGAAGTTGCCGCCGCCGACCACCACGGAGACCTGCACGCCGAGACGCACCACGGTGGCGATCTGCCGGGCGATGCCCTGCACGACGTCGGGGTCGACGCCGATCGCGCCGCCGCCGAAGACCTCACCGGAGAGCTTCAGCACCACCCGGCGGGCCCGACCGGACGGAGGGGCGGTCGGATCATCCGCCGCCAGGCTCCGGTCACTCACAACCTGCGTCATCCGCCCCGCCCCTTCTCCTCGCGCACCGCGCGAGCGTCGCATACCTGCCCTTGCCGACCCTATGTGACGAGGAGGCCGCGGTGCCTGTCACGTACACCGGCGGCCTCCTCGTCGACGTTCCCCTACGCCCGGACGCGACGTCCCGGCGCGGCGGCTCAGGCCTGGCCGACCTCGAACCGCAGGAAGTCGGTCACCTCGATGCCGGCGTTGGCCAGCACCTGCTTGACGGTCTTCTTGTTGTCGGCGACCGACGACTGCTCCAGCAGGACGAAGTCCTTGAAGAAGGAGTTCACCCGGCCCTCGACGATCTTCGGCAGCGCCGCCTCGGGCTTGTTCTCCTCCCGGGCGGTCTGCTCGGCGATGCGCCGCTCCGACTCGACGATCTCCGCCGGGACCTGGTCCCGGGTGAGGTACTTCGGCCGCATCGCGGCGATCTGCATGGCGACACCACGGGCGTCGGCGTCCGCCGCCTCGTCGGTCTTGCCGGTGTACCGCACCAGCACGCCGACCGCGGGGGGCAGATCCTGGCTCTTGCGGTGCAGGTAGACCGCGGTGGTGCCGTCCAGCTTGGCGAAGCGGTTCAGCACCAGCTTCTCGCCGATCTTGGCGGACTGCTCCTGGATCAGGTCGGCCACGGTCTTGCCGTCGACGGTGCTGGCGAGCAGCTCCTCGGCGTTGCCGGCGCCGCTGGCCACGCCGTGCTCGACGAGCTGCTGGGCCAGCGTGATGAAGGCGTCGTTCTTGGCGACGAAGTCGGTCTCGCAGTTGAGCTCGAGCAGCGCCTGGCCGGAGTGGGCGACGAGGCCGTTGGCGGCGGTGCGGCCGGCCCGCTTGCCGACGTCCTTGGCGCCCTTGACGCGCAGGATCTCGACGGCCTTGTCGAAGTCGCCCTCGGCCTCGGTCAGCGCCTTCTTGGAGTCCATCATGCCGGCGCCGGTGAGGTCGCGGAGCTTCTTGACGTCCGCGGCGGTGAAGTTGGACATGACTCTCTCTTCGGTGTCAGTGAGACGGTCTGGTTGCCGGTTACCCGGATCCGGGCCGGTTCTGCCCGGCGTACCCGTCGCGCCCCACCGACCGGGAAACCGGACGGTGGGGACGCGACGGCGAGATCACTCCGCGGCGGCAGTCGCCGGCTGCTCGGCCCCGGTGGCGGCGGCCGGCTGCTCGACCGGAGCGGTCGCCGGCTGCTCGGTGGCGGCCGGCTGCTCGGCAGCGGCGGCGGCCGGCTGCTCGGTGGTGGCGGTGGTGGCGGTGGGGGCGGTCGGCTGCTCGTCGGCCTTCTTCGGCTCCTCGAGCAGCTCCCGCTCCCACTCGGCCAGCGGCTCGTCGGCGCCGACCTGGCCGGCCTCCGGCTTGTCGTCGGCCCCCCGGTTACGGCCGGAGCGGGCGA
Source organism: Micromonospora sp. DT31 (assembly GCF_049841795.1). NCBI lineage: Bacteria > Bacillati > Actinomycetota > Actinomycetes > Micromonosporales > Micromonosporaceae > Micromonospora > Micromonospora sp. DT31. The sequence goes on along the minus strand of NZ_JBNCKZ010000010.1, from coordinate 62,662 downwards.
TCAGACCGTCGGCGACGGCGGCGGCGACGACCCGGGTCAGCAGCTCGGCCGAGCGAATGGCGTCGTCGTTGCCCGGGATCGGGAAGTCGACCTCGTCCGGGTCGCAGTTGGTGTCGAGGACGGCGATCACCGGGATGCCCAGCTTGCGGGCCTCGTCGACCGCGATGTGCTCCTTCTTGGTGTCCACGATCCAGACCGCGGCCGGGAGCTTCTGCATGTCCCGCAGACCACCGAGGGTCTTGGTCAGCTTGATCTTCTCGCGGGAGAGCTGGAGCGTCTCCTTCTTGGTGTAACCGGCGGCGGTGCCGCTCAGGTCACCCAGGGCCTCCAGCTCCTTCATCCGCTGCAGCCGCTTGTACACGGTCTGGAAGTTGGTCAGCATGCCACCGAGCCAGCGGTGGTTGACGTACGGCTGGCCGACCCGGGTCGCCTGCTCGGCGATGGCCTCCTGAGCCTGCTTCTTGGTGCCGACGAACAGGATGCTGCCGCCACCGGCGACGGTGGTGCGGATGAACTCGTACGCCTTCTCGATGTAGTCGAGCGTCTGGCGCAGGTCGATGATGTAGATGCCATTGCGCTCGGTGAAGATGAAGCGCTTCATCTTCGGGTTCCAGCGCCGGGTCTGGTGCCCGAAGTGCACACCGCTTTCCAGCAGCTGACGCATGGTCACGACGGCCATGGTGGGTACTCCTACTTTTGTCCCTGGTTGTCCATCCGGCCGGCGGCCGGACGCCTGGTGCCCGATCGCCGGCCAGGGTGGGCCCGGCATTCAGGACCGGGACCAGGGAGGCCGTCGCTCCACGGCAACGACCGTGGAGAGGGCACGCGAGGTCGACCGCGCGAGGCGGTCGCCAGTCGACAAGTGTACGCGCCTGCCCCGCCCCCCGGCCCCGGGGTGCGGGACACCCGCCTTTCGCGCTCCCGCGCTCGATCGACTCGATGACGGCGACGTGGCGGCATCAACCTTTCGGTGACACCGCCACGCCGGCGTACGGGATCAGTGGAGGCTCACCCGCTCAGCGGGCCGCGAGGGCGGCGGCGAGGAAGAGGACCAGCCCGACGGTCAGGTAGGCCGTCGGCGGGCGCAGCCAGCCCCGGCCGCCGTCGGCGAGCGCCAGGCCACCGGTACGCAGCCCGTACAGGCCGGTGCCGAAGATCGGCAGCCCGACCACCAGGAACATGCCCACCACGACGTGCGAGGTCGACACCGGGTCGCCGAACAGGCCGTGCAGCAACACCCGTACCGCGGGCACCTCCAGCACCAACACCATCAGCGCCAGCAGCACCGCGAGCGCCGGCCGCCGGGTCCGGTAGACACCGTCACCGGGCGGCGGACCCTCCGGTCGGGGCATGAGCGCCGGCATCGGGCCGGTCGGCATCTCCAGCGGGTTCGGGCCCACCGCCGGTCCCGGCGGACCGCCCGGACGCTCGCCGATCCGCAGCGGCGTCGCCTCGCCCGGGTTCAGCCGTCCCGCCGCCGACGGGTCGACCCCGCCCGCCGCCGGCGGCTCGGCCCCCCGGCCGGCATCGACGACCGGGTAGCCGCCGAGCGGACCCGGACGGGACTGGTCGACCGCGCCGAGGGCGAGGGCGTTACCGCCGCTGTGGGCCTCGCCGCCGTGGGCCGCGAGGCCGTACGGATCGCCGCCAGCACGGGACGTACCGGCCAGCGGGTCCGGTGCCGGGGCCCCGAGCGGGCCCGCCGGGGCGGCGCCGAGCGGGTTGCCGTGCGCGGCGGTGCCGAGCGCGTCGACACCGCTGCGGGACACCGCGCTCAGCGGGTCGTCGCCGTGCGCGCCCGCCGACTCACGCGCCGCCCGCCGGGCCGCCCGTCCGGGCAGCTCGCCGGAGACCTCCGGGTCGTCCGGACGCTGGGACCGCCAGCCGCTGGTGTCGTCCACCAGGGGGTCGGCGGCGGGGTACCGGCCCGGCTCGGCGTACCGGCTCTCACCGGCGCGTTGCTCCGGCGTGCGGTAGTCGTCGTCGCGGTAGCGGGACTCACCCGCTGCGCGCCAGTCCGACTCGTATCCGCGGTCGCCCCATCGCGACCCCTGTTCATCCTCGGGATAGCTCCGTCGTCCGTCCACGACCGGCACGGTATGCGACCGGCCCCAGCCGCGCCATCCGGGCCCGCCAGGGACGTTGCCCCAGCTCGGACGGACTTTGTCAGGTCATCAACCGATCACTTTCGGTGACGCCGACGGCTTCGGCCACCGGGGCCGTCCGTCGCGGGACCCGACGCAGACGAGCTCCGAGGGCACCCGCACGGCCGACTGTGCCGGTGCCCTGCCCGCCGCCCTCGGACGCAGAAACAGGGAAAGAGGTGCTGTCCGAGGCGGAATAGCCCCTCTTTCCCGGAAGCTGACGGGCAGAGCGCGGCGGGGGAACGTTTCGGTGTCCCGGTTCGCCGGAGGGCGAACCGGGACACCGACCCGGTCAGTAGTAGATCCGGGCGCGGATCGCTCGGTGAGAGGAGTAGTGCAGGTCAGCGTTATCGGTGCCGGTGTAGTAGTCGTCGGCCGCGTCAGCCTCGTTGAACGTGACGGTGTGCTCGTAGCCCATGTTGGCCGGGCCGGCCGGGCGCCGGGCGAAGAGGTAGTCGAACCGGTGGTCGCCGCCACTGTGCGTCCAGTGCTTGCTCAGCGTGCAGTCGAAGATGGTGCCCGGCTGCCCGGGCTCCTCACAGTCGTCGTACGCGGCGTCGCTGTAGCCGTGTCCGTCGGCTGCGGTGGAACGCATGGTGCCGTACCAGCCCCGCCACGAGCCACCGTCGCGGTCCTGCTGGTTGGTGTCGCCGCCGATGATGGAGAGCGCGGTGCCGGTGAACGCCTTCATCTTGTTGGCCGTCATCGCCGCGTTCTGCTTCGGACACGTGGCGGTGGTGTTGCCGGATCCGTGCCACGGCCAGTGGATGGAGCTGACCGCGATCTCCTTACCGGAGATCTGGTCGTAGAGGCGCTGCGCGACGTTGATCGAGCGGGACAGCTTCGCCAGGCCGGTGCAGTTGGTGGAATTCGGTTGGTAGGACTGCCAGATTGACTTGGCCCCGCGCAGATCGAACCGGCCCTCACGGTAGATGATGGCGTTGGTCTGGTAGCCCTTCTCGATGGTGCCCGCCGCCGTGCACGGGGGTCGCGTCGAAGACGGGGTTGGTCTCCGCCACCACGGCCTTGAACACCCCGGCGAGCTCGGTGTTCATCTTCTCCAACAGCTTGGGAAGCTCCCGCTGCGGATCGATCTGCTGGACCAGGAAGAGATCCGGGCTGAATTCCTGCCGCTTCATGTAGTAGACGAGGTCCTGCCAGTCACCTGGGCACTTCTCGCCCGACGTCAGCAGATTCTCCACGTTGTTGACGTAGACCTGGACGAAGTTGGTGTTGGTGTTGGTGTTGACCGACGATGCCGAGGCGGGGGCGGGGTTGACCACAGCACCGGTGACGACGGCCAGCAGCGTGACGGCTGCCGCCGACCACCGCCGCCGGGCACCTGCCCGGTGGATGTTGAGTGTCTTCAAGGTCTTCCTTTCGTGCATGCTGTCGGAAGGGCGGAACGTTATGAGTCCCCGTGTGGTGCGACGGGAATCGGGTGGCACGCGAATCGACGCTAATCAATCAGTTTATTAAGGGGTGGGATGGGGATGGCTCAGCAGCGGGGTACGCCGGGGATGAAGCCGTCGGAGCCGGTGTAGACGTAGGCGTCGGAGATGAACCGGCCGGCGCCGATGCGGTCCCAGATGGTGCTGGTGCCGTAGGTGCCGGTGACGCTGGTGCCTGTGGTCTGGCAGGAGATGGTGACTCGGGTGCCGTCGGTGACGGTGCCGACGGAGGTGTAGCCGGTGCCGGGTCCGGAGCGGACGGTCAGGGGTGCGCTGGCGGTGTTGACGGTGCCGGTGGCGGTGCCGGGCTCGGTGGGGGTGGAGCAGCCGTTGTCGCTGGTGTAGGTGCGGGTGCCCCAGTAGAGGGCGAGGGTGCCGTTGAAGCGGACCTTGATGTCGCTGCCGTTGAGGCGCTGTTCATAGTGCAGGTGCGCGCCGGAGGAGTTGCCGCTGGTGCCGACGTAGCCGATGACCTGCCCGTGCTGCACGCTCTGGCCGACGGAGACGTTGAAGCCGCTGAGGTGTGCGTAGTAGGTGGTGTAGCCGCCGCCGTGGTTGATCCGTACGTAGCGGCCGTAGCTGGTGTCACCCAGGTTCTTCACCACGTCGACCGTGCCGGGCGCACTCGCGACGACCGGGTCGCCGGCGTCGTCGGTGCGGTTGAAGTCGACCGCGTTCGCGGGGCTGTGGTTGGTGCGGGTCTGCCCGGACCAGGCCTGCCCACAGGGGAACGGCACCTTGAACGTGGGCGCGGCCAACGCTGGCGAGCTGGGAGCGGCGAGCCCACCGAATGTGGCAAGGAGCGTGGCGACGAGAATGCGCAGTGCACGTGCCCTCATGTGACTCCCTCCAACTCCGTGCGGGTCGGTCAACTGCGAGCTCAATTGACTGAATCGACGGGCGTCTTACAGGAGTCAATGCAGCTAGCGAAAGTGGGCGCGGAATGTGCTCATAATGTTCGCTTGAAAACGGCAGGCGACAGTTTTCTCCGCCACGAGACGCCGCGCCGCCGGAGCCGGTTCAGCTGATGTGGTGCACAGGGCCCCGGCAAAGTCCTCAGGTGATGCCGAGTAGGGCCAGGGGGCCGGGTGCTGTCGCGGGCGTGATGCCGGTTCGCTGCGGCGATGTTGGTGACGTCGGCGATGCGGAGTGCGCCGATCGCGGCGTTGCCGAGTGCGGCCATGACTCCACCCGGTGTCGTGGCTGGCGGTCAGCATCTCTACCACGCCGACCCGATGATCGCGACCTCGTCCACAATCGCCTGTCCATCCACAGGCAGCCACCTCTGCCCCGCCGCCCTGGGCCACCCCGGGCGCATCCTGGCCGGCATGACGAACCGGAACCGAGCCGTCGGGGCGTACGGCGAGCGGTGCGCGCTGCGGCACCTGATCGAGACCGGCCTGCGCCCGGTCGCCCGCAACTGGCGCTGTCGCGAGGGCGAGATCGACATCATCGCCTGGGAGGGCCCCGTCCTGGCCATCTGCGAGGTCAAGACCCGCCGTACCGAGGAGTTCGGCTCCCCGGCCGAGGCCGTCGTCCGGGCCAAGGCCCGCCGGCTGCGCGGCCTGGCCGCGCGCTGGCTCGCCGAGACCGGCACCACCGCGGACGAGATCCGCTTCGACGTCCTCTCCGTCCGGCTCCCGGTCACCGGCAGGGCCCGGGTCGAGCACCTCCGCGGCGCGTTCTGACATGGGATACGCGAAAGTGCTCAGCGTCGGCCTGGCCGGGGTCGCCGGGCACCTGGTCGAGGTCGAGGCCGACCTCGCCCCCGGACTGCCCGCCGTGGTCATTTCCGGGCTGCCGGACACCGCACTGCACGAGGCCCGCGACCGGGTCCGCGCCGCGATCGTCAACTCGGGTCAGAAGTGGCCGAACCGGCGCATCACCCTCAACCTGCTGCCCGCCACCCTGCCGAAGTACGGCTCGGCGTTCGACCTCGCCATCGCCGTCGCCGTCCTGGCCGGCTCCGGTGAGCTGCCACCGGTCGCGCTCGACGCCGTCGTCGTGCTCGGCGAACTCGGCCTCGACGGTGCCGTACGCCCGGTCCGGGGCACCCTGCCGATGGTCGCCGCCGCGGCCCGCGCCGGCCACACCCGGGTCGTCGTGCCGGCCGGCAACGCCGCCGAGGCGGCCGTCATCCCCGGCATCCGGGTGCACGCGGTCGACACCCTGCACCGGCTCGTCGCCCACATCCGCGACGGCACCCCACTGCTCACCCCGCCCGCCCAGGTCCCGGCCGACGGCCCGGCCGGGCCCGACCTCGCCGACGTGGCCGGCCAGCCACTGGGCCGCCGCGCCGTGGAGATCGCCGCCGCCGGCGGTCACCACCTCGCGCTGCTCGGCCCGCCCGGAGCCGGCAAGACGATGCTGGCCGAGCGACTGCCGTCGGTGCTGCCCGAACTGGACGACGAAGCCGCCCTGGAGGTGACCGCGCTGCACTCGATCGCCGGCCTGCTGCCGCCCGGTGGCGGGCTGCTGCGCCGCCCCCCGTTCCAGTCGCCGCACCACACCGCCACCGTGCCGGCCCTCGTCGGAGGCGGCTCCGGCCTGGCCCGGCCGGGCGCGGTGTCCCTGGCCCACCGTGGGGTGTTGTTCCTGGACGAGGCACCCGAGTTCAGCAAGGGCGCCCTGGAGGCGTTGCGGCAGCCGCTGGAGAGCGGCCGGGTCCGGCTGGCGCGCTCCCGGGGCGCCACCGAATACCCGGCCCGCACCCAACTGGTGCTGGCCGCCAACCCCTGCCCCTGCGCGAAGCCGTCCGGTGACGTCGACTGCGAGTGCACACCGCTGGCCCGGCGGCGTTACCTCGGGCGGTTGTCGGGGCCGCTGCTCGACCGGGTGGACGTGCAGGTCGGGCTGACGGCGCTACGCGCTGCGGAACTGCTGCGCACCGACGCCGGGCACGAGTCCTCGGCCACGGTGGCCGCCCGGGTCGTCGCCGCGCGGCAGGCGGCCGCCGGGCGCTGGGCGGCCACCGGGCACCGGGTGAACGCCGACGTGCCCGGCCCCTACCTGCGCCGGCCGCCGTGGCACCTGCCGGCGGCCGTCACCCGGGATCTGCGCCACCGGCTCGACGCCGGTTCGCTGTCGGCGCGCGGCTACGACCGGGTACTCCGGCTCGCCTGGACCATCGCCGACCTGGACGGGCGGGATCGGCCGGGCCACGGCGACGTGGCGGAGGCCATTCAGCTCAGGACGGGAGAGGTCGCGTGAGCGCCGACGACCAGCGGTTGGCCCGGGTCGCGCTCACCTGGCTCACCGAACCCGGCAACCGGTCGACGCACGCCCTGGTCGCTCGATTCGGTCCGGTGGCCGCGCTCGACCTGCTGCTGTCCGGGAACGCTCCGGAAAGGGCGCTCCGGTCGGCCGTCGCGGCCCGCACCGCGGCCGGTGATCCCCGCGCGGTCGCGGCCGAGGCACTGACCCGGGGCGAGCGGCTCGGTGCCCGCCTGGTCACACCGGAGGACGACGAATGGCCGACGCGGGTCGGCGACCTGGAGCGGCTGGAGTTGCCCGGCGCGAGCCGCCGGGTCGACATGGAGACCGACCCGCCGCTGTGCTTCTGGGTACGCGGGGCGTGGCCCCTGGGCGAGACGCTGGCGCGCTCGGTGGCCGTGGTCGGCGCCCGGGCGGCCACCCCCTACGGCACGCACGTCGCCACCGAACTGGGCTACGGCCTGGCCGACCGGGAGTGGACCGTCGTGTCCGGCGGGGCGTTCGGCATCGACTCCGCCGCACATCGCGGGGCCCTGACCGCGGGCGGGCGCACCGTGGCCGTGCTCGCCTGCGGGGTGGACCGCCCCTACCCGATGGGCAACGCCGCCCTGTTCGACCGGATCACCGAGACCGGCCTGCTGGTGAGCGAGTGGATGCCGGGCGCGGAACCGCTGCGGCCACGGTTCCTCATCCGCAACCGGGTGATCGCGGCGGCGACAGGTGGCACGGTGCTGGTCGAGGCGGCCTCGCGCAGCGGCGCCACCCAGACGCTGAACCGGGCGCTCGGCCTGCACCGGCCGGCGATGGTGGTGCCCGGGCCGGTGACCTCCGCGATGTCGGTAGGCGGGCACGAGGTGCTGCGCGAGCGGCCGGAGGCCCGGCTGGTCGCCAACGTCGCGCACGTGCTGGAGGAGGTGGGGCGGATCGGATACGACCTGGCTCCGCTCGCCCGCGCGCCCGAGCGTCCCCGGGACCGGCTCGACGAGGAGGCTACCCAGGTGTTGGAGGCGTTGCCCCGCCGCCGCGCGCTCGACCTGGAGAGCGTCGCGGCCCGCGCCGGGGTGGACCTGCGCACCACCATGCGCAAACTGTCCATGCTGGAGGCGCTGGCGATGGTGGTGCGGCGGGACGGCGGTTACGCGCTCGCACCACCGCCGGCCGGTCCACCGTGACCCGAGCCGCCGTGCCACGGGGCAGTGGGGCCAACGCCGCTCTCCTAGGATTGTCCTTCCCGTGCGGCGCAGGCCGTTGCGGGATCGTTTGTGCCGGGCCGAGTTCCGGACGTGCCACGGGGGAGAAAGCTTGATCGAGACGGCAGACCGGCGGACATCTCCACCATCACTCACCCGGCAGCGGGCCGACACCGAGGCGCTGCGCGCGGTGCCGGGCGAGCCCGGGCCGCACCGGCGTGGAGGTGGCCGATGACCGCACCGCAGAAGGCCTCGCGCCGCGACCCCGCAGCAGGGCCGCCCGGCACCGGCCGCCGCAGCCTCGGCGGGATGACGGTGGCCGTCAGCCTCTTCGTGCTGTTCTTTGCGTTCCTGTCCCACAGCCGCGCCGGTGACTACGACCCGAACGGTCCGACGATGTGCGGCGACAAGGTGATGACTCCCCGGTACCACTGCATGTTCGGCGCCGGCGACGGCTCCTACGAGGCGCAGAAGGCGGAGGCGCGGAAGAAATACGAGCAGAACCGCAAGATCCGGGACATCGGCTTCGTCGCCGGTCCTGCCCTGTTCACGGTGGGTGTCCTGCTGATCGTGTGGGGAAAACGCCGCATCCGGGCCGCTCGGTCGACCGCCGAGGGCTGAGCCGACCGACGCCGCAGCGGGAAGCCCGCGCGCCATGGTGTCAGTCGCCCTCGAACCGGATCTCGACGTCGCGGCGCTCCCCGCACCGGCGGGCCAGCCGGGCCAACCGGCGGATGTGGTCCACCTCGGCCGGGGCCCGGGCCATTTCGGCCAGACACGGCAGCTCGGCGACCAGCTGAGCCACCCGGTCGGCGTGCACGGTCAGCTCGCCGACCGGGTCGACGCGGTCCAGCAGCGGGGTCCGACCACTGCCGCGGACCCGCTTGAGCAGGTCCAGCAGCACGTCCTGCGGGTCGGCGACGACCTCGATCGAGACGTACACCGGCCGGCGACGGTCGCTGCCCGCCCGCACCTGCCGGTAGAGGACGGCATCCACTCCCACTCCCGATCCCCTCCTCGTGCCGGCGTCACCGTCGCGGGGACGCTCCCTGTGTTGCGGCCGGGCCGGTGACCGGTTGGGGCCGCGACCGGGCCGCCACCGCCGGCTTGTCGCACCGAACCTCGCCGCGGCATGAGTTTCCCCTGTCCAGAGCCGCCTCGGCCAGCCTCCCCGGCGCGCCGTCGCGTACCGCACACCTGGAGGGCGCGTCGCAGTGGCGGAGCGCACACGTCACCGGCGGCGGGCGGGCCCGACGCCGGTACCGCAGCGACGCGGCCGAAGCGTTCCGGCCGTAGGCTGGAGCGGTGATCGGTGTCCGCCTCCGCAGGTGCGAGCGCGTGCGCCAGGACGGGGCGCGGCGGTGAGCGGGCGGCGGCGCGCCACCCGGGCCGCGCACGAGGAACTGCCGGCGTCGATGCGGGACGCGGTGGACGACTTCGCCGACCACCTGGCCCGGGTACGCAACCGGTCCGCCCACACCGTCCGGGCATACGTGACGGACGTCGTCTCGCTGCTCGACCACGCGGTGCGGATGGGCTGCGCCGACCTGCCGGAACTGGATCTGGCCGTGCTGCGGAGCTGGCTGGCCAAGCAGCGGACGACGGGCGCGGCCCGGACCACGATGGCCCGGCGGGCCGCCGCCGCCCGCACGTTCAGCACCTGGGCGCACCGGACCGGCCGGATAGCCGAAGACGTGGCCGCGCCCCTGGCCAGCCCCCGGGCCCGGCGGGAGCTGCCCACGGTGCTGCGGGCCGACCAGGCCGCCGCCCTGATGGACGCCCCGGGTGCGCGGCCGGCCGGGGACCACCGGCCGACGAACGCCGGGACGCCCGCCGAGCCGGACCCGGCCGGCGACGGCCCGCCCGACCCGGTGGTGTCGCGCGACCGGCTGCTGCTGGAACTGCTCTACGGCACCGGGATACGGATCAGCGAGGCGTGCGGGTTGGACGTCAGCGACGTCGACCAGGCCCGCCGGGTGGTCCGGGTGCTGGGCAAGGGCGGCCGGGAACGGTCGGTGCCGTACGGGATGCCCGCGCAGCGGGCGCTGGACGGGTGGCTGGCTTCCGGCCGACCCGCGCTGCTGACGCCCGGCTCGGGTCGGGCGCTGCTGCTCGGCGCGCGGGGCGGGCGGCTCAACCCGACCACCGCGCGGCGGATCGTGGCCGGCTGGTCGGGAGTTGCCGGCGTGCCCCGGGTGACACCGCACGGGCTGCGTCACTCGGCGGCCACGCACCTGCTGGAGGGCGGCGCGGACCTGCGGGCCGTGCAGGAGCTGCTGGGGCACTCGTCGCTGGCCAGCACGCAGATCTACACACACGTCTCGGTGGAGCGGCTACGCGCGGCGTACCGGCAGGCCCATCCGCGCGCCTGAAACCGCCGATCGACCCGTCCGGTGCCCGGGGCGGCCCCGGGGCGAATCCCCCGGGTGATGATCCATCCCGGGCTAGGATCGACCGATGACGGTGCCGCGGCCACCCGAGCCGATACCCGGGGCTCGGCTGCTCTTCTCCCTCGACCCGTCCGTCAGTCACCTCAACCACGGCGCGTTCGGCGCCGTCCCCATCGCCGTGCAGCGCGCCCAGCAGCGCCTGCGCGACGAGATGGAGGCCAATCCGCCCCGGTTCTTCACCCGGGGTCTGGTGGAACGGATCGCCCACACCCGGCGGCACCTGGCCGGGTTTCTTGGCGCCGACCCGGACGGCACCACCCTGGTCGGCAACGCCACCACCGGGGCGGCCGTGGTGTTGCAGTCCCTCGGTCTGAAGCCCGGCGACGAGATCCTGACCACCGACCACGGGTACGGGGCGATCGCCCTGGCGGTGGCGCGGGAGTGCGGTCGGACCGGGGCGGTGGCCCGCACCGTGTCGGTGCCGCTGGCCGCCTCCGACGAGGAGGTGGTCGAGATCGTCCGCAGCGGGCTGCGTCCCGGCCGGACCCGGCTGCTGATCGTCGACCAGCTCACCTCGCCGACCGCCCGGCTCTTCCCGACGGCGGCGTTGACCGCGGTGGCCCGGGAACAGGGCGTGCCGGTGCTCGTCGACGCCGCGCACGCGCCCGGCATGCTGCCGGCGACTGTCGCGTCGGTCGGCGCCGACTTCTGGGTGGGCAACCTGCACAAGTGGGCGTACGCGCCGCGGGGCACCGCCGCGCTGGCGGTGACGCCGCCGTGGCGGGAGCGGATCCAACCGCTTGTCGTGTCGTGGGAGCAGGACAGCGGGTTCCCGGCCCGGGTGGAGTGGCAGGCGACGCTCGACCACACCGCCTGGCTGGCCGCTCCGGTGGGGCTGTTCACGATGCGCAGCCTCGGCGTGGACCGGGTACGCGCGCACAACGCGGCACTGGCCGCGTACGGGCAACGGGCGGTCGGGGACGCCCTCGGCGTGGCGCCCGAGCGGTTGCCGGAGCCCGGCGGACCGGCGGTCGCCATGCGACTGGTGCCGCTGCCGCCGGGTGTCGCGACGACCCTGGCGGCGGCCACCGAGCTACGCGCCCGGATCGCCGACGAGCTCCTCACCGAGGTGTCCGTCCCCTCCTGGAACGGGCGCGGCTACCTGCGGGTGAGCGCACAGGTCTACAACACCGCCGAGGAGTACGAGCGGTTGGCCGTCCGGCTGCCCACGCTGCTCGCCCGACGTTGACATGCGTGCCACGCCGGGCCGGGTGCAGGGGAAGCAACCGGACCCGGCCGAGCCCCAGCAGGGCGAGGGGGTCGAGGTAGTCCTCGCCGCGCCGCAACCCCCAGTGCAGGCACGCTGCGGCGGCGCAGCCGGGATGCCCGGCGAGCAGGTCACCGACGGGCGTGCCGGCGTCCACCCGGGTGCCGGCGGTGAGCCGGGAACGGACCGGTTCGTAGGTGGTGCGGAGCCCGTCGCGGTGCCCGACGGTGAGCACCGGCCGCCCGGCGACCGGGCCGGCGAACAGCACGGTGCCGGCGCCGGCCGCGTACACCTCGACGCCCGGGTCGGCGACGAGGTCGACGCCCCGGTGCCCGGGACGCCACGGCTGCGGCGGTGGGTCGAATCGGCGGCCCACGCGGGGCAGGCCGGGCAGTGGCCACCGGAACGACGCACCGGAACCGGCAGGCGGCGGCCCACCGTTGTGCGTCACGGGAGCGCGCGGGGGCGGGGCGGAACCGGCCGGCAGGCCGGCTACGAGAAGCACGACCACCAGCGCGGCTCGACCGGTCGGTGTCCACATGGTGTGCACTGTGCCCGTCGCGCCCGACGGCCCGCCACCACCGGTGTGGACAACCCCGGCTTGTGGACGGCCACCGAATTCGGGACGGATCTGCTACCGCCGAGCGGCCTATGCTGGCGTCGTGACGAAGGACTGGTACGCCTGGCACCTGGACTACGACCAGCCCGAATCGGCACTGGCCCGCCGGCTCGCGGAGGTGCGGCGTCGCGTCGTCGAGGCGCTGGACGCGGCGCCGCCCGGTCCGCTGCGCGTGCTGAGCCTCTGCGCCGGGCAGGGCCGCGACCTGATTCCCGTGCTGGCCACCCACCGCCGGGGCGGCGACGTGACCGCCCGGCTGGTCGAGCTGGACCCCCGCAACACCGAGCTGGCCCGGGCGGCCGTCGTCGAGGCCGGGCTGACCGGGGTGGAGGTGGTGACCGGGGACGCGTCGCTGACCGACCGGTACGCCGATCTGGCCCCGGCGCACCTCGTGCTGGCCTGCGGCATCTTCGGCAACGTCAACGACGACGACATCCGGACGACGGTGCGGCACTGCGCCTCGCTCTGCGCCACCGGCGGCACGGTGCTGTGGACGCGGCACCGGCGCGAGCCGGACCTGGTGCCCGTCATCTGCGAGTGGTTCGCGCAGGAGGGCTTCACGCCGGTCGCGGTGGGCAGCCCGGCCGACGGCGTGGGGGTGGGCGCGCACCGGTTCACGGGCACGCCCCGCCCGCTGGCGGCGGGGGCGCGGATGTTCGAGTTCGTGGGCTACGACGTGTTGGAGCGGACGGAGCAACCATGACCACTGTGGGCGACGCGAGCGGGCCCTCCCGGGTGGCCGGCCCGGACGAGGCGATAAGCGTCGAGGAACTCCAGTTGGCGGCGCGCAACCACGGCATCCCGCTGGAGGCGTTGCGCTACGACGTGACCCCGGCGGGCCTGCACTACCTGCTCATCCACTACGACATCCCGGACGTCGACCCGGCCGCCCACGCGCTGACCGTCTCCGGCGCGGTCCGGCGTCCACTGCGGTTGGACCTGGCGGCGCTGCGCGACCGGCCGCGGGTCACCCACCGGGTCACCCTGGAGTGCGCGGGCAACGGCCGGGCGTTGCTGCGGCCCCGCCCGGTCAGTCAGCCCTGGCTGGTGGAGGCGGTGGGCAACGCCGAGTGGACGGGTACGCCGCTGGCGCCGTTGCTGCGCGAGGCCGGCCTGGACGACGACGCGGTGGACGTGGTCTTCACCGGCGCGGACCACGGGGTGGAGCGTGGCGTCGAGCAGGACTACCAGCGGGCCCTGCCGGTGGCCGACGCGCTGCGCGAGGAGGTGCTGCTGGCCTACGAGATGAACGGCGCTCCGCTGCTGCCGCAGCACGGTGCGCCGCTGCGGCTGATCGTGCCCGGCTGGTACGGCATGGCGCACGTCAAGTGGCTGCGCGACATCCGGGTGACGACGGAGCCGTTCGCGGGCTACCAGAACGCGGTCGCCTACCGGCTGCGCCGCGACGCCGACGACCCGGGGTTGCCGGTGACCCGGATCGAACCGCGTGCGTTGGTGCGTCCGCCGGGGTTCCCGGACTTCATGTCCCGCACCCGGATCGTGCGGCCGGGCCCGTGCGTGGTGGACGGTCGGGCGTGGTCCGGGCACGGGCCGGTGACGTCCGTCGAGGTGACCGTGGACGGTGGCGACACGTGGCTGCCGGCGACCCTCGACGGGCCGGCCGGGGGTGAGTGGGCGTGGCGCCGCTGGTCGGTGGCCTGGACGGCGACGCCGGGGCGGTACGTGCTGGGCGCGCGGGCCACCGACGCCTCGGGGCGTACGCAGCCGGTCGAGCAGCCGTGGAACCGGGGCGGGTTCGCGAACAACCTGGTGCAGCGGGTCGAGGTGGTCGTGCCGGCGGAGTGATCCGCCGGCCGCCGGTGCTCAGCTCCCGAAACCGGAATCCGCAGGAAGCGAGATGTCGGGCTTTTCGAGCTCTTCGACATTGACGTCCTTGAACGTCATTACTCGGACGTTCTTGACGAAACGGGCAGGTCGGTACATGTCCCACACCCAGGCGTCGTGCATCTCGACCTCGAAGTAGACCTCGCCGTCGGAGTTGCGCACGTGCAGGTCGACCTGGTTGGCCAGGTAGAACCGGCGCTCGGTCTCCACCACGTAGGAGAACTGGCGGACAATGTCGCGGTACTCCCGGTAGAGCTGCAGCTCCATCTCGGTTTCGTACTTCTCGAGATCTTCCGCGCTCATCGCACTCCGCCTTCCATGACCACATCTTCCCCCACCGACACCGGAGGTCGCGGCTGCTCGCCCAACGCCACGCCGACGGTACCCCCTGGCGCGCCGGGGCGCTCAATCGGCTCATCCGAGCGCTCGCTGAAGGCCCTCGGAGCCAGCCCGGGCAGCGTGGCGTCGGGCGTTGTAGCGGCCGGACGGCGGGCCCGGGGAGGCCGTCCGTCCCGACCGGAGACGGCGGCCACGTTCACGTACGAGAAGCGGTGTTCCCGGCACGGCCCGAGCGCACGCAACGCGGCGCTGTGCTCGCTGGTGACGTAACCCTTGTGCTCGGCGAAGCCGTAGCCGGGGAACCGCCCGTCCAGTTCCACCATGATCCGATCCCGGGTGACCTTGGCCAGCACGCTCGCCGCCGCCACGCAGGCGGCCACCCGGTCACCCTTCCAGACCGCCAGCCCCGGCACGTCCAGGCCGTCGACGCCGAAACCGTCGGTGAGCACGTACTCCGGGCGGGTGCGCAGCGAGGCGAGCGCCCGGCGCATCGCGGCGAGGTTGCACACGTGCAGCCCGCGCGCGTCGACCTCCTCGGCCGGGATGACCACCACCGCGTAGGCCAGTGCCCGCGCCACCACCTCGTCGTAGACCCGTTCGCGGGCCGCCGGGGTGAGCAGCTTCGAGTCGGCCAGTTCGTCGATCTCACCGCGCCGACCCTCCGGCAGCACCGCGGCGGCGGCCACCAGCGGCCCGGCGCACGCACCGCGGCCGGCCTCGTCCGCACCCGCCACGTGCCGGAAACCCCGGCGTTGCAGAGCCCGCTCCAGCGCGTAGAGACCTCCGTCGCGGCGCACCACCGTGCGCGGCGGGGTCAACATCCGCCGCTCCCGCGCAGCACCGAGCCGAGCCGGCCGGGCAGGTCCGGCGGGTAGTAGCGCTCGGCGGACGCGGCCAGGTCGGCGACTGCCCACCAGCGGTGCCCGTGCACGTTGGCCCGTTCGATCTCGTTGAACCCGGCGGTGTCGACCTCCCAGTCGGGCACCCGGACCAGGAAGAACTCCTGCTCCTGCCGGTACCAGACCCCGTCGAACGGGAACTCGACGGTCTCGGCCCAGATCGGCGCGCCCAACTCGGCCGGGGCCAGCCGCAGGCCGGTCTCCTCGGCCAGCTCACGCGCCGCCCCGGCGGCCGGGGACTCCCCCGGGTCGAGCCCGCCACCGGGGGTGAACCAGTAGCGGTGACCAGGCCGGGCGGGGTCGCTGCCGGCGAAGAGCAGCACCCGGTCGGACGCGTCGAGCAGCAGCACCCGGGCCGCGCGACGAGGGGTGTAGACGGTCACCGCACCAGCCTGCCAGACGCCGGCGACGAACGGCCACGGCGTCCGGCCGGTGGCGCGTCGCGTGCGGCGGCCGGCAGGTCAGGGATTGGGGATTCCCTCGAACTGCTTCGGCACGCTGAGCCAGGTGGCGCGGCCGACCGGCCAGAAGATGGTGAAGGCGCGACCCACGACCTCGCCCTCCGGGATCGTGGCCGAGTTGATGTCCTCGCCGGACTGCTGCCAGTGCTCCAGCGAGTCGCCGGACGCCTCCCGGTGATCACCCATCACCCACAGGCGACCCTTCGGTACCTTGACGTCGAAGTCCTGGTCGGCGGGCTTGTTGCCGGGGAAGATGAACGGCTCGTCGACGGGCTTGCCGTTGATGATCAGCCGGTCCTGCCCGCCGGTGCGATCACAGCACACCACGTGGTCGCCGCCGACGCCGATCACCCGCTTGATGAAGTCCTCGCCGTCGGGGTTGCCGCTCCACTCGGTGGGCGCCTTGAAGACGATCACCTCGCCCCGGTGCGGCGAGCGGAAGTCGTAGACCAGCTTGTTGACCAACACCCGATCGTCGATCTTGAGGGTGTTCTCCATGGACGGCGACGGGATGAAGAAGGTCTGCAGCACGAAGGCGCGAACCAGCACCGCGACCAGGATCGCCACGCCCAGAAGGATGGGCAGCTCCTTCCAGAAGGAGCTGCGCGGCTTTTCGGTCTGCTCGTCGATCACGGGAGGAGCCTACGTCCCCGGGTACGGCCGGGTCGCCCCGAACCCGCGAGAACGGTGAGCGTCGCCACCACCGGAAGAATCAGGACGGCTCCCTCCAGGGGATCGGGATCGACGGGCGCCGGGGCGGCCGGCGCGGCGTCCGCGTGGGGCAGGCCGCCGAACGTCTCCGGTACGGGCAACGAGGTCCACCGCTGCGACGGCCAGACGATCATGAAGGCGCGGCCGACCACGTTGTCTATCGGCACCGGCCCCTGACAGCGGGCGTCCTGCGAGACCAGCCGATGGTCACCCATCACGAAGATCTGCCCCGGTGGCACCACCACCTCGGTGAACTGCCGCGACCGGCACTCCTTCGGGTTGGGTGGCAGCTCCAGCGGGGAATCCTCCAGGACGTACTCCCGCTCGTCGAGCGCCACCCCGTTGACCACCACCCGGCCCTCGTCGCAGCACCAGACCTTGTCGCCGGGCAGGCCGATCACGCGCTTGATGAAGTCCTTCTCGCCGGGGCGGCTCACGCCCACCAGATCACCGAGGGTGCGGCCGACCCGCCCGGCGAGGTCGGTCGGCGGGGCCGGCGCCTCCTGGGCGACCCAGCGGTCGGTGCCCCGGAACACCACGATCTCGCCGCGGACCGGTTCACGGACGTCGTAGACGACCTTGTTGACGAGCACCCGGTCACCGATGAGCAGCGTGTCCTCCATCGACCCGGAGGGGATGAAGAACGCCTGGAGCAGGAACGTGCGGATCAGCACCGCCAGGCAGAACGCCACGACGAGCAGCAGCGGCAACTCCTGCCACAGCGGCATCTGCCGTCGGCGCCGGCGGGCCCGTCGGCGCCAGGGATCGACGGTGCCGCCCTCGTCAAGCATCTGCGCCATGCCACTCTCCGGTCCGCAGAAACGACACTACCGCCCGGGAGTCTTCGGAAAGACCCCACGGGCGGCAGTGGACCGCTTCGCACCGTCCGGCTACGCCCGTACCGACCAGCGTAATGCGATCCGGTCGATACGACATCCGCGCAGGCCGGGCGGCGTGGCGAGCAGAAATCAGTTCGCCGGCTGCTTCTCCCGCAGCTCCTTGATCTTGGCCTTCTTGCCGCGCAGCTCACGCAGGTAGTAGAGCTTGGCCCGGCGGACGTCACCGCGGGTCACGACCTCGATCCGGTCGATGCCCGGGCCGTTGAGCGGGTAGGTCCGCTCCACGCCGACACCGAAGCTGACCTTGCGGACCGAGAAGGTCTCGCGGAGACCGTCACCCTGGCGGCGGATGACGACGCCCTGGAAGATCTGGACCCGGGACCGGTTGCCCTCGACGACCCGCGCGTGCACCTTGACGGTGTCACCGGCACGGAAGTCGGGCAGGTCGGTACGCTTCGACTGGGCGTCAAGGGCGTCCAGGATGTTCATCGCTGCGTCCTCGTGATGCTCACGGCGCATCGTCAGTCGATGCGCGGATGGGTGATTCTGACCCCCGGGTGGCCACCGGCGACGCCGGCCCCGGTCGAGGGCCCTCGCATCCGCCCACGGCGTGGACGGATGCGGCAACCCCTCTACTTTGCCACATGCCCCGGCGGCGGGGAAAACCCACCCCGGTCCAGGGCCGCCCGGTCCCGCTTGTCCAACGCCTCCGGCGCCAGCGCGTCGAGCATGTCCGGGCGGCGGCCCGCCGTCCGCAGCAGCGCCTCGTCGCGTCGCCAGCGGGCGATCCGGGCGTGGTCGCCGGACCGCAGCACCTCCGGCACGTCCAGGCCGCGCCAGCTCGCCGGCTTGGTGTAGAGGGGGGCCTCCAGCAGCCCGTGCGCGTGCGACTCCTCGTCCAGCGAGCCGGCGTTGCCGAGCACGCCCGGCAGCAGCCGGGTCACCGCCTCCAGGATCACCAGCACCGCGACCTCGCCGCCGAACAGCACGTAGTCGCCGAGGGAGACCTCGGTCACCCGCATCCGGGTCGCCGCGTGGTCCAGCACCCGCTGGTCGATGCCCTCGTACCGGCCGCAGGCGAAGAGCAGGTGCGACTCGGCGGCCAGCTCGTGCGCCATTGCCTGGGTGAACGGGACGCCGGCCGGGGACGGCACGAGCAGCCGGGGCAGGGTGTGCCCGTCCGGGCTCAGCTCGTCCGGAGCCAGCGCGTCCAACGCCTCACCCCACGGCTCCGGCCGCATGACCATGCCGGGACCGCCGCCGTAGGGGGTGTCGTCGACCGTGCGGTGCACGTCGTGGGTCCAGGCGCGCAGATCGTGCACGGCCAGCCGCAGCGTGCCGTTCGCGCGGGCCCTGCCGGTCAGCGACAGATCCAGCGGGGCGAAGTACTCGGGAAAGATCGACACGACGTCGACGCGCATGGGTGGCTCCAGCTACAGGTCGAGCAGGCCGTCGGGCGGGTCGACGACGACGCGACCCCCGGCCACGTCCACCTCGGGCACGATCGCCTTGACGAACGGGATGAGCGCGGTACGCCCCTCCGGGCGCCGCAGCACCAGCAGGTCGGACGCGGGCGCGTGGTCGATCCGGGCCACCTCGCCCAGGTGCTCACCGGCCCGGTTCACCACGGTGAGCCCGACCAACTGGTGGTCGTGGAACTCCTCCGGGTCCTCCGGCGCGGCGACGTCGGAGCTGTCCACGCCGAGGAGGGTGTTGCGCAGCGCCTCGGCGACGTCCCGGCCCCGCACGCCCTCGAAGACCACCAGCAGCCGTTCCTGGTGCCAGCGGGCCGACTCGACTGTCAACGTCGGGGGCACCCGCCAGGCGCCGGGCTCGGCCGGGACGACCCCCGGTTCGGTGACCAGCACCGAACCGGGGGCGAACCGTGCTTCGGGCTCGTCGGTGCGCACCTCCACGGTGACCTCACCGCGGATGCCGTGCGGCTTGCCGATCCGGCCGACGACGAGAAGCATCAGTACGAGTCGACGATGTCGACGCGTACTCCGCGCCCGCCGACGGAGCCGATCACCTGGCGCAGCGCCTTGGCGGTCCGACCGGACCGCCCGATCACCGTACCGAGGTCCTCCGGGTGCACGCGGACCTCGAGCCGCTTGCCCCGACGGGAGTCCACCAACCGCACCCGGACGTCGTCCGGGTGGTCGACGATCCCCTTGACCAGGTGCTCCAGGGCCGGACGCAGCGCCATGTCAGGCCTGCTCGCCGGAGGCGGCACCGGTCTGCTCCTCGGCCTTGGGTGCCTCGGCCTTGGGTGCCTCGGCCTTGGGTGCCTCGGCCTCCGGCTTCGCAGCCTCGGACTTCGTGGCCTTCTTGACCGGCTTGGCCGGGGTCTCCGCGACACCGGCGGCAGCCTTCGCCTCGGCCTCGTAGGCCGCCTTACGGTCGGCCCGCTCGGAGGCGACCTTCAGCGGCGGCGGCGCGGGCAGGCCCTTGAACTTCTGCCAGTCACCGGTCAGCTCCAGCAGGCGCTGCACGGCCTCGCTCGGCTGAGCGCCGACCGACAGCCAGTACTGGACCCGCTCCGACTTGACCTCGATCACCGAAGGATCCTCCTTCGGCTGGTACACACCGACGAACTCGATCGCGCGACCGTCACGCTTGGTGCGCGAGTCGGCGATGACGATGCGGTACTGCGGGTTGCGGATCTTGCCCATCCGCAGGAGCCGGATCTTTACGGCCACAGTTGTTTCGCTCCTGTTGCGATCTCACCGGCCCGTACGGGCGGTGTGCGGGTGAGCGCCGACCGGCACAGTGGGGTTTGGGCCGGAGACTGCTCGGTGAACTGGCGACGCGCCCGGGTTAGAGGGCGCCTGACGCGTGCCGGATACCAGCGACCCATTCTGCCAGATCCGGCGGGGAACTCTCACACCGGACCCGGACACCACGCCCGTCGGCAGGCGGGACGTGACCGACGACACCGTTCAGCGCACCGGCGGCCGGTCCCAGCCGGGCGGCAGTTCGTCCGGTACGTCCCACTCGGCGGGTGGGGTGAAGTCGCACCAGGTGCCGTCGAACGGGAACGCGCCCGACTCGGCCAGCCGGATCACCCGCTCCCCCTCGGCGCGTACCGCCTTCTCGTCGGTCACCCAGTAGTGGCCCGGAAACGCCAGCCGCTCGACGAACTCGCCCTCGTCCTTCCACTCCCAGGTCAGGTCCGGCCGGACCACCACGTCGAGGTCCTGGTCCACCATGTCGACCCCGGCCACCGGCCCGTCGTCCCAGCGGACACCGGGCTCCTCCAGGTTGACGTACCAGTTCTGGAAGCGCCCCCGCTCGTCGGCGAACCACCACACCGAGTGGGCCGCGTCGACGGGCAGGAACTTCAGCACCGGCGGGCCGTTCCACCGGCCACGCGCCAACCGGTACGACGAGGTGATCCACTCGGCGAACGGGACCGCGCGCATGCCCAGCCCGGCCGCCGTCACCTCGTGCGCCACCGGCGTGCCCCGGGCCACCCAGAGCAGCAGGCCCCGCTCGTCGTCGCTGACCACCCGGGCCGGGCGGACCCAGCCGATCCGGCCGTGCCGCACGTTCCGGTGCATGATCAACCGGCCCGGGGTGAACCGCACGTCAGTATGCGCGGGCGAGGATGGCCACGAGGTCGGGCTCGGACTCCGAATCCGGCACCGAGCCGTCCGCGCGCAGCAGGCAGCGCACCGTCACGCCCTGGCCGTTCGCCTCGGCCTCACCCTCGACGCCGACCGCCGACCACGGCACCCGCGCCCAGCCGGTGGCGGACGCCTCGATCGCCTCGGCCAGCGTCGACACCTCCACGGTGCGCGAGCGGCGGAACTCCAACGCCTGGTCGTGCAGCGTCCGCTGGTCGGCCTCCAAGGCGGCCAGGACCGCGCCGACCACGTCGGCCACCGGCGTGGGGGCCTTCGAGCCGTCGGTACGCCGCACCACCACCGCGTTGCCGGCGGCCAGGTCGCGCGGGCCGACCTCGACGCGTACCGGGTAGCCGCGCAGTTCGGCGTCGACGGCGCGGCGGCCGAACGCGGTGTCGGTCCGGTCGTCGAGCGCGACCCGGACCCCGGCGTCGCGCAGCGCGTCGACGAGCTTGCGGGCCGCCTCGGGCACGCCCTCGCCGTCCTTGACGACCATCACGTACGCCTGGACCGGGGCCAGCTTCGGCGGCACCCGCAGCCCGTTGTCGTCGCCGTGGCACATGATCAGACCGCCGAGCATCCGGGTCGAGGTGCCCCAGGACGTGGTCCACGCGTGCTCCCGGCCGCCCTCGGCCGAGGAATAGCTGATGTCGAACGCCTTGGCGAAGTTCTGCCCCAGCTCGTGGCTGGTGCCGAGCTGGAGGGCCTTGCCGTCACCCATCATGCCTTCGCAGGTGTAGGTGGCGGTCGCGCCGGCGAAGCGCTCGCGGGCGGTCTTGAGGCCGACCACCACCGGGATGCCGAGCACGGTGACCATCAGGTCCTCGTACGCCTCGTGCAGGATCCGCCGGGCGTAGGCCCGCGCGTCGGAACGGGTGGCGTGCGCGGTGTGCCCCTCCTGCCAGAGGAACTCGCTGGTACGCAGGAAGATCCGGGGACGCAGCTCCCAGCGCACGACGTTTGCCCACTGGTTGAGCAGCAGCGGCAGGTCCCGGTAGGAGTCGATCCACTTGGCCATGAACTCGCCGATGACCGTCTCGCTCGTGGGGCGGACCACCACCGGCTCGGAGAGCTGCTTGCCACCACCGTGGGTGACCACGGCCAGTTCCGGCGAGAAGCCCTCGACGTGCTCGGCCTCGCGCTTGAGGTAGCTCTCCGGGATGAACAGCGGGAAGTACGCGTTCTCCGCGCCGGCCGCCTTGATCCGGGCGTCCATCTCGGCCTGCATCCGCTCCCAGATGGCGTAGCCGGCCGGTCGGATCACCATGGTCCCCCGGACCGGGCCGTTGTCGGCCAGCTTCGCCTTGGCGATCAGGTCCTGGTACCAGCGGGGGAAGTCCTCCGCGCGGGGAGTGAGCACGCGTGCCATGACCGCACATCCTATGCGTCCCGCGACGGGGGGACGCGAGCGGGCGCGCCCGCACTACCATCTGCCGTCATGCTCTCCCCCGCCCCGGACCCGGCCTCGGCACTGGCCCCGCTCGCCGTCCGCTGGGTGGCCTGGGTGGCCGCCCACCGCCAGCCGGTCAACCCGCTCAAGGACCACACCGGCCGGCACGGCGGGCGTCACCAGCCCGACGACGTGTGGTTCCTCGCCGGCACGCTGGGCGGCGGGGTCAGCCGGCGTTGCGTGGTGCCGGCGGGCCGGCCCCTGTTCTTCCCGGCGTTCTGCTGGTGGGAGGTGGGCCGCCGGGACGGCCCGGCGGAGCCGGTGTCGCACGCCGGCGGGCACGCCGAGCTGGACGGGATCGCGGTGCCGGTCCGCCCGGCCGGCTCCCCGGCCTCGTTCCCGGTCCGGGGGTTCTTCAACAACGTCGTCACCGCGTGGCCGTGGTCGGTGCAGGTCTCCTGCTGGGGCCTGTGGGGGTTGGTGCCGCCGCCCCCGCCGGGGCCGCACCGCCTGTCGTTCGCCGGCCACGACGGAGGGCGGTTCCGGGTCGAGGCGGAGTACGAACTCGAGGTGCGCTGAGCAGCACCCGCGGACGTCGGCCGCCGGGCGCCGTCGAGGGGACGGCGGCCGACGCGCCGACCGGGTGACTCAGCGGACCACCCGACCGCGCAGGACGATCCGGCTCGGTGCCCGGACCACGCGCAGGTCACGCCGCGGATCCTCGGGGTAGACCACCAGGTCGGCGAGGCCGCCCTCGACGAGTCCGGGGAAGCCGAGCCACTCTCGGGCCCGCCAGGAGGCGGCGCCGAGCACGTCCGGCGCGGCCATCCCGGCCTGCTCGTGCAGCAGCAGCATCTCCTCGGCCGCGAGGCCGTGGTCGATGCCGCCGCCCGCGTCGGTGCCGACGTAGATCGGCACGCCCGCCTCGTGCGCGGCGCGTACCACCTCGGGGAAGCGGTCGCGCAGGGCGAGCATGTGTTCGGCGTACCCGGGGAACTTGGCGCGGGCCTGTTCCGCGATGTGGCCGAAGGTCCGGATATTGATCATGGTGGGCACCAGCGCGGTGCCCTGCCGGGCCATCAGGTCGATCAGGTCGAGGCTCAGGCCGGTCCCGTGCTCCACCGAGTCCACCCCGGCCCGCACCATGATCTCCACCGCGGACTCGGAGAACGTGTGCACCGCGGCGCGCGCCCCGGCGGCGTGCGCGGCGGCGACCGCCGCCGTCATGGTGTCGGCGTCCCAGGCCGGCGCCAGGTCGCCCACGCCCCGGTCGATCCAGTCACCGACCAGCTTGACCCAGCCGTTGCCGGCCGCCGCCTGCGCGGCCACCGTCGCGGCCACCTCGGCCGCGCCGACCTCCACGCCGATGTCCCGCAGGTAGCGCTTGGGCGGCGCGACGTGCCGGCCGGCGCGGGCCAGTCGCGGCAGGTCCGGCTCGTCCTCCAACTCGGGGTACGGGTACGGCGATCCGGCGTCGCGGATGGCCAGCACGCCCGCGTCCCGGTCGGTCCGGGCCAGCTCCCGGGCCTGGTCGAGCGACGTGATCGGGGCGCCACCGCGGGCGATGCCGATGTGACAGTGTGCGTCGGTCAGGCCGGGCAGCACGAAACCGCCGTCGGCCACCGTCTCGGCACCCGGCACCGGTTCGAAGGTGACCCGGTCGCCGACCAACCAGACGTCCCGGACCTCGTCGTCGGGGAGGAACACACCGCGCACGTGCAGAGCCATGTGCACAGTCCTACCCGATCAGCCGTCCTCACCGGCGAGCAGGTCGTTGCGGCGCGCGGTCAGCGCCGGCAGATCGACCGAGACCTTCCAGGGCAGCTCGGTGACGAACAGGTCCTCGGTCTGGCTGACCTGCTGGTACTCGCGCTTGACGCCGAGCACGTACTCGGTCAGCGTGATCTTTTCCTTGACCGGGTCGAGCACCCAGTACGAGCGGACGCCGGCGTGCGCGTAGACGCGGGCCTTGTCGTACATGTCGCGGAAGGTGGACGTCGGCGAGATGACCTCGACGGCGAGCACCGCGTCCTCGACCGGCAGTGGGCTGCGGTTGGCGTTACCCCGCACGACCGCGACGACGTCCGGCCGGGGCTCGTTACGATGGTCGACCCGCATCGACAGGTCGATCCCGACCTGGTATTCCTTCGGGCAGCTGGCCTCCAGCGCGAGCAGGAGACGGACGCACATGTCCTGGTGCAGCAGCGTGGGCGACGGCACGATCAACCGTCCGTTGATCAGTTCGTACGGAAGGTCCCTGGGCAGTTCGCCCAGGTCGTCGACCGTCCACTCGTGCCGCTCCGGCAGGATCGGGGCCGCGGTCATTGACATCTCCTTCCCGGGGGCGACATCACCCTAGGAGATGACGACGTCGCCCACCGTCACCGACACGCTAGCGCGGGCCCTTGTCGCCGCCCTTGCCGAGCTTGTTGAAGTCGATCTTCGGGAGCTTGAAACCCGGGGGCAGGCCCTGGCCGCCGGCCAGGTCACCCGGGTCCAGGCCCGGCGGGAGCTGCGGCATGCCGCCCGGGAAGCCGCCCGGCGCGCCGGCCCCGGTGCGCGGCCGGTTGCCGCCCTTGGTGCCCTTGCGCTTGTTCTTCGGCGACTTGGTCGCCTTGCGCCGGCCGCCACCGCCGGGCAGGCCCATCATGCCGCCCATCTGCTTCATCATCTTCTGCGCGTCGGCGAAGCGGTTGAGCAGCTGGTTGACGTCCATCACGGTGACCCCGGAACCGCCGGCGATGCGGGCGCGACGCGAACCGTTAATGATCTTCGGGTTGGTGCGCTCGGCCGGGGTCATCGATCGGATGATCGCGGTGACCCGGTCGAAGTGCGTGTCGTCCAACTCGGCGATCTGGTCCTTCATCTGCCCCATGCCCGGCATCATGGCCAGCACGTTGGCGATCGGACCCATCCGCCGGACCGCGATGAGCTGATCGAGGAAGTCCTCCAGGGTGAAGGTCTCCCCGCCCATCAGCTTGGCGGTCATCTTCTCCTTCTGATCGGTGTCGAAGGCCGCCTCGGCCTGCTCGATCAGAGTGAGGACGTCGCCCATGCCGAGGATCCGGCTGGCCATCCGGTCGGGGTGGAAGACGTCGAAGTCCTCCAGCTTCTCGCCGGTGGAGGCGAACAGGATCGGCTGGCCGGTGACCTCACGCACGGAGAGCGCCGCGCCACCGCGGGCATCGCCGTCGAGCTTGGACAGGACCACACCGGTGATGCCGACGCCGTCGCGGAACGCCTCGGCGGTGCGGACCGCGTCCTGGCCGACCATGGCGTCGATGACGAAGATGACCTCGTCGGGCTGGACCGCGTCCCGGATGTTCGCGGCCTGCTGCATCATCTCGGTGTCGATACCGAGCCGGCCGGCCGTGTCGACGATGACGATGTCCCGGGCGGCGCGGCGGGCATGCTCGATCGAGTCGCGGGCCACCTGCACCGGGTCGCCGACGCCGTTGCCGGGCGCGGGAGCGTACACCTCGACCCCGGCGCGACCGCCGAGCACCTGCAACTGCCCGACGGCATTGGGGCGCTGGAGGTCGGCGGCGACAAGCAGCGGCTGGTGCCCCTGGCCC
Source organism: Micromonospora sp. DT31 (assembly GCF_049841795.1). Taxonomy (NCBI): domain Bacteria; kingdom Bacillati; phylum Actinomycetota; class Actinomycetes; order Micromonosporales; family Micromonosporaceae; genus Micromonospora; species Micromonospora sp. DT31. Next base: position 36,703 of record NZ_JBNCKZ010000010.1, on the reverse strand, counting down.
TTGAGCCAGCGGGCCAGCTTGCCGGCGAGCGTCGTCTTGCCGGAGCCCTGGAGGCCGGCCAGCATGATCACCGTCGGCGGGTTCTTGGCGAACTGGAGCCGTCGCCCCTCGCCGCCGAGGACGTTGATCAGTTCCTCGTTGACGATCTTGATGATCTGCTGGGCCGGGTTGAGCGCCTGGGAGACCTCGGACCCCCGCGCCCGCTCCTTCACGTTCGCGATGAAGCCCTTGACCACCGGCAGGGCGACGTCGGCCTCCAGCAACGCCATCCGGATCTCACGCGCGGTGGCGTCGATGTCGGCGTCGGTGAGCCGGCCCTTGCCGCGGAGCTTGGTGAAGATCCCGGACAGGCGGTCACTCAAGGTGTCAAACACGCGAACATCCCGTTTGTCGTGGTCGGCGGGCACGGCGGCCGGGCCGGCTGTCCAGCCCACCGTTAGGGTAGCCCGCCGCCCGCACCCCCGCTCCGACCCCGCCGCAGGCTCAGGACACGACCAGACCCGACTGGTACGCGAAGACCACCAACTGGGCCCGGTCCCGGGCGCCCAGCTTCACCATGGCCCGGCTGACGTGGGTACGCGCGGTAGCCGGACTGACCACCAACCGCTCGGCGATCTCCGCGTTGCTCAGCCCTTCACCGACCAGCCCCACCACCTCACGTTCCCGGTCGGTCAGCGCGGCGAGCCGGGGATGCGGGCGCGGCACCCGGGCCGGCCGGGTGGCGAACTCCCGGACCACCCGACGGGTCACCGACGGGGACAGCAGCGCCTCCCCCTCGGCGACCAGGCGGATCGCCCGCAGCAGCTCGACCGGGCGGGTGTCCTTGGTGAGGAAGCCGCTGGCGCCGTGGCGAAGCGCGTCGAAGACGTACTCGTCCAGCTCGAACGTCGTCAGCACCACCACCCGGGTCCCGGCCAGCGCCGGATCGCCCACGATCCGGCGCGTCGCCTCGATGCCGTCCACACCGGGCATCCGCACGTCCATCAGCACCACGTCCGGGCGTTCCCGACGGGCCGCCGCCACCGCGGCGAGCCCGTCCGCGGCCTCCCCGACGACTGTCAGGTCGTCCTCGCTCTCCACCAGCGCGCGCAGCCCGATCCGGACCAGGTCCTGGTCGTCGGCGAGCAGCACCCGGATCATGCGACCTCCCGCGTGGGCAGCGTGGCGTGCACCCGGAAGCCACCGGACGCGGCCGGCCCGGCATCGAACGTACCGCCCAGCGCGATGACCCGTTCGCGCATGCCGCCCAGGCCGGAACCAGTGGACCGGTCCGCCGCGGCGGAGCACCCCCGCCCGGTGTCGGTGACCTCCACGGTGACCTCGCCTGTGGCATACCCGACGCGGACCGCGGCGGTGGCCGGGCCGGCGTGGCGCAGCACGTTTGTCAGCGCCTCCTGCGCCACCCGGTAGGCGGCCAGGTCCACCGCCACCGGCAGCGGACGCGGCTTTCCGACGGTCTCGACGGTGACCGGCACCCCGGCGCCGGCCAGCCGCTCCCGCAGCTCCGGCAACTGAGCCAGCCCTGGCACCGGCGCGCGCTGCCCGTCGGTTCCCGCCTCGTCACCGGCCCCGGCCCGCCGGACCACGGTGAGCGTGACCCGCAACTCGTCCAGCGCCTCCTTGCTGGTCCGGCTGATCGCGGTCAGCGCCGCCTCGGCCTGCTCGGGCCGACGGGCCAGCAGGTGCAGCGCGACCTCGGCCTGAAGGTGGATCGCGGCGAGCCCGTGGCCCACCACGTCGTGCACCTCCCGGGCCACCCGCAGCCGCTCCGCGTCGGCCAGCCGGCGTGCCTCGTCGACCCGGCCGCGCGCGGCGGCCTCCCGGCTCAGCCGCACGGTCACCCCGACCGCGAACGGCACCACCACCCAGGCGGCGACCGGCATGAGACCGACCGGGCCGGGCGGACGCACGCCGACGAAGACGTACGTCACCAGCGCCGCCAGCACGGCCGCGCCGGTCACCGCCGCGGCACGGACCGGCCGGTGCGCGGCCACCGTGTAGACCGCGACGAGGAACGACAGCAGGATCGGACCGTACGGCTGGCCGAGCAGCAGGTACATGGTGGTCGCGGCGGCGACCACCGCCAGGGTGGGCAACGGCCAGCGCCGGCGCGCCGCCACCGCGAGTGCCGCGACCACGACCGGCGGGTAGGCTGCGGAACCGGTGTACACGCCCTGGTTCAGGCCGGCCGGCCCGGTGCCGACCAGCCCGATCACCAGCAGCCCCAGGGCGAGCAGCCCGTCGAGGAGCCACCAGCGCCGGTCGCCGCGCCCGCGATCCACGTCCGCTCCCCCGCCCTGGCTCAGTCGATGTCCCGCCTGCGCAGCAGCGCCGCGCCGACCACCGCGAAACCCACCAGGTACACGGCCACCACCACCGCCGCCTGCCCGCCACCGACGGTGGCCTCGACGCCGGGGGTGTCCCCCGGTGCGCCCAACGCCGCAGCCAACGCCCCGGCGTTCGGGCCCGGCAGCCCTTGCTGGACGGTCGCCACCCAGTCGACGAGCGGGGCGGCGATCGCGGCGAGCAGGTTCTGCACCGCGAGCATCCACACCAGACCCAACCCGACCGGCAGCGCGACCGCCCGCAACGCGACCGCGAGCACCGCACCGAGCATCGCCCACATCGTCGCGACGAGCCACCCCGCGCCGACGCCGATCAGCAGGTCACCGACGGAGGGCCAGCGCACCGGCTGCGCCTCGGCGGTCGCGATCATCACCGCGGCAACCGCACCGACCGCGAACACGGCGAGCACCACGGCCAGCGCGGCGAGCGCGAGGGTGAGCAACTTGCCGGCGTACACCTCCAGGCGCGTCGGCCCCTGGGTGAGCACGGTCTTCCAGGTGCCCCAGCCGTACTCGCCGCCCACCGTGAGCACGCCGAGGATCAGCAGGATCGCGCCGAGGAAGATCGGCAGGCCGCCGAGGGAGTTGCCGACCAGGTGGTCGGGGAACATCGCGGGCAGCGCCCGGTCGGTGTTCGGGCCGTCGGCGCCGCCGGCCGCCCCGGCGTACGGGAAGACGTAGGTGAAGACCAGCGACAGCGTGAGCGTGATGGCCAGCAGCAGCCAGGCGGCCGGCCGCCGGACCAGCTTGACCAGTTCGGCGCGGAAACTACGCGACATCGGCCGTCCCTTTCTCCACCAGGTCGAAGAAGACCTGCTCCAGGTCACGTTCCCGGGGCCGCAGCTCACGTACGGCGAACCCGGCCCCGACCATCTCCGCGTTCAGCCAGGCCGCCCGCGCCGGCTCGACCGCCAGGTCCAGCCCGCCGTCGACGACACGTACCCGGTCCGCGCCGACGAGCTCCCGGGCCCGCGCCGCCGCCTGCTCCGGCGGGTCGGCGAGCAGCCGCAACCCGGTCGCGCCGCGCAGCTCGTCGACGCGGCCCTCGGCCACCAGCGCACCGCGGGCGATCACGCCGACCCGGTCGCAGACCTGCTCGACCTCGCCGAGCAGGTGACTGGAGACCAGCACGGTCGATCCGGCCGCGCCGAGCCGCCGGACCAGGGTCCGCATGTCCGCCATGCCGGCCGGGTCGAGGCCGTTCGTCGGCTCGTCCAGGATCAGCAGGCGCGGGTCCTTCAGCAGCGCGGCGGCCACCCCGAGCCGCTGCTTCATGCCCAACGAGTAGGCGGCGTACCGGTCGCCCGCCCGGTCGGTGAGGTCGACCAGGTCGAGCACCGCCGCGACGCGGTCCGCGCCGACACCGGCGTAGCCGGCCAGCACGCGCAGGTTGTCCCGGCCGGACAGGTACGGGTAGAAGGCCGGCCCCTCGATCAGCGCGCCGACGCCGGTGAGCCGCCCGGCGCCGGGGGCGCGACCGAGCAGCCGCACCGTGCCGGCGCTGGGACGGACCAGGCCGAGCAGCATGCGCAGCGTGGTGGTCTTGCCGGCCCCGTTGGGGCCGAGGAAGCCGTACACCTCGCCGGCCCGCACGGTCAGGTCGAGATTCCGGACGGCGGTCAGTTCGCCGTACCGTTTGGTGAGCCCTTCGGTCTGCACTGGCAGGTTCATGCCCCCGAGCGTCCCGCCGACGGCGGCGCGGCGCGTCGTGCCGTCGGCGGCTCCCGGCGTACGTCAGCGGGCGTAGCTCGTGGACGGGGTGTTAACAAGGGGCCCCTGCTCTACCGGAGGCGTTAAGAGGGGCCCCTTCCTTACACCGCAGCGAGCACGGCGGCCTCGACGCGGGCGCGCTGCTCGTCGGAGGGCCAGCCGCCGGTCAGGTAGAAGGCGTCCACCACGTCGCCGCCGAGCGTGGAGATGCGCGCGGCGCGCACCTGGGCGCCGGCCTCGTCGAGCGCGCAGGTGACCCGGTAGAGCAGCCCGGCCGCGTCGGCCGCGCGCAGCTCCAACAGGACCGCGTCGGTGGCCGCCTCCCGGTGCCAGACGACGCGGGGCGCGGCGCTGCGGCTGCGCGCGGCCAGCGCCCGGCCGCGCAGCCGCTGGGTGACGGAAACGTCGCCGGTGACCGCGCGACGCAGGTCGGCGGTGAGCGCGATCGGGTCCGCCGCCAGCCCGTAACGCGGCTGCACCCGGCACTGCACCAGGGCGCGGCCGTCGACGGTGGCGGCGTCGGCGGAGATGACGTCCAGACGGTGCAGGGCCAGGCACCCGGCCACCGTGGCGAGCAGCCCTCGACGGTCCGCCGCGGCCACCGACACCCGGTCCTCCCCCACGTGTACGACCGGCAGCGAACCCGCGACAAGCGCCGGGTCGGGGGCCGGCGGGGCGGGCACCTCGCCGGTGTCCAGCGTGGTGCGCACCCGGGACACCAGTTCGGCGACCAGCCGACCCTTCCAGCCGGACCAGGCGGCCGGGCCGGTGGCGGCGGCGTCGGCGCGTACCAGCGCGTGCAGCAGCTCCAGAGTGCCGGTGTCGCCGATCCGCTCGGCGACCCCGGCGATGGTCTTCGGATCGGACAGGTCCCGCCGGGTGGCCACGTCGGGCAGCAGCAGGTGCAGCCGCACCAGCGTGCCGATCAGCGCCGCCTCGGCCGGCGGCAGCCCGACCCTGGCGGCCACCGACTCGGCGAGCGGCGCCCCGACCGTGGAGTGGTCGCCGGGCAGCCCCTTGCCGATGTCGTGCAGGAACGCGCCGAGCAGCAGCAGGTCGGGGCGTTCCACGTCGCGGGTGTGCCGGCTCGCCTCGTACGCGGTCTGCACGAGGTGCCGGTCGAGGGTGAACCGGTGCACCGGGTTGTGCTGGGGCAGGCTGCGCAGCCGGGTCCACTCGGGCAGCCAGCGGTCGATCAGGCCGTACCGGTCGCAGGTCTCCCAGGCGGGCACCAGGCCGGGGCCGGCGCCGAGCAGGGTGATCAGGGCGGCGCGGGCGGCTGGCGGCCACGGCGCGGGCAGCGGCGGGCAGTACGCGGCGAGCCATTCGCAGGTGGCCCGCGCGATGGGCAACCCGGTGGTGGCCGCCGCGGCGGCCACCCGCAGGGACAGGCTCGGGTCGGGACGGGCCCCGATGGCGGTGCGGGCGAGCACCAGCTCGCCGTCCTGCTCCACCACGTCCCGGGCGACCGGGCGACGCGGCGGACGACCGGGGGCGCCCCGGTGCCGCCCGGAGCGCAGCCGGTCGGCGGCCCGCCAGGCGTCGTCGAGGGCGTGCCGGACGGTACGGGCGTCACCGGCCACCAGGCGCAGCAACGTGTCGCCCTCGGCGGCCTCCGGCCGCGGCTCGACGTCGGCGGCCTCCGGCCGCGGCGTGGCATCGGCGGCGCCGGGCGGGGACGGGCGCAGCCCGAGCAGGGCCGCCACGCCGTCGCGTTCCTGGGCGACCAGCCGGTCGACCCGCCGGCCGACCTGCTGGTGCAGGGCGTCGCGGGTGTCCAGCAGCCGGCGGTGCGCGGCGTGCACGGCCGGGCGCAGCGCGTCGGTGACCCCGGCGGTGGCGATGGCGCGCAGGATGCCGACGTCCCGCAGCCCGCCGGCGGCCTCCTTGAGGTCTCCTTCGAGCAGGAACGCCAGCTCGCCGTGCGCCTCCCAGCGGGCGGCGGTGATCTCCCGCAGGCCGGGCAGGTGCCGGATCGCGGTGCGCCGCCAGTGGTCGGTGGCGGTACGGGCGAGCTGGTCGGTCAGGGCCGGGTCACCGGCCACGTGCCGGGCGTCGAGCAGGCCGAGGGCGACCTTGACGTCGTCCTGGGCCACCGACAGCGCCTCGGCGACCGTGCGTACCGAGTGGTCCAGCCGCAGCCCGGCGTCCCAGATCGGATACCAGAGGGAGGCGGCAAGCGCGTCGATGCCGGGCACCCCGGCGTGCAGCAGCAACAGGTCGAGGTCGCCGTAGGGGGCGCACTGGCGGCGGCCCAGCCCGCCCACCGCGACCAGGGCGACCCCGGGACGGTCCGGGAAGAGGCGGCACAGCCACGCGTCAAGCGCGTCGGCCCGCGCGGCCCGGGCCGCCGCGCCGATCCCCCCGGGTACGCCGACGACCTCGTTGACCACGGGCACGCCGTCCCCCAGAGGGCCGGTGGCCGTGGTCAACGAGGTCATGTCGGCGGATTCCGGTGTCAGAGGGCGTCGAGCCCGCGCTCGCCGGTACGCACCCGGACGACCTCCTCGACGCCTGTCACCCAGACCTTGCCGTCACCGATCTTGCCGGTCCGGGCGGCGCCCACGATCGCGTCCACGATCTTGTCGACGTCCATCTCGTCGGTGAGCACCTCGACCCGGATCTTGGGCAGGAACTCGACCGTGTACTCGGCACCCCGGTAGACCTCGGTGTGCCCCTTCTGCCGGCCGTAGCCCTGGACCTCGCTGACCGTCAGCCCGGCCACCCCGAGGGCGTGCAGAGCCTCCTTCACCGCGTCCAGCTGGTACGGCTTGATGACCGCGGTCACCAGCTTCATGTCCAACCCCTCCATCCCAGGAACGTTAACCGGCGACCTTCGCGCTTACCGGCGCGGACTCGTCCGCCTCGACGGTGGGCTCCGGACCCGGCTTGGTGGCGCCGATCCCGGCCATGGCGAACGCGCCGCCGCTGCTGCCCGTGGTGGGCGACAGGTCGTAGCCGCTCTCCGCGTGCTCGGCGATGTCGATGCCGTCGACCTCGGCCTCGGCGGTGACCCGGAAGCCGATGGTCTTGTCGATCGCGAACCCGAGGGCGTAGGCGACCACGAAGGAGTAGACGGTCACGATCAACGCGCCCAGCGCCTGCTTGCCGAGGAGGGTGGCGTCGCCACCGACCAGCAGACCGTCGGTGGCCACCAGGGAGCTGACCGAGGCGGTGCCGAACAGGCCGATCCAGAGGCAGCCGATCCAGCCGCCGACGAAGTGCACGCCGACCACGTCGAGGGAGTCGTCGTAGCCGAGCCGGTACTTCAGGCCGACCGCGAGGGCGCAGACCGCACCGGCGACCAGACCCAGCAGCACCGCTGCCGCCGGGGTGATGAACGCGCACGCCGGGGTGATGGCGACCAGACCGGCGACGGCGCCGGACGACGCGCCGACCAGGGTGGGCCTGCCGTCGCGCACCCACTCCACCACGATCCAGCCGAGCAGCGCCGCGGCGGTGGCGACCTGGGTGTTGATGAAGGCCAGCGCGGTGACGCCGTCGGCGGTCAACTCGGAACCGGCGTTGAAGCCGAACCAGCCGAACCAGAGCAGCGCCGCGCCCAGGGCGACCATCGGCACGTTGTGCGGCTTCATGCTCTCCCGCGGCCAGCCGACCCGCTTGCCGAGCACCAGCACCAGGGCGAGCGCGGCCGCACCGGCGTTGATGTGCACCGCGGTGCCACCGGCGAAGTCGAGCGCGCCGATGTCGCCGCCGATCAGGCCGCCGCCCCACACCATGTGGGCGACCGGGAAGTAGACCAGGGTGGACCAGCCGAAGGCGAACAGCAGCCAGCCGGCGAACTTGGCCCGGTCGGACAGCGCCCCGCTGATCAGGGCGACGGTGATGACGGCGAACATCATCTGGAAGGCGATGAAGACGTAGATCGGGATGCCGGTCTCGCCCCACAGGTCGTTCTCGCCGACGAACGTCTTGGTGCCCAGGTACTGACCGAGGTCACCCCAGAACTTGCCGCCTTCGCCGAAGGCGACGGTGAAGCCGTAGAAAAGCCAGAGGATGCTGATGAGCCCGATGGACGAGAAGCTCATCATCATCATGTTCAGAACGCCCTTGGACCGGTTCAAGCCGCCGTAGAACAGCGCGAGACCGGGGGTCATGAGCAGCACGAGCGCAGTCGAGACAAGCAACCAGGCAGTGTTCCCGGTGTCGATCTCCACGCTGCCTCCTCTCGGTGTCGAATTCCTCCACCGACTGAAGACCTGGCAGCATCGCCCGTCAGCCGGTTGGGCGGAAGCTTTGTCGCCGGCTGTTTCCTGCACCGACACCGCGCGGTTTCCGACGCGTGACGGGTTGTTTCCAGCGTGTGAAGAACACCGATCTTGGTCAGCGGAGCGCGTACTCCAGGTGGTGCCGCTCGTAGTCGAGCAGCCGCAGGTCGCGCATCGGTCGGCGCAGGTGTCCCTTGTGCACGATCCGGACGAACGCCGGCTCACCGGCGGCGGCCATCCGGCGGATGCCCTCGACGTGGTCGACGATGCGCTTGCGGATGGTGCGGACGAGCCGGTGCCGGTCCCGGGGGATCAACCCGTAGGCGTCGGCGAACAGGCGCAGCCGGCGCGGCCGGTCGGGGCGCTTCCAGCCGAGCGTGACGGAGTCCCGGTCGGAGAAGATCGGCACCCAGGTCCAGGCCGCGTACGCCACGTCGTAGATGCGCGCGCCGGGCGAGGCGAGGTCGAAGTCGATCAGCCCGAGCGTGCCGTCGGGCCGCCAGATCACGTTGTGCGGCGCGGCGTCGTGGTGACAGATGACCTCGGTGTCCGGCGGGGGCGGTCCGAACGAGCGCCACACCGCACCGGGCGGCGGGGTGAAGCCGTACTGCGCGTCGTGGAACATCCGCAGCATGGTGGCCACCGTGACCAGTGCCTCGTCGGTGACCCAGTGCGGGGCCAGCGGGTACTCCCCGCACTCCCCCTCCAGGTACGACAGGACCTCCCGGTTGCGCTCGTCCATGCCGAACGCGCGGGGGGCGCCGGTGAACCCGACGTATTCCAGGTGGCGCAGCAGCGCGTGCACCGAGGGGGTCCACGGGCCGACGTTGCGCCGCACCGTGTCCCCGACGCGGACCACGGTGCTGACGTTCCCGCCGTGCAGCGGGATCTCCTGCGAAGTCACGTACGGTCTCCCGAGGCGTGGCGCCGGTTCGCTGGGGTCGCGCCACCCCGAGTAGGCGCGATCGTCAGTCGTCACGTCGAGGCTACGCGTCCCGGGCGAGCGGCTCGGTGCCGAGCAGCGCGTCGACGAACTGGGCGGGGTCGAACGGGGCCAGGTCGTCCTTGCCCTCGCCGAGGCCGACCAGCTTGACCGGGATGCCGAGCTTGCGCTGCACGGCGATCACGATGCCGCCCTTGGCGGTCCCGTCGAGCTTGGTCAGCACCACGCCTGTGACGTGCACCGCCTCGGTGAAGACCCGGGCCTGCTCCAGCCCGTTCTGACCGGTGGTGGCGTCGAGCACCAGCAGGGTCTCGTCGATCGGGCCGTGCTTCTCCACCACCCGCTTGACCTTGCCCAGCTCGTCCATCAAGCCGACCTTGTTCTGCAGCCGGCCGGCGGTGTCGATGAGCACGGTGTCCACGCCGACCTCGATGCCGCGCTTGACCGCGTCGAACGCGACGCTTGCCGGGTCGGCGGCCTCCGGCCCGCGGACGGTCTCCGCGCCCACCCGGCCGCCCCAGGTCTCCAACTGGTCGGCGGCGGCGGCGCGGAACGTGTCGGCCGCCCCGAGCAGCACGCTGCGGCCGTCCGCGACCAGCACCCGGGCAATCTTGCCGCAGGTCGTGGTCTTGCCGGCGCCGTTGACGCCGACCACCAGCAGCACCGCCGGCACGCCGTCCTTCGGCGCGGTGCGCAGCGACCGGTCCAGGCCCGGGTCGAGCGCGTCGACGAGTTCGGCGGCGAGCAGCGTGCGCAGCTCGTCGACCGTGCGGGTGCCCTGCACCCGGGTCTGCTCCCGCAGCCGGTCGACGATCTCCCGGGTGGCGTCGATGCCGACGTCGGCGGTGATCAGGCTGTCCTCGATCTCCTCCCAGGTGTCCTCGTCCAGCCGGTCCCGGCTGAGCAGGCCGAGCAGGCCCTTGCCGAAGACGTTCTGGGAGCGGGACAGCCGCGAGCGCAGCCGCACGAGCCGGCCGGCCGTGGGCTCCGGCACTTCGACCGGGGGTGCCTCCACCGGGGGCGCCTCGACCACGACGCCTGTGGTGAGTTCCGCCTCCTGGGCCTCGACGGGCGGCCCGGCCAGTTCCTCCTCTGGCCGGGTGTCCACCTCGGTGTGCGGTACCGGCGGCTGCGGGCGCCGGCGCAGCCGGGGCACCACGAGGCTCAGGCCGCCGATGATCAGCACGCCGAGCAGGGCGAGAGCGACGAGGAGGTATTCCGTCATGCCCGAAATCCTGTCAGATGCCGGCGACGGCGTCCCACTCACCGCCTCGGCACGCGAACAAGCTGCGGGTACGCTTCGCCACAGGAAGGCGTACCGCAACCGCCGGCCGGGTAGGAAAGAGCCGAAACGATCTTGTCGGAGGTGCGTGGTGCCCGGTTCCCGCCTGCTCATCGGCCCGCTGTTGCGGCGGGTCGTCGACACGCGGGCGACGGTCTGGGTGGAGACCAGCGGCCCCGCGTTGGTCACCGTCCGCACGGCCGACGGCGCCACCGGCAGTGCGCCCACCTTCTCCGCGTACGACCACCACTACGCGATCGTCGTGGTCACCGGGCTCACGCCGGACAGCGTCACGACCTACGAGGTCCTCGTCGACGACGAGCCGGCCTGGCCACTGCCGAACCACGCGTTCCCGCCGAGCGTGATCCGCACCCGCCCGCTCGACGACGCCGACCAGCCGGTGCGCCTGCTGTTCGGCTCGTGCCGGGAGACCACCCAGCACTCCACCGCCCGCCGGCTGCCACCGGACGCGCTCGACGCGTACGCCCGGCGGGCGATGGCCTCGACCGACCCGGACGCGCTGCCCGACCTGCTGGTGCTGCTCGGCGACCAGGTGTACGCGGACGAGACCTCACCGACGGTGCGCCGGCTGCTCAAGCGGCGCCGGCGACGGCCGAAGAACGCCCCGGCGACGCAGGTGGTCAGCTTCGACGAGTACACCAAGCTCTACCTGGAGTCGTGGCGCGACCCGGAGATCCGCTGGCTGCTCTCCACCGTGCCCAGCGTGATGATCTTCGACGACCACGAGGTGATCGACGACTGGAACACCTCGCAGTCCTGGCGGGCGGACATGCGCCAGCAGCCGTGGTGGGCGGAGCGGATCCGCAGCGGCCTGGCCTCCTACTGGGTCTACCAGCACCTGGGCAACCTGAGCCCGGACGAGATCGCCGCCGACCCGGTGTACGCGAAGGTGGCCGCCGCCGAGGATGCCACCGGCGTGCTGCACGAGTTCGGCGAGCGGGTGGACACCGAGGCGGACCTGGCCCACGACACCGAGCGCTGGCGGGCCGTGCAGTACCAGTGGAGCTACGCCCTCGACCTGGGCCGCACCCGGCTGGTGATGCTGGACAACCGCTCCAGCCGGGTGCTCCTGCCGGGCCACCGGGCGATGCTGCCGTCCGGCGAGTGGTCGTGGTTCCTGGACCAGGCGCACGGCGAGTACGACCACCTGGTGGTGGGCAGCTCGCTGCCCTGGCTGCTGCCGCCGGGCATCCACCACGTCGAGGCGTGGAACGAGCGTCTCGCCGACTCGGGCCGCCCGTGGGTGGCGCGGCTGGCCGAGCAGATGCGCCGGGGGTGGGACCTGGAGCACTGGGCGGCGTTCCGGCGGTCCTTCGAGGCGCTCGGCGAGTTGTTCGCGCGGCTGGGCAGCGGCACCGCGCCGCGCACCGGGGCGCGGGTGGGCGCCGGTCCGGCGTACGCGCGCCCGGCGTCGATAAGCGTGCTCTCCGGTGACGTGCACCACTCGTACGTGGCCCGGGCGCGGTTCGCCGACCGCGAGGTCCGCACCCCGGTGCACCAGCTCACCTGCTCGCCGATCCACAACCAGGTGCCGGCGGGCATGCGTCCGCTGATGACGCTGGGCTGGAATCCGGGGCCGTCCGGATTGACCCGGGCGCTGGCCCGCTCGGCCGGGGTGCGCCGCCCGCCGGTGCGGTGGCGGAAGCTGGCCGGGCCCTACTTCGGCAACGCGGTTGCCACGTTGACGCACCGGGGGCGCTCGGCGGCCGTGGTGATCGAGGGCACCACGAGTGAGGGCGAGTTGCGTCCGGTGGCTCGGCAGCAACTCAGCGACGACGGGTGAGTACCCTCTGATCGTGGACGAGACGCTGCGCGCGGTGGAGCACGAGCTGGCCGCGTTGTTGCGCCGGGGTCGGGCGCTGTCCTGGGAGATCGCCCGCGAGGTCCACCCGAACCTGGAGCCGAACGCCTACGGCCTGCTGCTGTGGCTGCGCCGCTCCGGTTCGATCCGGCTCACCGATCTGGCCGTGAAGCTGGGCATCGGCAAGGGCACGTTGAGCCGGCAGATCGGTGGCCTGGAGGCGTTGGGCCTGGTGTGCCGCGATCCGGACCCGACGGACCGGCGGGCCGCCCAGCTCAGCCTGACCGAGGAGGGAACCCGCAGGTTCGACGCGGCCCGCGCGGCCCGACTCGGACAGATCAGGCGTTCACTCGAAAGTTGGCCGAAAGAGGACGTGGCGGAGCTGGCCCGGCTGATGCACCGGTTCAACGAGACGTTCTGACCCGGACCGAAGGCGGGGAACAACGCCACCGTCCGCATGGTTGTTGCTTCAGGCAACGACATTCAACGGTTGCCCGAGGCAATCAGATCCCCCGTTCCGGAGGCACCCCACGATGACTCAGGCGACCGCGCCCACCCGGGCGACCGCTGTCGACATGTCCCACCGGCAGATCCTGGAGGCCCTCTCCGGCCTGCTGCTGGGCATGTTCGTCGCGATCCTCTCCTCCACGGTCGTGTCGAACGCGCTGCCGCGGATCATCACCGAGTTGCGCGGCAGTCAGTCCGCGTACACCTGGGTGGTCACCTCCACGCTGCTGGCGACCACCGCGACCACGCCCATCTGGGGCAAGCTGGCCGACCTGTTCAGCAAGAAGCTCCTGGTCCAGATCTCCCTGGTGATCTTCGTACTCGGCTCGGTGCTGGCCGGACTCGCCCAGTCCACCGGCGAGCTGATCGCCTGTCGCGTGGTGCAGGGCGTCGGCGCCGGCGGCCTCACCGCCCTGGCCCAGGTGATCATGGCGACGATGATCGCCCCACGTGAGCGCGGCCGGTACAGCGGCTACCTCGGCGCGGTCATGGCCGTCGGCACCATCGGCGGCCCGCTGATCGGCGGCGTCATCGTGGACACCTCCTGGCTCGGCTGGCGCTGGTGCTTCTACGTCGGCGTGCCGTTCGCCGTGCTCGCCCTGATCGTCCTCCAGCGCACACTGAGCCTGCCCGTGGTCAAGCGCGACGTGAAGATCGACTGGTGGGGCGCGACCCTGATCACCGCCGCCGTCTCGCTGCTGCTGGTCTGGATCACCCTGGCCGGCGACCGGTACGACTGGATCTCCTGGACCAGCGGTGTGCTGGTGGCCGGAGCCGCCCTGCTCGGCGCGCTCGCCGTACGGGTCGAGAAGCGGGCCGCCGACCCGATGATCCCGCCGCGGCTGTTCCGCAACCGCACCATCACCCTCGCCGTGATCGCCAGCATCGCCGTCGGCGTCGGCATGTTCGGCGCCTCGGTGTTCCTCGGCCAGTACTTCCAGATCAGCCGCGGCGCCAGCCCCACCATGTCCGGCCTGATGACCCTGCCGATGATCGGCGGTCTGCTGGTCTCCTCGACCGTGGTCGGCCGGATCATCACCAACACCGGCCGCTGGAAGAGCTGGCTGGTCATCGGCTCGGTGCTGCTCACCGCCGGCTTCGCGCTGATGGGCACCATGCGTGCGGACACCCCGTACTGGCGGCTCGCCGTCTTCATGGCACTGATCGGCCTCGGCGTCGGCATGTCCATGCAGAACCTGGTGCTGGCCGTGCAGAACACCGTCCGCCCGGACGAACTCGGCGCGGCCAGCTCCGTGGTGGCCTTCTTCCGCAGCCTGGGCGGCGCGATCGGCGTCAGCGCGCTCGGCGCGGTGCTCGGACACCGGGTCACCACCTACACGGCCGACGGTCTGAGCCGGCTGGGCATTCCCGCCTCCGGTTCCGGCGGCGGACTGCCGGACGTGCACACGCTGCCCGGCCCGATCCGGACCGTCGTCGAATCCGCGTACGGGCACGCCGCCGGTGACATCTTCCTGGCCGCCGCCCCGTTCGGACTGCTGGCCCTGATCGCCGTGGTCCTCATCCGGGAGGTGCCGCTGCGCCGCAGCAACGCCGGGACCGCACCGGCCGAGAGGCTTCCGCAGCCGGCCCCGGTCGCCGCCACCGGCGCGCGGGACTGACCGTGAACGCACCCGAACGTGAGCGGTACGGCCCGCGCGCCCGCCCACTTCCCTACGAACGGGGCACCGACGGGCCCCGGGTGGTGCTGGTCGGCGTGGACGGCAGTCGCACCTCGATGCGCGCCGCCGCCTACGCCGCCGGTCTGGCCCGGCGGCAGGGCGCCACACTTGTGGCGGTGTTCGTCAGCTCGCCGACCTCGTACACCGCGGTGCTCTCCGACGTGGTGGCCGGCGTGGTCCAGCAGACCCACGACGACCTGACCGACGACCTGCGCGACGAGTGCCGGCGTACGGCCGAGGAACTGGGCCTGCCGGTGACGTTCCTGAGCCGGCGCGGCGACGCCTACACCGAACTGTGCCGGGCCGCCGACGAGCAGCAGGCGGACATGGTCGTGGTCGGCTCCTCCGAGCAGGCCGGGCACCGCCTGGTCGGCTCGGTCGCCACCCGACTGGTCCGCGCCGGCCGATGGCCCGTCGTCGTGGTGCCCTGAGGTGTAAGGAAGGGCCCCCTGTTAACGCCTCGCGTTGTACAAGGGGCCCCGTTTAACATCTGCGCCCATGACCTGGACCGTGCCCGAGATCGACCGCCGCCACGAGCCCTTCGTCGCCGACGAGCGCACCATGCTGCAGGGCTGGCTCGACCTGCACCGTGACACCCTGGTGCACAAGTGCGCCGGGCTGACCGCCGAACAACTGCGCACGCCAAGCGTGGAACCCTCCGGGCTGACCCTGCTCGGCCTGGTCCGGCACATGGCCGACGTCGAACGGTGGTGGTTCCGCCACCGCGCCGCCGCCCTGGAGCTGCCCGACCTCTACGACTACAGCGCCGACCCCGACGCCGACCTCAACGACATCGCCGACGCCGACCCGGCCGAGGCGTTCGCCACGCTGCGGGCCGAGATCGAGGCGGCCGACCGGGCCGTCGCCGACCTGCCGCTGGAGCACACCTTCGTGCACCGCCGGGGCGAGGCCACGAACGAGATCAGCCTCCGCTGGGTGTACGTGCACATGATCGAGGAGTACGCCCGGCACAACGGTCACGCCGACCTGCTCCGGGAGCGCATCGACGGCGTCACCGGCTGCTGATCCCCGCCGGGCTGCCCGCCCCTCAGCAACTGCTCGCCCAACGGGGTGAGGCAGTGCCGCACCCCGGCACCGGAGCGCCGGGTGGTGATCAGGCCGGCGGCCCGCAGGACGGCCGCGTGCTCGCTGGCCGTGGCGGCGGAGACGCCGACCCGACGGGCGAGCGCGGTGGTGCCGGGGGCGTCCGCGGTGGCCGCCAGCACCGCCGCCCGGGTGCGCCCGAGCAGATCCGCCAGGGGCGCCCCGGCACCCAACTCGCGCCGGCCGGGACGGATCGGGTAGACCAGCACCAGCGGACCCTCCGGGTCCGCCAGCAGGTAGGGCTGCGGGGCCAGGTAGCACGGCAGCAGCGTCAGGCCGCGCCCGCCCGGGGCGAGTTCGACGTCGTCGTACACCGCGCACCGGTAGGAGAGCGTGTAACGCTCCCCCGACTCGGCCCAGGCCAGGTACGGGCTGAGGTCACGCAGCACGCGGTCCAGCCCACCGGACGCCATGGTGTGCCCGCGTACCGCCCGGTCGGCGCGTACCGCGTTCTCGACGTGCGGCCAGTACAGCGCGAGCGCCGCGGCGTGGAAGGCGAGCATCGCGGCGCGCAGCCGAGCCCGGGCGGCGGGTTCCCCGGCGGCCAGCGGCGCCACCCGGGCGGGCAGCGCGCCGGATTCCACGAGCGGGCCCAGCTCGCCGGCGAGCACCTCGTCCGGGGTCCCGGCGACCCGGTCCACCAGGGCGGCGAGGCCGCCGTCGAAGTGCGGCGGGGTAAGCAGGTCCGGCAGCAGGTACGGCACCCGGCACAGGTCCAGGTAGGGCCGCATGCCGGGACGCAGCGCCGCCCGGGTGCGGGCGCGCCAGCCGGTGAGGTGCTCCGGCACGTCGGCCAGGAACAGCCGTTGCGCGGCCATCGCCAGCTCGACCAGCACCGCCGGCTCGGACCGCAGGACCGTGCGGCTCAGATCGGTCGCGTCGAGCCGCAGCGTGGTCACGGGCGCACGGTAGCGACCGTTCGGGCGTGGCCGAAAGGGACTTCCCGCCGGTTCGCCGCCGCCGGAGGCTACGTCCCGTGAAGACACTTCTCGCCGCCGCGACCGCGGTCCTGACGGTGCTGACCGTCGGCGCACCCCGGTCCGGCCCGGTCGACGTCCGTCCCGACACCTACGTCGTCAGCACCGAACCGGGGGTGCTGCCCGAGGGCATCGCGGTCACCCCCGCCGGCACCATGTACGTCACCAGTTCGGCCACCGGCGCGGTCTACCGGGGCGACGTGCGCCGGCCCGGGCTGCGACCGTTCCTCGCCGCCGGGGTCGGCGGCCGGACCAGCGCCGCCGGCGTCCGGGTGGACCACCGGGGCCGGATCTTCGTGGCCGGCTGGACCACCGGAGCGCTCTTCGTCCACGCCCCGGACGGCACGCTGCTGGCCCGCCGCGACGCCGCGCCGGGCGCCGCCCTCAACGACCTGGCGGTCACCGGCGACGCCGTCTACGTCACCGACTCCGCCACCGGCACGCTGTGGCGTGCCGCCCTGGACGGCGGGCGGGTGGGCGAACTCGTCCCGTGGGTACGTGCCGCCGACTTCCCGGCCGCGCCGGTCTTCCTCAACGGCATCGTGACCGACGCGCCGGGCCGGCTCGCCCTCGTCGCGGAGCAGGGCGAGGAGCGCCTGTTCCGGGTCGACCTGGCCGCGCGCACGGCGACCGAGGTGGAGGTGACAAGCGGCCGGATGGGCGCCGACGGGCTGCTGCTGGCGGGGCACCGCCTCTACGGGGTGGTCAACGAGCCCGACGGCGCGGGCGGCTGGCGGTTCGTGGTGAACCGGGCCGACCTGGGCCCCGGGCTGCGTACCGCCCGGGTCGTCGAACGGTCCCACCCGGTCGGCGTGGACAGGTCCCCGACCACGCTTGCGCGCGACGCCGACCGGCTGCTCTGGGTCGACAGCCAGCTCTTCGCGGCCACCCCGACCCCGCCGTTCACGGTCACCGAGGTGCCCGGCCTGCGGTGAGCGGCGTACGGGCCGGGCGGGACACGGGGCCCGTCCGGCTAGTACTCCAGCGCCGCCCGCAGGTAGCGCAGGTCGGCCGGCCCGCTCCAGCGGTGTGCGGGCAGGCCCGCCACCCGCGCCCCGGCCACCGCGCGGTCCTGGTCGTCGACGAACAGCACCCGGGCCGGCGGGGTCTGCAACGCCGCGCAGGCAGCCTGGAAGTACTCCTTCGCCGGCTTGTGCACCCCGATGACCGAGGAGTTGACCACCACGTCCAGCTCGTCGGTCAGGCCCAGCGCGGCCAGGTCGGCGTCGAGCAGGTCGGTGGCGTTGGTGCCCAGCCCGACCCGGATGCCGGCCGCCCGCACCTCGCGGACGAACGCGAGCACCTCCGGATCGACCTCGCCGCGGTAGCGCTGCCACTCCTGGACCGCCGCGCGGGCCCGATCCACGCCGACCGTGGGGGTCAGCGCGTCGGCCACGCTCGCCATCCACTGGGCATGGCTCACCTGGCCGGTCAGCACCGGCCGGAGCATCCCCCACGACATCGCGATCTCACCGAGGACGCCCTCGGTGAGCCCGTACTCCCGCTCGACTCCGGCGGCGACCGCCGGATCCCAGCGGCGCAGCACGCCGTCGAAGTCCACCAGGAGCGCCGTGGCCCGTTCCCTCACTCGCTTGTCCCCCACCCCTCGTCGTCGGCCCGGTTGAGCCGCTGGCTGATCACCTGGGTCACGCCGGCGCGCATGGTCACCCCGTAGAGCGCGTCGGCGATCTCCATGGTCCGCTTCTGGTGCGTGATCACGATGAGCTGACTCTTCTCCCGCAACTGTGCCAGCAGCGTGATCAGCCGGCCGAGGTTCACGTCGTCGAGCGCCGCCTCCACCTCGTCCATGATGTAGAACGGGCTGGGCCGGGCGCGGAAGATCGCCACCAACATGGCCACCGCGGTCAGCGACCGCTCCCCACCGGAGAGCAGCGACAGCCGCTTGATCTTCTTGCCCGGCGGCCTTGCCTCGACCTCGACGCCCGTGGTGAGCATGTCCTCCGGGTCGGTGAGCACCAGCCGGCCCTCGCCGCCGGGGAAGAGCACGGTGAAGACCTGCTCGAACTCCCGCGCGGTGTCGTGGAACGCGCTGGCGAAGACCTCCAGGATCCGGTCGTCCACGTCCTTGACCACGGTGAGCAGGTCCCGCCGGGTGGCCTTGAGGTCCTCCAACTGCTCGGAGAGGAACTTGAAGCGCTCCTCCAGCGCGGCGAACTCCTCCAGCGCCAAGGGGTTCACCTTGCCGAGCAGGGCCAGTTCGCGTTCCGCCTTGGCGGCGCGTTTCTCCTGCACCGGCCGCTCGTAGCGGACCGGGTCAGGCACCGGCCGGCCGTCCTTCTCGGCCAGCGCGACATCCGCGTCGGTGGGCGGGACGAGCTGGTCCGGACCGTACTCGGCGACAAGCGTGGCCACGTCCAACCCGAAGTCCTCGGCGGCCTTGGCCTCCAACTGCTCGATGCGCATCCGCTGCTCGGCCCGGGCCACCTCGTCCCGGTGCACCTGGCTGGTCAGTCGGTCCAGCTCGGCGGCGAGCCGCTTGGCCGCACCGCGTACCTCGGACAGTTCGGCCTCACGGGCGGCGCGCTCGCGGGCCACCGCGTCGCGGTGCTCCTCGGCCCGGGCGATGGAGACGGTCAGCCGGGTGTGTGCCTCCCGCGCGCCGCCGACCACGGCCCGGGCGATCTGGGCGCCGCGAGCGCGGGCCTCGCGCCGGGCGGCGGCGCGTTCCCGCGCCGCCCGCTCGGCGGTCGCCTGCCGGGCCAGCGAGTCGGCCCGTCCGGCGATCGAGGCCACCCGCTCCTCGGCGGTACGCACGGCGAGCCGGACCTCCATCTCGTTCTGCCGGGCCCGGGGCACCATGGCGGCGAGCTGGTCCCGCTCCTCGGTGGACGGTTCGGCGTCGATCGGCGTGGCCTCGGCCAGCCGCAGCCGCTCCGCCAACTCGGCGAGCGTCGC
This sequence comes from Micromonospora sp. DT31, assembly GCF_049841795.1. NCBI lineage: Bacteria > Bacillati > Actinomycetota > Actinomycetes > Micromonosporales > Micromonosporaceae > Micromonospora > Micromonospora sp. DT31. The sequence continues at coordinate 17,189 of NZ_JBNCKZ010000010.1, read as the reverse complement.
CAGGTCACGTTCCCGGGCCGCCTCGGCGCGCGCCCGGGACTCGCCCAGCCGGTCGGTCTCCGCCTTGGCCGAGCGGGCGGCGGCGCCGAGCTCGGCGAGGCGACGCGCGGCGGCGTTGCGGTGGCTCTCCGCCTCCCGCCGGGCGGCGGCGGCGTGCTGCACGACCTCCTTCGCGGCGGCCACCTCGGCGCGCGCCTCGGCCAACCGCTCCCGCAGCTCGGCGGCGGTGCGTTCGGCGGTGGCCCGGTTGGCCCGTGCCTCCTCCACCGCGGCCTGCACCTCGATGAAGCTGGGCGCCTTGGCCGACCCGCCGGCTGCCGCGTACGCGCCGACCACGTCGCCGTCGGGGGTGACCGCGCGCAGCTCCGGGTTCGCGGCGACCAGTTCGGCGGCGGCCGCCAGGTCGTCGACGAGCGCCACGTCGCGCAGCGCCCGGTGCACGGCCGGCCGGATCTGCGCCGCACACTCCACCAGGTCGGGCGCCCAGCGGGCACCCTCGGGCAGCTTCGGGCGCAACGCGTCGGCTGGGCCGTCCATCCCCGGGCCGGCAGGGCTGCCGACCAGCAGCCCGGCCCGGCCGGCGTCGGAGATCTTGAGCATTCGCATCGCCTCGACGGCTTCGTCCACACCGCTGACCGCCACCGCGTCGGCGAGTCCACCGAGCGCGGCGGCGAGCGCCGCCTCGTCGCCGGGGGCGACGGTGAGCATGCTCGCGAGGCTGCCGAGCAGGCCGGGTACGTGGTCGGCGCGGGCCAGCAGTTCCCCGGCGCCGTCCTTGCGCCGCAGGCCCATCGCGAGTGCCTCCTCGCGGGCCTTCCAGGTGGCGGCGTCCTTCTCGGCGGTCCGCTCGCCGTCGGCGAGGCCACGCACCGTCGCCTGGGCCCGCTCGTGCGCGGCGACCGCCTCGGCGTGCCGGGCGTCCAGGTCGGCGTTGTCCCGGTCGGCCTCGGTGGACTGCTCGGCGACCGCGTCCAGTTCGGCCTGTGCCTGTTCGGCGCGACCCAGCGCGTCGGTGTGCGCGGCGGCGAGCCGTTCGATCTCCTCACCGGCGCTCGTGGTCCGCGCCCGCGCGGAGTTGACCTGCCCGGTCAGCCGGGCCAACCCCTCCCGCCGGTCGGCGATCGCCTTGGCGGCGGCGACCAGCTCCCGCTCGGCGGAGGCGAGCTGCCGTTCCAGTTCCTGCCGGTGCTCGACCGCCTCGGCCAGCCGGATCTGGTCCTCGGTGAGCGCGGCGCGCAGCTCCTCCTCCTGCTCGCGGACCCGCCGCGACTCCGCCTCCAGCTGCTCCGGGTCGCGGCCGGGGCGCTCGTCGTCGCCGGTGGCGCTGAGGTGACGCAGCCGTTCCCGGGCCACCTGCTCGATCGAGCGGAACCGCTCCTGCAGCGCGGAGAGGCGGTACCAAGTGTCCTGCGCCGCGGCGAGCAGCGGGGCGTCCTCGGCCAGCGCCGCCTCCAGCTCACCGAGGCGGCCCTGCACCTCGCCGTGTTCGGCCTCGACCTGCTCGCGTCGCTCCCGCAGCGCCGTCTCGTCGGCGATCTCCTTGTCCAGGGTGGACCGCAGCGTGTGCAGGTCGTCGGCGAGCAGCCGGAGCCGGGCGTCGCGCAGGTTGGCCTGGATGGCGGCGGCGCGACGGGCCACCTCGGCCTGTCTACCCAGCGGCTTGAGCTGGCGGCGCAGCTCGGCGGTGAGGTCGGTCAGGCGGTTGAGGTTTGTCTGCATCGCGTCGAGCTTCCGCAGCGCCTTCTCCTTGCGCTTGCGGTGCTTCAGGACGCCGGCCGCCTCCTCGATGAAGGCACGCCGGTCCTCCGGCTTGGCGTGCAGCATGCCGTCCAGGCGACCCTGGCCGACGATGATGTGCATCTCCCGGCCGATGCCCGAGTCGGACAGCAGTTCCTGGATGTCGAGCAGGCGGCAGGAGTCGCCGTTGATCTCGTACTCGCTCTCGCCGGAGCGGAACATCCGGCGGGTGATGGAGACCTCGGTGTACTCGATCGGCAGCGCGCCGTCGGTGTTGTCGATGGTGAGGGTGACCTCGGCCCGGCCCAGCGGCGCCCGCCCGGCGGTGCCGGCGAAGATGACGTCCTCCATCTTGCCGCCGCGCAGCGCCTTGGCGCCCTGCTCGCCGAGCACCCAGGCGATGGCGTCGACGACGTTGGACTTGCCGGAGCCGTTCGGACCCACCACGCAGGTGATCCCGGGCTCCAGCTTCAACGTCGTGGCGGAGGCGAAGGACTTGAAGCCCTTCACCGTCAGGCTCTTGAGATGCACCTTCTCGATCCTCGTCCGGTGGCCGCCGTACCGTCGCCGGCTGCGCGGACCTGGTGAACCCGCAGACTAACCCGCGACCGGGACGCCGCCGGCACGCGACCCACCCGACGCCGGCGGTGTCCGCTTTCAGCCCCGCCGGTCACCTACCGCACGGAAATGCATGATCACAATTACTCGACGCAATTTCCGGCCGGTCCCGCAAGATCGAGAATTGCGGAGGAACCACAGAAACGGGTACGCACATGGCTGCGCGCCGGCACTGAAGTGTCGGCGCGCTTTTCGGGTGGTGCGATTCAGTTTTCCGACAACTGGAGATCAGGTCAGTGCGGGCTCGGCCAGACGGAGGAGGTCGTCCGCCTCCGCCGCAGCCGCCGCGAGCCGATCGTTGTCGGCACGCAGACGCGTGATCTCGAACTCCAGTGCCTGAACCCTGGCACGCAGCCGGGTGACCTCGTCGAGCAGACGCCGGTCGGGCGCTGCACCTACGTGGCCGTAGAGGGCCTTCGCCATGCTGACTCCTTGATATGCGCTGCCGGAAAAGCCGGCCAACGCGCGCCCATGATGTTCGCGGCTGTCATTTCCCCACTGCATCGGGACATGACTGGGCGCGACTGGCGACACCTACATATTGGGCCGGAACCCCCTGCCGCGTCAAGTTGACCAAGGCCGTAGATCATCTGCACGTCGGCCGGACCACTTGCCGGGGGCTGCCACAAGGCGCGGACACGCTCTGTCCGGACGCCTTTACCGTACGCCGGAAACGAGGGAACGCCCCACCCGCTCCGCCGGGTTGGCCTTAACTCTTCCTTAGCCACGTTGCCGCAGCTCCGACCCCGCCCGTAGCGTCACCCCGGCTGGCAACCGACCGTGGAGGACACAGGCGTGTACCGCTGGAACGACCCGATCGAACCGCACGACGCCTCCCGGCGCCCCGAGCCGCCGACCGACGGAGGACCGGCATGGCTCACCGACCGGGCCGAGCCACAGTCGTCGTACCTGTTCGGTGACGAGGCGCGACACGCGCCCGGCGGGTTCGGGGGCGAGGCGCGACACGCGCCCGGCGGGCGGTCCCACGCCGGATACGACGCCGAGCCGGCCGCCTCGGGTCCGGGATACGGCCCCGGGAACGCGCCCCCGCCCTACGGTGCCGCCCCCGGCCCGGCCGGCTACCCGCCGCCGCGGGACCGGTGGAACGGCGAGGAGCAGCCCACCGGCGCGTGGCGCGGCCAGGAGCAGTCGGCCGGCCAGGAGCAAGCGGCCGGCTGGGAGCAGCCCGGCGCGACCTGGCGACCGGCGACCGAGAGCCCGGCCGACGACCGGCGACGTCCGAAGCGGCGCCTGACCCGGCCGCTCGTGATCGGCGGGGCCGCCGCCGCGGCGACGCTCGTGGTGAGCCTCGGGGTGGGCGCCGTGCTGCTGCCCGGCGACGACCGGGCGACCCGGCGGACCGCCGCCGACGCGCCGGTGGCCGCCGCCTCGGAGGTGCCCGGGGAGACCGAGGCGACCCCGGCGGACCCGTCCCCCGCGGAGTCGGCCAGCCCGTCCGCCGTACCGACCACGGCCGCGCCGAGCCCGACCAGGAAGGCCACCCCGAAGCCGAGCCGCAGCACCTTCCCCTCGCGGCAGGAACGCAGCAGCGCCCCGAGCGGCGGCACGTCCGGCGGCGGCAGCACCAAGGCCACCTCGACCAGCGGGCTCAGCGCCGAGCTCCAGAAGGTCGTCACCCTGACGAACCAGGAGCGGGCGAAGGCCGGCTGCAAGGCGCTCACCGTCAGCTCCAAGTTGACGCTCGCCGCCCAGCGGCACAGCCAGGACCAGGCCGACCACAAGAAGATGGACCACACGGGCAGCGACGGCAGCCAGCCCTGGGACCGGGTCGGCCGCGCCGGATACGTCTACAGCATGGTGGCCGAGAACGTGGCCTGGAACTACCCGACCCCGGCGGAGGTCGTGACCGGCTGGATGAACTCCTCCGGCCACCGCAAGAACATCCTCAACTGCTCGTACACCCAGATCGGGGTGGGCGTGGCACGCAGCAACGGGCCGTACTGGACGCAGGTCTTCGCCACCCCGCGCTGACGGCGCGTCGTGGGCGCACCGGCGCTCGTTGACCGGTCGGGGGCGGCGTCGGGCCGCCCGCGTCCGGGGAGCTGTCGATGCGGGTCCGGCCCGCCCTGCCGCGCTCCCGGCCGGCCCGCGTCCGTCGACGTGGACCGCGCCGGTGGGTGGCGCTCGCGCTGACCGTGCTGCTGGCCGCGCCGACGTCGGGCTGCCGGGAGCCGCTCGTCCCACCGGGCGCGCCCACGCCCTGGCCGGCCGGCCGGGCCGACCGGTGGCGGTGGCAGTGGCAGCTCACCACGCCTGTGGACGTCACCGTCGACGCCGACGTGTTCCTCCTCGACCCGGTCGGGGCCACCTCGACCGAGACCGCGGCGCTGCGCGAGCGGGGGCGCCGGCTGGTCTGCCACGTCCGGGTCGGCACGTACGCCGGTAGCGACCCGGACGTCACCCGCTTCCCCGTCGCCGTGCGCGGCGCGGCGGTGCCGGGCCGGCCGGGGACCCGTTTCCTGGACGTCCGGCGGTGGGAGTCGCTGGCGCCCGTGCTGTCCGACCGGTTCCGGCTCTGCCGCGGCAAGGGCTTCGGCGCGGTGGCGTTCGCCGACGCGGACGGCTACCGGCACCGGTCCGGTTTCCCGCTGGGCTTCGACGACCAGTTGCTGTTCAACCGCCGGCTGGCCGGGCTGGCCCGGCGCGTCGGCCTCTCCCCCGGGCTGGTCGACGACGTGGCGCAGGTGGCCGCGCTGGCCCCCGACTTCGACTTCGCGGTCAACCAGGAGTGCGTACGCCGCGGAGAGTGCGCGAAGCTGCTGCCGTTCGTCGACGCCCACAAGCCGGTGTTCCACGTCGAGTACGCGGGTGAGCCGGCGCGGTTCTGCGTCACCTCGGTCGGCTACGGCTTCGCCTCGATCCGCAAGGACCGGTCGTTGGACGCCTGGCGGGAACCCTGCGCGCCGCCGTGACGCGACGGCGCCCCCGCCCGGCCGGAGCGGGGGCGCCTGGCTACCGGCTCAACCGGCGGTGGCGTCGGTGGCCGGGGTGGTGGCCTCGCCGCCGCGCGGCGACGGCACCGCGGCGTGTTCCGCGCTCAACGGGGTGGCCAGTTCCTCAAGCGACTTCCCCTCGGCCCGGACGCCGAGCGTCAGCTCCACCAGACCCCCGATGATCATCACGGTGGCGCCGATGACGAATGCGAGCACGGTCTGGTCGACCTTCCCGCTGCCGACCAGCTCGGCGAACAGCAGCGGACCGGTGATGCCACCGGCGGCGGTGCCGATCGCGTAGAAGAACGCGATGGCCATGGCCCGGGTCTCCATCGGGAAGATCTCGCTCACCGTCAGGTAGGCGGCACTGGCGCCGGCCGAGGCGAAGAAGAGCACCACGCACCAGCAGGCCGTCATGGTCACCGCGGTCAGCACGCCGGAGTGGAACAGCCAGGCGGTGCCGAGCAGCAGCACGCCCGAACCGATGTACGAGCCGGCGATCATCGGCACCCGGCCGACGGTGTCGAACAGCCGGCCCAGCAGCAGCGGGCCGAGCAGGTTGCCGACCGCGATGACCGCGAAGTAGTAGCCGCTGTTGCCGGTGGGCACGTCGAAGAACGTCTCCAGGATCTGGGCGAACCCGAACGTGATCGCGTTGTAGAGGAACGCCTGCCCGATGAAGAGCGCGAAGCCCAGCGCGGCCCGTTTCGGGTAGCGGCGGAACAGCGTCCGGGCGATCTCCAGGAAGTTCGTGCTCTTGCGCTGGCGGATCTCGAGGTAGTTGTCCACCTCGGCCAGGTCCCGCCCGGTCTCCCGTCTCACCTCGGCCTCGACCGAGTCGACCAGGTGGTTCGCCTCGTCCGCCCGGCCGTGGATGAACAGCCAGCGCGGACTCTCCGGTACGTGCCGGCGGACCAGCAGGATCACCACGCCGAGCACCGCGCCCAGTCCGAACGCCACCCGCCAGCCGAGGTTCGTCGGCAGGCCGTTGAGCAGCGGTACGGTCAGCAGCGCGCCGATCGCCGCGCCGAGCCAGAAGGTGCCGTTGATGATGATGTCGATCCGGCCCCGGTGGCGGGCCGGGATCAGCTCGTCGATCGCGGAGTTGATGGCGGCGTACTCACCGCCGATGCCCATGCCGGTGAGGAACCGGAACAGGAAGAACCACCAGGTGTCGAACGACAGCGCGGTAAGGGCGGTGGCGACCAGATAGAGGCCGAGGGTCAGCAGGAACAGTTTCTTGCGGCCGAACCGGTCGGTGAGCCACCCGAAGACGAGCGCGCCGGTGCAGGCGCCGGCCACGTAGAGCGCGGCGGCCAGGCCGGTGACCTGACTCTGGGTGATGTCCAGGCCGCTGCCCGGCTCGGCGAGCCTGCCGGAGAGGTTGCCGACGATGGTCACCTCGAGGCCGTCGAGGATCCACACCGTGCCCAGACCGATCACGATCATCCAGTGCCAGCGGGACCAGGGCAGCCGGTCCAGGCGGGCCGGGACGTTGGTCCGTACGGTGCCGGTCGGTGCGTCGGTGCTCATGACGCACTCCGGGGGGATGCGACTGCCGGGACCCGACAAAGATCGACCGGCGTGAACTTTTCGTCCATGGCCGCCCAGATGCCCAGCGGTCCGGTGCGTTAATCCTGCCCGCCGGTCATCAGAATGACCGGCGGGCGGATCGACGAACGTGAGCCCGAGGTCAGCCGGCGCTGACCAGTTCCGGCGTCGGTGCGGGCGGCTCGATCGGCCGCGCGGCCGATCGGCGGCGCATGAAGCGCGGCGCCCACCAGTTCGCGTCGCCCAGCAGCGTCATCACCGACGGCAGGACCACCGCCCGGATGATCGTGGCGTCCAGCAGGATCGCCGCGGCCAGCCCGATGCCGAGCTGCTTGAAGTCGATCATGCTGAGTGTCGCGAAGATGGAGAACACCGCCACCATCACCACCGCCGCGCTGGTCACCACCGGAGCCGAGGAGGTGATGCCGTGCGCCACCGCGTCCCGGTTGGACATGCCCCTGTCGACCGCCTCACGGATGCGGCTGACCACGAAGACGTGGTAGTCCATGGACAGTCCGAACAGGACCACGAACAGGAACAGCGGCAGCCAGGTGACGATCGCGCCCATCGAGGTGAAGCCGAGCAGGCCCTCCGCCCACTCGCCCTGGAAGACAAGCACCAGCAGCCCGTACGCGGCGCCTGCGGAGAGCAGGTTCAGCAGGATCGAGGTCAACGCCACCACCACGGAGCGGAACGTCCAGGCCATCACCAGGAACGTCAGCGCCAGCACGAACGCCGCGACGAGCGGCAACTTGGCCCAGATGTGAGCGGCGTAGTCCTCGCTGGCGGCCACCCCGCCACCGATCGCGTACTCCACGCCCGGGACGCCGCCAAGCGCGGCCGGGGCCAGGTCCTCGCGCAACTCGTGCAGCGACCGGGTCGCCTCCCCGGAGCGGCTGGCGTGCGGGGTGGCCACCTCCAGCACCGACACCCGCCGGTCCGCCGACACCTCGATCCTCGCGCCGTCCCCCTCGGCCGGCGCGAAGAGCGGATCGGCGGCGGCCCGGCCGGCCAGGTCGGTGAGCGCGGCGCGCACCCGGTCTGCCTGCTCCGCGGGTGCCCGCACGGCCACCGTGTGGCTGGTGCCGTTGCTCGGGAAGGCGGCGGTGAGCCGGTCGTAGGCCTGCATGGCGGCCGTGTTGCGCGGCACGTCCTCCGCCCCGGGGAACTTCAGCTTCATGCCGAGCGCCGGCGCGGCCAGCGCCAGCAGCAACGCGACGGACACCAACAGGGTGGCCACCGGCGCGCGCAGCGCGGGCCGGAGCACGGCCGGCCAGAACCGAGGGCGGGCCGGTTCCCCGTGCCGGCCGCCGCGCGGCGCGGTGAGCCGCCACAGCAGCGGCACCCGGGGCCGGTCGACCCAGCGCCCCAGCTTGGCCAGCAGCGCCGGCAGCACCGTCAGCGAGCCGATCACCGCGACCGCGACCACCAGGATCGAGCCGACGGCCAGCGACGAGAAGACCGCGTCCTGGGCGAGCAGGAGCCCGGCCATCGAGATGATCACTGCGGTGCCGGAGACCACCACGGCGTGCCCGGAGGTCTCCGCGGCGATCTCCACCGCGTCCAGGCCGGACCGTCCCCGGGCCCGCTCCTCCCGTTCCCGCCGTACGTAGAACAGCGAGTAGTCCACGCCCACGGCCAGGCCGATCAGCAGGATCACGCTGGCCGTGGTGTCGGTGGCCGGCACCAGGTGCGAGGCGAGCGTGGAGAGGCCCATCGCGGCGGCCACCGAGGAGAGCGCCAGCAGCACCGGCACCCCGGCGGCGATCAGCGCGCCGAACGCGATGATCAGGATGGCCAGGGTCACCGGCAGGCTGAGCAGCTCGGCCCGCTTGAAGTCCGCGCCGAGCGTGTCGTCGAGCGCCTTGTCGATCGACGGGCCGCCCACCTGTTCGACCCGCAGCTGCGGGTGCGCCTGCTGCACCTTCGCGGTGGTGTCCCGCAACGGCTGCACCCGCTCGCCGGCGGTGGACGGGTCGCCGGACATGGTGATCGGCACCAGCAACGCGCTGCCGTCGCGGGACGCCTGCGCCGCGCCGACCGAGGCCACGCCGTCGACCTGGCGCAGCCGCTCGGTCGCCTCCCGCGCCACGTCCCGCGCGGCGGCCTGGTCCAGCGAGCCGCCGCGGGCCGTGATCAACACGTTCTCGGTGGCCGGGCGGTCGAAATCGCCACTGTCGACGATCATCTGCGCCCGGCCGAACTCGCCGATCGCCTGGTCGGAGTCGGTGGCCTCGTTCAGCCCGGCGGCGTTTCCGCCGACGAAGCACACCGCGACGAAGACCACCCACATCGCGATGGCCCGCCAGGGATGCTCCGCACTCCACCGCGCCAACCGCACGGTCACCGGTCGCCTGTCCATGATCCCGGGTCCCCCTCCACCGGCCGGCGCGGTGCCGACCGTGGATCACGCTAGGCAGCGGGCGTGGCCCCGACATCAGGGAACGGCCCCGGCTCCTCCCCGACCCCGCGGCGGCCGGCCGCGACGCCGGAACCGGCCGCACCGGTCGGGCGGAAAGGACATTTCCGGATACGCCCCGGCGCGTCCCCCAAGGGCCGTCAGGCGCGGCACGCCCGCGCAACCCCGAGCCGGCTCCGGGTCATCCCCGGAGGGTGCCCCGGGGGCGCGGCTGGCAGCGCGGGCAACTGTAGGAGGACCGGTTCATGAACGCCTCCCGCCGGATCGGCGCGCCGCAGCGGGAACAGGGCTCCCCCTCCCGCCCGTACGCGTTCAGGGACCTGTCGAAGTAGCCGCTCTCCCCGTTGACGTCGACGTACAGCTCGTCGAAGCTGGTGCCGCCCTGCTTGATCGCCTCGGCGAGCACGTCCCGGACGTGGCCGAGCAGGCGCAGGGCGGCCGGGCGGGTCAGCGCGTCGGTCGGACGGGCACCGTGCAACCTCGCCCGCCACAGCGCCTCGTCGGCGTAGATGTTGCCCACGCCGGAGATCAGTGTCTGGTCCAGCAGCGCCCGTTTGACCTCCGTACGCTTGCGGCGCAACGCCGCCACGAACGCCTCGTCGGAGAACTCCGGGTCCATCGGGTCCCGCGCGATGTGCGCGATCTCGGCCGGCAGTTCCGCCCCGCCTGGTGAGACGGACAACCCGCCGAACGTGCGCTGGTCGACGAAGCGCAGCTCCGGCCCGTCGTCGGCGAACCGGAACCGGACCCGCAGGTGCAGCTCGTCGGCCGCGCCGACCGGCTGCACCAGCAGCTGCCCGGACATGCCGAGGTGGCCGATCACCGCGTCGCCGCTGTCCAGCGGCAGCCACAGGTACTTGCCCCGGCGGCACACGCCGGTGACGGTCCGGTCGGCCAGCACGTCGGCGAAGTGCGCGCCGCCCGGCGCGTGGCGGCGTACCGCCCGGGGGTGACGGACCTCGACCGCGGCGATCCGCCGGCCGACGACCCACTGCGCCAGCCCCTGCCGGACGGTCTCGACCTCGGGCAGCTCAGGCACGGCCGGCGCCCGCCTCCGCGTCCGCCGGATCCGCCGCGCCGACCGCTGCCGCCTCGGCCTTCGCCGCCGCTTCCGCCTGCTCGTTGAGCGTCCGCCAGGCCGACTCGGCGGCCCGCTGCTCGGCTTCCTTCTTGCTGCGCCCCTCCGCGCCGCCGTAGCGGTTACCGGCCACCACCACCCAGGCGGTGAACGTCTTCAGGTGGTCCGGGCCGGTGCCCTCGATGCGGTACTCGGGCACGCCCAGCCCCAACGCGGCGGTCAACTCCTGAAGGCTGGTCTTCCAGTCCAGCGCCGCGCCCCGGCCCGCCGACTCGGCCATCAGCGGGTCGAACAACCGGTGGATCACGATGGCCGCGGTGTCCAGGCCGTACTGGAGGTAGATGGCGCCCAGCAGCGCCTCCAGCGTGTCGGCGAGGATGCTCGCCTTGTCCCGCCCGCCGGTGGCCTCCTCGCCCTTGCCCAGCAGCAGGTACGCGCCCAGCCCGTCCGGGCCCAACCCGCGTGCCACGTCGGCCAGCGCGCGCATGTTCACCACGCTGGCGCGCAGTTTGGCCAACTGCCCCTCGGGCAGGTCCGGGTGGTTGTGGAACAACGCGGTGGTGATCACCACGCCGAGGACCGAGTCGCCCAGGAACTCCAGCCGCTCGTTGGTGGGCAGGCCACCGTTCTCGTACGCGAACGAACGGTGGGTCAGCGCGCGTTCCAGCAGCTCCGGGTCGAGCGACACCCCGAAGGCCGCCTCCAGGTGGCCCACGGAAGTACGCCGTCGCTTGTCGTTGGTCATGGTGCTACCTCGGTGTCGATTCGGTCAGGTCCATGATCGTGCGGGATCTCGGCGAGCATGGCGCGGACCGCCCCGGCGGCGTCGCGGCGCCAGAGACGGGCGGCCAGGGCGATGCCCGAGGCGACGTCCTCGGAGCGGGCCGCACCGTGGCACACGACCACGGTGCCGCCCACCCCGAGCAGCGCGGCCGCGCGGGGCGCGTCCGACGGCGGGCCACCGGCCATGAGGTACGCGCCCTCGATGGCCTTGAGCAGGACGTTGCCGGTGAAACCGTCGGTCACCACCACGTCGGCGCGGGCGCCGAGGGAGATGTCGTAGCCCTCCACCAGGCCGACGTAGCGGGCGGCGCCGGGCAACGGCGCGGCGGCCAGCGCCGGGTCGGCGGAGCGGCGCGGCCGGTCGCCCTTGCCGGTCTCGCGGCCCACGGAGAGCAGCCCCACCCGGGGTACGGCGACCGCGAGCGCCACGGCGGCGTAGGCGGCGCCGAGGACGGCGTGGCGGGTGAGCGTGGCGGCACCGGTCTCGAGCGTCCCCCCGACGTCCAGCAGCGCCACCGGGCCGTCGACTGCGGGCAGCGTGGCCACGAGCGCGGGTCGGCGGATCCCGGCCCAGCGGCCGAGGCCGAGCGCGGCGGCGGTGACGGTGGCGCCTGTGGAACCGGCGGAGACGACCGCGTCGGCGAACCCGTCCCGGACGGCCTGCACGGCGGTGCGTACCGTGCTCTCGCCACGGGCGGCGGTCGGATGGTCGGCCATGCCGACGGCGGCCCGCACCTGGCGGACCGTGACCCGGGCACGTTGGGCCGGGTCGAGCGCACCGAGCAGCCCGTCGGCGACTTCGATCGGGCCGACGAGCATCAGGTGCAGGGAAGGATCCGCGCGTACCGCTCGCAGAGCGCCGTCAACCACGACGGCGGGAGCATCGTCCCCGCCGAGGAGGTCGACGGCGATCCGCGCGGTGCCCGGCTCCGAGGGCCCGCCGGCCGAGGAACGGTCGGTGGCGGAGGGAGCCGGGACACCGGGCGACTGCCTTGGTGCGCGCGTCACCCGACCTGTGGTCGGGGACGTCATTCGGCGTCCGGATCAGACGTCGAGGACCTGACGACCGTTGTACGTGCCGCAGACGGAGCAGGCGGCGTGCGGCAGCTTCGCCGACTTGCACTGCGGGCAGGCCACGGTCGCCACCGCCGTGGCCTTCCAGTTCGCCCGGCGGGCGCGGGTGTTGCTGCGCGACATCTTGCGCTTGGGGACGGCCACGGTTCTTACTCCTCTGTACGGGTCAGTTGCGACAGGCCCGCCCAACGCGGGTCGACCTGCTGGTGACTGTGGTCGGCCGGCAGATCGTCCCAGTGCACCCCACACTCGGGGCACAGGCCTGGGCAGTCCTCCCGGCAGAGCGGGTTGGTCGGCAGTGCGAGCACCACCGCGTCCCGCAGCGCCGGCTCCAGGTCGATCAGATCGCCCTGCATCCGGCCCACCTCGTCGGTGTCGGTCGTCTCGTCCGTGGTGCTGTCCTCGTACGCGTACAGCTCCTGGACGTTCACGGCCACCGAGTCGTCGATCTCGCGCAGGCAGCGGCCGCACTCGCCCTTGACGGGACCGGTGACGGTCCCGGAGACGAGCACGCCCTCGGACACCGACTGCAACCTCAGGTCGAGGTCGAGGTCCGCGCCCGCCGGCACGCCGATCAACTCCACGCCGAGGTCCGCCGGTGCCGTCACGACCCGCTGGAGCGTACGCAACGCGCCAGGCCGACGCGGCAGGTCCCTCGTGTCGAGGACCAGCGGCGACCTGGGGTCGAGTTGGCTTGGCGAATGTTTGGGCATAGTCAGACTCCGGCCGATGAGAGGCCGACAAAGAAGGTTACCTGCCAGGGGGGCGGACCGTCGAACCGGGGCGCACCCCGGCTCGTCGGCGGCCGGCTGTCGGCGACCGGCCGGTGCGCCGCTCAGAAGGGTAGCGGGCGGTCCGCCTCGTCTCCGGCGAAGGTACCGATCTCGCGCAGCGCGTGCATCTTGTCCCGGCCACGCTCTATCGACGCCAGCGCCCGGGTGAGGAACTGCTCGAAGTTGGCCAGGGCGGTGTCGACGTAGTCGTCCACCTCCTCGCGGAGGCGCTGCGCCTCGGCCCGCGCCTCGCCGATGATCCGGGCGCCCTCGTGCTCGGCGGACACGGTGATCTCGTTCACCGACACCAGGCGGGCGTGTTCCGCCTCACCCTCGCTGATGATCCGGTCGGCCTCACGCTTGCCGGCCTCCATGATCTTGTCCCGCTCCTCCAGCAGGGCGGCGGCGCGACGCAGGTCCGCGGGCAGCTCCGCGCGCAACTCGTCCAGCGCGACGATCATCTCGCCCCGGTCGACCATGCAGTTGTTGCGCGACATCGGGACGGAGCGGGCCTGCTCCACCATGGCGATCAGTTCGTCGATGCGATCGAGCGGGTCCACCGGTACCTCACTCCTGTCTTCGTCGGCCGCCCTCCATGATGCGGCCTGACGCCCGGTTTCGGCGCTGCACACATCATGTCGCGCCCGGACCACCCCGGCGCCACCCGCCCCGCCCGGCGCGTCGCCGGCGGGACGCCCCCGCCCCGGTCAGGGGCGGAGTCGGGCGGTGAGCTGCGCGCGGACCAGGTCGGGAACGTGGGAGGAGATGTCCCCGCCCCACTTCGCCACGTCCTTGATCAGGCTGGAGGAGATGAACGAGTAGAGCGGGTTGGTGGGCATGAACAGCGTCTCCACGCCGGCCAGGCCGATGTTCATCTGGGCCATCTGCAACTCGTAGTCGAAGTCGCTGACCGCCCGCAGGCCCTTGATCAGCACGCTCGCCTGCTGATCTCGGCAGAAGTCCACGAGCAGGCCGCGGAACGACTCCACCCGCACGTTGTCGTACGAGGCAGTCACCTCGCGGAGCATGTCGATCCGCTCCTCGACGGTGAACAGGCCCTGCTTCGACTGGTTGACCAGCACGCCGACGATCACCTCGTCGAACAGGCGGCTGGCCCGGCCGATGATGTCGAGGTGACCGTTCGTGACCGGATCGAACGAGCCCGGACAGACCGCACGTCTCATGATCGGCGACCGTACCAAAGTGTGGTCTCGCCGTAACGTCTACTGCGCTGCGCAGTGACACCGTCCACCCACTCGACCGGGCCAGTGCGACTGGACCGCTCCACGATCACCAGCGCCTCCGGCGCGAGCCAGCCGCCGCCGACGAGCGCGGCGAGCAGCGCGGTGATCTCCGCGTCCGGCACCGCGTAGGGCGGATCGGCGAAGACCACGTCGTACGCCCCGCCGTCCGGCCCGGCGGCCAGCACGCTGCCCACCTTCCCGGTGACCAGGCGGGCGGCCGGTGCGGCCCGCAGCGCGGCGATGTTCTCCCGGATCACCTTGGCGGCCCGCGCGTCGGACTCCACCAGCAGCACGTGCGCCGCGCCCCGGGACAGCGCCTCCAGGCCGACCGCGCCGGAACCGGCGTACAGGTCGGCGAAGCGCGCCCCGTCCAGGTCGAGTTCGGCCTGGACGGCGCTGAACAGCGCCTCCCGGACCCGGTCGGAGGTGGGGCGGGTGCCGGCGCCGGGCGGGGCGGCGATCCGCCGCCCGCCGAGCACGCCGGCCACGATCCGGGTCACCGTCGCTCCCTGCGCATGCCCCGACGCTACGCGACCCGACGCGGCGGGCCGGCAGAGCACCCGCAGCGACGACCGGCGAACGCAGCGTCCATCAATGATCTCAAATCAATCACAGACCCTTTACAAGACATCGATCGTGGTAACGCATCACGTGTCGATCTCGCTAGGGTCTGGCCCGATTGCCGTGCGGACGCGTGGCTGCCGCCCCGTCCGCCGCACCTCTGACGATCCTCCCCCTCATCAGGAGAAGACGTGAACCGTCTCCACCTCCGGCGTGCCGCCGTCCTCACCGCCGGCACGCTCATCGGCCTCGCGGGCGCCGCCGCCGTCACCGGCCCGGCCGCCGCCCACCACCCCGAGCCGTCCGGCAGCTACTGCGCCGCCAAGGACGGCACGGTCACCGTGACCTGGTCGGTGATCAGCAGCGAAACCGACATCGCCGGCCGCATCACCAAGGTCGAGTCCACCGTGCCCGGCCCGATCAGCGGCGGCCTGGCGGTCGACGCGGAACTGAAGCCGGCCGGTCAGGGCCCGCTGACCGGCACCCAGACCCACACCTTCTCCGGCCCGATCCCCAAGCTGAAGCTGACCGTCGGGGCGCACTGGGAGCGGGGCAGCAAGTCGCACGACGGTGAACGCACCGTGGTGGCCCGCCGCGGCACCAACTGCGGGGCGCAGCAGACGCCGTCGCCGACGCCGACGCCGCGCGTCCCGACGCCGCCTCCGGCCACGCCGACGACCACCCCGGAGCCGACCCAGCCGCCGGAGCCCACCCCGACGCCGTCGACGTCCGTCCCGCCGTCGGCACCGCCCGTGACGCCGACCCCCTCGGCCGAGCCGGCGGAGCCGATCTTCAAGCTGGACCAGGACTGCGACTCGATGACCTTCACCGTGGAGAACCCGGCGAAGGGTGTCCCCTTCACCGCCACGATGACCACCGAGAAGGGCGTCAGCAAGAAGCTCGCCTCCGAGCCGGGCAAGACCGCCTCGGTCGAGTTCGACGCCTACCAGGGTCTCAAGGTCACCGTGAAGTACGACGTGGTCGACGAGTCCGAGACCGTCCCGTACACCCAGCCGGAGGACTGCTCCGGCCAGGGCGGCGGCCTGCCGGTCACCGGCCCGACCGCGGGCGCCATCGCCGGTGGCGCGATCCTGCTGCTGGGCGCCGGCGCGGTGCTGTTCGTGGTGGCCCGCCGCCGCCGGATCAGCTTCACCGCCTGATCCACCCGCTCACCGCCGAGGGCGCGTCGACCACCGGGTCGGCGCGCCCTCGCCGTGGGTACGGCCACCGTCGGTCAGCCGGCGTCGAGCACCGACGTGACGGTGGCCGGGTCGACCTCGGCCTGCGCCGCGAAGGTGTCGACTCTTCAGAGTCTCTGATGGACAGCGCTAATCTACACATGTAGTTTAAGGCCCCATGGAACCGCTCGCCCGTGTAGGCAGGGCAACTGTTGACGTCCTGGCCGTCCTGCTTGACTCTGCGCAGCCGCGATGGGGGCTGGAGATCATCAAGGCTACCGGTCGGCCGTCCGGCACGGTCTACCCACTGTTGGACCGCCTGGAGAGAGCCGGGTGGGTCGCATCCTCCTGGGATGACCAGGACCGCAAGGGTGCCCGGCGGCGACTGTACGTGCTGACGCGTGACGGGGCGACCGAGGCTCGTCGGATCTGCCAACGCGCCGCACAGCGGAGCACGCTGCGGCTTCCCAACGTTCGGCCGGACCTGGCCCGATGACGGCATCCCGCCGAGTGCGCCTCGCCTTGGCCGTCAGCCGGTTTGCCTCGGCCGCGTTGCCAGTCTCCGATACCCGTTCGCGCTACCGCGAACAGTGGGAGGCCGACATACGCGGTGCTGCCGACATGGGGCTGTCCCCGCTGCGGCTCGCTCTCGGTACCGCAGTGGCCGCCCTCCAACTTGCCGCTACAGCCAGAAAGGGGACAGCAGTGCTTGCTTCGGGGAGCATTGCGCTGGCAATCCGGGCAGCGGGTGCGCCCCGCGTACGTACCCGTCTTGCAATGACGCAGTTGGGATTCGGCGGTCTATATCTGGTCGTGCTGGTGTTATACGCCGTCAGCCGGATCCGGTTGGGACTCGGCCACTACGAACTCACCCACGAAATGCACGACCCCAAGGACCTCGTGCCTTTCGGTTTCTCCCTGTTCAACCCCTTCACCTGGCTGTTCATGACCTCGCAGCTGTACATGATGCTTCATGGCTGGATGCTCGGAGCCGTCCTCGCCGCAGGGTCACTCGTCCACGCGCTTACCGGCAACGACCATCGGCGGCGGCTCCCCATGACCGCGACGGCGGTCAGCGTCGTCGTGCTGGCCATCGCTCTCAGTGGCTTCGGCCGGGACATACTCGTTTGGGTCAGGGACTAACGACCTCGTGCGTGGTTGGCGGTAGCAGGATCTGTGCCGTCTCATCGTTGGTGGGGTGCGGCGGGTAGGGCACGGA
>NZ_JBNCKZ010000009.1:110652-230540 GCF_049841795.1 Micromonospora sp. DT31 | reverse complement strand
GAGCCGCGCGTCCGGACGGGGCACCGATCTACGTCATCCTGGACAACCTGTCCGCGCACAAAGGCCGCAAGATCCAGCCATGGGCGGCCCGCAACAAGGTCGAGCTCTGCTTCACCCCGACCTACGCCTCCTGGGCCAACCCGATCGAAGCCCAGTTCGGGCCGCTACGCACCTTCGTCATCGCCGGCTCCAACCACCCGAACCACCCGGCGCTGACCCGAAAGC
Organism: Micromonospora sp. DT31; assembly: GCF_049841795.1. Taxonomy (NCBI): domain Bacteria; kingdom Bacillati; phylum Actinomycetota; class Actinomycetes; order Micromonosporales; family Micromonosporaceae; genus Micromonospora; species Micromonospora sp. DT31. The sequence goes on along the minus strand of NZ_JBNCKZ010000009.1, from coordinate 230,315 downwards.
TGCAGACCTACCTGCGCTGGCGCAACGCCAACGCCCGCCACCCCGACGTCCTGGCCGCCCAACGCCGAGAACGCGCCCGCATCCGCAGCGAACGCCAACGACGCTGGGGCCAACCCGCCGCCCTCGCAGCCTGACCCCAACACCGCGAACCTTCGTGGTCAAGGCACTAGGCCGTCGAAGCGGCTTCGGTCAAGAGTCTGGACATAAGAGCCCCAGCTGCTGTTGATGACCCGGGCGCCTGCGTCGACCAGGGCCTTATTGGCTGTGCGCCAGTACACGTAATCGTGGAAAGGGCCGTGGGACTGGGTATCGGAACCGCCGGTCATGGCGACGTACATCGTCGAGCCGAAGGCGATGCCGTGCTGCTCTTTGCCGTCGCGAATGCCAGAGGTGACGCCAAGCATGCCGGTTCCGTGGCTGTAGTCACTTGTTCTCGCCTGGTCACCGGCCACAGTGAACCTCTGGCCCGCAGTAAACGGGTTCGCCGGGGTTGCCGAGTTCCGGTAACCGAAGCCGGACGTGCCGTAGAAACCCTCCGCTCTCACCGGAACGATCAACCCGGTCTGAAATCCTTCGTGGGTGGGCCGGTAGCCCGAATCCATCATGCCCAGCGCGACGCCCTGCCCGCGGTAGCCAAGGGCGTAGGCGGTGGACGCGTTCACCGCGACGAGCTGCCATGGGGAATCGATCGCTGTGCCAGGATTGGAAGGATTGTGGCCGGTGTAGTAACCATACTCCGGCGTTTCCCAGCTGGCTTTGGCGGCATCCAGTTCCCCTGGCGTCCTGGCGACAAAACCGGGGTCTCCCGGATACGCCGGCCCGTCGCCCGTACGTCCAGGGCCCGATGCCAGATTGGCATTGGGCGATGCCGAGGCGAACCCGGCCGGAAACAACGCGATGCCGGCTCCGGCGGCAAAGGTGCCTCCCAGGCGACGCAGGAACTGCCGCCGACTCACGAACCTCATGCTCATTTACGATTCCTTCCGGGAGTAGATATCTCCAACGGGCCGGGGCTGCCGGTTGCGTCCAGGGTCCTGCACGGCCTGCACACGCCGGCCGAGGTAAAGCGATGTGCCGTCCTGCCGCCTCTAGCGGGCGGCGAATGCCGATGGCTTTGTTCGGGATCCCGACTGCGGGGCGAGCCGACGCGTGAACGTCGGGTGCCAACCGCTGACGAGGTCGGCGCCGAGGACGACTTCGACGTCGGAAAACGGCGCAAGCCGGTAATCAGAAACGGCCATTGCGAGCCGACGCGGTGCGCGCGCCCTTGCGTCGGCAGCCGCTATCAGGAGGAACCCCTGCCACGTCGGAACGGCGAACTGGCACTCTCCCACAAGTTGGCCTCCCTAATTGATCACCAGATTAGACTGCGAGAGAAGCCCCTCGTCAAGGGGCAACATCTGTCCGTTGAGGACAGTTTTAGCCTCGGTCTATATTGATTTGCATAGCTGCTATGCATCGAGCCATATCCTGGGTCCGTCGAGGTGGTGTACGACTTGTCCGTGATGGTCTTGTTGCGCAGATGAGAGGCGGCCACCGCGCCCGCGTGGTCATGGAGATCCTCGGACACCCGCAATATCGGTGTCAGCCTCGACATCCACGCCCACGTGGCTCCCGAAGTCGCGGGCAAGCCGCGTCACGGCTGAAGGGGGCGCTGTGGTCGGGAGAACAGGTCGGCTGCTCGACCCTGAGCCAGATGCGGACTGCGGCGCCTCTGGGCCATCGTTCTGTCGGTGCTCGCAGTCACACTGGCAGTCATGGCTACTTGGAGGCAGTTCGAGAGTGAGGCGGCCGAGCTCGCGAGGCTGATCCGGGCACGGTTTGAGGAAGCTGAGACACACGTCCTCGCAACGCTGCGGAGGGACGGGTCACCACGCGTCAGCGGGTCAGAGGTGGCGTTTCAAGGACCGGACCTGTCGTTCGGATCGATGCTCAACGCGGTCAAGGCGCTTGATCTTCAACGCGACGGTCGATGTGCGATCCATGCTCACCCTGCCAAAGGCGGTGATGCCAAGGTCGCCGGAGTGGCGATTGAGGTAACCGGCAGCGAGAAGGCCACCTACACCTCAGGTGGCGAGCCGCCAGGCGGGTTCCACGCCTTCCGCCTGGAGCTGGAGGAAGCGGTGTTTACGTCGGTCGAGGTCGATGAACTAGTCGTAAGGTCTTGGCGGCCTCGCCAGGCGGTGAGAACCGTCAGGCGCAAGTGATCTACGCCGGGCGCCGAGTCGGGATTCGCATCGAAGCAGCGACGCTGAGCTTCTTCGACCTCGACACCCGTCAGCTGCTACGGACCCGACCAAACCCGCTGACCCCGGCCGACATCAGCCGACTGGGGGTGTCCGCCCGGCCGGCCCACCACCACAACCAGCAACCGGACCAGTGCCCGTTCAGCGCCGGGCGTCGAAATTCGGCGTCGTCATGGTCGTCGGGCAGAAGGCCGCGCTCGGCCGAATCCACGCCGGCAAGACCGTCACGGTCGACGTCACCGACCTGACCATCCACACCGACGCCGGGCTCCGCACCGTCAGACGCGCCAACGATCAACCCGTCCGTGGTGCATCGGATGCTCGGGCACGCCTCGGCGTCGATGACGCTGGACGTGTACGCCGGCCTGTTCGGTGACGACCTGGACGCGGTCGCCAACCGGCTGGACGAAGCGGTCGCGGCACGGGACAAGGACCATCTAAGGACCGGCACCACGGACGGAGGCGTGATCGACCTCGGGAAACGGCGAAGCCCAGGCCGTTGACCTGGGCTTCTGTACCGAGCCGCCTGACGGAATCGAACCGTCGACCTACGCATTACGAGTGCGTCGCTCTAGCCGACTGAGCTAAGGCGGCAACGGTCGCCAAGTCTACGGCACGTCCGGCCGGAAGCCGAACCGGATCCCCCGCCCGGAAACCGGACAGCGGCACACATCCGCCCCGCCACGGGCGAGACGGCGCGCAGGTCCCCGACTACGCTGCGGCGGGTGACCGACGAACCGCCGCGACCACCGGCCCCCGAGGCACATCCGGATGAGCGGGCCACCCGCCGTCCCCGCAGCATGGACCCGCGGGAGTTGGGCTTCACCCCACGCCGGCCGGTGCCCTGGCTCGCGCCACTGCTGCTGATCAGCACCGGCCTGCGTACGTTGCTGGCGATGCTGTTCGGGGCGTACCTGGACAAGCGGGAGTTGCAGAACGCCTTCGGCGACGGCACGTTCCGGCAGGTCGGGCCGGACGGCGGGCTCTGGCTGGACTACGTGGCCGACCTGGGCGACGGCTTCGACGCCACGTACTCGGTGGCGTACCTGCTGGCGCAGCCGGAGCTGACCGTGGACGGGCATCGGCTCCCCCGGGCGCAGACGCTGGTGATGGGTGGCGACCAGGTCTATCCGGCGGCCGGCTACGAGGCGTACGAGGACCGCTGCAAGGGCCCGTACCAGGCGGCGCTGCCGGTGGCCCCGCCGGAGCAGCCGACACTGTTCGCGGTGCCGGGCAACCACGACTGGTACGACGGGTTGACCGCGTTCCTGCGCCTGTTCGTGCGGACCCGGGACCGCCGCTTCGCCGGCTGGGGCACCGGCCAGTCCCGCTCGTACTTCGCGGTGGAACTGCCGGCCGACTGGTGGCTGCTCGGCCTCGACGACCAGTCCGGGTCGTACCTGGACGACCCGCAGCTCACCTACTTCGACGAGGTGGCCCGCAAGCTCACCCCACGCTCGAAGGTGATCCTGGCCGTGCCGGCACCGACGTGGGTCAAGGCCGCCGACCATCCGAACGCGTACGACTCGATCGACTACTTCATCCGTACCCTGGTCGCGCCGACCGGCGCGCAGGTGCGGGTACTGGTCTCCGGGGACCTGCACCACTACGCCCGCTATGCGGGGCCGGATCGGCAGCTCATCACCTGCGGGGGCGGCGGCGCCTACCTCTACCCGACACATCACCTGCCGGAGCGGTTGGAGGTGCCGCCGCGTGACACGTTGACCCGGCGGGCCAGCCGCACCCAGGAGTACGACCTGGCTGCCCGCTATCCCGACAAGGGGCGCTCCCGCCGGTACGGCTGGGGGATCTTCCGGCTGCCGTACCGCAACCCGGGGTTCGTCACGCTGCTCGGGACCCTGCACACACTGCTCATGTTGGCCATGGCCGGGGTGGCGGCGCAGCGGGTCGGCACCGCCGAGCAGCGGCTGTTCAGCGTCCCGCTGGTGGTCATGATCGTGGTGGCCATGCTGGGCGCGGCGTTCTTCGCCAAACCGCCCAGCGCGGGCGGGAAGCGGCACGCCCGGCACTGGATCCTCGGGGTGGCGCACGGGCTGGCGCAGGTGGCGCTGGCCGCCGGTGGGACCTGGGCCTGGTTGCAGCTGCCGTTCTACGAGTGGCCGTGGCCGTTGCCGGCGGTCGCCGCGGTGGTGCTGTACGGCCCGGTGAGCGGGTTGGTGGCCAGCCAGCTCGTGGCGCTCTACCTGCTGGTGGCGGGCGCGTTCGGGGTGAACGTGAACGAGCTGTTCGCCGGGCAGGGCATCGAGGACTCGAAGGCGTTCCTGCGGTTCCGGATCGACCCGGACGGCACGTTGACGATCTATCCGATCGCGGTGGACCGGGTGTCCCGCGACTGGCAGCTGAACCCCGACCAGTCCCCCACCGCGCCGTGGCTGACCCCGAAGACCCCGCTGACACCCCGCCTGGCCGAACCTCCGATCGTCGTCCGCTGACCGCGCACCCCGGGTCGGTGTTCAGCCGACCTCATGAGCGACGCGGGGAGCCGGCCGGCGCGGTCGGCTGGTCACGGTTCTCGTAGGCCTGCCGGGAGCCGCAGACGTCGGCGCGGGAGCACAGGGAGCGCGAGCCGTCGGCGTCCAGCCGGACGGTCACGGCGTCGCGGGGGACGCTGTGGCCGACGACCTTGCCGTCGCCTTCCGGCGTGGACACGCGGCTGCCGACCGCCGGGGCGGTCTCCTGGAACTTCTGGTAGAGCGGGTGCTCGTACTTCAGGCAGCACATCAGTCGCCCGCACGCGCCGGAGATGCGCAGCGGGTTGAGCGGCAGGTCCTGGTCCTTCGCCATCCGGATGGTCACCGGCTCGAAGTCGGTGAGGAACGTGGCGCAGCACAGGTCACGCCCGCATGAGCCGATGCCGCCCTGCACCCGGGCGGAGTCGCGGGCGGAGAGCTGCCGCAGCTCGACCCGGCAGTGCAGCGTGGCGCCCAGGTCCCGGACGAGGGAGCGGAAGTCCACCCGGTGCGGCGCGGTGAAGTAGATCGTGGTGCGGTCGCTGCCGGTCTCCGGCGTACCGAGCACGTGGTCGACGGCGACCACCTTCATCGGCAGGGCGTGTTCGCGGATCAGCCGCTTGGCGGCCACCTTCGCCTCGGCCTTGCGCCGGCGCAGCGTCTCGTCGCGGCGCAGGTCGTCGTCGACGGCGAGCCCCGCCAGCTTCGGGAAGCCGTCGGTGTCCTCGCTGACCCACTGGGCGGCCCAGACACACTCGGCCACCTCCGGGCCGTCGTCGGTGGGCACCAGCACCCGGTCCCCGACCTGGGGGCGCAGCTCGCCCGGATCGAGGTAGTAGAGGCGCCCGTACCGGTTGAAGCTGACCGCGCAGAGCATGCCCATACGTCTCAGCCTACGCGTGCGGACGCGTACCGCACGATACGCCAGTCGCCGTCCGGTCACCGAGCGCGGCGATCATCACCGCCGCACCGTCCGAACCGCCCGCCACGCCTCGCCCGGACGGCTGAAACCTGGGCCGGAGTCGGGACAAACGCCGGCGGGGCGCGTTGAGTGAAGGCATACCTGCGGGGGGTGCAGGGGAAGGCCACGGCGTCGCCGCCGGTGTCCGGCCACGGTCGGTCCGACGGCGACGCCGTGGACCGTCAGTAGCCGATCCGGGTGGTGCCGCCGTAGTGCGGGGCGCTGGTGACCCGGTCCCGCCAGGTCGTCTCGGCCAGGCTCGGCCCCCACTGGCGCAGCAGCGTCTCGGCCCCGTCGTAGGCCACTCCGAGCACGCTCAGGATCCGGCTGGCGATCTCCGCCGCCGCCGACGCACCGGAGCGTCCGGCTTCGACCCCGGGTCGGGTCGCCGCGTGCACGGTCACTGCCTCGGCCGAACCCAGCACGTCGGCGAGCGCCCGGGCCAGGGCGGCTCGGCTGCCCTCCACCCAGCCGGCCAGGGCGTCGGCGTAGCCCGCGGTCGACTCCAGCCGCCCGACCAGGCTCTCCGGCCCTTCGTCCAGGTGGCGGAGCAGCGCGGTGCGAGCCTCGTCGTAGGCGGCCGCGGCCGGACCGGACCAGGCGATCTGGTCGGCGAGCAGGGCGCAGGTGTCGTCGTAGCCCCGGACGAGCCGGCGCACGGCGTGGCCGGCACCGGTCAGCGGGGCGGGGTGCAGGTCGAGGAATTCGCGCACCGCCGCACCGGGCAGCACCTGCATGCGGCGCAGCAGCGGCCAGAGCCGATGACCGTCGGGTGCACCGGCGGCCAGCAGCGTGTCGACGCGGTGGAGCAGGTCGAGTCCGGGTTCGGCAAGGCGGTCCAGGGCATCCATCACGCCTCCCGGGCCAGCCGGCGGGCGGCTCCCTGGTCGGCCGTCGCGTAGCGGTCCGCGGCGGCGCGCAGCGCGGCCGCGGCGGCGGCCAACCGGAGGGCGGCGGCGTGCGCCTCTCGCGCCCGGTCGGCGGTGGCGGCGGTCCACTGCCCGTGCAACGCGCGGCCCACCTCGCCGGGTCGGCCGGCGGCGTGCGTGCCGAACGCGGGATGCGGCGGGTCGGTGGCGGTCACCGTGCGGGACAACGTGGCGAGGGTCGCGCCGGCCTCGTCGAGACGGGCGGCGAGGGCACGCAGCGTCTCCATGTCAGGCTCCCGCCAGGGGCCGGTAGGCCGCGAAGGTCTCGTTGTGCAGCTTCTCCCGCGCCCACTGGGCCGCGTCGGCGGCGGCGGTGACCGCGGCCTGCACCGACCCGGCCACGTCGCGCGGGTGGCGGTGGTGCAGCGGGCCGAGGAAGCGCACGTGGGTGATCCGGCCGCCGGCGGTGACCACCACCTCGACCAGCCCGTCCGGTGAGCGGACGGTGACCTCGACCGTGCTGACCGCCTGGTCGAACTCGGCCTGGAGGGTTTCGATGCGGCGGTAGCGCCGCACCGCCTCCTCGATCCAGGCTTCGTCGATCTCCCCCCGCGGCATCGGCGGACTCCTCCCGGATGGTCGGCGCAACCCTCACCGAGTGTGCCGCCTCGGTCACCGCGGCCTCACCGGACCGTACCGCACGTCAATCGCGTGTGTCGATGGCTTGCGGGCAGGCGGTCAGCCTCGCCAGAGGGCGAGCATCATGGCCTCCACCGCGATCCGCGGCTTGACGTTCGCCTCGATCGCCGTGCGGCACTGGAGCACCGCCTCCAGGCGGCGCAGACAGCCCTCGGCCTCCCACTTCTGGGCGCCCGCCCCGGCCGTGGTCGCGGTGTCGGTGTGCACCGGCGCGACCGGCGCCCGCAGTGCCATGGTGAGCGCGTCCCGGTAGAAGGCGGCCAGGTCGACAAGCGCCCGGTCGAGCGCGTCCCGCTGGGCCCGGGTGGCCCGTGACTTCTGCCGTTTCTCCAGGTCCTTGAGCTGGCCGGCGGCGCCGCGCATGGCGCCGGCCGCGCCCCGGCCGGTGCCGCCCGCGCCGAGTGCGGTCTGCAACGCCGCACGCTCCGACTCATCGACCTCCGCGACCGACGCGGCGGCCTCCGCCTCGGCGGCCTCGATCAGCGCCGAGGCGGCGTCGAACGCCGCGCCCACGCCGGTGAGCCGGCGCGGCACGGCGAGCACCGCGTCACGCCGCTGCCGGGCGTCCGGGTCGCGGGCCAGCCGCCGGGCCCGGCCCACGTGCCCCTGCGCGGCCGCCGCGGCCCATCCGGCCACCTCCGGCGTGACGCCGTCGCGGCGCACCAGCACCTCGACCACCGCGGCCGCCGAGGGCTGGCGCAACGGTACGACCCGGCACCGCGACCGGATGGTCACCGAGATGTCGTCCGGGTGGGTGGACGGGGCGCAGAGCAGGAAGACGGTACGCGGTGGCGGCTCCTCGATCGCCTTGAGCAGCGCGTTGCCGGCGGCCTCGGTGAGCCGGTCGGCATCCTCGATGATCACCACCTGCCACCGGCCACCGGAGGGCGCGCTCGCCGCCCGGAGCACCAGGGAGCGCATCTCGCCGACGCCGATGGACAGCCCGTCGGGCACCACGAGGCGAACGTCGGCGTGGGTGCCGGCCAGCGTGGTGTGGCAGCCGGGGCAGTGCCCGCACCCGGTGCCCTGCGCGCACTCCAGGGCGGCGGCGAAGGCGCGGGCGGCCACCGACCGGCCCGACCCGGGCGGCCCGGTGAAGATCCACGCGTGGGTCATCCCGGCGCCGGGATCGGGGGTCGCCGCCGGGCCCGGCCCGTGGAGGTCGTCGGCGAGCGCGTCAAGGTCGTCGTACCCGTCGGGGCCCTCGGCGCCGGTCGGCGCGCCCGCGGGGACCGCCGCCGCGGGGGCGGGGGCGCGCAGCAGCGCGGCGGCCGAGGCCGCGGCCCGCCGCAGCACGGCCACCGCCTCGTCCTGCCCGACCAGGTCGCTGAAGACGTCGGTCATCGGTGGGGTGGCTCCATCGTCACCAGCTCCGCGTCGGATAACTCGGGCTGGACCGAGGTGTCCGGGCCCTGCGCCGGACGGGGGTGCACGATTCCGGCCGGGTCGGCGAGGAACTCGCCCACCCGGCGGGCGATCGCGTCGGAGATCTCCCCGACCGGGCCGGACGCGTCGAGCACCAGGTAGCGCTTCGGGTCGCCGGCCGCCAGGTCGAGGAAGGCGTACCGGACGCGGTCGTGGAACGCGACCGACTCGGCCTCCAGCCGGTCGGCGCCCTCGTTGCGGGCCGCCACCCGGCTCAGGCCGGTGCGCGGCTCCACGTCGAGCAGCACCACCAGGTCGGGCTTCAGCCCACCGGTGGCCCAGGAGGAGAGCCAGGAAACCTCGTCCACCGGCAGCGTCCGGCCGGCCCCCTGGTAGGCCAGGGACGAGTCGACGTACCGGTCGCTGATCACCACCGCACCGCGCGTCAGGGCCGGGCGGACCACGGTGGCGACGTGGTGTGCCCGGTCGGCGGCGTAGAGCAGCGCCTCGGCGCGCGGTGACGGCGCCTCGTCGCCTGTGGTGCCCAGCACCAGCGAGCGGATCCGCTCACCGACCGGGGTGGCACCGGGCTCACGGGTGACCACCACCTCCCGGCCCTGCCCGCGCAGCCGCTCGGCGAGCGCGGCGAGCTGGGTGGACTTGCCGGCGCCCTCGCCGCCCTCGAAGACCACGAAGAGGCCGCTGGAGACGAACGGCTCGGACGGCATCAGCGGGCGACCCCGGATCGAGCCCCACAGGTCGGCGAGAACCGGAACGCCCTTCTTGTCGTCCATCTGGCCGAACGCGCTGACGCCGGCGATGATGCCGGCCGCGCCGGCGGCGAGCAGCAGCAGGCGGGTGGAGGAGACGGAGATGCCCAGGTCGGCGATGGCGAACTGGCGGGAGCCGCCGACGCCGACCAGGAGGCTGCTCAGTGCGATGGCCAGGATCAGCACCAGCCGGGTGCCGATCTGCACCACCGCGAAGACCCGGCCGCGCACCTCGTCGGCGATCTCGCCGCCGAGCAGCGTGGTGCCGGCCAGGAACGCCATGCCGGCGCCGGCGCCGACCAGGATCGCGCCGAGGATGGCCATGGACAGGTGGATGGCGAACGCGAGCACCAGCACCGAGGCGCTGGCCAGCACGATGCTCATGCCGAACCAGCGACGCCGGGACATGTCCCGCACGATCATCGGGCCGAGCCCGATGCCGAGCGCCAGGCCGACGAAGATCGCGCCGAACAGCAGCGAGAAGGCGGCGTCTCCGGCACCGAGGGAGTTGGCGAAGAACTTGGCCGTGCCGACCACGATGCCGCCGCCGGCGAACGCGCCGAAGATCCCCAGCACCAGGCCGCGTACCAGCGGGGTCTGGCCGATGTACTTCCAGCCGTCGGAGAACTGGCGGAGCATGCTCTGCTCGGCGCGCTCCGCCTCGCCGCGCTGGGCGTGGCTGATCTCCTTGATGCCGAACGCCACCACGAGCGCGGTGGCCAGCCGGGAGAAGGCGTTGAACCAGAGCGCGAGCTGTGCCGGTTCGGCCCAGCCGGGCAGGTCGCCGCCGACCGCGCCGCGTACGCCCCGGTCCAGCACCGCCAGGGCGATGGCGGCGGCCACCGGGGTCAGGCCGTACGTGGTGATCAGGGTGAGCTGGTTCGCCGCTTCCAGCCGGGTGCGCGGGATCAGGTTCGGGACCGCGGCCTCCTTGGCCGGGATCCACAGCAGCGTGAGCGACTCGATCAGGAAGGTGGCGATCAACGCCCAGCCGACCACCAGACCGCCCGCCGCGCCGGTGAGCGCGTAGAGCGGGATCGAGGCGAACAGCACGAAGCGCAGCACGTCGCAGATGACCATGGTCCACCGGCGGTCGAACCGGTCGGCGAAGACGCCGGCCACCGGCCCGAGGACCAGGGCGGGGAGCAGCCGGATCGCGGTCACGCCACCGAACGCGGCGCCCTGGGCAGTGCTGCCGGAGACCTGGGAGGCGGCGAAGAGCGCGGTGGCGAGCAGGCCGAGCCAGTCGCCGAAGGAGGCGGCGCTGAGCACGATCCACAGCCTGCGGAACGGCCGGATGCGCAGCACCGAGCGGATGGCGGCGATGCCGGAGTGGTCCGCCGTCGTCCCGGGCGACGACACGCCGGGCGACTCGCCGTTGTTCTGGCTTTCGATGGCCGTACCTCCACGTGCCTGTCCAGAGCTGGGCATTCCCGGTGGAACACTCTAGTCGCGCAGGAGGCGCCGCCCCCCGCGACATTCGCCTGCTCGCCGAGCCTAGGCCGCCGGTACCACCGTCCGCAGCCCAGACAGACGCGAGGGTGTTTCGCATTGCCGTCCCGAGAGTTAGCGTGCACACGTGGCCATCGACCGTGACGAAACTCGCGATCGCCTCGACCGGGCGACCGCTCACCTCGACCCGCCGTACGCGGTGGTCGACCTCACCGCCTTCGACGCCAACGCCGACGCCCTGACCGGCCGGGTCGGCGGCAAGCCGCTGCGCGTGGCGAGCAAGTCGATCCGGGTCCGGGCACTTGTCACCCGGGCGCTCGCCCGTCCCGGCTGGCACGGTGTGATGGCCTTCACGCTGCCCGAGGCGGTGTGGCTCGCCAGATCCGGGATCAGCGACGACGTGCTCGTCGCGTACCCGACCACGCACCGTGGCGGGCTCGCCGACCTGGCCGCCGACCCGGCGCTCGCCGACGCGGTGACGCTGATGGTCGACGACCCCGCCCAACTCGACCTGATCGACCGGGTGTGCCCGCCCGCGCGCCGGCCCGCGCTGCGCATCTGCCTCGACCTGGACGCCTCCTGGCGCCCGCTGCGCGGGCGGGTGCACGTCGGGGTCCGCCGCTCCCCGGTGCACAGCGCCGCCGCGGCCGGCGCGCTCGCCGCCACGGTCACCGGTCGGCCGGGCTTCCGGCTGGTCGGCCTCATGTCGTACGAGGCGCAGATCGCCGGTCTCGGTGACGCCCCGCCCGGGCAGGCGGTGCTCGGCTCGGCGATCCGGGTGGCGCAGCGCGGGTCGTACCGGGAACTGCTGACCCGCCGCGCCGCCGCGGTCGCCGCCGTGCGGGAGCACGCCGACCTGGAGTTCGTCAACGGAGGCGGCACCGGCAGCGTGGCCGCCACCAGCGCCGACCCCGCGGTCACCGAGGTCACCGCCGGCTCCGGCCTGTACGGGCCGACGCTGTTCGACGCGTACCGTGCGTGGCGGCCGACCCCGGCGGCGTTCTTCGCCTGCGCGGTGGTCCGCCGACCGGCCCCCGGGCTGGCCACCGTGCTCGGCGGCGGCTGGATCGCCTCCGGTCAGGCGGCGGGCAGCCGGCTGCCCCGGCCGTGGCTGCCGGCCGGGCTGAAGCTGCTCGGCGCGGAGGGCGCCGGTGAGGTACAGACCCCGCTCGCCGGGGCCGCCGCTGACGGCCTGCGCGTGGGCGACCGGGTGTGGTTCCGTCACGCCAAGGCCGGCGAGCTGTGCGAACACGTCAACGAGGTGCACCTGGTCGACGGGGACGCGGTGGTCGCGACCGTGCCCACCTACCGGGGCGACGGGCACGCCTTCCTCTGACCCTGGGCATGACGACGGCGGGCCCCGGCACCCGGGAACCCGCCGGTCGGCGTGCCGCTCAAGCCTTCTGGGCGACCTCGGTCGGGGCGTCGACCTGCCGGTGCAGGTATTCGCGGATCAGCGCCTTCGCCTCGACCAGCACCCGCTCGTCGCCGTCGGTCCGGCGACGGAAGGCCAGCTTGATCAGGGCGTCCGCGGCCTCCACCGCGACCTCCAGGTGGAACCGCAGGTCGGGCACGCCGGCCAGACCGAAACGCTCGGTGAGTACGCGGGCGAGTTGCTCCGCGATGACGCCGTTGTTGTCCCGCTGGTCGTCCAGCAGGTGCAGGTCGACCACGTCGCCGAAGTGCAGGGTACGGAAACCGGGGACGGTGCGGTGCATCGAGATGTACTCGTCGATCGCCGCGTCGACCCCGTCCCACCAGTGGGTCAGGTCGTCCGAGGCGAACCGCTCGTCGAGCCGCTGGAGGTAGGACTCCATGGTGCGCAGCGTCAACGCCTGCACGATGGCCCGCTTGTCCGGGAAGAACTGGTAGACCGACCCGATCGCCACCTCGGCGCGCTCGGCGAGCAGGGTCGTGGTCAGCCCCTCGTACCCCACCTCGTCGACGAGCTCGGCGCAGGCGTCCAGCATCCGCTGGACCCGCGCGACACTTCGACCCTGCACCGGTACCCGGCGCAGCGGCCCGGTCGTGGCGGCTGGTGTGGACACTCGGCGCCACCCCCCTTCGACGGATGAAGATATCTACACGTCACGTGCGTGTGACTACCGGTACAACGAGTCGGGCTCGATTGCGGTATTTACCACGAACAACGTTCCTGATATGAATTCACTTCATATTCATGTCGAGGAGTGGCCGCGATGACCGGTACCACCGCCGCCTGGTCCAACTGGGCCGGCAACCAGCACAGCACCCCACTGCACACCGTGCGCCCCCGCACCGTCTCCGACATCGCCGACGCGGTCCGCCGGGCCGCGACCGCCGGGCAGACCATCCGCGCCACCGGCAGCGGCCACTCCTTCACCGCCACCGCCGTCACCGACGGGCACCGCATCGACCTCGCCGACCTGGAAACCGACATCAGCGTCGATGTGGCACGCCGCCTGGTCACCGTACCGGCCGGGATGACACTGCACACGCTCAACGAACTTCTCGCCGGCCACGGGCTGGCCGTGCCGAACCTCGGCGACATCGACGCCCAGACCATCGCCGGTGCGCTCTCCACCGGCACCCACGGCACCGGGGCGACACTGGGCTGCCTGTCCACGTTCGTGGCCGGGCTGACGCTGGTGACCGGCACCGGCGAGGTGCTGCGCTGCTCGGCCGAGGAGAACCGCGACGTGTTCGACGCCGCCCGCGTCGGCCTCGGCGCGCTGGGCGTGCTCGTCGAGGTCACCCTGCGCTGCGTGGACGCGTTCGTGCTGCGCGCACACGAGCGCCCGGCGCCGCTGGCCGAGGTGCTCGACGACCTCCCCGGCCTGTACGGATCCCACGACCACGCCGAGTTCTACTGGTTCCCGTACACCGACCGGGTGCAGGTCAAGACCAACGACCGGGTGGCCGCCGACGACCGGCCGCTGCCCCGCTGGCGCGGCTGGCTCGACGACGAGTTCCTCGCCAACACCGTCTTCGCCGGCGCCTGCCGCCTGGGCCGCGCCGTGCCCGCCCTCGCCCCCCGGATCAGCGCCGTCTCCGCCCGCGCGCTCACCGAACGCACCTACACCGGCCGCTCCGACCACGTGTTCTGCACGCCACGCCGGGTCCGCTTCGTGGAGATGGAGTACGGGCTGCCCCGCGACGCCCTGCCCACCGCGCTGGCCGGGTTGCGCCGGATCATCGACCGGCTGCCGTTCAAGGTGCTGTTCCCGGTCGAGGTGCGGTTCACCGCCGCCGACGACATCTGGCTGTCCCACTCGTACGGGCGGGACTCCGCGTACGTCGCCGTCCACCAGTACGTCGGCATGCCGTACGAGCCGTACTTCCGGGCGTTCGAGCAGGTGGCCACCGAACTGGGCGGCCGGCCGCACTGGGGCAAACTGCACTGGCGCGACGCGGAGTCACTGGCCACGGCGTACCCGAAGTTCGCCGCCTTCCAGTCCCTCCGCTCCCGCCTGGACCCCGCCCGCCTCTTCCAGAACCCCTACCTGAGCCAGGTCCTCGGTTCCTGACGGTCTTGGAGGGAAAGGGCCCACAGACGGGCCATTTCCTTCCACGATCACTCCTTGGTGGAAGTCGCCTTCTTGGGGGCGGCCTTCTTGGCGGGGGCCTTCTTCGCGGCTGTCGCCTTCGCGGCCGTCGTCTTCTTGGCGGCCGTGGTCTTCTTGGCGGCCGTCGTCTTCTTGGCGGCAGTCGTCTTCTTCGCCGGGGCGGCCTTCTTCGGGGCAGGGCCCTTCGCGCGCTTCTCGGCGAGCATCTCGGACGCCTGCTCCAGCGTCAGTTCCTCCGGCGTCTGCCCGCGCCGCAGCGACGCGTTGAACTCGCCGTCGGTGACGTACGGCCCGAACCGGCCGTCCTTGATCACCAGCGGCTTCTCGGTCAGCGGGTCGGCGCCCATCTCCCGCAGCGGCGGCGCCGCGGCCCGACGCTGACGGGCCTTCGGGGCGGCCAGCAGCGCCAGCGCCTCGTCGAGCGTCACCGTGAACATCTTGTCCTCGGAGTCCAGCGAGCGGAACTCGTCACCGCGCTTGACGTACGGGCCGTAGCGGCCGTTGTTGGCGAAGACCTCGGTGCCGTCCGGCGCCAGCCCGACCAGCCGGGGCAGGCTGAGCAGTCGAAGCGCCTCGTCCAGGGTGAGGCTGTCCGGCGACTGCGAGCGCAGCAGCGACGACTTGCGCTCGCCGCTTGCCACGTACGGGCCGAACCGGCCGGACTTGAGCACGATCGGCTCGCCGGTCGACGGGTCGTCGCCGAGCTTGCGCTCACCCCCGCCGCCGAGGAACAGCCCGTGCACCTTCTCCGGGGTCAGCTCGTCGGGGGCCAGCCCTTCCGGGATGGGTGCCCGGTCGCCCTGGCTGCCGCCCTCCTCGCCCTCGGCGGAG
Source organism: Micromonospora sp. DT31 (assembly GCF_049841795.1). Lineage (NCBI taxonomy): Bacteria > Bacillati > Actinomycetota > Actinomycetes > Micromonosporales > Micromonosporaceae > Micromonospora > Micromonospora sp. DT31. Next base: position 215,106 of record NZ_JBNCKZ010000009.1, on the reverse strand, counting down.
GACGCCGGCTGCTCGCCACCCGGCAACTCCCGCTGCAGGTACGGCCCGTAGCGGCCGACCCGGACGACGACCTCGCGCCCCTCGTCGTCGGTGAACAGCGGGATGGAGTTGACGCTGCGCGCGTCGATCTCGCTGAGGTTCTCGGTGACCAGCTTCTTCAACCCGCCGGCGTGGGCGATGGCCTGGTCGCCGGTGCCGTTGGTGCTGCCGAAGTAGAAGGCGGTGAGGAAGTCGACCGCGGCGTGGTCACCGCCGGCGATCTCGTCCAGCTCGTTCTCCATGCTGGCGGTGAAGTCGTAGTCGATCAGGCGCGGGTAGTGCCGCTCCATCAACCCGATCACCGCGAACGCCAGGAACGACGGGATCATGGCCTGCCCACGCTTGACCACGTATCCGCGGTCCTGGATGGTCTGCATGATCGACGCGTACGTCGAGGGCCGGCCGATGCCCAGCTCCTCCAGCGACTTGACCAGCGACGCCTCCGTGTAGCGCGACGGCGGCTGGGTGTGGTGGCCCTGCGCGTTCAGCTCGTCGGCGGTCAGCGGCTGGTCCTTGACGAGCGTGGGCAGCCGGCGCTCGGCGTCCTCGGCCTCGGCGTTCTCGTCGTCGCTGGACTCGACGTACGCGCGCAGGAAACCCGGGTCTGTGATGGTCTTGCCGGTGGCCCCGAAGTCGGCCTCCTCCTGGGCGGAGGACACCGCGCGGATGCGCACCGAGACGCTGGAGCCGACCGCGTCGGTCATCTGCGAGGCGATGGTGCGCCGCCAGATCAGTTCGTAGAGCTTGAACTCCTCGGCGGACAGCTCCTTGGCCACGTCGCCCGGGGTGCGGAAGTTGTCCCCCGCGGGGCGGATCGCCTCGTGCGCCTCCTGCGCGTTCTTCACCTTGCCGGTGTAGCGGCGCGGCTCCGGCGGCACGCTGCGCTCGCCGTACAGCTCGACGATCTGCCGGCGGGCCGCCGTGATGGCGGTCTCCGACAGGTTGACCGAGTCGGTACGCATGTAGGTGATGTAGCCGTTCTCGTACAGCCGCTGCGCGGTGCGCATCGTCTGCTGGGACGAGAACCGCATCTTGCGGGCCGCCTCCTGCTGGAGGGTGGAGGTGATGAACGGCGCGTACGGGCGGCGGCGGTAGGGCTTCTCCTCGACCCGGGTGACCGTGAACGGCCGGTCCGCCAGACGGGCGGCCAGCCCACGGGCGCCACCCTCGTCGAGGTGGACCACGCCGGCGCCGGGCCGCACGCGACCGGTGGTCGGCTCGAAGTCCTTGCCGGTGGCGATCCGGTCGCCGTTGAGCGCGACGAGCGTGGCGTGGAACGTACGCGGGCCGTCAGCCGGCTTGCCCACCGCCAGCGTGGCCAGGATGTCCCAGTACTCGGCGGTGCGGAACGCCATCCGCTGGCGCTCCCGCTCGACCACGATCCGGGTCGCCACGGACTGCACCCGGCCCGCCGAGAGCTTCGGCATGACCTTCTTCCACAGCACCGGGGAGACCTCGTAGCCGTACAGCCGGTCGAGGATGCGCCGGGCCTCCTGGGCGTCGACCAGGTCGCGGTCGATCTCCCGGGGGTTGGCCACCGCGGCCTGGATGGCCGGCTTGGTGATCTCGTGGAAGACCATCCGCTTGACCGGCACCTTGGGCTTGAGCGTCTCCACCAGGTGCCAGGCGATCGCCTCGCCCTCGCGGTCCTCATCGGTGGCCAGGAAGATCTCGTCGACCTCCTTGGCCAGCTTCACCAGCTTGTTGATCTGCTGCCGGCGGTCGGCGGAGACCACATAGAGGGCGTGGAAGCCGTTGTCCACGTCGACGCCGAGCCGCGCCCACGGCTCACCCTTGTACTTCGCCGGCACGTCTGCGGCATTGCGGGGCAGGTCCCGGACATGGCCGAAGCTGGCCTCCACGACGTACCCCGGGCCCAGGTAGCCCGAGATCGTCTTGGCCTTCGCCGGTGACTCGACGATGACCAGACGGGTGGTTCCAGCTTTGCTCGGCACGTCTCTCCCCGACCTCACTTCCTCGCCATGCCCGCTCCGGGCCGTGTTGCGTCGCCCGGACCACGGGCGCTCCGGATGTCCAACGTAACGCGCCGTCCGCGTCCCCGGTTTCGTGGGCGGCAGAACGGGTGGTCTTCCGGCGACCGCCGGCCGCACCCTGCCGGACGGCGTCACCGTACACCGTGGGTAGGGCGGCAGGCGGGTCACTGTGACGATCGCGCGCACCCGGCGTAGCCGTCAGCGGGCGTTTCGCCGCGCGAACCGCCGCCGTCCGATGTCCGGCTTCGGACAGCAGGCGGTGCGGGTCGATCAGCCGGGCGCACCCGGCCACTCGCCCGCCGGCGCGGCCGCCGGCCGCTCCCCCACCAGCTCCGCGAGCCGGGTCACCCGCCGTCCGCCGATCCGGTACGCGGGACCGCCCTCGCCCGGCTCCACGAACGCGGCCGGCAGACCGACCGTGGCCAGCGCGGCGCGTACCGTCGGCCAGCATTGCTCGTCGGCCGGGCCGAGTCCCAGCCGGAACCCGGCCGGCTCGGCGGTTCCCGCGGTGGCCACCCACAGCCGCAGCCGCCGCCCGTCCAGGTGGAAGCGGGCCGGCGGCCGTTTCGCCGTGCCGCGCAGCCAGGCCCGCGCGAGCGGCGCCAGCATGCTCGTGTACGCGGTACGCACCCGGTGCCGCCCGTCCCCGGTCGGCTCCCAGCTCGCCGGCACGCCCCGGGCGCCCAGCTCGGCCACCAGCACGTGCACCCGCCAGGCGGCGTCCACCACCACGGAGAGCCGGGCCGTGCCGCCCATCCGCCCCACCTCACCCGGCCCGGCGAGCAGGCCGGCGAGGTCGGCCAACGCCGGGTCGGCCGCCTCGGTGGAGAACAACGAGGGCTGGCGGGCCGGGTTCGGGGATGCAGGCGTCAGCGACACTCCGGGACCTCGTCGAAGGCCTCTTTCAGCTCGGTCGAATTGAGTTTGCTGGTGTCCAGCGCACTCGCGTCGTACTCCTTGTTCAGCGTGGCCACGGCGGCGCGCACGCCGTCGTAGAACGGGCCGGCCTGTGCGGTGTCGAGCCCGTCGACGGTGTCCCGGGCCCGCCCGTACGCGTCGCGCATCTTGCTCAGCGAGCCGAGGAACCCGGCGGACACCTCGGCGCCACGCTCGGCCTCCGGCACCCCCGCCTCCTCGACCTTGCGCCGGGCCGTCTCGCTGGCCTGCTCGGCGCCGGCGAACAGCCGGACCAGATTCTCCTTGGCCTGCGCCGGGGTGGTCTGCGCGGTCATCTGCTGCTGGGTGCTGCTGGTCAGCTTGGAGATCTCCGCGCGCCACGGGGTGAGCGCCTGGCAGACCGACGAGGCCCAGGCACGAGGGCTGGGGCCGCCACCGCACCCGGCGACCGCGAGGACCAGCGTGGCCAGGACCACCGTGAGCTTTCCGGCGGTTGCCGCCCGGCGCGTACGCATGCGTTGCAGAGTACGACGTCCGGGCGGAACCGCCACCGTTCAGGCTTGTCACGCCGAGCCTCGACGGCACGGTTCCCGGTCGGCGACGGCCGACCGGGAACCGTGGCACCGATCAGGCGTTCACCGTCTCCGGCCGCTGGTCGGAGCTGCCGGCGTCGGTGTCCGAGTCGGTCATCACCACACCCTTGCGCTTGCTGAACACCACCGCCGCCGCGATGATCAGCGCGGCCGCCACGGCGATCGCGATCCGCAGCGGGTTGTTCTTGTCGTCGCCCACGCTCCAGGCCACCACGGCCGGCGCGATCAACAGCGAGACCAGGTTCATCACCTTGATCAGCGGGTTGATCGCCGGGCCGGCGGTGTCCTTGAACGGGTCGCCGACGGTGTCGCCGATGACGGTGGCCTCGTGCGAGGCGGAGCCCTTGCCGCCGTACGCGCCGTCCTCGACCAGCTTCTTGGCGTTGTCCCAGGCGCCACCGGAGTTGGACAGGAACACCGCCATCAGCGTGCCCGCACCGATCGCGCCGGCCAGGTACGCGGCGAGCGCGCCGGGGCCGAGGCCGAAGCCGACCGCGATCGGGGCCAGGATGGCCAGCAGACCGGGCGTCAACAGCTCGCGCTGCGCGTCCCGGGTGCAGATGTCGACGACCTTGCCGTACTCGGGCCGCTGGGTGCGGTCCATGATGCCGGGCAGCTCACGGAACTGGCGGCGGACCTCCATCACCACGGCCCCGGCGGAGCGGGACACGGCGTTGATGGCCAGGCCGGAGAAGAGGAAGACCACCGCCGCACCGATGATCAGGCCGACCAGGTTGCGCGGGTTGGCCACGTTCAGCGCGTTGAGGATCTCGTTGCCGATGTCGCCCACGCCCGCGTCCTCGTACGCGGTGCGGAGCGAGTCGGTGTACGAGCCGAACAGCGCGGTCGCGGCCAGCACGGCGGTGGCGATCGCGATGCCCTTGGTGATCGCCTTGGTGGTGTTGCCGACCGCGTCCAGCTCGGTGAGCGTCTGCGCCCCGTGCTCGTCGATGTCACCGGACATCTCGGCGATGCCCTGGGCGTTGTCGGAGATCGGCCCGAAGGTGTCCATCGCGACGATCACACCGACGGTGGTGAGCAGGCCGGTACCGGCCAACGCCACCGCGAACAGCGACAGCGTGATGGAGCTGCCGCCGAGCAGGAACGCGCCGAAGACGCCGGCACCGATCAGCAGTGCCGAGTAGACGGCCGACTCCAGGCCGATGCTGATGCCGGCGAGGATGACGGTCGCCGCGCCGGTCTGCGAACTCTTGCCGATGTCCTGCACCGGACGCCTGTTGGTCTCGGTGAAGTAGCCGGTCAGCGCCTGGATCGCGGCGGCCAGCACGATGCCGATCACGACCGCGCCGATGGCGACCATCCGCGGGTTGCGGTCGACGTCGGTCAGCCCGCCCTCAAGCTCGGCGAACGTGGCCGGCAGGTAGACGAACGCGGCGATCGACACCAGCACCGCGGAGAGCACCGCGGAGATGTAGAAGGCCCGGTTGATCGCGGTCAGGGCGTTGCGGTCGGAGGCGCGCAGCCGGGTGATGAAGACGCCGATGATCGCGACCAGCACACCGATGGTGGAGATGATCAGCGGGAAGACCAGGCCGGTCTCGCCGAACGCGGCCCGGCCCAGGATGAGCGCCGCGACGAGCGTGACCGCGTACGACTCGAAGAGGTCGGCGGCCATGCCGGCGCAGTCGCCGACGTTGTCGCCCACGTTGTCGGCGATGGTGGCGGCGTTACGCGGGTCGTCCTCCGGGATGCCCTGCTCGACCTTGCCGACCAGGTCGGCGCCGACGTCGGCGGCCTTGGTGAAGATGCCGCCGCCGACCCGCATGAACATGGCGAGCAGCGCGGCGCCGAAGCCGAAGCCCTCCAGCACGGTCGGCGCGTCGCCCTTGTAGAGCAGCACGACGAGCGCCGCCCCGAACAGGCCCAGGCCGACGGTGAGGAAGCCGACCACGCCGCCGGTCCGGAAGGCGATCTTCATGGCGCCCTCGCGGCCGCCTTCGCGCTCCCGGGCGGCGGCGGCCACCCGGAGGTTGGCGCGGGTGGCCAGCCACATGCCGGCCCCGCCGATGAACGCGCTGAACAGCGCACCGACCACGAAGAACGCCGAGCGGCCGACCTTCACCAGCGTCTCGTTGCCGTCGGTGTCGTGCACCGGCAGCAGGAACAGCAGCACGACGGCGATCACCACGAAGATCGCCAGGGTGCGGAACTGTCGCAGCAGGTACGCCGAGGCGCCTTCCTGCACCGCCCCGGAGATCTCCTGCATGTTTGTGGTTCCCGTACCGGCCGCCAGGACCGCCCTGGTGAGGGCGGCCGCGAAGACGAGCGCCACCAGCGCGATGACCGCGGCGATGACGACGTACGTCACGTTGGCTCCGGTAAGGGACAGTGCGCCGCCGTCGGCGGCCAAGGTCCCGGACATCTATGTCCTCCTGTACCGAACACTCGCGTCGGCTCGTGGAGACGCACGGCCGACGCCTGGATGCGAACTGCAAGCGCGCGCCGACCCACCGCGGCGGACCAGCGATGAACACCCGTTTCCGCTGGCTGCGGAACGCGATCACTTGCTGACAACCCGGGTACTGTAGCCGTCGCCCGTGGTGGAGGTCACATCGAGGGGCCACCCCGCCTCGATGATCTTCATAACTGTGTTATGAAAACAAATCTGATATAGAGGTCGGCCAACACGAAGAGGCCGCGCCCCTACGGGAACGCGGCCTCCACGAGCGCACAGGTCAGGCGCGGCCCGCCGGCCAGGACATCCGCACCTCGGTGCCGACACCGTCGTCGACCGGCCGGACCTGGAGGTCCTCCACGAAACCGGCGAGCAACGCGAAGCCGACGCCGGTGGTCAGCGCGTCCTCGCTGAGGGACTCCTTGGCCAACTCGTCCGGGCCGAGCGCGGCCAGGCCCAGACCCGCCTCGATCGGCGCCCGGTCCACCACCCGCACCGTGTAGCCGCCGCCGTCGGACATCTCCACGTACACCGGTTCGGCCACGCCGTACTGCCGGTGCAGGGCGACCGCCCGGGTGCACGCCTCACCGATGGCCAGGCGCACCTCGTCCAGCAGACCCTCCCGCACGCCGGCCCGGCGGGCCACCGCCACGCCGACCAGGCGGGCGGTACGCACGTGCACCGGAGCCGGGGAGAAGGACAGCTTGACGGTGGCCATCACGCGCCGGTGGAGTCGGCGGCGATGGCCGCGTCGACCGTCGGGTGCAGCGGGAAGACCTGGTCCAGCGCGGTGATCCGGAAGATCTTGAGCAGCGGCTCCTTGTCGCAGACCAGGGCGAACGAGCCCCCTGCCGCGCGCAGCCGCTTGAGCGCGCCGACCAGCACACCCAGCCCGGTCGAGTCCAGGAAGTCCACCCGGTCCAGGTCGACCACCACGCGCCGGGCCCCGCCGTCGATCAACTCCAGGAGCCGTTCCCGCAGGCGGGGGGCGGTGTAGACATCCACCTCACCACCGACCTCGAGCACCGTGTGCTCCCCCACCACGCGGGTCGCCAGCGACAGCTCCATCGGCCCCTCCTCGGTAAACTCTCCTGGGAATCTAACCATCCCCCCGTGTGGCCCTTCGGGTCACCGGTCGGACCCTCCCCATACCCCCACCCCGCGGTTCCCAATTCCGAACACCAGTGCGAGAGTGCAGAACGTGACCGACGACAGCTCCGGCCCGCGGCGTGCCCCGGTCGAGCTGCTGCGTCACCTGCGGCTGCGCCACCCCACCGACCCGGTCACCCACGTCGAACGGGTCCCGGCCCGCGTCGGCGAGCCCGTCGGGTGGCCCGACTGGGCCCCCGAGGACCTACGGGCGGCGTTCGCGCGGCGCGGCGTCACCGCGCCGTGGCGGCACCAGGCCGAGGCCGCCGAGCTGGCGTACGCGGGCCGGCACGTGGTGGTCGCCACCGGCACGGCGTCCGGCAAGTCCCTGGCGTACCAGCTGCCGGCACTGAGCACGCTGCTGGCCGACCCCCGCGCCACCGTGCTCTACCTCGCCCCGACCAAGGCGCTCGCCGCCGACCAGCTCCGCGCCGTCGCCGGCCTGGAACTGGACGGAATCCGCCCGGCCACCTACGACGGGGACACGCCACGCGCCGAACGGGAGTGGATCCGCCGGCACTCCCGGTTCGTGCTGACCAACCCGGACATGCTGCACCACGGCATCCTGCCCGGGCACGCCCACTGGTCCGGGTTCCTGCGCCGCCTCGCGTACGTGGTGGTCGACGAGTGCCACACCTACCGGGGCGTCTTCGGCTCACACGTCGCGCACGTGCTGCGCCGGCTGCGCCGGCAGTGCGCCCGCTTCGGGCGTACCCCCGGTCCGGCGGTCGCGGGCTCGCGCAGCAACCCGACGTTCCTGCTGGCCTCGGCCACGTCCGGCGACCCGGCGACGGCGGCCGGGCGGCTCACCGGCCTGCCCGTCACCGCCGTCACCAAGGACACCTCGCCGCGCGGGGGCGTGACCTTCGCGCTGTGGGAGCCGCCGCTGCTGCCGCCGCACTCCACCGACCCGGCGGTCGCCGACCTGGCCACGGTCCGCCGGTCGGCGCTGCGGGAGACCGCCGACCTGCTCGCCGACAGCGTGATCGAGGGGGTACGCACGCTCGCGTTCGTCCGGTCCCGCCGGGGCGCCGAGGTGGTCGCGGCGAACGCGCGCCGGGCACTCGACGAGGCGGTCCCCGGGCTCGGCGACCGGGTGGCCGCGTACCGGGCCGGCTACCTGCGGGAGGAACGGCGGGAGCTGGAACGGGCCTTGCTGCGCGGCGAGCTGCTCGGGCTCGCCTCCACGAACGCGCTGGAACTCGGCGTCGACCTGGTCGGGCTGGACGCGGTGCTGATCTGCGGCTGGCCGGGCACCCGGGCGTCACTTTGGCAGCAGGCCGGGCGGGCCGGACGCTCCGGCGACGAGGCGCTCGCCGTGCTGGTGGCCCGGGACGACCCGCTCGACACCTACCTGGTGCACCACCCCGAGGCGCTGTTCGGGCGGCCCGTGGAGGCCACCGTCCTCGACCCGGCCAACCCGTACGTGCTCGCGCCGCAGCTTGCCTGCGCCGCGCACGAGGCCCCGCTCACTCCGGCCGACCTGGAGCTGTTCGGCGACGGGGCGAAGGAGGCGGTGGACTCGCTCGTCGAGACGGGGGCGCTGCGGCAGCGGCCCACCGGCTGGTACTGGCGGCACCGGGAGCGTCCCGAGGTGGACCTGCGCGGCGAGGGCGGCGCCCCGGTCTGCGTGGTGGAGGAGTCCACCGGCCGGCTGCTCGGCACCGTCGACGGCGGCTCCGCGCACTTCCTGCTGCACACGGGCGCGGTCTACCTGCACCAGGGCGTCTCCTACCTGGTCGACTCGCTGGACCTGGCCGACGGGTGCGCGCTGGTGCACGCCGAGGAGCCGGACTGGTCCACCCACGCCCGCGACGTGACCTCACTGTCCGTGGTGGCCGTGCGCTCGTACGTGGACGCCGGGCCGGTCGGGCTCTTCCTCGGCGAGGTGGACGTGACCAGCCAGGTGGTGTCGTACCAGCGGCGGCGCATCGCCACCGGTGAGGTCATCGACACCCGTCCGCTGGACCTGCCGGCCCGGGAGCTGCGTACCGTCGCGGTCTGGTTCACGCTCTCCCCCGGGTCGTTGGCCGCCGCAGGTGTCGCGGCGGCGGACGTGCCGGGCGCGTTGCACGCCGCCGAACACGCCGCGATCGGCCTGCTGCCGTTGATGGCGACCTGCGACAGGTGGGACATCGGCGGCCTGTCGACCGCCCTGCACCCGGACACCGAGGCGCCGACCGTCTTCGTCTACGACGGGCACCCCGGCGGGGCGGGTTTCGCCGAGCGGGCGTACGCGACGGCCGCCGCCTGGCTGCGCGCCACCCGGGACGCCATCGCCGAGTGCGGGTGCGAGACCGGCTGCCCGTCCTGCGTGCAGTCGCCGAAATGCGGAAACGGCAACAACCCGCTGGCCAAGCCGGAGGCGGTCACGGTCCTCGACGTGGTGCTGGCCAACCTCGCCACGACCACGGCGGGCCCCGCCAGCGCGGTTCCGGGTGGCTCTGGTCCGGGTGGCTCTGGTCCGGGGCCGGGCGGTTCGGGAGCGTGCGCTGCGGACGGCCTGCCCGACGACTCCGGGGCGGACGACCGTCCCGATGAGGTCGACCCCGGCGCGGGGCCGGCCGGGGTGCTGCCCCGGCAGGGGGAACGGGCGGGCCGGGCGTCGACGACCGGCGCTTCGGACTGATCCGCTCGCCGGCACCCGAGTTGGGGCCGGCTCACCGGCACCCGAGTTGGCCGGCTCACGGCACCCGACTTGAGGGCCGGGCATGTCGGTCGTGTGGGGCCAGGTATCTGGCAGGTGAGAAGCGTGCATGACCATGGCACCGTTGGGGCATTGATGTATGGGAGCGCTTCCATGCATCATTTCGGTAGCGCAGAGGTGACCCAGATCCGTCCCTCCGGAGGTGCCGCCGTGGCCGACACGATCGCCGAGACCGTCGAACTGCTCTACACGATCGACCAGGAAAGCCTCACCCCCGACCAGCAGATCGCGCTGGGTACGGCACTGGCGAACCTGGCGCAGGCAGAACGACTGGAACAGATCAACGAGCGCCTGCGCGGCATCCATCAGGTGTTGAACAGCTGGGCCATGAAGGCGACAGTCGACGGACGTTGATCGTGTTCGCGCGGCGAACGCCCCGGGCGCGCCGGCTCGCCGAGACGGTGGTGCCCGCACCGCCCGAAAGCACCACCTCGGCGAGCCGGGCGCATTCCCGCCGCCGTCCCGGCGAGCCGGCGCACCTGGCCGGTGCCGGTTGCGGGCGGTCGGGTGCCGGGGGCGGGCGGTCGGGGTGCCGACCCCGCTCGTCCGGGCGGGGAATCGGGGTCGGCACGCCTGTGGTCTTGTGTGCGAGACTCCGGCGGACCCCTGAAGGAGATCGCATGTCGCTCGACAATTTGCAGGCCCAGCACCGTTTCATCGTCCGTCAGCGGCTCCGCATGATGGTCAACCAGTACGAGGTGCACGCGGTGGCACCCGACGGCTCGGAAGGCGGATTGCTGGCGTTCGCGCAGCAGAAGCGGATAGCCTTCAAGGAGCAGGTGACCATCTACACCGACGACACCAAGCAGTACCCCCTCCTCGGCTTCAAGGCCCGGCAGCGGCTCGACCTCGGCGCCACGTACGACGTGACGGACCACGCCGGCAACCCGATCGGCCTGTTCCGCAAGGACTTCGCCCAGTCGCTGCTGCGCTCGACGTGGCACGTCGAGCAGCCCGGCCTGCCCCAGGCGACCGGCCAGGAGCGCAACGTGCCGGTGGCAATCCTGCGCCGGTTCGTCGACTCGCTCTCCTGGCTGCCCTACCACTTCGACTTCGCAGCCGGCGGCCAGCCGTTCTTCTCGGTCGACAAGCAGTGGGGCCTGCGCGACAAGTACGTCGTCGACATCCAGCACCCGCAGATCGACCGCCGGCTGGTCATCGCCATGGCGGTGGGCCTGGACGCCCTCCAGTCCCGCTGACCGTCGGGCACCACACCGACAGCGCTCCGCCCGGCCCGGGGGCACCGGCCGGTGCCGTCGTTCGGTACCGGTCATCGGTCGGTCTCCCCGTCCGGTACCGGTCTTCGGTCGGTGTCCCGGCTCGGGCCGGCCCGGGAGGTCGCGGTGGCCTCCCGGGCCAGCCCGGGCAGCGGCACCACCCGTACCCGCGCGGTGACGATCACGTCGAGACCGTCGGCCCGGCAGTCGGTCATCCGGCCGCCGTTGGCCGACACCAGCGCCCCGGCACGTCCACACGCGTCGCCGGTGCCGCCGAGAATCCCGCGTGCACCGGCCAGCGCACCGAAGTCGGCCGCGTTACGCGCCTCGTGACGTGCGCACCGGGCCGCTCCCACCGCCGCACCGAAGCTCCCGACCAGCACGAACACCAGCCCGACGGCGAGCAGACACACGGTCGCTCCACCCCGGTCAGCCGACGTCGGTCCGCCCGTGCCCAGCCCTGACCGGGCAACCGGGCCCGTCGGCGTCATCTCGCCCGTCGGCGGCATCGCACCCGTCGCGGGGATATCGCCTCCAGGGGTCCTCCCGCGCCTCACGGCACCGGCCCCGGTGCGCCCGGCTCCACGGCGGCCACCGCCTCGGCCGACACGGTCAGCCGAGGCAGTCGGGCACCGCCGGTCCGGACGGGGGCTCGAACGGTCGCCGTCACCCGGTCGCCGTCGACCGTCACCGACACCTCCGCGCCGGCGGGGGCGTACCGGGTGCCGGCCACCGAGCCGGACTCACCCCGGGCCGCGGCGAGTGCCGCCTCCCGGGCCGCGTCGACACAGCCGACCCGGGTGGTCACCGCGTTCACCGCGGTGAGGCCGGCGAGGAGCAGCAGCATCAGCGCCGGCAGGCCGGCCGCCAGCTCGGCGGTGAAGGAGCCTCGTTCCCGGAGGTCTCCCCGGCGGTGCGCACCGGCGACACCGCCGCAGGCAGCCCAGGGGACCCACCGAACACGACCGGCCCACCGGCGCCCGGTCACTTCAGGGCCCGGTCGATGACGGCGGTCAGCGCGGACTGCACGTTGCCGGACGTGAGCACCTTCAGCAGGATGCCGGCGAAGGCGACCGCCGCGAGCGTGCCCACGGCGTACTCGGCGGTGTTCATTCCGGCGTCGCCCCGCAGGCGGGCGAGGACTTTACGCATCTCGTACGTCCCTTCTCGATGATTCACAGCACGTCGCCGAGGACGGCGACGATCACCGGCACCAGACCGGCGAGAATGAAGGCGGGCAGGAAACAGAGCCCCAACGGCAGCACGATGAGCACACCCGCGCGCCGCGCCGCCGCCTCGGCCGCGGTCGACCGTTCGGCGCGCAGGTCGTCGGCGAGCCGGGTGAGCGCGCGAGCCAGAGCCGCACCGCTGTTCGACGAGCGGACCGCCGCCCCGACCAGCGGGCCCGACCCGGGTACCGGCTCCAGGTGCGACCACGCCTCGGCGGCGGTACCGCCCAAAGCCAGCGTGCGGCCGACCCGGCCGAGCCGGTCGGCGAGCGGCCCGCCGAGCGCCTCGGCGACGGCAAGCGCCGACCGGTCCACCGGCGCACCCGCCCGCAACGCCGCGGCCAGCAGGTCGGCGGCGAGCGGCAGATCGGCGGTTTCCCGCAGCCGCCGATCCCGGACGGCACGGGGCTCGATCCGCCGGAGCAGACGGTCGGCCGCTACGCCGGCCAGCAGCCCGAGGCACAGGCCCGTCCCGCCGCCGACGACCACCGACACGGCCACCGCGGCCAGCGCCGCGCCCAGCCGTATCCGATCCGGCCACCATGCCGGCCGGCGCCGGTCAGGCGCCGGGGCGAGACGGCGTAACCGGCGTGCCGGGCGGACGACCGGCCTGGTGACGACCAGGAGCGACGCGGCGCCGCCGAGGCAGACCGCGGCCAGCACCTGGCGGGACATCAGGCCACCCGCCCCGGCGTGACGCCGAGTCGCTCGGCCCAGAGCAGCCCGCCGACCTGCAGGGCGACCGCTGCCGCGGCGCTGCCGCCACCCACCGGCGTGTGCAGGAGCACGGCCACCGGGTCCACCCCGATGCCGTAGCCCAGGCCGATCCCGCCCAGCGGCAGCGCGGCGAGCAGCCAGGCGGTCGCCCGGGCGCCGGCCGCCTGGGCGGCGGCAGCACCGAGGCCACGCTCTGTCGCGCGGGCGTCGGCCTCGATGCGCTCAAGCAGCTCGGCCAGGGGCGCACCGGTGCGGTCGGCCAGCTTGCCGGCGGCCCGGGCCAATCCGGCGAGCCGTCCCGGGCCGTCGGCCGGACTCCCGTCGGCCGGCAACCCGGCCCGCAGGTCGGCGGCGACCGCAGCCAACCGGTCGAGGTCACGGCGGTGCGCCAGCGCGGCGGCCCGGTGGTGACGCCGACGCAGCACCGCGCGGACCGCCAGCGCACCGTAGGCGGCCAGCACGAAGGCGGCCACCGGACCGCCCAACAGCGCCCCGAGCCCACCCGCGACCAGCACCGCCAGCGGCAGCGCACGCCGGACGGACCGCATCGAGCCGGCGTACAGCACGGACCCGACGGACCGCATGGATTCGACGGACAGCAAGGACCCGGCGGGCCGCATGCTTCGGGTGCCCGGCACAGGGCCGCGCCCAGCCTCCCGGCCCGTCCGGCCGGCGCCTTCCCCGCGTGTGCGGGGCGTCGAGGCCGCCGGCTCCAGCACCACCCGCCGCCTGGCCCGGCCGGCGCGTACCGGCCAGGCGACCACTGTGGCACCGGCCAGCAGCAGCACCGCCGGCCAGAGTTCGCCGGTCACGACGGCCGCACCTGATCGGACGGGACGGCCAGCAGGACCGGCGGCACCGGCACACCACGCTCCCGTAGCAGCGTGCCGAGCGCCCGGGCGGCCGGACCGAGGCCCCGCGCCCGGGTCCAGGCGGGAAGCACGGTCACCACCCGGTCCGGCCCCTCCGGCAGCAACAGGCCGACCGAGTCCAGTACCCGCCCCTGGCCTGTCCGGCGCAGCTGCAGGACGACCTGCAACGCGGCGGCGACCTGGGCGTGCAACGCGGGCCGGGGCAGACCGCCGAGCATCCCCAACGCCTCCAGCCGGGCCGGCACGTCACCCGGGGCGTTGGCGTGCAGCGTGCCCGCTCCGCCGTCGTGGCCGGTGTTCAACGCGGCGAGTAGATCCACCACCTCGGCACCCCGGCACTCGCCGACGACCAGCCGGTCCGGGCGCATCCGCAGCGCCTGCCGCACCAGGTCGCCGAGCCCGACCGTGCCGACGCCCTCGACGTTCGCGGTGCGCGCCTGCAACCCGATCACGTGCGGATGCACCGGGCGCAACTCGGCGGCGTCCTCCACCAGCACGATCCGCTCGGTGCCCGGCACCAGACCGAGAAGCGTGTTGAGCAGGGTCGTCTTGCCCGAACCGGTGCCGCCACTGACCAGGTACGCGAGACGGGCGGCCACCACGGCGGCGAGCAGCGGGGCGAGCGGCGCGGGCACCGTGCCCCGGGCCACCAACTCGTCCACGGTGAACGGCCGCTGACGGAAGGTGCGCAGCGACAGGTAAGGGCCGTCGGTCGCCACCGGAGGCAGCACGGCGTGCAGGCGGGTGCCGTCGGGCAGCCGCGCGTCGGCGTAGGGCGAGGCGTCGTCCAGTCGGCGACCGGCCGCGGCGGTCAGCCGCTGCGCCAACCGGCGTACGTCGTCGACCGTGCCTAGCGGAATGGCGACCTGGTGCAGCCCTTCCCCCCGGTCGACCCACACCCGCACCCCATTGACCAGCACGTCGGTGATCTGCGGGTCGGCCAGCAGCGGAGCGAGCGGACCGGCGCCGATCAGGTCGTCGTGCACCCGGTCGGCGATCCGCAGCAGCGTGGTGTCGCCGAGGACGGCCGTCGCCGGCTCGGCGCGTACGGCGGAGACGATCGCCGCGGGCGTGACCGGGGTCGCGTCGGCGGCGAACCGGTGCCGGACGCGGGCGACGAGCTCCTCGGGATCGGTCTGCCCGCTCACGCCGCACCCGCCGTCGACGGCCCGGTCAGCTCGTCGACGAGTCGCTGGCAGAGCACGGCGAGCGGCCCCTTGCCGCTCGCGCCGGGTGCCTCCCCGCGCTCCAGCCCTCGGCACAGGCCGGGCTCGGGTCGCAGCGTGCCGGCGAGCGGCAGCCCGAGCGCCCGGGCCACCTCGGCCGCGCGGAGGCGGCCGGGCGCCGGGCCGCGGACGATCACCGACAGGTCGACGCAGTGCGGCGCCGCGACCGCGGCGACCCGGGCCGCCGCGGCAGCCGCCCGCAGCTCAGCCGGTACGACGAGCAGGGCGCGGTCGGCGGCCTGGAGCGCCACCACGGCCGCGTCGTCGAGGTGTCGGGGCAGATCGAGCACGACAAGGTCCCGCCCCCGCCGGCCGGCGTCCACGGTGGCGGCCATCGCCTCGGCCGGCAGGTGCCGCAGATCGCCCCGATCCCAGGAGAGCACCACCAGGTCGCCTCGGCTGGGCAACGCACGGACCAGCGACGGCGGGTCGACCCGCCCGCCCGTGCCAGCCAGCTCGGGCCACCGCAGCCCGTCGAGCTGCTCCCACCCGAGCACCAGGTCGACACCACCGCCCAGCGGGTCGGCGTCGACAAGCAACGTGCGCAGCCGCGCCCGGGCGGCGCTGACCGCGAGCCCGCCGGCCAGCACACTGGCGCCGGCCCCACCGCGCCCGCCGAGCACCGCCACCACCCGGCCCGGCCCCGAGCCGGCGGGATCGGCCGTGCACTCGGCGAACCGGTCGACCAGCCACGGCTCCGCCGCCGGCAGCGTCGCGACATGCTCGGCGCCGATCAGCTCGGCCAACTCCGTACCCGGATCGAGCTGGCCGGCGCGACCCACCAGGACCGTGCGTGCGCGCCGGGGCAGGCGGGCCCGCAGGCAGGCCGCCGCCTGGTCGGCGCCGACCAGCACCAGCGGCGCCGGCGACCAGCGGGCCCGGGCGCCCGCCGGATCAGCGGCCAGCTCGACCTCGGTGCCGCCGGCCGCCGCGAGCCGCAACAGTTCGTCCAGGAGGTCACCGTCGGCGGTGACGAGCAGGGGCAGCCGACGGTACGGCGGGATCGGGGTGCGGGGCGCCATGGCGGCCTCCATCGGTCGGACTCGGACGTGCCGGGTGCAGCCTGCCCGGGTCGACCGGCCGAACGAGTCACCCAGCTGCCTGCCTGTGGACAACGGAGGTGGTTGTGGACAGACCTCGGCAACAAAGTCGATCTGCTATGCGCGCGCACCCGTCCCGTCCGGCGATCACGGCGCCAGCGCGGGCCGGGGAGGGTACGTCCGTGTTCACCGTCCTCACCGAGAATGGGTCGATGACAGCTGCCACGAGGACCGGTACGTGATGACCCGGAAGGACTCGACGCCGGACGGTCCCGTCCGCGAGCAGAAGTACGCGCGGGTCGAGCGGGAGAGACGGTTCCTGCTGGCCAGGTCGCCGTTGGCGTCGACCGCCGTCGCTCGCCGCCGCATCACCGACCGGTACCTGGCAGGGACCCGGCTGCGCCTGCGGCGTGTCGAGAGCCTCCCCGGCGGGGCCTGCGAACTCAAGCTCACCCAGAAGGTCCCCGCCCGGCGACCGGGCCACGTTCAAGGCCTGATCACGAATGTCTACCTGTCCCGGGCCGAATACGAACTGCTCGCCCACCTGCCCGCCGCGACGCTGTCCAAGACCCGCCTGAGCGTGCCTCCGCTGGGCATCGACGTGTTCGACCCGCCGCTTCACGGGCTGATCCTGGCGGAGGCCGAGTTCACCACCGACGAGGCGGCGCGCTCGTTCCTCCCACCCCCGCAGGTCGTCGCCGAGGTCACCGACGACACCCGCTTCACCGGCGGGTCACTGGTCCACGCGCACCGGGACGACGTGCTCACCTGGCTCGCCGAATACGGCATCACGCCAGCCCCCGGCATGCCACAGATTCCCTGAGCCACACCGCCGCTTCGCTGCCCGGCGGCTCGCCTGCAACCTCTGCGCGTCGTGTCCGCTCGTCTCCGGCGACGGTGGCGGCGGGGCCGGCGTCCTGGCCGGGCCGTCGGGGAGGTGCCGGGCTGGTCGCGGGAGCGGGATGCGTCAGGTCGCGGCGAGTGCTTTGGTGATGTGGTGCTCGGCCAGGTCCAGCATCCACTCGCGGTCCGGGAAGTCGGTGTCCGCGATCCGTAGTGGGCCCTCGACCAGGGACAGCGTCTGCGCGTACCGGTAGAGCTTCTTGCTGCCGCCCGTCACCCGCTCCAGGACGGCGACCCGCCGGTCGCCGCCGAACTGTTCCACCACCAGCGCGTGCAGATCACCCGGCCGCAGGAACACCCGCGGCATGGTCACCTCTCCTCAGGTCGAGCAGCGACGTACGTGTCAGTCCCCACCGCCTCCACCGCCGCCTCCGTCGCCGCCGGCCGCGTCCCCCAGGACGCTGTTCTCGACGATGGCACCGGAGTGCCGATCCGGCACACCACGGCCCCGCTCGAAGATGTCCCGGTTCGGGCGCAGTGCACTCCCTCGTATCGACCGCGCCGCCCGCGCCGCCTCCCGCCGCTGCTGTTCCCTGGTACGCGGCCGGTCTCGCCGGGCTCGCCGGAGCCACGCCATCGAGCCCGACGCGACGACGGTCGCGATGACGAGGCCTATCCACCCGTACGTCGACATGAGTCGATGCTATGGCCGGGGCGCAACCATGCTGCGGTCAGTCAGCCGGCTCAACCATCCCGCCCGTCGCGCGTGGCGGCACGCACCGGATCATCCGGCTCGGGCTCGCCGGCCCAGACCCGTAGCTCAAGTCCCGTCCTGGGCGGGTACGAGGAGGCCGGGACGCTGATCTGGTAGGTGGACGCGCCGGCTACCCGGCCCTGCGCATCCTGGTACGACTCGTTGTCGTCGCCGGCATCGCACCACACATCCCGCGCGTGGAAGAGGTTGAAGTCGACGCTCAGGGCAACGCGCTGCACGGCAAGGAGCTTCATGCCCCCAGAGGCTGGCACCACCGTCCGACATCTGGATGTGGTCGCGCATCCCGCCAAGCCCTCGCTCGCGCTTGCCGCCCCTCCGCCCGATCGGGCTCTACCGGAGAGGACGGTCTGGCAGGATCCGATCGTGGTCTCCAACGTTCATCGACTCCGGCGTGCCTTCGACGAGACCGAGGTAAGCGCGGATGTTGACATGCTGAACGCACTGCTCGCCGACGATTTTCGGTCCATTGGCGAGCAGGGCTATGTGCTTGACAAGGCACAGTGGATTGGCAAGTTCGCCGAGTTCGCCTACACCAGTTTGGAGAGCCGCGAAGTAGAGGTGTCCTTCTACGGCCACGCGGCCATCGTCCGGTGCGTGCAGCGCAGCCGATCGAGCTGGCGCGGTCAAGACTTGGCGTTGACCGTTCGCGTCAGCCAAACCTGGATCGAGTTGCCCGAGGGCTGGCGGCTGGCCGGCATCCAGTTCAGCTCCCTTGCCGGCGAGTGACGGCCACACTCCACGTGCTGCGATCGCGCGGCAGGCGCGGACTAGCTGCCGGACAACTGAACATGGTGTCCTGTGTCTCGGCCAGGTCGGGCAGCACCTGGTTGACGGGGTGCTGCGCTCAGACGCGCGCCAGGCGTTGCACGTCCTCGGCCCGTACGATCCGGCGATGACCGACGAGCGGGTGGAGCCCGGTCCGCTGGCCTCTGGGCGGGAGCCGCTGCGGCGGCCGTCCAGCGTCGTCGGGGCCGTACTGCTGCTGGCGTTCTGGTGGGCCTACACCCTTGCCGTGGATGTGGCGCTTCTCGCCGAGGTCGGAGGCGCGGGTAACTGGCTCGCCCTGGCCGGGTGCACGGTGGCGGTGGTGGCCGTGCTACGTGGGCTCTGGCACGGCAGCCCGACCGCCTGGTGGGTGGTGCACGGCTTCGCCGTGTCTTTCGCCCTCGCGTTCCTGGTCGGGGCCGGCGTCATGCTGCTCGTCGGACCGCGCCTCGGCTCCCTGATCACGACCCCGCTCGCCCCGGTTTTCGTGGTGGCGATCGCGGGCGGGCTGCTGGCGGTCCTGGCGCCGTTGGCCGGCGGCATCCTGGTCCGCACCGCGCCGGCCCGCGTCTGGTGCGGTCGCCCATCCACCCGCCGCCCGGCGCGCGTTCGGTGAAAACCGTCAGGTCAGGACCGTCGCCATCGCAACCGACGAGGACGGCGGGCTGCACACGGCCTTCATCCGCGCCGGTCACCCGCAAGACCAACCAGTGCCGGTGAGCGGGC
The DNA here is from genome assembly GCF_049841795.1 of Micromonospora sp. DT31. Taxonomy (NCBI): domain Bacteria; kingdom Bacillati; phylum Actinomycetota; class Actinomycetes; order Micromonosporales; family Micromonosporaceae; genus Micromonospora; species Micromonospora sp. DT31. Next base: position 195,901 of record NZ_JBNCKZ010000009.1, on the reverse strand, counting down.
GACCGGCGCGTCGCGGAAACCGCCGGGCCGTTGCCGGGCAGCGCCGGCCGGCAGATCAGCGTCGGCATGCCCCTTGCCGGCCGACGCGTCCGGATCCGCCTCGACGGCATCCTCCTGCACGTCATCGACGACGCCGGGCACCTACGCCGCACCCTGCGCTGCCCACTGCCGCCCACCTCGCTCGGCCGCATCCGCGACGCCCGACCCGCCTCCCCGCTCCCGTCACCCGCCGCCACGCCTGCGGTCGAGCGGGTCGTATCGATCACCGGAAGCATCCAAGTCGCCGGGCAACGCATCCAGGTCGGCGTCGTGCACGGCCGCAAGCTCGTCACCGTCGTCCTGGACGAACACACCGTCACCGTCTACGACGCCGACACTCCGATCAAGGCCGTCCCCCGGCGCAGCACCACCGACCTGAACCGCACCAAGGCCAAACACCAGATCACCACGAACGCTCAGCCATGAGGCCATCGAGCGGTGCTGCCGTCTTCCATCGAAACTGGTGGTCGGGCTCGTCGCGGTACTCCAGGACGCCAGCCTTCACCAACGCATGCAGCATGCCCCAAAGCGACTGACCGAGCAGATTGTTCGACCAGAACACCCACTTGACCTGCAAAAACGTGAGATCCGTAAACAAGCCCACCGCTCGGCCCAACTCGTACTGAGCGCCGTCCACGTCCGTCCACTCAGCGAGAGCATCCGCTAGGCCCATGGCCACATCCTCGCATGCGGACAGGGCCACGCCTGATACCTCTACGATCGCCTCAACACCAGGACACGACAAGTATTCGATCATGACCCGGTGTCAAGCGTCCTCCGACGCCGTTCCGTCAACCATCATGCGAGACCAGGCATGGTCGGTAGCCGGCTTGTCCTCCGTCGACTGATGCGCGACACGCGTCCGCCAACTGATCTGCGACACCTCCGCGCGCTGATAGCGGTGGAAAACGATGTCTGCATCGATCAGTAGAGCCACCGGTCGAGCACTCCGGGCCAGAAGTAGGTTGTATGGCCGCCGTCCCCGAACGCGGGCGGGTCAAGGGCCGTGATCCGCTCCAAAAGGTCGGCGAGCTCCGCGAGCGCTTGCTCTTCGGCCTGTCCGTCTTCGTCCCAGCGGTCGATAACGGTTGAGCTGGCCAGCCAGCTACCAACCATGTGCAGCGAACACAGCCAGTGGATGATCGTTGAGTTGACGAACCCCGCGCTGCCGTCCGACGACCATATCTGCACCTCACCGGTCCCCGGCGCGCCCCCGTACACCCAGTGCAGGTCGTCGAAGTTCGCCAGCCGGTACATCGTCGGCTCTGCGCGGAATGACACCGCGTTGACGAGGTCATCGATCAGCGGTACGCCAGAGGAGACCAGCGCGGCCTTCTGCGGCTCGGGAAGCCGCCACGTCGCCACGTCCAGCTCGGTAGCACGCACCACTCGCCCAGTACCAGCCCAGGCCGTGACCGCTTCAAATGCGGGAGGCAACGGAAGATCGTCAACGGGCACGCCGATGAAGGTAGTCCGGGCAAGCTTCCAGCACCACTGTTCGGATACCAGCAGGGCATCCGATCATCGGAAGATCAGCAGGTCGCGAGGCGCACTGATGAGCCCCTAGATTCATCGCGCTGTCGCGCATCACGTGGCGAAGATGTGTCGCACATCAGCTGCCGGATCACACGCAGCCGGCTGACCTGTGCCGGTTCCGGGTTGACACGTGGTCGTTGAGGAGGGACTACACGATCGCCACCACGACGCGATCCAGCGGCTTGAGCGGACGCTCATCCTCGTGACCCTGGCAGGTTCTTCTGTTCCTGGACTGTCGGGTATCCGGCAGCCAGCCCATCTGAACGCCTGACATCCTCCTGAATTGAAGAATGACCCAGCAACGCGAGCTTGGCAATGGACAGACGGCGGCTTCCAAGACGGTGGTTTCCGAGCAAGGACTCCTAGCCCTAGCCAGCCGCCGGACGGCCTTACCCTTAAAGGAGGCTCTTACCACCTTTCGAGAGCTTGTTTCCGCCGATATGGAATGGGCGGATTCTCGAAAGACACGTTTTCGTCGTCGTTCAACGTGGTCCAAGGGGCTATCGCTCGGTTTGACCGCCTTGTCGACGGTGGTTCTAGGGATTCCGCAAATCCCGTTTAATGCGTCGATCGCGTTGCCGATGGTCGCAGCAGTAACGCTACTGGGATCACTCGAATTGTTCCATAGCTGGCGATCGCGGTGGATTTTAATGGAGGAGACGCGCTACCGCCTCAATCGCCTGCGCGACGAAATTGACTACCTCCTCGTAGCTAATCCGTCGAACGAGATCACACGTGAGCGCATAGATCGGTTCTTTTCCGATCAGCAACAGATCTGGGCGGACGTTAGCCGGCAGTGGGTGGAGTTTAGACGGCAGGGCGATGCCCAACAGCCCGGCCCGATTTCCCAAGCAACTGTCGGGTAGCATCGCGGTGTCGCAGACGGATACGGCGGAGTTGATCGGGGACGGTAGCCGGGTAGACCAAGCGACGCCCGTCTAGCTCAATGCGAGACCAGATGCCGCCGGCAGCCGGCCCGTTAGAACTGTTCCTTCGAAGTGCCGGCGTTCGTGGGTAACCCGCGTCTCAGCCGGCAGCGGGTAGGTCGCCCTCTTCGAGGTAGGCGGTGTGGCGCTGCTTCCGGGCCTGCATGCTCGCTCGTAGCCGTCGCGCGAGTCTGGGGATTGTCAACTCGTCAAGCTGGTGGTCTTCCACGAAGGCCCACTCTGCGATCTCGCCATCTCGAAAGGCGACGGAGGCGAGCTGGTCAGCCGTGAGCGTTCCGCCATCGAAGACAAATAGCATCTTGTCCCCCTCGTCTGGCCTCGGAGCCCAGTCGACCGTCAGGAGAGCGCCGATCGCCACTCGCAGGCCCAGCTCCTCGTAGACCTCCCTGCCGCAGGCCGACAGCGGGCTCTCACCTACTCCGTCACCTTCCAACTCCTGCGCGACACCCGCGTCGCGTTCCGGCGCCACGAGCACCAGGACCACGAGCACCCCAGCGCCGGTGGACCACCCACCGGCCAGCTCGTCGAGGACACCACGCTCATCGTCGGCACCCTCACCTTCGCCGGAGTCGGCTGGCACACCTCAGGTGACGCGCTGCTCGCCAACACCGCCGCCGCCCTCGCCCGCGAGCGACGAACCACCGGCCGCGAAGAACTCGCCCACGAACTCACCATCACCCCGGCCGGCACCGTGCCGGTCGCCGCCTGACCCGACAGACCTGAGGAAGTCACCGTTCATGAACACCATCGCCCGCCCCAGCCCGGTCTCCGGCTCGTCCCTCGTACCGGCGCGACCGTCGTCGAACCGGTCACCTACACCGTCCGCGAGGTCGCCAAGCTCCTCGGCATCTCACTCGGCAGCACGTACGCCCTCGTCCGCGACGGCACCATCCCGGCGACCCGCCTCGGGGGCCGTTGGCTGATCCCCCGTGCCCGGTTCCACGCCTGGCTTGACGGCGTCACCGAGCAACCCGCCGCCACCGGTACCGAGCACGGTCGGAGGCGCTGAGGGGCTTCGTCCGTAAGACTCCGGCTGGCACCTTCCGCGCCTGCTGGCGTGACCCTGCCGGTGACCAGAAGTCCAAGAGCTTCCGCACGAAGCGGGAGGCCAATGCCTTCCTCGCCGAGGTCGAGGGAAGCCTCAATCGAGGCACCTATGTGAACCCGCACGCCGGTCGTACCCGTTTCGGTGATTTCGCTCAGCAGTGGCTCGCCACCCGGGCGGTCGAGGCGCGTACGACTGAGCGGACTGTCTCCATGCTCCGCACGCACGTCCTGCCGAAGTGGGGTGACTGGCCACTCGGGAAGGTCGACTTCATGTCGGTGCAGGAGTGGGTGACCGGTCTCGGTCGGGATCTCGCGCCCGCCACCGTGGCCAAGTGCTACCAACTGCTGTCGATGATCCTCAAGACGGCGGTACAGGCACGGCTGATCGCCACCAACTCCGCTGAGGGGGGGTGAAGCTGCCGCGTGATCGGTCCCGCGACGTCAAGCCGGTGACGATCAGCCGGGAGGACTTCTTCGGTCGGCTGCTTCCGGCGCTCCCACCTCGGAATCGGGGGATCGTCTCCGCTGCCGCTGGGGCCGGTCTCCGCTGGGGCGAGTGCGCCGGGCTCACGTGGTCGTCGGTCGACCTCGACCGGGCATCGCTGCGCGTGGTCCAGGTGGCCGAGGAGACGCACGGCGGCATCGTGCTGCGTCCGTACCCGAAGAGTCGCGCCGGGGTCCGGACCGTGCCGCTGCCCGACTTCCTCCTGGTGGCGCTTCGCGAGCTGCGCGCCGCCAGCGACAATCCGGATCCGCGAACCCTGGTCTTCCGCGACCGGGTCGGCCGGCCGCTGCGACGCTCGAACTTCCGTCGCCGGGTGTGGCGACCGTCGCTGGTCCGCGCCGGGCTGCTCGGCCAAGTCGCCAACACCGGGCGCACCGGTACAGCGCCACCTGGCCAGACCGGGAAGGCGTCGAGTGGTCCGCCGAGTTCACCACCGAGCGGGAAGCGGTCGCCTGCATCGCGGCCAAGGCAGCCGGCGGAATGCGGTTCCACGATCTGCGGCATGCCTACGCCACCTGGCTGGTCACCGACGGCGTGCCGATCAACCTGGTGCAGCGGGTCATGGGCCACGAACAGGCGTCGACGACGCTCAACCGCTACACCCACACCCCGGCCGACTACGCCGCCCGCGTCCTGGAGGCGTTCAACGGCTCTGCTGCCTTCCTGCTGCCTCCGGCCAAAGAATCGCCCTCGGGGAGCCTTCTCGACGGGGAGGGAGACGAGCTGTGACCTGCGGCGGAACGCTCATCCCGCAAAGGGACGACCCCCGTCGGGGGGAGACGGGGGCCGTCGTGTGGTTCGGCTCCGGGGGGGTCGAGCCGAACCGACTCAGCGGTCACGGGGGGTGCAACCGCCGAGGGCTGAGCGGCGACGAGAGGCGACTCCTATCGCGAGGACAAGCATGCCGCAGCGGACCCTTATACGTCGAGTGGTGTTCACTCCACGCAAAGCTAATTTCCGGCCCGTCGAGCGTGACGGGCATCACTCCCTCGGGTACGTCTCGTCGCCGGCAACCCGGGCGGTCACCTTGGAGCCGCCGGTCGGGCTAGACTTTCGCGCCGTGGGCCGCAGTGCCGCTTTCTTCGATCTCGACAAGACCGTCATCGCCAAGTCGAGCGCCCTGGCGTTCGGTCGGCCGTTCTACCGGGACGGACTGATCACCCGGCGTGACGTGGTCAAGTCGGCGTACGCGCAGTTGATGTTCCGACTGGGCGGCACCGACGAGCAGACCATGACCCGCACGCGGGACTACCTGGCCACGCTCTGCAAGGGCTGGCCGGTGGAGCAGGTCCGCCAGATCGTCGCGGAGACGCTGCACGAACTGATCAACCCCTACGTGTACGCCGAAGCGGCGGTCCTCATCGAGGAGCACCGGTCCGCCGGCCGGGACGTCGTGCTGGTCTCCGCCTCGGGCGAGGAGATGGTCCGGCCGATCGGCGAGCTGCTCGGGATCACCGACGTGATCGCCACCCGGATGAGGGTGGTGGACGGCCGTTACAGCGGCGAGGTCGAGTTCTACGCGGCCGGCCCGCGCAAGGTCGAGGCCGTCAGCGAACTGGCCCAGGAACGCGACTACGACCTGACCGACTCGTACGCCTACTCCGACTCGTACAGCGATCGGCCGCTGCTGGAGTGCGTGGGGCATCCCAGTGTGGTCAACCCGGACCGGACGCTGCGCCGGCTGGCGGTGGAGAACGGATGGCCGGTGCTGGAGTTCCGGCATCCGATTCCGCTGGGCCGGCGGCTGCGTGAGCGGCCGGCGGTGCCGGTCGCGGCGGCGGCGCTGGGCGTGGGTGTCGGCGTGGCCATCGGCATCGCCTGGTACGGCCGGCACCGGCGCACCCGCGCCACCGCGCCGGCCTGAACCGGCCCGGGCGCACGGTCGTGCCGTAGGCGCACCCGCCCCTGCCGTCGCGTGGTCGCCGTGAATGCGGCGCGTGCCCGCCCTTTCCTGATCCGGTGAGCATCGACGCGGCGCCACCCTCTTGAGCAATCGCTCAAATAGTTCTACGCTCCGTCCAGCAGTTTGAGCGACCGCTCAATACGGGGAGATCCGCATGACGTCTCTGGACGATCAACCACCACCGCAGCGGACCCGGGCACACCTGATCCTGGCCGCCCTGATCGGCCTCTTCGGGCTCGTCGTCTTCGTCGGAGTGGTCCGCGAGGGCCGCGCCGACAGCGCCGTACTCTTCGTGGCGCTCCCGGTGCTGCTGGCCGCCGCCATCGCACTCACACCCAGCCGGACGGCGCACGGCAGAGTCTTCGCGGCCACCACGGTCGCCCTGTTGCTGGCGGCGGTGGCACTGCACGAGGGCGCGATCTGCGTCATCCTGGCCGCCCCGCTGGTCTACGCGGTGGCGCACGGCACCACCGCGCTGATCCGTGCCCTGCGCGAGGCCAACCGGCCGTACGTGATCGTGGCCGTGCCACTGCTGCTCCTGCCCGGCCTGGAAGGCAGCGGCCTCGCTCCCCGGGTGGCCCCGGAGCAGACCGTCGAGGCGACCCGGGTCGTCGCCCTCCCCGCCGACCAGGTGGCCGAACGACTCGCCGCCGGCCCCCGTCCGACCGCCGTCCGGTCCGTGCCGCTGCGCCTGCTGGGCGTGCCCACGCCGGGCCAGGTCAGTGGGGACGGGCTCGATCCCGGCGACCGGTGGATGTTCGGCTACCACGGCAGCGCGCACGGTCCGGGAGGCCACCTGCTCGCCGAGGTGGACGAGGTCGCACCCGGCCGGCTCGGCTTCCGGTTCGCGGAGGACAGCTCCATCACCGGACGCTGGTTCACCTGGCGGCACGCAGAGCTGAGCTGGCAGGCCGTCGACCCGGAGCACACCGAGGTGCGGGTCCGGGTCGACTACACCCGCGGGCTGGATCCGTCCTGGTACTTCGGGCCGGTGCAGCAGGTGCTGCTCAGCGCCGGTGCCGGACATTTGCTCGACATGCTGGCGTTGAGATGACGGTCGCCCGCTGGCTGAGCCTGGCACTGCCCCTTGCCGCCGTGGTCGCCGCCGGGTTCCGCGAGCGGGGCCCGGCGGTGCGGGCTGCCGGGCTGCTGGCATTCGTCACCGCCGGCATCGGTATCGCCGCGCTGCACGAGGTCGCCGGCCTGGCCGGCTGGTACACCTTCGCGCCTGTGGACGGCGCGTACCGCGGGCTGCCGGTGGACCTGTGGATCGGGTGGGCCGTCCTCTGGGGTCCGCTGCCGGTGCTGCTGCGCCGAGTGCTGTCGGTGCCGGTCGCGTTGGGTCTGCTGCTGTGGGTCGACGCGGTGGCGATGCCGGCGCTGCACCCACTCGTGCGACTCGGCCCGCACTGGCTCGTCGGCGAGGTGGCAGGCCTGCTCGCGGTGGCGCTGCCCGCGCAACTGCTCGGCCGGTTCTGCGCGGACGGCCGGCGCCTGACCGCCCGGGGGCTGCTCCAGGTCGGCGTCTTCACCGCCCTGCTGCTCTGGTTCCTGCCCAGCCTGGCATTCGAACTCGGCGACGGCTCGTGGGCCGGGCTGACCGGGTTGGACCGCACAGGGCTGCTGCTGGTGGCGCAACTGGCCCTGCTGGTGGCCACGCCGGCGCTGGCCGCCGTCACCGAGTTCGTCGCCCGGGGCGGCGGCACGCCGTACCCGTGGGACCCGCCGAGGCGACTGGTGACCACCGGCCCGTACGCCTACCTGGCCAACCCGATGCAGCTCGTCGCGGTGGTGTTGCTGCTGCTCACCGCCGCCCTCGCCCGCAGCGTCACCCTGGCCCTCGCGGCCGTGTCGGCCGGGGCGTTCGCAGCCGCGGTGGCCGGCCCGCACGAGCGACACGACCTGCGGACACGGTACGGCGACTCCTGGCGCTCGTACCGGCGGCAGGTGCGCGACTGGTGGCCCCGCTGGCGGCCATACTCCGACGGCCCACCCGCGGTGCTCTGGCTGGACGACGACTGCGGACCCTGCGCGGCGACCTGGCTGATGCTGGCCCGGCGGCATCCGGTCGGGCTGCGGATACGGCCCGCACGAGAGCACGAGCGCGTGCTGTGGCGGGCGGAGTACGTGGGCGGCGACGGTCACACGGAACGGGGGGTGGCCGCCGTCGCCCGCGGCCTCGAACACGTCCACCTCGGCTGGGCGGTGGTCGGTTGGACACTGCGACTGCCCGGGGTCGCATGGTTCGCCCAACTGGTCACCGATGCGATGATCACCCCGCCGCACCCGGCCCGCGAGAGGCAAGAGCCATGTCCGACACCAAGCAGCGTCTCCTGGACGGCACCATCGCCGCCATCCGAGAGCACGGCATCGCCGGCGTCTCCGCCCGTACCATCGCCGCCGCCGCCGGGGTGAACCAGGCGCTGGTCTTCTACCACTTCGGTACGGTCGACGAGTTGCTGTCGGCGGCCTGCCGGGCGGCCACCACCGAGCGTGTCGCGCACTGGTCGGCGCGGTTGGCCTCGGCCGGGTCGCTGCGCGACCTGCTCGTGGTGGGTCGGGCCCTGCACGAAGAGGAACGCCAGCTCGGAAACGTCACCTTCCTGGCCCAGATGCTGGCGGGGGCGCAGGCGGACCAACGGATGGCCGCGCCCACGGCCGCTGCCCTCCAGCTCTGGGTCGACGAGATCGAGGTGGTGCTGCGCCGGCTGCTGGCCGGGTCGCCGTTCGCCGAGTTCGCCGACGTGCCGGGCCTGGCCCGGGCCGTCTCGGCGGCGTTCATCGGGCTGGAACTCTACGACGGCGTGGACCGGGCGGGCGCCGACCAGGCGATGGCCGCGCTCGATCAGCTCGCGCTGCTGATGGAGATCGTCGATGACCTCGGGCCGATCGCCCGCCGGGCGCTGCAAGCCAAGGTCAACCGGGCCACCCGGCGGGACTGACGACGGGTCACGCGGCGGGTCACGCGGCGGGTCACGCGGCGGCGAGGATCTCGTCGCCGATGACGGTGAGCTGGTCGGCGCCGACCTCCACGGCGCTCATGTAGTGCCGCAGCCAGGAACGCAGCCCGTCGGGGGTGCCGGTGGCGAACGCGCCGGCCGCGCCGACGTACTCCGGTTCCCGCTCGCGGTGCCCGACGTCCACGGCGACCAGACCGCGGGGGTCGAACCCGGTGGAGATCAACACCAGTCGGGCGGCGGCCCGGGCCACCACACCCGACGGGCCGGGGAACGGGCGCAGGTTCAGCAGCTCGCCGTGGACCACGGCGGCCAGCACCAGCGGTGGCACCTTCGTGCCGCCGGCGATCAGGGCGGCCAGCCCGTCGAGGCGGGCCGCCACCACCGGGTCGGCGACCGGGCGGCCCAGTTCGTCCTCGGTCACCACGTCCCGGGCGGCGAGCACGTGCAGCCGGGCGAGCACCTGCCGGGGCGCCTTCGGCCAGAGGTCGCTCAGTCCGGGCAGCGCCCCGGCCACCCGCAGCGCGCCCTGGAGCACCGGATCGGTGACCGTACCGGCGCGCACCTCCTCGCGGTCGTGGTCGCGGCCCTCCAGGGCGGCGCTGGCCACGGCCGAGCGGAGGCTCACCTCGGCGGCGACCTGGCCGCCCTGGCGGCGCAGCGCCCGGTGCCGGTGGGCCTGGTCGACCCGGTCGCGGGCCTGGTCGACGGCGGGTGCGACGTCGGCGAGCGCGAGCAGCGGGGCGAGCGGATCGGTGGTCACCCCGTCACGCTAGCGACCGTCGCCCCCGGCCCATGCCGGGGGTGTTAAGAAGGGGCCCTTCCTCTACCGGAAACGTTAATAAGGGGCCCCTCCTTACACCTCAGCGCGGGGGGAGGGCCGCTGGGCGCGCGGCGGTGAGCGACGGTCGCGGGCGAGATGCGTGCGGGACTAACCTTCCCCGGAGTAGGAGACGCAGGTCACGCGACGAAGGAGTCACCGCATGAGCGAGGCATTGGCCAATCTGCTGAACGAGACGCGCCAGTTCCCGCCGCCGGCCGAACTCGCCGCGAACGCCAACGTGACCGCCGAGGCGTACCAGGAGGCGGCCGGCGACCGGCTGGCCTTCTGGGAGCGCCAGGCCGGCCGGCTGGCCTGGGCGCAGCCGTGGGAGCAGGTGCTCGACTGGTCGAGCGCGCCGTTCGCGAAGTGGTTCACCGGCGGCCGGCTCAACGTGGCGTACAACTGCCTGGACCGGCACGTCGAGGCGGGCCTCGGCGACCGGGTGGCGATCCACTGGGAGGGCGAGCCGGGGGACACCCGCACCGTCAGCTACGCGGACCTGCACCGGCTCACCTGCCAGGCGGCCAACACGTTGACCGAGCTGGGCGTGACGGCCGGCGACCGGGTGGCGATCTACCTGCCGATGATCCCGGAGGCCGCGGTGGCGATGCTCGCCTGCGCCCGGATCGGCGCCACCCACAGCGTGGTGTTCGGTGGTTTCTCCGCCGACGCCCTGACCAACCGGATCCAGGACGCCAGCGCGAAGGTGGTCATCACCGCGGACGGCGGTTTCCGGCGGGGCAAGCCGTCGGCGCTCAAGCCGACAGTGGACGAGGCGGTGGCGAACTGCCCGTCGGTGGAGCACGTGCTCGTGGTCCGCCGCACCGGCGCGGAGGTCGCCTGGTCGGCGAAGGACCACTGGTGGCACGAGACGGTGGAGACGGCGTCCCCGCAGCACGAGGCGCAGCCGTTCGACGCCGAGCACCCGCTGTTCATCCTCTACACAAGCGGCACCACCGCCCGCCCGAAGGGCATCCTGCACACCACGGGTGGCTACCTGACCCAGGCGTCGTACACCACGCACGCGGTGTTCGACCTGAAGCCGGAGACGGACGTCTACTGGTGCACGGCGGACATCGGCTGGGTGACCGGGCACTCCTACATCGTCTACGGCCCGCTCTCCAACGGCGCCACCCAGGTCATGTACGAGGGCACCCCGGACACCCCGCACAAGGGCCGGTTCTGGGAGATCGTCGACAAGTACCGGGTGAGCATCCTGTACACCGCGCCGACGCTGATCCGCACCATGATGAAGTGGGGCGAGGACATCCCGGCCGGGTACGACCTGTCGTCGCTGCGGCTGCTCGGCAGCGTCGGCGAGCCGATCAACCCGGAGGCGTGGATCTGGTACCGGCAGTACGTCGGCCGGGGTGAGCTGCCGGTGGTGGACACCTGGTGGCAGACCGAGACCGGGGCCATCATGATCTCGCCGCTGCCCGGTGTCACCGAGGCGAAGCCGGGCTCGGCGATGACCGCGCTGCCGGGGATCGCCGCCGACGTGGTCGACGACCAGGGCCTGTCGGTGCCCAACGGCGGGGGCGGCTACCTGGTGCTGACCGAGCCGTGGCCGTCGATGCTCCGCACGATCTGGGGCGACGACAACCGGTTCATCGAGACGTACTGGTCCCGGTTCGGGGCCGGCGCGAACACCGGCGACAAGTGGGTCTACTTCGCCGGTGACGGCGCGAAGAAGGACGACGACGGGCACGTCTGGCTGCTCGGGCGGGTCGACGACGTGATGCTGGTGTCCGGGCACAACATCTCCACCACGGAGGTCGAGTCGGCGCTGGTCAGCCACCCGTCGGTGGCGGAGGCGGCGGTGGTCGGCGCGACCGACCCGACCACCGGGCAGGCGATCGTCGCGTTCGCCATCCCGCGGGGCAGCACGGAGATCTCGGGCGACGCGGGCGAGCGGCTCATCACGGAGTTGCGTAACCACGTGGCGAAGACGCTCGGCCCGATCGCGAAGCCGCGGCAGATCATGCTGGTCCCGGAGCTGCCGAAGACCCGCTCCGGCAAGATCATGCGCCGGTTGCTGCGGGACGTGGCGGAGAACCGGTCACTCGGCGACGTGACCACGCTCCAGGACTCCTCGGTGATGGAGCTGATCTCCTCGGGGATGAGCGGCGGCCGGTCCGACGAGGACTGACGAGGACAACGACGCAGGGGGCGGGCCGTAACGGGGCCCGCCCCCTGCGTCGCGCACGGGGGTCGATCCTGGTCGATCGGGGGACCCGGCACCGACCTGATCGGGCAGAGGGGACGCTCACCACTGTCGATGGCGTCGCACGTCGGTTACGTTCAGCCGCACCGGCGTATTTCGATGAGTGCCAGTGAGACGGCCGGTCCCTCACCATTCCCGACGAAACGGAGTGGCATGCTCCCCATTTCGCAGTCCCGGGCACGTCGACGTCTACTCGCCGCGCTGCCCGCCATCGCCCTCGTGGCCACGTCGCTGACCGTGACGGGCAGCGCGGCGGCCCAGCCGGCCCGATCCGCGCCCGCCACCATCGGCGCGGACGAGCACTACATCAACTACGCCGAGCCGGAGGTGCAGCCGGACACCGGCGGCAAGGAGACCAGGGGCAGGGACGGGGTCTTCTCCTCCCCCGCGGACGAGGCCCGCGCCTACGACCGCAAGTTCGCCGGCGGCAACCCGGTCACCGCCCGGGAACTGGCCAAGCTGGAGGCCAAGTCGATCCGGACCGGCCAGAGCCCCCGGAAGATCAAGAGGGCCAAGAAGACCCAGACCGCCAAGCTGCTCACGCTGCTCGTCGAGTTCAACGACAAGGCCAACGACGACTTCACCGGCGTGATGGTGCCCAAGACGGTCTTCGAGGACCGCACCTGCGTGCCCGGCACCGTGCAGAACGGTCCGCGGCACAACACGATCCCGAACCCGGCGACCCTGCCGCACAAGGACAACAACTCGATGTGGGTGCCGGACTTCTCACCGGCCCACTACGACAAGATGCTCTACAGCAAGACGGGCATCACCGAGCGGGTCCGCAAGGACCTCCGGGGGCCGGACGGCAGGCCGGGCGTCAACCTGGCCGGGCGGACCATGCACAACATGTACCTGGAGATGTCCAAGAACGCGTACACGGTGGACGGCCAGGCCAGCCCGTGGATCACGGTGCCGCACTCGGAGGGCTGGTACGCCGCGTCCCGCTGCTTCCAGGACGAGAACGGCAACTGGGTCGCCGGGCGGCAGCAGTCGATGAACGGCCACCCGGACAACCCGCAGGGCGCCGGCCGGCTCGCCACCGACGCGATCGACTCGCTGGCCGCCAAGGACCCGAGCTTCCCGTGGGCCGACTACGACATCGAGGACCAGAGCGACCGGGACGGCGACGGCAACTACCACGAGCCGGACGGCGTGATCGACCACCTGGTGCTGGTGCACGCCAACCAGGGCAAGTCCCGCGGCGGCGGGGACGTCGGCATCTACTCGGTCTGGGCGCACTCGTCGACCGTGACCGGCGGCTACACCATCCCCGGCACCAACCTGAAGGTGTCGAACTACATCGTGCAGCCGGAGGACGCCGGCGTCGGTGTCTTCGCCCACGAGTTCGGTCACGACCTGGGCCTGCCGGACCTCTACGACACCTCCGGCAACGCCGACTCGGACGTGGACTTCTGGGACCTGATGGCGTCCGGCTCGCACTCCGGTGAGATCTTCCAGGCGCTGCCCACCCACATGGGCCTCTGGGACAAGTGGGTGCTGGGCTGGGCCGAGCCGAAGACCTTCGGGCCGGGCGACCGGTCCAAGCTGGTCAAGCTCGGCCAGACCTCGCGTACGCCGGTGGGCACCGAGGACGGCATCAAGATCGACCTGCCGGACAAGGTGATCGCGCTGGCCGAACCGCACAGCGGCGCGAACATGTGGTACTCCGGCGCCGACCAGGGCTGGGCGGACGTCAAGCTGAGCCGCACGGTGACGGTCCCGAACGCCGCCGACGCGAAGTTCTGGATGTGGAACAACTACGTCATCGAGGAGGACTGGGACTACGGCTTCGTCGAGGTCTCCACCGATGGCGGCGCCACGTGGACCGAGCGGAAGGTGTACGCCGAGTCCGGTGACCTGGTCTCCACGGACGACGGCTACGCCGACCCGAACGGGCGGATGGTCGACTTCGGCAACAAGAAGTACGGCCTGACCGGCAGCACCGACGGCTGGCGGCACGACTACGTCGACCTGTCGGCGTACGCCGGGCAGACCGTGCAGGTGCGGCTGCGGTACGCCACCGACGAGGCGTTCCAGGAGCGCGGCTGGTTCGCCGACGACTTCTCGGTCACCGGCGGCGGCGCGACCACGTGGAGCGACGACGTCGAGGGCGGCACGGCGGGCTGGACCCAGACCGGTGGCACGTTCACCGACACCAGCGGCGCGGGTTGGCACATGGACTCGGGCACCCAGGTCAAGTCGCACTACTACCTGGCCGAGTGGCGGAACTTCGACGGCTTCGACAACGGGTTGAAGTACACCTACGACACCATCTACTCGCACGAGGCGTGGAAGGTCGACCGGGTCTCCTACAACGCGCCCGGCATGCTGGTCTGGTACCGGGACACCCAGCTCGGCGACGTCAACCACGTCACCGCGCAGATGACCGCCCTGCCCAGCTACGGCGCCAAGGGCGGTCTGCTGATCGTCGACTCGCACCACGACCCGCTGCGTCGCAAGGGTGTGGCGGCGGAGAAGGACCCGTCGGTGCTGGACAACCTGCCCAGCCGTCCGCAGTCGTCGAACGCGGCCTTCTCGCTCCGGCCGACGTACCCGTTCAAGGAGTGCCTGGAGGCGGCGGACGAGCCGTACAGCGAGTACTGCACGAAGTTCGGCGCGCAGGCGCCGGTGCGCGGCTTCACCGACTCCAAGGGCTGGTACCCGGGCATCGAGATCCGCGACGGCGCCGCGTACGCGCGGGACAACGACGCCTCGGTGGTCGTTCCGTCGCGGGGTAACCAGCAGTACACGACCCGGGTGGTGAACCCGGACGGTAGCCCGGCCAAGGACTGGTACGGCGAGGAGCTGGGTGGCGGGGCGATCGTGCTCGGCACCGGCAACCCGCGTGACTCGCGCGTCCAGTACGGCGTCTCGATCGGCATCGTGTGGGCCGCACGGGACAACGCGTACGCAATGGTGTACGTGGTTCCGGCGCGGAGCTGAACGAACCGACGGGGGCGGGCCGGGAGCGACAAACGCGCTCCCGGCCCGCCCTCGTCGCATTAATCCATGACTGTCACTGTAATTGTCGGTTCGCGCATCGCCGCAGGTCAGCCACCCGATGACAATCGATCATGTGACGGCAAAGGTCGCCGCGAACAAAAAGTTGCCACAAATCGACGCAGGCATCTTCCCACCGGTCTCAGCAGTGTCTATGTTCACCATTGGTCCCACTCGTGGGACGTTTCCGCCGGCCCGTACCCCCAGTCGGGCCGGTTCCCTCACACCGGAGGTACCACGTGCGCAAAGTCGCAGTGGGTCTGCTCGGGCTTTCGCTGACCGCGACGGGGCTGATGGCAGGCACGGCCGCCAGCGCCGCGCCGACGCCGACGTTGCCTACCGCCGCTCCGTCGGTGGCCGAGCCTGCGCAGGCTGAGCACGACCTGCCCAACCCGCTCGAGGAGAAGCGGCGCGCGCTGCGTCAGGAGGGCCTCAGCAAGGTCCTGTCCGGCAGGGCGAAGGCCCGAAAGATCAACGGCAGCACGGTCGTCAAGGTCGGCGAGCGGGCTACCAGCGGTGCCGCGGCGGGCAAGGCCGCCCGGAGCACCGCGACCGGCACCGGTCCGACCGAGGACCAGTACGTCGAACTCTCCCGCGAGCGGACTGACAAGATCTTCGTCATCCTCGCGGAGTTCGGTGACGAGCGGCACCCGAACTACCCGGACCAGGACACCGACCCGGACACCCCGGGCCCGACCCGGTTCGACGGTCCGCGCGTCAACCAGATCCCGCAGCCCAACCGGGCGGTGGACAACTCGACGGTGTGGCAGGCGGACTACAGCGCCGACCACTACCGGCAGCTGTACTTCGGCACCAACCCGGGTGACGAGTCGGTGAAGCAGTACTACGAGGCCCAGTCCTCGGGTCGGTACAGCGTCGACGGCGAGGTCACCAACTGGGTGAAGGTCAAGTACAACGAGGCCCGCTACGGTCGTTCCGACGGCTACCCGTGCGCCTCGAACGTCTGCAACAACACCTGGGCTCTGGTCCGCGACGCCGCCAACCAGTGGGTCGCCGACCAGAAGGCGCAGGGCCGCTCCGACGCGGAGATCGCCGCGGACGTCAAGGCGATGGACGAGTGGGACCGGTACGACTTCGACGGCGACGGCAACTTCAACGAGCCGGACGGCTACATCGACCACTTCCAGATCGTCCACGCCGGCGGCGACCAGGCCGACGGTGACCCGTACCAGGGCGAGGACGCCATCTGGAGCCACAGGTGGTACGCCTTCGCCAGCGACCAGGGCAACACCGGCCCGGAGAACTTCCCGGCCGGCGGCACCCAGATCGGCAACACCGGCGTCTGGATCGGTGACTACACGATCCAGCCGGAAAACGGTGGCCGCAGCGTCTTCTACCACGAGTACGGCCACGACCTCGGTCTGCCGGACGACTACAACGTGGTCAGTGGTGGGGACAACAACAACGAGCACTGGACCCTGATGGCCCAGAGCCGGCTCGGCGCCAAGAACGACGCCGGCATCGGCGATCGCGGTGGCGACCTGGGCGCCTGGAACAAGCTCCAGCTCGGCTGGCTCGACTACGAGGTGGTCGTGGCCGGTCAGCAGCGCACGATGCAGCTGGGCCCGCAGGAGTACAACTCCGACAAGGCCCAGGGTGCCGTGGTGGTGCTGCCGCAGCGGGAGTACACGTTCCAGAACGGCAAGCCGTTCGAGGGTACGAAGCAGTTCTTCTCGGGCAACGACGACGACCTGAACAACGCGATGACGCGCACTGTCGACCTCACCGGGAAGACCAGCGCCGCGCTGTCGATGAAGGGCCGTTACAGCATCGAGGCGGACTACGACTACCTGTTCTTCGAGGCGTCCACCGACGGTGGCCAGACCTGGGCCTCGCTGCCCGGTACGGCAAACGGCGCCCCGCTGAAGGAGATCTCCCCCGGGCGCTACGCCCTGGACGGCTCCAGCAACGGCCAGTGGGTCGACATCAACATCCCGATGGACGCGGTCGCCGGCAACGTCGTGCAGTTCCGGCTCCGCTACCAGACGGACGGCGGCGTCTCCGAGGGTGGCTTCTACGGTGACGCGATCACCGTGACCGCCGACGGTCAGACGCTCCTCACCGACGGCGCCGAGGCCGGTGCGAACGGCTGGACCCTCAGCGGCTTCAGCATCGTCGAGGAGACCTACACCCGTAAGTTCGACAACTACTACATCGCGGGCAACCGGTCGTACGTCTCGTACGACAAGTACCTCAAGACGGGCCCGTACTTCTTCGGCTACGCGAACACCCGCCCGGACTACGTGGACCACTACGCGTACCAGGAGGGTCTGCTGATCTCCTACTGGAACCTCCGGTTCGCGGACAACGACACGTTCGCGCACCCGGGTGAGGGTCGGAACATGATCATCGACGCGCACCCGCGGCCGATCTACAACCTGACGGGCCAGCCCTGGCGGGCCCGCGTCCAGGTCTACGACGCGCCGTTCAGCCTGAAGAAGGCCGACTCGTTCACGCTGCACCTCAACAGCCAGCCGCAGTACATCCGCGGCCAGGCGGCGCAGCCGCTGTTCGACGACACCAAGCAGTACTGGTACCCGGAGCTGCCGAACCACGGCGTCAAGCTCCCGGCCACCGGCACCAAAATCAAGGTTCTGGAGCAGAACGGCACCTCGGTGAAGGTCCGCTTCTCCTGATCCACTGATCGACGCACGACACGATGCCCGGGCGGTTCCCCCGCCCGGGCATCGCCCGTTCCGGGAACCCGACGTACCCCGCCCGCGTCCCATCCGCTCGACACCCGCACCACGCTGCCGGCCGCCCCGCGATGGCGCTGATCGCCGGCGCGGCCGAGACGGAGGATCCGTGTCCGACGACCACCAGCCGGCCGCGAGCGGCCCCGCCTCGCCCGCCGATCGCCCCACGCCGCTGTCCGCCACCGACCTGCCGACGCTTCGCCGGCCCACCGGGCCGCCGAAGACGCCGACCGACAACCGGCCGACGGGCGTCGTCGCCGGCTGGATCACCCGGGGCGGGTCCGGGCCGTGCTACGGGCTGATGGACGAGAACGGCACGGAGTACGCGGTGTACGGCCCGAACGCCGGCGAACTGCGCAAGGGCGACCTGGTCACGCTGCGGCTCACCGCGCGGGACCGCTCAGTCGACTGCGGGCCCGGCATGCCGATGCGGATCATCAACGACTGACGCCCGGTAGCGGCGTAGTCACCAGTCGATGAGCGGGGCGGCGTACGCGACCCTTGGTCCCCGCCCGGAGAAATCCCTGATCCTGGTCACCTGCGGGTCCGGTCTGCGACCGGCGGCCCTAGGCTGTGCCCCATGACCGACCAGCGCGGCGGGTTCGCCGACGAGTCCTGCGTCCTGCCCGAAGGGCCGTGGACGCACCGGTTCGTCGGCGCCAACGGCAGCCGGTTCCACGTTGTCGAGGCCGGCACCGGCCCGATGGTGCTGTTCCTGCACGGCTTCCCCGAATACTGGTACGCCTGGCACGAGATGCTCCCGGCCGTCGCCGACGCCGGCTTCCGCGCCGTCGCCGTCGACCTGCGTGGCTACGGGGCGAGCGACAAACCACCCCGGGGGTACGACGGTTACACGCTCGCCGCCGACGTCGCCGGCCTGATCCGCGCGCTTGGCGAACGCTCCGCCACGGTGGTCGGCACCGGCGCGGGCGGGCTCATCGCCTGGACCGCCGCGTCCTTCCACCCCACCCTGGTCCGGCGGCTCGTGGTGCTCGGCGCACCGCACCCGCTGCGGCTGCGCGCCGCCATCGTCGCCGACCCGCGCGGCCAGTTCGCCTCGGCCACCGCCACCCTGAAGTTCCAGCTCCCCCGCTACGAGCACGTGCTGACCCGGGACGGCGCCGCCGAGGTGGAGGAGATGCTGCGCCGGTGGGGTGGGCCCCGCTGGGTGTCCGGCCCCGACTTCGCCGACT
Source organism: Micromonospora sp. DT31 (assembly GCF_049841795.1). Classification (NCBI taxonomy): domain Bacteria; kingdom Bacillati; phylum Actinomycetota; class Actinomycetes; order Micromonosporales; family Micromonosporaceae; genus Micromonospora; species Micromonospora sp. DT31. The sequence goes on along the minus strand of NZ_JBNCKZ010000009.1, from coordinate 177,007 downwards.
ACGCCCGCTGCTGCCGGGTGGCGATGCAGATACCGCAGGCCGCGTTCTGCGCACTGGAGGGTTACCGCTGGGCGTTCCGTTCGGTGCTGCGGCTGCACGGCTACCGGTTCGTGAAGCTGATGCAGAAGCCGCTCGTCACCCCGACCCTGCAACTGCACGGCGCGCTGGACCAGGCCTCGCTGCCCCGCACCGCGCAGGGCTCCGGCCGCTACGTCACCGCCCCGTACGAGTGGCGGCTGCTCGACGACGTCGGGCACTTCCCGCACGTGGAGGCCCGGGAGCTGGTGCTCGGCGAGATCCTGCGCTGGGCGAAGTCCTGACTCAGACCCGCTGCTCACCCAGGTCGGTCACCTCGGCCGCGGGTGCCCAACCCTGGTAGACGCCGAAGTCGAACGCCTCCAGCCCCATCGCCTCGGCCACCGGCCAACGCCCCCCGGTGTACTCCAGCCGCAGCCAGCCGTCGTGCTCGGCCAGCACGATGAACGGCTGCCCCTGCCACCTACAGGTGGTCCGCACGTACGCCAGGTCGTCGACCTCGACGGCCGGCACCACCCGGACGTGCCGTCCGGGGCGTACCTCGGTGAAGCCCGCACCCGGGTCGGGCTGGTAGAGGCGCACGTCGTCGCCATCCGGGCTGGCCTGGTACTCCCGGCCCTGCCAGCGGGCCACGTAGCCGTCGCGGCTCACGCCTCGTCCGCCTTCCGCCAGAGCAGCGCGTCGGTGTCCAGGACCGCGACCAGCCGGGTGCCGCCGTCCGCGCCGACGCGCCACAGCTCGGCACCGTGCGGGAGCCGGGCACTGTCCACCTTGAACTCGGCGATCACGTCGCTGCTCTCACCAGGCGCGAAGCCGTTGCCGCGGAACGGGGGGCGTTCGATCACCCAGCCCTCCATCGCCCGCATCGCGGACTCGTTCTGCCCGCCGTACGGGATCCGGTAGAGACTCGGCCGGTAGGCCGGCCAGCGCAGCAGGTAGATCTCCTCGGCGTCGCGGGAGAACGGCGAGCCCGGGTGGCCGAGCCCGAGCGCGTCGAACAACTGCGCCGGGGTACGCAGGTGCGCCAGCTCGCCGGCCCGGTGCACGAAGCCGGAGACCCGGTCGTAGCCCCGCTCCAGGTAGTAGGAGAGCTGGCTGGCCGGGATCGCCTTCTGCATGGCCACCGGCCGGTTCCCGCCGACCGGCGCCGCCGGCCTCGAACCCGCGGCCGGTTCGGGCGCGGCGGGCGCCGGCTCCGGCTCGACGTCGTCGCCCAGACCGACCTCGGCGGCCCAGTTGGCAAGCGCGAGGACCTGCTCCCCGGGGTAGGTGGCACCGACCGGGCTGCCCGGGTTCACCTGGAACGACCAGTTCACGTCCGGCCACCGGCGGATGAGCTGGACGAACTTGACCCGTACGGTCTCGACCGGGCCGGGGGCGTGTTCGGCGAGTCGCTGGGTGGAGGTGTAGACCGAGACGCACGGCTGCCCGTCGACCGGCTCGGTGCGCCAGACGAAGCCGGGGTCACCGAGCCGGCTGCCCGGAATCGAGTCCGCCGAGACCGGCAGCAACACCCGGGCCAGCAGCAGGGTGGTGAGGAAACCGTCGGTACGACCGCTGCCGGCCGCGGCCAGCAACTCCTCCTCCACCTCGTTCGCCGGCACGAACTCCGCCTCCTCGACGGGGGTGGACGGTGCGGGGTCGACGGGCGCGGGCTCCGGCGCGACCGGCCTCGGCTCCGGCGCCGGCAGCGACGCGGTCGGCGTCGGTTCCGAGGCGGTCGGCATCGGCTCGGGCAGCGGGGCGGTCGGTTCGCCGGACGCGAACCGCGTCGTGCGCTCCGATTCGGGCTGCGTGGTCGGTTCGAACAGCGACACGGTCGACTCGGCGGACTGCGACCTGGACGCCGTCGGCTCGAACAACGACATCGTCGGCGCGGTGTCCGGGGCCAGCGGCACGGTTTCCTCGTCCGCCGTCAGTGACGGGGCGAACAACGGCACCGTCGGCTCGACCGGCGACCCGAGCGGCACCGTCGGCTCGACCGGCGGCGAAGCGGGCTCGAACAGGGAGATCGTCGGCTCCACGTCCGACCTCGGCGGTGCCGACGCCTCCTCCGCGGGCTCGAACATCGACACCGCCGGCTCCGGCCCCGGGCTCAGGGGGACCGTCGGCTCGAACCGCGAGCCCAGTGGCACCGTCGGCTCCCCGAACCGGGTCGCCCTCTCGTCGGGTGGCGGTGCGGTGTCGAGCGGGCGGGTCGCGGCGCTGTCCGCGATAATCGGGTCTGCCCCGTACCCCCAGGAAGTCTGCGGTGGGCCCACCGGGACCGGCGCGGCCTGGTCGACGGACGCCGGAGGTTCGGTGGCCGGCGGCTCGGTCAGGTCACGCGCCTCGATGACGGTGCCCTCGATGACGATCGGGGTGAAGTCGCGGCGCGGCAGGGGCGGGGCGGACACCGGCTCGGCGACCGCCGGGGCTTCGACCACCGCGGTGTCGTCTAGCCCTGCCCAGCGGGAGGCGTCGGGGTCGGCAGCGTCCGCCGGGCTGGTCCACGCCTCCGGGGCGGGCACGGCCGGCGCCGGTACGACAGGTGGGGGCGCGGCCGGGGCGGTGTGCCGCCGGGGCAGTGTCCCGGCGGTGTCCTCAGGGCGGGTCGGTCGGAACGTCGTCGCCGGCTCGTCCGGCCGGGGTGCCGGAGCCGGTGCGGGCACCTCCGCGGGGAACGCCCGGGTCGGGTCCTCCCGTACCGGCTCGTTGAGGGGCCGGCGGCGCGGGAACGGCTGGCCGCCGGCGAACCGGGAGGGCAGGGCCGCCCGGTCGGCGGGTCGGTGGGGGTCGTCAAGCGGTGAGGCGCGCCGGGGCGAGCGTCCGGAGGAGGGTTCGAAGAAGGAACGCGCGGGTGCGGGCGGCACGGGCGTCGACTCGTCGGTCGGCGCGGACCCGGCGGCCGCGAAGGGATCCGGCTCGTCCGGCCGGCGACGCAGATCGGTCAACCACCCGTCGAGGGCGTCGGCGTCGGCGGCCCGGCCCGGGTCGCCGGTCTGCCGGTCCCGGCGGCGGGGCGGCGTGGTCGGCAGGCGCCGACCCAGGAGCGAACCGGTGCGTGACGGCACCGTCGCCGGCTCGTCCCCGTCGGCCGCCCGGCCGCCACGCGCCGGGGGCACCGCGGGCGGCGGAACAGCGGGTGGCGGCACCGCGAGTGGCGGAACAGCGGACGGCGGGACGGGCGGAGGTGGCAGCGGCATGCCGGGGACGGCGGGAGGTGGGCGGTCGGGCACCCCGTTGCGGGCCGCGGCCTCCACGCGTTCCAGACGAGCGCGGGCGCCCATCGTCCGGCCGGGCAGCCGCACCTCGCCCCGGGACAGCTGCGAGACGTACCAGGCGGGCAGGTAACCTTCGATCGGCAGGCCGGGGTTCACCGCCAACCACCACTCCGGGTCGGGCCAACCACCAGCCAGGTCCGGGTAGGGGACGCGGCGGGTCGCGCCCGCGTGCTCCCCCATGCTGGCCCGCAGCGCGGTGGCTGAGGTGAAGGCCAGCACGTGCGTACGACCGCCGGACGTCCAGGTGCCCCAACCGTCGGGCGACCCACCGGTGACCGGCAGGAGCAGGTCGACGCGCGTCAGGACGTGGAAGTATCGCTGCTGGTCCTGCGCGCGCAACGCGTCCCACATCGCCACCTCGGCCTCGGTGGCCGGTTCCCATCCGGTCACGGCCACCTCTCCTTCCGTGAACAGGCCACAGGCATCGGCTACAACCTACAAGGTGACGGCCAGATCGCGACCTCCGGCCATCGACGGACGCCCGCGAACCCGGCGAGGCGCTAACATCCCGTTCCGGAGTTGACACGTTACGGAGGTCGTCGATGTATCGGCCGGTCGCCCACCCCGCCCTGGCCGCCGTGGCGACGCTTCTCGTCGCCGCTGCCCCGGTCGCCCCGGTGGCGGCGGCGCCGGCCGGCTGCACCACGCCGCCCGCGCCGGCCCGCCCGGTGGCGGAGCAGCCGTGGCCCCAGCAACGGTACGCGCCGGACCGGCTCGCCCCGCTCGCCACCGGCGCCGGGGTCGTGGTCGCGGTGGTCGACTCCGGGGTGGACCGGTCCCATCCGCAGCTCACCGGCCGGGTGCTTCCCGGTGCCGACTTCCTCGACCCGGGCGGGGACGGCAGCCGGGACTGCGCCGGGCACGGCACCGGGGTGGCGAGCATCATCGCCGCCGCCACCCGGCCCGGCGTCGCGTTCCGCGGGCTGGCGCCGGACGCGCGCATCCTTCCGGTACGGGTCAGCGAACAACAGGTCGTCGACGGGCGGGAGTCGGGGCGCACGGTCGACGCCGCCGACTTCGCCCGGGCGATCCGCTGGGCGGTGGACCACGACGCCGACGTGCTCAACCTCTCGGTCGTGCTGTACGCGGACGACCCGGCCGTGCGGGCCGCGGTCGCCTATGCGGTACGGCGGGACGTGGTGGTGGTGGCCGCCGCCGGGAACCTGCACGACAACGGCGACCCCCGGCCCTACCCGGCGGCGTACGACGGGGTGCTCGGGGTCGGTGCGATCGGGCGGGACGGGGCCCGCTCCGTGTTCTCCCAGACCGGCCCGTACGTGGACCTGGTCGCCCCGGGCAGCGAGGTGCTGATGGCGGCTCCCGGGCAGGGGCACCACCGGGCGGAGGGGACCAGTTACGCCACGCCGTTCGTGGCCGGCACCGCGGCGCTTCTGCGGGAGTATCGGCCCCGGCTCAGCGCCGGCGAGGTGGCCGGGCGGATCGTGGCCGCCGCCGACCCGGCGCCGGGGCGCGCCGCGGCCTACGGGGCGGGGGTGCTTAATCCGTACCGCGCGGTGACCGAGTCACCCGGTGGCCCGGACGGTCGGCCCCGGCCCGGCGCGGCGCTTCCCGCCGACCGGCCGGACCCGGCCGCGCTCGCCCGGCAGTCCCGCCGGAGCACCGCCCGGTACCGGGCGGTGCTGGTGGCCGGCGTGACCGGCGGGGCGGTGGCGCTCGTGGCGGCGCTCGCCCTGGTGCTGCCGCGCGGGGCACGGCGACGCTGGCACCCGGCCGATCCCGCCTGAACGCCACGCGGCCCGGGTCGGACACCCGGGCCGCGTGGGTTCACTGGAACAGGTTGGTGTTGCGCTTCTCGGTGTCGAGGTAGTCGGCCGCGGAGTCGTCCACGGCCAGCTTGATGTCACGCAGCATCGCCTGCAGGTCCTGGGAGGCCGACCGCCAGCGGGCCTGCCGCATCTCGTACGCCTCTCGGGCCTCGCCGTTCCAGGTCGCCACCAGCGGGGCGGCGTCGCGTTCGAGCTGACCGAGCTGGCTCTCCAGGGTGGACAACGCCCGTTGGATGTCGCCGCCTGCCTGCTGCAGGGCGGCGAAGTTGACGACCAGCACACCGTGCTCCATGTGATCAATCCTTCCGGTAGTCAGAGCGGCAGCTGGATGCCGCGGTTGGTGCCCGCCACCCGACCAGCGGCCTCGGTGTCGGAGGCGTCGTAGTGCGCTCCGGCGGTGCGGATCGCGGTGGCGGTCTCACGCAGCGCACGCTGCAGCGTCGCCTGATCCTGCGCCCACTGCTGCTTGACCTGCTCGAACGAGCGCCCACCGGCGCCTCGCCAGGCCTGCTGCAACACCTCCAGCTCGGCCATCAGGCCGCTGAGCATGCTCTGCAGTGACTGGTCGACCTGTTCGAACTTCGCGGCGGTCTGCTGCATCACCGCTGCTTCTGCCTGGGTCTGGGACATCCCGGGCGTCACCTCGTCTCCTCGGTCGTGGCTGGCCACCTGGAGTGACCACCGTGGACTCGTCGGCGCACACCCCGCGGACGACGACGGGGAAAGCGGGGGCGGCGGGCGTGCGGGCTCAACGATTTCGTCGCTGACGGTAGCCGCCCTGGTTCGGTTCTGCTACCCCCCGGGCTCCCCTGTGGACAACCTGCACACTACGATGAGCCACTCTGATGCCACGGCGAGTCCGACGGGAGGTGCGGTGACCGCGACCACCACCGACCGGCCGGCATCCGATTCCGCACCCTCGGCCCGGTGGGCACGACGGCCGGCTCTCCGGCTGGGCGCCGGCCAGGTCGTGGCGACCCAGGCCGCGGCGGCTCTGCTGGTGGCGACCCTCGGGCGGGGGATGGTGGTGACCGCCGTCGCGCTGCTGGCCGCGGCGCTGCTGCTGCCCGCCACCTGGGTCCGGGTGCGGGGCCGGTGGCTCCACGAATGGCTCGCCGTCGCTGTCGCGTACCTGGCCCGTCGGCGCGCGCTGCCGGCGACGGCCGAGCCGACGGCCCTGCTGGAGCTGCTCCGGCCCGGCGCCGTGCTGGGCGCCACGGAACTGACCGGCGGTCCGGCCGCCGTGCTGCACGACGCCGCCGGCCTGACCGTGTTGCTGGAGCTGGGCGACCCGGACGACCTGCTGGGCGACCGCGCCGGTGAGCTGCCCGCACCGATGGACCTGCCGCCCCCGGTCGGCCCGGAGGCGCCGGCGATCCGGCTGCAACTCGTCTTCGCCGCCTCCGCCGCGCCCGTGCCGGCGGTCGCGGCCGGTCCGGTCGGCACGTCCTACCGGCAGCTCACCGACGGCGCGTTGGCCGGGCGGACGCGTGTGGTGCTGGCCGTGCGGGCGTTGCGGGCCGACGGCTGGTCGGAGGAGCAACTGCTGCGGGCGCTCTCCGGGACGGTCCGGCGGCTGGTCCGCCGGCTCGGTCCGCTCGCCACCCGGCCGTTGGGCGGCCCGGCGGCGCTGCGGGTGGTCGCCGAGCTGGCCCACCACGAGCCCGGCGCACCGGTCAGGGAGACCTGGCCGGTGCTCGCCGTGGGCGGGTTGACGCAGGCCACCTGGCGACTGCGCCGGTGGCCGGACGCGCGGGGCGAGGCCGCCCGCGGGCTGGTGTCCCGGGTCTTGGCCGTGCCGGCGGTCGCCACCACCGTCGCGTTGACCATCGGGCCCCGCGAGGACTCCACGCCGGCCCCGGCCGACCTGACCGTACGGGTGGCCGCCGGGAGCGCGGCGGAGCTGGCGGCGGCGGAACGCACGCTGCGCCGGGTCGTCGGTGACCTGGGCGGGGAGCTGCGCCGCCTCGACGGGGAGCACCTCCTCGGGCTGGCCGCCACGCTGCCGCTGGCGGTGCCCGGTGGGGCCACGCCGCCGGCCGGGTCGCCGCCGCCCGTCCTGGAACTGCCGGCGGGCGCGTCCGGCCTGATGGTGGGCGCCAATCGGCACGGTGCGGCGCTGGCCGTGCGCCTGTTCCGGCCGGCGCCGACCCGGGTGCTGTTGGTCGGTGGCGTGCGCACCGCCCAGCTGCTCGCGTTGCGGGCGTTGGCGTTGGGTGCGCGGGTGGTGGTGCAGACCGGCCGGCCCCGGGCCTGGGAGTCGTTCGTACGCGGGGTCGGTGCGGTGGGCGGCGGAGTGCCGCTGCTGCCGCCGGGGCGGCCGGTCGACGGTGGGCCCGGTTCGCCGTTGCACCCGTTGCTGCTGGTGGTCGACGTCGGCCCGGTGGCGCCGGAGGTGGGCGCGGGCCGGGCCTGGCAGTCGGTCCTGGTGGTGCGCGACGAGCTGACCCCGGCGGACACGCCCGCGCTGGCACGTGCCGATCTGGCGATCCTGCAACCGCTCGATCCGGCCGAGGCCACCCTGGCCGGCACGGCGCTGGGCCTCGGCGGCTCCGCCGACTGGCTGACCCGCATCCGCGAGGACATGGTGGCGGTGGTCAACCGGCGGGCGTTGCGGTGGGCTCTGCTCTCGCCGACGTCGATCGAGTCGCAACTGGTCGGTCGACCGGCGCGCCACTGAGCCACCGGCGTGGGTTTCGCCTGTCGAACCGGCGTGGCACGATCCCGGCCATGGATTTCCTGAAGGGTCTTCTGATCCGGGTGGCCTCGACGGCGGTGGCGTTCTGGCTCGCCACGTTGATCATCCCGGGTATCACGCTCGATTCCGAGTCGACCACCGAAACGGTGATCACGCTGGTGCTGGTCGCGGTGATCTTCGGGGTGGTCAACGCCGTGCTCCAACCGATCATCAAGAACGTGGGGTGCGGGTTCTACCTGTTGACCCTCGGCCTGATCGCGCTCGTGGTGAACGGACTGCTGTTCCTGCTGACCAGTTGGATCGCCGGCGAGGCCGGCCTGCCCTTCCACGTGGACGGTTTCTGGCCGGCCGCGGTGCTGGGTGCGCTCTTCGTCGGCATCGTCACCTGGATCCTCGGCGCCGTCCTGGACCGCGACTGAGGCTCCCCGTCGGTCCCGGCCGGTGCGCCCGGCCGGGACCGACGGGCCACATCGCGGGAATTGGCCGGTGAGCGGACCGGAGGGCGACGCTAGCGTCGGTCGGGTGTTCACTTTGACCCGCGCCGACGGCTACCAGATCAGCACCGACCCGGACCGCATCGACCTGGAGCGGGTGCACACCTGGCTCGCCACGGACTCGTACTGGGCGGTGGGGCGGGACCGGGAGACGATCGAGCGCTCCTTCGCCGGCTCGATCGGTTTCGGCGTCTACCGGCCCGGGGACGGCTGCCAGGTCGCGGTCGCCCGGGTGGTCACCGACCGGGCCACGTTCGGCTGGCTTTGCGACGTCTACGTCGACCGCGCCGAGCGGGGTCGAGGGCTGGGCACCTGGCTCGCCGGGGCCGCCCGCGACCACCTCGCCGAGCTGGGCGTACTCCGGCTCGTCCTGGCCACTGTGGACGCGCACGGGGTGTATGCGAAGCTCGGGTTCCAGCCGACCGCGCCGGATCGCTGGATGGAGCTGGACATGCGGGTGACGCCGGTCACCGGAAAGGATCCGCTCGCCGATTCGCCCCTTACGGTGGAGGGGTGAACCAGCTCCGGCTCGGCTACCTGTACGGCATCGGCGCATACCTGATCTGGGGCTTCTTCCCGATCTACCTCAAGCTGCTCCGGCCGGCCGGGCCGGTGGAGATCCTGGCGCACCGGATCCTCTGGTCGGTGGTGTTCGTGGCGCTGCTGCTGGCCGCGACGCGGCACGTCGCGTTCCTGCGGACGATGGCCCGACGGCCCCGCACCCTCGCCGCCATCGGGCTCGCCGCCGCACTGATCGCGGTCAACTGGGGCACCTACATCTACGGCGTGAACTCCGCCCGGGTGGTGGAGACCGCACTCGGCTACTTCATCAACCCGCTGGTGTCGGTCCTGTTCGGCGTCTTCCTGCTGCGGGAGCGGCTGCGCCCGGCGCAGTGGGTGGCGTTGGCCGTCGGCACGCTCGCGGTCGCCGTGATCGCCGTCGACTACGGCCGGCTGCCCTGGCTGGCACTCACCCTGGCGTTCAGTTTCGCCGGCTACGGCCTGCTCAAGAAGCGACTCGCCCTGCCCGCCGCCGAAGGGCTCTTCGTCGAGTCGGCGGTGCTGGCGCTGCCCGCCCTGGCATACCTGGGCTGGCTCACCACCCGGGGTGGCCTGACGTTCGGGCACGTGTCGGCGGGACACACCGCGTTGTTGGTGCTGGCCGGCGCCGCCACCGCGATCCCGCTGCTGATGTTCGCCGGGGCGGCGAACCGGCTGCCGCTGTCCACCGTCGGCATGTTGCAGTACCTCGCCCCGATCCTGCAGCTCGGCTGCGGCGTGCTCATCTTCCACGAGCCGATGCCGCCGGCTCGGCTCGCCGGCTTCGCGCTGGTCTGGCTGGCCCTGATGATCTTCTCCGCGGACGCCCTGCGCCACACCCACCGCACCCGCGCCGCCGCCCGCCACCCCGTACCCGCGCTCTGACCCCGCGCCTCGTCGCCGACCTTGCGCTATGCGCCCCGGCGAGACGGCAGGCAGCCCGCGTGCAGGGCCGAACCCGCACGATTCGCCGCAGCGGGGGTGGGGTCAGCGGAGGTCGTAGGCGAGGACGGGGGTGGCGTTGCCGCGCAGCAGTTCCAGGCGGACCAGTTCGCCCTTGGTGAACCGGGTGACGCCTGTGAAGCGCAGGTCGTCGCCGGGGGCCGCCAGCCAGGAGCCGATCTGCTCGGTGGCGCCGTCCGGGCCGTGCGCGACCAGCCGGAACGTGTACGCCTCCCGGTGCCCGGCCCGTCTGTCGTAGCCGCAGCGCATGGTGACCTCCGTGCCCCACGGCGTCTCGGTCAGCCCCACCTCGGCGTGCACCGGCGCCGGGCCGGCCACCGGACGCATGGCGGTCAGCGCCACCCGCGGCTCGGCCGGCTGAGCCGGCGGCTGCACCAGCGACACCCCGAGACCGGTCAGCACCGCGAGCGCGGCGGCGGCGAGCGCGGTCAACGCGTACCGGCGGCGGGAGCGCGACCGGTCCCGGAGCCGCCGTTCCCGCGCGGCGTCCAGCAGCGCGGGCACCCGTGACGTCTCCGGCCCGACGTCGAGGAACTGCTCCAGCCCGGCCGGGTCGAGGCGGCCCAGCAGGCCGGGCAGCACGGCGATCTCGGCCACCGCCTCCCGGCACCGCGCGCAGCCGCCCAGGTGCCGCTCGTAGGCCACCCGGTCGGCTGGGGCGAGGGCGCCCAGCACGTACGCCCCGTCGTCGTGCGCGAACTCGCAGCGGGTCATCCGGTCACCCCCATCTCCGCCAGCGCCAACCGCAGGGAGCGCAGCGCGTAGTGGGTGCGCGACTTCACCGTGCCGGGTGGCACGCCCAGCCGGGCCGCCGCCTCCGCCACCGACCGTCCCTGGTAGAAGCACTCGATCAGCACTTCCCGATGGGTCGGGCTGAGCCGGTTGAGCGCCTCGGCCACGGTCCACGCCTCCACCGCGCGCTCCGTCTCGTCCACCGCCTCGGCGTTTTCCGGCAGCTCGTCGGTGTACACCTCGCCGACCCGGGCGGAGCGGCGCCGCCAGGCATCGATGGCCAGGTTCCGGGCGGTGGTGAACAGCCAGGCGCGTACCGAGCCGCGCCGCGGATCCAGGGACTCCGGATGCCGCCAGGCCCGCAGCAGCGTCTCCTGCACCAGGTCCTCCGCCCGGCTCCGGTCGCCGTTGACCAGCCGCAGGGCGTGCGCGAACAGCGCGTCGGCGTGCTCGTCGTGCAGCGCGCGGAGCAGTTGGGCGTCGTGGTCGCTGATGGCGGTGCCTCGCTTCCGGCGGCGGGAACCGGCGATGCGTTCGCCCTTCCATACGTGCCGCGACGCCGAACGGTTCAGCCGCAGGTCAGCTCAGTTCTCGGTGGCGATCCCGTCGGCGATGGCCCGGGCTGCGGTGAGCAGCTTCGCCCGGACCACCCGGGCGGAGGTCATCATCTCGCCGGCCGGCAGCGCGCAGGCCAGCACCACCCGCCGCTCCATGTCCTTGTCCGGGGCGACGAGCACGGCGGCGCACGCCACGCCCTGCCGGAACTGCCCCAGCTCCAGCTGCATGCCACGCCGGTCACCGGCGGCCAGGTCGGCCTCGAACGCCTCGGTGGTGGTGAGGGTCGCGGTGGTGAACGGGCGCATGCCGTACTCGCGCAGGTAGCGGGAACGCTGCTCGGCGGTGAGCGTGGCGAGCAGGCTCTTGCCCAGGGCGGTGGCGTGTGCGCCCTCGTCGAAGCCGGGCACCAGGTCCTCCAGGTACGGCGACCTCGGCCCCTCGGCGGACGCGGTCACCGCCACCTGCCCGCCCACGAAGCGGCCCAGGTAGTGGCTCCAGCCGGTGTCGGCGGCGGCCCGCCGCAACGCCTCGCCGACCGCGGGCGGCCCGCGGAACGCGGTGACCAGCTCGCGGTAGCGGTCGGCCACCTCCAACCCCACGATGTACGTCCCGTCCTCCCGACGGATCACGTAACCCTCGTAGGCGAGCGTGCGCACCAGGTGGTAGGTGGTGGCGACGGTCAGCTCGCAGCGGCGGGCGATCTGCTTCACGGTGAGCCCTCTCGGCGCACGGCCGACCGATTCGAGCACTCGAAGCGCGCGGGAGACACTGCGGATCAGGTCCGAAGGCTCCGCCAGAGGGTCGCGCACAACCACCTCCGCCGCCGGGGACTTACACCATATGAAAAACAGGCCGAGTGCGAAATGCCTGTTCGGGTGGAGGATGCCAGATTGTCGGGCACAGACGGTACCGCCGCGGACACGATCAGCAGCGAAAACGTCCTGGCGTAGGTTTACCGGCGATGACCGAAACAACTTCACGGTCCGCCCCGCCCGCGGGCCGCCGCGCGGTCACCGTGGGCGCGGGCGCCACTGTCACCACGATCGCCTGCGTGCTGCCCGTCTTCATGGTCGGTGGCCTCGCCGTGCAACTCGGCGACGAACTCGGCTTCAGCCCCGCCGGTCTGGGCCTGCTCGTCTCCGTCTACTTCGGCGTGAGCGCGCTCACCTCGGTGCCCTCCGGGGCCCTGGTCGAGCGGTACGGGCCGGCGCCGGTCGCCCGGGTGGCCATCCTGCTCTCCGCCGGCTCGATGCTGGCCGTGGCCGGACTGGTCCGCTCCTACCCCGTGCTGATGACGCTGCTCGCGCTCAGCGCCGCCGCCAATGCCCTCGGCCAGCTCGCCAGCAACGCCGCGCTGGCCGAGCACGTACCGGCCCGCCGGCAGGGGCTCTCCTTCGGCGTGAAGCAGGCCGCGGTGCCGGTGGCCACGCTGCTGTCCGGCGTGGCGGTGCCCACGGTCGCGTTGACCGCCGGCTGGCGCTGGGCGTTCGTGGTGGCCGCCGGGGTGGCGCTGGCTGCGCTACCGGCCGTACCCCGCTCCGGGCGGGACCGGCGCACCCGGACCGCCTCCGGCGGCCGCTACGGCGGCACCGGACCACTCGTGGTGATCGGGGTGGCCGCCACGCTGGCCGCGGCCGCGGCGAACGCGCTGGGCACGTTCCTGGTCGACTCGGCCGCCGGGCGGGGTCTCTCCCCCGGCCTCGCCGGCCTGACGCTGACGCTCGGCAGCGCGGTGTGCGTCCTCGCCCGCGTCGGCGTCGGCTGGCTGGCCGACCGGCGGACGAGCGGACACGTCGGCCTGATCGCCGCGATGCTGCTGACCGGGTCGGTGGGGTTGGTCCTGCTCGCGGTGCCCGGCCCGGCGCCGCTGGTGGCGGGCGTGGTGCTCGGCTTCGGACTGGGCTGGGCCTGGCCCGGGCTGATGAACTTCGCGGTGGTCCGCCTGCACCCGCAGGCGCCGGCCGCCGCCACCTCGATCACCCAGACCGGCGTGTACGCGGGCGGCTGCCTGGGCCCGCTGGGACTGGGCGCGCTGGCCGGTGCCGCCGGCTACCCCGCCATGTGGCTGACGGCGGCCGCCGCCATGCTCCTGGCCGCCCTGCTCATGCTCCTGGGCGCCCGCCTGCTCGCCGGCACCCGCGAGGTGCGCGGCGGCGGGGATCAACTGGTGCGGTCGGCGATGTAGTCGCAGAGGGATTCCAGGGCGCGGCGGGCCGGACCCTCGGGAAGCGGAACCAGGCGGGCCCGGGCGTCCTCGGCATAGCTGCGCACCGTCTCCCGGGCGCGCTTGAGCGCCGGGGACTCGCGCAGTAGGCCGAGCGCCTCGGCGTGCAACGCGTCGTCGACGAGCGGGCCGGTCGCCAGGATCTCCCGCAGCCGCACGCTCGCCGCGTCCGCGTCGTCGGCCGCGAGCGCGTACAGCACCGGCAGGGTGGGCACCCCCTCCCGCAGGTCGGTGCCGGGCGTCTTGCCGGACTGCACCGACTCGCTGGCGATGTCGAGCAGGTCGTCGGAGAGTTGGAAGGCCACGCCGATGATCTCGCCATATTCGGCCAGGGCCTCGATGTGCTCCCTGGACGCGCCGCCGAACATGCCGCCGAAACGGGCCGAGGTGGCGATGAGCGAACCGGTCTTCTCGGCGATCACGTGCAGGTAGTGGGCCACCGGGTCGGTGTCGCGCGGGCCGACCGTCTCGGCGATCTGGCCGTGCACCAGCCGGGCGAACGTACGCGCCTGAAGGCGTACCGCCTCCGGGCCGAGGTCGGCGGCGATGTCCGCCGCCCGGGCGAAGAGATAGTCGCCGACCAGGATGGCCACCGAGTTGGTCCAGCGGGAGTTGGCGCTCGGCGCCCCCCGCCGCACGGCGGCCTCGTCCATCACGTCGTCGTGGTAGAGCGTCGCCAGGTGGGTGAGTTCCATCACCACGGCGGCCGGGACGACGTGGGCGGCTTCCGGATCGCCGAACTGGGCGCCCAGCGCCACCAGCAACGGGCGGAACCGCTTCCCGCCGGCCTCGACCAGATGCCGGGCCGCCTCGGTGACCAGCGGGTCCGCGCTCGCCACGCTGGCCCGCAGATCCACCTCGACCCGGTCGAGCACGCCCAGCACGGACGCTTCGACGCGCGGGTCGGCCAGGTGCAGGCCGAGCGCGCCGAACTGACCTGAACGCTCGCCAGCCGGGTTCACCACGTCCTCAACCATGCCACACCCGTTCGACCTGCTCGTCGAGGGGGATACGGGCCGAGGGCCGGCACGCCACGGCGTACCGGCCCCCGCAGAGATCACCTCTGTCATCGCACGAATTCGGCGGCACCCGTGGTCAGGTCGAGCAGCGGGCCGGGAACCACACCGAGCGCCAGCGTGGCCAGCACGCCGATGACCAGGGCCGCCGAGGTGAGCGCACCCGGCACGGTCACCGTCGGGGTCGCCTCACCAGGCTCGGACAGCCACATCATCACCACGACCCGCAGGTACGGGAAGGCCAGCACCATGCTGGTCAACACGCCGGCGATCACCAGCCAGGTCTGGTTCGCCTCCAGCGCCGGGCCGAAGACCGCGAACTTGCTGGTGAACCCGCTGGTCAGCGGAATACCGGCGAACGCCAGCAGGATGAAGGTGAAGATCGCCGCGAAGAACGGCGACCGGCGCCCCAGCCCGGCCCAGCGGGACAGGTGGGTGGCCTCGCCGTCGGCGTCGCGCACCAGCGTCACAACGGCGAACGCGGCGAGCACCGAGAAGCCGTACGCGGCCAGGTAGAACATCGTCCCGGACAGCCCCTCCCGGCTCGGCGCCAGCACCCCGACGAGCAGGTAGCCGGCGTTCGCGATCGACGAGTAGGCAAGCAGCCGCTTGATGTCCGTCTGGGTGACCGCGAGCACCGCGCCGACCAGCATGGTCAGCACCGCCACCGTGCCCAGCACCGGGGTGAAGTCCCACGACGCCCCGGCGAACGCCACGTGGAAGACGCGCAGCAGCGCGCCGAACGCGGCGACCTTGGTGCAGGCGGCCATGAAGCCGGTCACCGGCGTCGGTGCGCCCTGGTAGACGTCGGGCGTCCAGACGTGGAACGGCGCGGCGGCGGCCTTGAACAGCAGGCCGATGGAGAGCAGCGCCATGCCGGCGAAGAGCAGCACCGGGCTGGACGACGACTCGCTCACCGCGGCGTGCACGGTGGCGAAGTCCACGTCGGCCCCGCGACCCGGGATCCCGGACGTGAAGCCGTAGATTAGGGCCACGCCGAACAGGAAGAACGCCGAGGCGTACGCGCCGAGCATGAAGTACTTCAGCGCGGCCTCCTGGCTCAGCAGCCGTCGGCGGCGGGCCAGCGCGCAGAGCAGGTAGAGCGGCAGCGAGAAGACCTCGAGCGCGATGAACATGGTCAGCAGGTCGTTCGCCGCCACGAAGATCAGCATGCCGGCGATCGCGAACGACATCAGCGGGTAGACCTCGGTGGCCCCGCCGACGCCGTCGGCCTGCTTGCGGTCCTCCGCCGACTCGGCGGTGACCGCGGCGTGCGCCACGAACGCGCCACCCCGCTCCACCGTGCGCTCGCCGACCAGCAGCAGCGCCATCGCGGCCAGCACCAGGATGGTGCCCTGGAGGAAGAGCGTCGGCCCGTCCACCGCGATCGCGCCACCGGCGGTGATCAGCCGGTCGTCCGAGTTGAGGATCACCATGGTGGTCGCCGCGAGCACCGCCAGCAGCGCGAGCCCGAGCTGCACCGGGTTACGCAGGCGGCGCGGCACGAACGCCTCGACCAGGACCCCGAACAGGGCCGCGCCCAACATGATCAGGATGGGAGCGAGCGCCGCGTAGTCGATCGACGGCAGCTTGAGCTCGGTCATTTTGCGGCCTCCTGGACGCCGCCGACCTCAGGGGCGGGGTCGGACTTGCCGACGTCCTGCATGGTCGCCTGGACGGCGGGATTGATGACATCGGTGACCGGCTTCGGATAGAAGCCGAGCAGCACGATCAGCGCGATCAGCGGTGCGACGACGACCTTCTCGCGCAGGCTGAGGTCCCGACGCATGCCCTCGACCTCGGTCAGGGCCGGGTTCAGCGTGCCCTGGGTGGTGCGCTGCACCATCCACAGCACGTACGCCGCCGCCAGGATGATGCCGAGCGTGGCGATCACCGCGACCGGCTTGTTCACCGTGAACGTGCCGATCAGCACCAGGAACTCGGAGACGAACGGCGCGGTGCCCGGCAACGCGAGCGAGGCCAGACCGGCGAAGAAGAGCACACCGGCCAGCACCGGAACCAGCTTGCCGGCGCCGCCGAAGTCGCTGATCAGCGACGAGCCACGCCTGGCGATCAGCATGCCGACCACCAGGAAGAGCAGGCCGGTGGCCAGGCCGTGGTTGAGCATGTAGAGCACCGCGCCGGTGCCGGCCTGGGTGGTGAACGCGAAGATACCCACGCCGATGAACCCGAAGTGCGCGATCGAGGTGTACGACACCAACCGCTTCAGGTCGTTCTGGCCGACCGCCAGCAGCGCGGCGTAGATGATGCCGATCACGCCCAGCGCCAGCGCCCACGGGGCGAACCACTGCGCCGCCTCCGGGAACAGCGGCAGGCAGTACCGCAGGATGCCGAACGTGCCCACCTTGTCCAGCACGCCGACCAGCAGCGCGGCGGCACCGGCCGGCGCGGCACCACCGGCGTCCGGCAGCCAGGTGTGGAACGGGAAGAACGGCGCCTTGATCGCGAAGGCGACGAAGAAGCCGAGGAACAGCCAGCGGCCCGTGTCCGTGGCGAACTCCGCCTGGGTGAGCGCCTGCCAGTCGAAGGTCTTCCCGCCGACCACCCACAGGCCGATCACCGCGGCCAGCATGAACAGGCCACCGACGAGCGAGTAGAGGAAGAACTTCACCGCCGCGTACTGCCGCTGGTGGCCGCCGTAGCTGCCGATCAGGAAGTACATCGGCACCAGCATGACCTCGAAGAACACATAGAACAGGAAGATGTCGGAGGCCGCGAAGACACCGATCATCGTGCACTCGAGGACGAGCAGCAGCGCGAAGTATGCCGGCACGGACCGCTTCGACGCCTCGGCGTCGTGCCAGGACGCCAGGATCACCAGCGGCACCAGGATCGCGATCAGCATCAGCATGACGAGCGCGATGCCGTCCACCTCGAGGGTGAAGTTGACGCCCCAGTTCGGGATCCACGGGTACGACTCGCGGAACTGGAACCGGTCACCACCGGCGGAGAAGGCGAACCACATCACCACCGAGAGCACCAGCACCAGCAGCGACCAGCCGAACGCCACCAGCTTGGCCAGGTCCGGCCGGCTGCGTGGCAGCAGAGCCACCACCAGGGCGCCGACCAGCGGCGCCACGGTCAGCACCGAGAGGAACGGGAAGTTGGACATTATTCGGCCTTACCTCCGTCGTGACTGCGTGGCCCACCGGCGGGGGCGGCCGCGTTGAGGTCGATCACGCCAGCCACCCCGCCTGCACCGCCAGGAACGCCGCCACCACGAGCAGCGCACCGGCCAGGATCGAGGTTGCGTACGACCGCACGAAACCGGTCTGCAGCCGCCGGAGCCGGCCCGAGCCACCGCCCACCCCGGCGGCCAGGCCGTTGACCAGCCCGTCGATGCCCCGGTTGTCGAGGAAGACAAGCGCCCGGGTGAGGAAGATGCCCGGCTTCTCGAAGACCGCCTCGTTGAAGGCGTCCGTGTAGAGGTTGCGGCGGGCGGCGGTGACCACCACACCGGCCGGCTTCGGCTCGGTGGCCGTGCCGGTGCGGAACAGGAACCAGGCCAGCCCGGCCCCGAGCACGGTGATCAGGATCGACAGGACGGTGATCACGGTGTGCGAGAGCACGCCGTGCGCCTCACCGGTGGCCTCGTCACCGAGCACCGGGGTCAGCCAGGACACCACACTGTCGTTCAGGGTCATCAGACCACCGGCCACCACCGAGCCGACGGCGAGCAGGATCAGCGGGATCGTCATCAGCTTCGGCGACTCGTGCGGGTGCTCGATGTCCTCGGTCCACCGCTTCGGGCCGTGGAAGGTGAGCACGAACAGCCGGGTCATGTAGAACGCGGTGAGCCCGGCGCCGAGGAGCGCGGCGCCACCGAAGAGCCAGGCGGTCCAGCCCTCCCGCTCGAACGCGGACGCGATGATCGGCTCCTTCGAGAAGTAGCCGGACAGCGGTGGGATGCCGATGATGGCAAGCCACCCCATCATGAACGTCAGCCAGGTGACTTTCATGTACTTCGACAGCCCGCCGAATCGGCGGATGTCCACCTGGTCGTTCATGCCGTGCATGACCGAGCCGGCGCCGAGGAACATGTTGGCCTTGAAGAAGCCGTGCGCCAGCAGGTGGATGATGGCCAGCGCGTACGCGCCGCCACCCAGACCGACGCCCAGGAACATGTAGCCGATCTGGCTCACCGTCGACCAGGCCAGCACCCGCTTGATGTCGTCCTTGGCCGCGCCGATGATGCAGCCCATCAGCAGGGTCAGCGCGCCGACGCTGACCACCACGAGTTGCAGCGTCTCGTTGGCCGAGAAGATCGGGTTGGAGCGGGCGATCAGGTAGACGCCGGCGGTGACCATGGTGGCCGCGTGGATGAGCGCGGACACCGGCGTCGGGCCCTCCATGGCGTCCGGCAGCCACGCCTGCAGCGGGAACTGGCCGGACTTGCCGGCCGCGCCGAGCAGCAGCAGCAGACCGAGCACCAGCACGGTGGTCGAGGTCAGCGAGCCGACCCCGTTGAACACCTCGTCGTACTGGGTGGTGCCGAGCATGGCGAACAGGACGAAGATGCCGATGGCCAGACCGGCGTCGCCGACCCGGTTCATCAGGAACGCCTTCTTACCGGCCGTGGCCGCGCTCGGCCGCCCGTACCAGAAGGAGATCAGCAGGTACGACGCCAGACCGACGCCCTCCCAGCCGAAGTAGAGCATCACGTAGTTGTTGCCGAGCACCAGCAGGAGCATCGCGGCGACGAACAGGTTGAAGTACGCGAAGAACAGTCGCCGGCCCGGGTCGTGGGCCATGTACTCCACGGCGTAGAGGTGGATGAGGAAACCCACCCCGGTGATCAGCAGGACGAACACCGCGGCGAGCGGGTCGAAGAGCAGACCGAAGTCCACCCTCAGGTCGCCGACCGTGATGAAGTCCCAGAGGCTCAACTCGACCTGCTTGTTCTCCAAGCCGCGAAGCTGGAAGAAGTAGGTAAGCCCGAGCAGGAAGGCGGCACCGACGGACGCCACGCCCAGCCAGTGGCCCCAGCGGTCCGCCCGCTTGCCGAGCAGCAGCAGGATCGCCGCGCTGAGCAGCGGGATCGCCACCAGCAGCCAGACACTGCCCAGGAGTCCGTCCGCCGTCGCGAAGGTGACGGTTCCGGCCGGCTCAGCCTGGGCGATCGTCAGAATCTGTTCCACGACTGGCCCCTCAGTACTTCAGCAGGTTGGCGTCGTCGACGCTGGCCGAGCGCCGGGTCCGGAAGATCGACATGATGATCGCGAGCCCGACCACGACCTCGGCCGCCGCCACCACCATCACGAAGAACGCCATGATCTGGCCGTTCAGGTCGCCGTTGATCCGGCTGAACGTGACCAGTGTCAGGTTGGCCGCGTTGAGCATCAGCTCGATGCACATGAACAGCACGATCGCGTTGCGCCGGACCAGCACGCCGACTGCGCCGATGGTGAACAGCACCGCCGCGAGGATCAGGTAGTAGTCCGGGGTCATGGCTGCGCTTGCCTTTCGTTCGCGACTGCGGGGCTCCGCTCCGCTGCACTCCTCGCGCTCACCGTGCCGGCCTTTCGTTCGCGACTGCGGGGCTCCGCTCCGCTGCACTCCTCGCGCTCACCGATCAGTCCCCTTCAGTGCGGTCTCCTCAGCCGTCAACTCGCGCACCGGCATGATCTCCGGGATGCTGCGCTCGGTGAGCCGGCCGTCCGGCAGGCGGGCCGGGGTGGCCACCGAGGACGACGTGGCGAAGACACCCGGGCCGGGCTTCGGACCGGGGTAGTTGCCGGGGCGGAACCGGGCCTTCATGGTGGCGACCTGATCCATCCGGTCGGCCTTGCGGCGCTCCACGTGCGCCAGCACCATCGCACCCACCGCGGCCGTGATCAGCAGCGCCGAGGTCAGCTCGAAGGCCAGGACGTACTTGGTGAAGAGCAGCCGGGCGATGCCCTCCACGTTGCCTTCGGCGTTCGCCCGGTCCAGCCCGACCGGCTGGACACCGTCGAGCGCGCGGTAGAGACCGCTGCCGACCAGACCGGCGAAACCGAGCCCGAGGACCACCGCGGCGATCCGCTGACCGCGCAGCGTCTCGATGAGCGAGTCGGACGCGTCGCGGCCGACGAGCATCAGCACGAACAGGAACAGCATCATGATCGCACCGGTGTAGACGATGACCTGCACCATGCCGATGAACGGCCCGGCCTGGAGCACATAGAACACGCCCAGGCAGAGCATGGTCAGCACCAGCCACAGCGCGGAGTGCACCGCGTTGCGGGCCCACACCATGCCGACGGCCCCGAGCAGGGCCAGCGGGGCGAGGATCCAGAAGGTGACCTCCTCACCCCCGGAGACCTCGCCCGCCGCGGCGAGCACCGTAGCCGAGGTCATGACTTTCCTTCCTGGCCCGTCGCCGAGGCGGCGGCCCGCTGCTCGGCCTGCTCGGCGCCGGGGAAGGTGACACCTGGGTGTTCCTCCACCCGGTACCGCCCGGGGCCCATCGACGAGTGCTCCGCGCCGGCCGAGGTGCCCGGATTGGTCAGCGCACCGACGTAGTAGTCCTTCTCGCTGTCACCCAGCCGCATCGGGTGCGGCGGCTGCTCCATGCCCTCGAGCAGCGGTGCGAGCAGCTGCTCCTTCGTGAAGATCAGATCCTGCCGGTTGTCCCGGGCCAGCTCGTACTCGTTGCTCATGGTGAGCGACCGGGTCGGGCAGGCCTCGATGCAGAGCCCGCAGAAGATGCACCGGGCGTAGTTGATCTGGTAGGTGCTGGCGTACCGCTCACCGGGAGAGAACCGCTGCTCCTCGGTGTTGTCGCCACCCTCCACGTAGATCGCGTCGGCCGGGCAGGCCCAGGCGCACAGCTCGCAGCCGATGCACTTCTCCAGCCCGTCCGGGTGCCGGTTCAGGATGTGCCGGCCGTGGTAGCGCGGCGCCGAGACCGGCGGCTTGAACGGGTAGTCGGTGGTGACGACCTTCTTGAACATGTGCGAGAAGGTGACACCGAAGCCCTTGAACGTTCCGGTGATCGCGCCCACGTCACACCTCCCTGGAGTCCGAGCCGGCGGCGACGTTGGCCGGCTCCCGCTCGGCGACCACGCGCTTGGTACGCGGGCTCGGCGGAACCTGAAGATCCATCGGTGGCAGCGGGAAGCTGCCGTACGGCCGGCTGTCTGCCTGCTCCTGGAGCGACGGCTTGGGCTGCTTCTTGCGGCTCGGCCAGAACAGCGCGACCAACAACACCACGCCCGCGCCGACGGCGGTGACGAGCAGCCGGTCCCGGGTCTGCCAGTCCTCGATCGAACGCAGTCCGGCGAGCACCAGGATCCAGACCAGGTTCAGCGGCAGCAGCACCTTCCAGCCGAACCGCATGAACTGGTCGTACCGCAGGCGGGGCAGCGTGCCGCGCAGCCAGACGAAGACGAAGACCAGCATGATCACCTTGCCGAAGAACCACAGCATCGGCCACCAACCCTCGTTGGCGCCCGACCAGAGCGTGATCGGCCACGGCGCGTGCCAGCCACCGAGGAAGAGCGTCACGGTGAAGGCGGACATCGTCACCATCGCGACGTACTCGCTGAGCATGAACAGCGCGAACTTCAGCGAGCTGTACTCCGTCTGGAAGCCGGCCACCAGCTCCGACTCCGCCTCCGGCAGGTCGAACGGCGCCCGGTTCGTCTCGCCGACGATGGCGATGAAGAACATGACGAAGCTGGGGAGCAGCAGGACCGCGTACCAGCCCGGGGTCGGGATGTCGAAGCCGCCGATGCTCAACCGGGTGCCGTCACCCTGGGCGGCGACGATCCCGCTCGTCGACATGGTGCCGGCGGTCATGAAGACCGCGACGACGCTCAGGCCCATGGTGACCTCGTACGAGACCAGCTGGGCGGCGGATCGCAGACCGCCGAGCAGCGGGTACGTGGAGCCGCTGGCCCAGCCGCCGAGCACGATGCCGTACACGGCCAGCGAGGAGAAGGCCAGCACCACGAGCACCGCCACCGACACGTCGGTGACCTGCAACGGCGTCCGGTGCCCGAAGATGCTGACCATCGGCCCGAACGGCATCACCGACAGCGCGGTGACCGCGCAGACCACCGAGATGACCGGGGCGAAGAAGTAGACGACCTTGTCGGCCTTCTTCGGGAGGATGTCCTCCTTGAAGGCCAGCTTCACGCCGTCGGCGAGGGTCTGCAGCAGACCGAACGGGCCGGCCTGGTTGGGGCCGGGCCGCACCGCCATGCGACCCACGACCCGGCGCTCGAACCAGACGCCGAGCAGCGTGGCCAGCACGGCGACGACGAACGCGAAGAGGATCTTACCGAGTACCAGCCACCACGGGTCCTTGCCGAAGTCGGCCAGCGTCGGATCCTGCGCCGCGAGGATGACGGGGTTCACTGCACCCACCTTTCGTTCCCGACTGCGGAGACGCTCACCACGTCGCCGGACGTCGCGCCGAGGCTGCGCCGCACGGTGGAACCGGGTGAGTTGGTCGGCAGCCAGACGACGCCGTCCGGCATCTCGGTGATCGCCGCCGGCAGGGTGACCGCGCCGCGGTCGGTGCCGACGGTGATCGGGTCCCCGTCGGCGACACCCAGCGCCTCGGCGGTGCCCTTGCCCAGCCGGACCACCGGCGGGCGGGCGGTGCCGGCGAGGTGCTCGTCGCCGTCGATGAGGCTGCCCAGGTCGACCAGTTGGTGCCAGGTCGACAGCACGGCCTGCCCCGGGCCGGGCTGCGGCACGGCGGCCGGCTCGACCGAGGGGGCCGACGGGCGCTGCACCCTGGTCCGCGGCAGCGCGCCGAGTTCCCGGCGCACGCTCGTCACGTCACCGGTGCCCAGCCGCACGTCGAGCTGGGCGGCGAGCGCGTCGAGCACCCGGCCGTCGGTCATCGCGCCGGTGTCCAGCACCTTCTCGAACGGGCGCAGCCGGCCCTCCCAGTCCAGGAAGCTGCCGGCCTTCTCCACCACCGGGGCGATCGGCAGGACCACGTCGGCCCGCCGGGCCACCGCGCTCATCCGCAGCTCCAGGCTGACCAGGAACGGCACCGCGTCCAGGGCCGACTCGGCCAGGCGGGGGTCGGCCAGGTCGGCCGGGTCGACGCCGCCCACCACCAGCGCGCCGACCTGCCCGTTGGCCGCCGCGGCGAGGATGCCGTCGGTGTCGCGGCCGGCCTGGCTCGGGATCACCCCGGCCGGGATGTCCCACGCCTCGCCCAGCTCCGCGCGGGCCGCCGGCTCGGTGACCACCCGTCCGCCCGGAAGCAGGTTGGGCAGGCAGCCGGCGTCGACCGCGCCGCGGTCACCCGCGCGCCGCGGCACCCAGGCCAACCGCGCGCCGGTACGCCGGGCCACGTCCGCCGCGGCGGACAGCCCACCCGGCACCGCGCCGAGTCGCTCGCCGACGATCAGGATCGCGCCCGGCTTGCCCAGCGCCTCGGCCACCGTGGCGTGCTCGGCCAGCACGCTGGCCTCCTCGCCGGGCACCACGCGGGCCAGCTTGGCCCCGAGCTTCTCCAGGCCCCGGGTGGCGAACGGCGCGAGTGCGTACACCGTGAGCTTCTTCTTCAGGTACGCCTTGCGCAGCCGCAGGAAGAGGATCGGGCACTCCTCCTCCGGCTCCAGGCCGACAAGCACCACCGCGGGCGCGTTCTCCACGTCCGCGTAGGTCACGTCGGTGATCCCGGCGACGCTGCTGGCCAGGAAGTCGGCCTCCTCGCGGGAGACCGGGCGGGCACGGAAGTCGATGTCGTTGGTGCGCAGCGCGACCCGGGCGAACTTCGCGTACGCGTAGGCGTCCTCGACGGTCAGCCGGCCGCCGGTCAGCACCGCCGTGCCGGTCTGCGCGTCGCGGGCCGCACGCAGCCCGTCGGCGGCCCGGGTGAGCGCCTCGCTCCAGGACGCCTCGCGCAGCTCACCGGTCTTGTCGTCACGCACCAGCGGGGTGCTGAGCCGGTCGAACGCGCGAGCGTACTGGAAGCCCCAGCGGCCCTTGTCGCAGTTCCACTCCTCGTTCACCGCCGGCTCGTCGCCGGCCAGCCGGCGCTGCACCTTGCCGCGCCGCCAGTCGGTGCGCTGGGCGCAGCCGGCCGAGCAGTGCTCGCAGACGCTCGGCGTGGAGACCAGGTCGAACGGGCGGGCCCGGAACCGGTACTGGGTGCCGGTCAGCGCGCCCACCGGGCAGATCTGCACGGTGTTGCCGGAGAAGTACGAGTTGAACGGCACATCGCCGGCGTCGCCCTCCTCGCCGTACGCGTCGTCCCGGTAGATGTTGATCTCCTCGTGCGAGGAGCGTCCCATCAGGTCGATGAACTTGTCCCCGGCGATCTCGTCGGAGAACCGGGTGCACCGCTGGCAGAGCACGCAGCGTTCACGGTCGAGCAGCACCTGGGTGCTGATCGGCAGCGGCTTCGGGTACTCCCGCTTGTGCTCGTGGAACCGCGAGTCGGTGCGGCCGGTCGACATCGCCTGGTTCTGCAGCGGGCACTCGCCGCCCTTGTCGCACATCGGGCAGTCCAGCGGGTGGTTGAGGAGCAGCAGCTCCATCACCCCCTCCTGGGCCTTCTTGGCGACCGGGGAGGTGAGCTGGGTGCGCACCACCATGCCGTCGGCGACGGTCTGGGTGCAGGAGGCGACCGGCTTGCGCTGGCCCTCCACCTCCACCAGGCACTGCCGGCAGGCGCCGGCGGGGGCCAGCAGCGGGTGGTCGCAGAAACGCGGGATCTCCGTGCCCAGCTGCTCGGCGACGCGGATCAGCAGCGCCCCCTTGGGCGCGGTGACCTCGACGCCGTCGATGGTCAGCGTGACGGTCTCGGTCTGCTTGGCTACGTCGGTCACAGTGCTTGCCTTTCGCTCGCGACTGCGGGGCTCGCTTCGCTCACTCGCGCGCGCATCAGTGCGCTCCCACCAGCTGCTTGCCCGACAGCTTCGGCGCGGTACGTCCCTCGATGTAGTCGAGGTAGTCCTGCTTGAAGTACTTCAGCGACGAGGTCACCGAGCTGGTCGCGCCGTCGCCCAGGCCGCAGAACGAACGGCCGAGGATGTTGTCGCAGGTGTCGAGCAGGGTGTCCAGGTCCTCGTGGGTGCCCTGGCCGGACAGGATGCGCCGGTAGACCCGGACCATCCAGTAGTTGCCCTCCCGGCACGGGGTGCACTTGCCACACGACTCGTGGTGGTAGAACTCCAGCCACCGGTAGGTCGCGTACACCGGGCAGTCCTGGTCGGAGAAGATCTGGGTGGCCGTGGTGCCCAGGATCGAGCCGGCCGCCGCCACTCCCTCGAAGTCCAGCGGCACGTCCAGGTGCTCGGCGGTGAGCAACGGCGTCGAGGAGCCGCCCGGGGTCCAGAACTTCAGGTTGTGCCCGGGCTTCATCCCGCCGGCCAGCTCGATCAGCTCGCGCAGCGTGATGCCCATCGAGCACTCGTACTGGCCGGGGTCGACGATCCGGCCGGACAGCGAGTAGATCATCGGGCCGGACGACTTCTCCGTGCCCATGGTCTTCCACCAGTCCGCGCCGCCCAGCACGATGTACGGCACGCTGGCGATGGTGCCGACGTTGTTGACCACGGTCGGGCTGGCGTACAGGCCGTGGGTCGCCGGGAACGGCGGGCGCAGCCGGGGCTGGCCCCGGAAGCCCTCCAGCGAGTCCAGCAGCGCGGTCTCCTCGCCGCAGATGTACGCCCCGGCCCCGGAGTGCACCACCAGGTCGAGGTCGAACTTCGAGCCGAGGATGTTCCGGCCGAGGTAGCCCTTCGCGTACGCCTCCTGCACCGCGTTGCGCAGCCGGCGGGCGGCGTGCACGGCCTCACCGCGGATGTAGATGTAGGCCCGGTTGGCCCGGATCGCGTAGGAGGCGATGATGACGCCCTCGACCAGCGCGTGCGGGTCGTGGGTCATCAGCGGCAGGTCCTTGCAGGTGCCCGGCTCGCCCTCGTCGGCGTTCACCACGAGGTAGTGCGGCTTCCCGTCGCCCTGTGGGATGAAGCCCCACTTCAGGCCGGTGGGGAAGCCCGCGCCGCCCCGGCCGCGCAGCCCGGAGTCCTTGATCAGTTGGATCAGGTCGTCCGGGTGCGCCTTGAGGGCCTTGCGCAGGGCGGCGTAGCCGTCCAGGTTCTCGTAGGTGCCGAGCCGCCAGGCGTCCGGCGACAGCCAGCGCTTGGTGAGCACGGGCGTGAGCTTGGCCAGTGTCTCCGGCCGAGGCGTGGTCACTTCCGGACCCCCGTTCCGCTCGCGTCTGCCGGGTCGGCGCCGTCCGCGCCCGTACCGGACTCCGCATCCTTGAGGTTGCGCTCCTGCGCGTCGGCCGCGTCGCCGGCGGGCTTGCCGTCACCGGCCGGCGGGTTGGCGGCCTCGCCTGCCGCTTGCGCCGCCTGCGCGTCGCGGGGCCCCGGGGCCGGGCCGTCCGTCGGGACCTTGGTGCCCGGCGCCTCCGCCACCGGCGTCCGCGCGTCCGGCTGCCGGGTCTCCGCGGCACGCACCTCCGGCGACTTGTCGTCAGGCGCCTTGACGTCCGGCGCGGTGCTGCCGGTGGCCGCCTCCGGCTTCGCCGGCGCACCCGTGCCCGCGTTGCCGGCGGGTGCCGGGGCCGGCTTCTCGGCTTCGGCCTTCGCCTTCGCCTCGGCGGCGGCCCGGTCGGCCTCGGCCTTGCTGCGGATCGGCGTCTTCGGGTCGAAGCCCGGCACCGAGATGCCGTGCTGCTCGGCCAGGCGCAGCCCACGCAGGGTGGCCTCGCCCGGCCCGCCGTCGGCCACCGCGCCGTCGCGCTCGTCGGCGAAACCGGCGAGCTGCACGGCCATCTCCTTCAGCGTGCACAGCCGCGCGCCGCGGGTGGGCATCGGCCGGCCGCCGTTACGCAGTTCCTCCACCACGCCGAGCGCGCCCTGCGGCTCCACGTTGTCGTA
This sequence comes from Micromonospora sp. DT31, assembly GCF_049841795.1. Lineage (NCBI taxonomy): Bacteria > Bacillati > Actinomycetota > Actinomycetes > Micromonosporales > Micromonosporaceae > Micromonospora > Micromonospora sp. DT31. The sequence goes on along the minus strand of NZ_JBNCKZ010000009.1, from coordinate 149,833 downwards.
GAAGTCGTAGTTGACGGTCATCACCGGGCCGTAGTCGCACGCCGCCAGGCACTCGGCGTGCTCCAGGGTGATCTTCCCGTCGGCGGTGGTCTCCTCGTGCCCGACACCCAGGTGCTCGGCCAGGGTGTCGTAGACCGCCTGCCCGCCGAGCACGTCGCACATCGTGTTGGTGCAGACGCTGACCAGGTATTCACCTGTGGGCTTGCGCTTGTACATGGTGTAGAAGGTGGCGACCGCGCCGACCTGGGCCTTGTTCAGCCCGAGCACCTCGGCGCAGAACTCGACACCGGCCGGGGAGACGTATCCCTCCTCGGACTGGACCAGGTGCAGCAGCGGCAGCAGGGCCGAGCGGGACCGGTCCGCGGGATAGCGGGCGATGATCTCCCGCGCCCGGTCCCGGGTCTCTTCGGTGAAAACACTCATCAGAGCCACCCTCCGTTCGCGACTGCGGTGCTCCGCTCCGCTGCACTCCTCGCGCTCACCTGTCACAACCACCCATCACGGGGTCCAACGAGGCGCCGCCGGCGATCACGTCGGCGATCAGGCCGCCCTCGGCCATCGCCGGGAGGGCCTGGAGGTTGACGAAGCTCGGCTCCCGGTAGTGCACCCGGTAGGGGCGGGTGCCGCCGTCGGACACCGCGTGCACGCCCAGCTCGCCGCGGGGCGACTCGACGCCGACGTACACCTGGCCCGGCGGGACCCGGAAGCCCTCGGTGACGAGCTTGAAGTGGTGGATCAGCGACTCCATCGACTGACCCATGATCTTGGCTACGTGCTCCAGCGAGTTGCCCATGCCGTCGACCCCGATGGCCAGCTGCGCCGGCCAGGCGATCTTCTTGTCGGACACCATCACCGGGCCCGGCTTGAGGCGGTCGAGCGCCTGCTCGACGAGCTTCAGCGACTCGCGCATCTCGGCCATCCGGACCAGGTAGCGGCCCCACACGTCGCCGTCGGTGTGGGTCGGGACGTCGAACTCGTACGTCTCGTAACCGCAGTACGGCATGGTCTTGCGCAGGTCCCAGGCCAGGCCCGCGGAGCGCAGCACCGGCCCGGTGACGCCGAGCGCCAAGCAGCCGGTCGCGTCGAGCACGCCCACGTTCTGGGTCCGTTCCAGCCAGATCGGCTGGCCGGAGAGCAGGTTCTCGTACTCCTTGAGCTTCTTCGGCATCAGCTTGAGGAAGTCACGGATCTTGCGGATCGCGTCGTCCGGCACGTCCTGCGCCACGCCGCCCGGACGGATGTACGCGTGGTTCATCCGCAGACCGGTGATGGTCTCGAAGATGTCGAGGACGTACTCCCGCTCGCGGAAGCCGTACAGCATCATGTTGATGGCGCCCAGCTCCATGGCCGTGGTGGCCACCCAGACCAGGTGCGACGAGATCCGGTTGAGCTCCATCATCAGCACCCGGATGGTGGCGGCCCGCTCGGTGATGTCGTCGGTGATGCCGAGCAGCTTCTCCACCGCGAGCGCGTAGCCGGTCTCGTTGAACAGCGGGGCGAGGTAGTCCATCCGGGTCACGAACGTCGAGCCCTGGACCCAGTTGCGGTACTCCAGGTTCTTCTCGATGCCGGTGTGCAGGTAGCCGACGACCGCACGGGCCTCCCGGACCGTCTCGCCCTCCAGCTCCAGGACCAGCCGCAGCACGCCGTGGGTGGACGGGTGCTGCGGACCCATGTTGACGACGATCCGCTCGTCGTTGATCGGGTCGGTGCCGGAGACGACGTCGTCCCAGTCCCCACCGGTGACGGTGAAGACCTTGCCCTCGGTGGTCTCGCGCTCGGTGGCGTAGTTCGGGGTGGTCACAGTGCCGGCCCTCCGTTCGCGACTGCGGGGCTCCGCTTCGCTGCAGTCCTCGCACTCACTGGTACGACCTCCTCCGGTCCGGCGGCGGGATCTCGGCGCCCTTGTACTCGACGGGCACACCGCCGAGCGGGTAGTCCTTGCGCTGCGGGTGTCCCTCCCAGTCGTCCGGCATGAGGATCCGGGTCAGGTTGGGGTGGCCGTCGAAGATGACGCCGAACATGTCGTACGCCTCCCGCTCCTGCCAGTCGGCGGTCGGGTAGACGGCGGTGACGCTCGGCAGGTGCGGCTCCTCGGCGGAGACCGCAGCCTCCAGCCGGACCGTACGCCGGTAGGTCATCGAGGTGAGCTGGTACACCACGTGCAGGCGGCGCTCGGCGCCCAGGTAGTCCACACCGGACACCGAGGAGCACAGCTCGAAACGCAGCGCCAGGTCGTCGCGCATCACCTGGCAGACCTCGGCGATCCGCTCCGGGCGCACGTGCAGGGTCAGCTCGCCCCGGTCGACCACCACCTTCTCGATGGCGTCGCCGAAGTCCGGGTACGCCTCCTCCAGCGCGTCGCGTACCTCGTCGAAGTAGCTCCCGTACGGCCGGGCGGCCTCCTCGATCGGCGTGCGCTTGCGGAGCAGGCCGCCGTAGCCGGACACGTCACCGGTGCCCTGGTTGCCGAACATGCCCCGGCCGGCCGGGCTGGCGGGCGGGTACTCGGCCGGTGCGGTGGAGCTGGCCCCGGCGGGGGTGGTCGGCACCGGCACCCCGCCGTCGTTGTTCCGGTCGTTCGGTGCGGTCATTTCGGGCCCCTATGCGACGCCTGGAGGTGGGTCTGCGCCTTCATCCAGTTCTCGATCCGCAGCTGCTCCTCGCGCCCCTCCAGGACCGCCTTCGTCCACTCGGCACGGCGGGCCTTGTCGCTGCGGTACGACGAGGGCATCGAGCCGTACGGCACGACGGGCACGTCACCGCGCTCCTTGCGGGCCTCGAGCATCTTGCGTCCGTTCGGGCCCAGCGGCTCGTACATGATCTTCTCGCGGAGCTTGAGCACCGCGTCGATGAGCATCTCGGGCCGGGGCGGGCAGCCGGGCAGGTACATGTCGACCGGGACGACGTGGTCGACGCCCTGCACGATGGCGTAGTTGTTGAACATGCCGCCACTGCTGGCGCACACGCCCATCGAGATGACCCAGCGGGGCTCGGCCATCTGGTCGTAGATCTGCCGCAGGACCGGGGCCATCTTCTGGCTCACCCGGCCGGCCACGATCATCAGGTCGGCCTGCCGGGGCGAGGCGCGGAAGACCTCCATGCCCCAGCGGCCCATGTCGTAGTGCGGGCCGCCGGCCGCCATCATCTCGATGGCGCAGCAGGCCAGGCCGAACGTGGCGCCCCAGAGGGAGGTCTTGCGGGTCCAGTTCACCAGCTTCTCGACGCTGGTGAGCAGGACGCCGGAGGGGAGTTTCTCCTCGATGCCCATCTGCTACCTCCTCAGTCCCAGTCCAGGCCGCCGCGCCGCCAGACGTAGGCGTAGGCGACGAAGACCGCGACGATGAACAGGACCATCTCCACGAAGCCGAAGATCGGCAGGGCGTCGAAGGAGACCGCCCAGGGGTAGAGGAAGATGATCTCGATGTCGAAGACGATGAAGAGCATCGCCGTCAGGTAGAACTTGATCGGGAACCGACCGCCGCCGACTGGCTGCGGGCTCGGTTCGATGCCACACTCGTACGCCTCGAGCTTGGCCTTGTTCAGACGCCGCGGGCCGGCGAGTCGGGCGGCGGCCACGGAGAACAGCGCGAACGCCGCGGCGATGGCGAACAGCCCGATGATGGGTGCATAGGGAGAGAGCGTCATCGTTGTCCCCTGCTCGTCCTTCCCGGACCTCGGTGGTTGGCCGAAATCACACTATTCACGTCCCTCGCGACCTCGCATCTCGGGGTCGGTCCCTGTCCGGCTCGTGGTTGTTTCGCCCTCGGGCCGGCCGTCTCCTACACCGCCGGTGCCACCTTCGTCATCGCGTTGATGACCCGGTCCATCGCGTCCCCGCCGCGCGGGTCGGTCAGGTTCGCCAGCAGCTTGAGCACGAAGCGCATCAGCATCGGGTGCGGCATCCCGTGCTTGGTGGCCATCCGCATCACCTCGGGGCGACCGATGAGCTTCACGAAGACCCCGCCGAGGCGGTAGTAGCCGCCGAAGCGCGCCTTCAGCTCCTGCGGGTAGGCCATCAGCGCCCGCTCCCGCTCCGCGCCCTCCGGCCGGGCAAGCGCCTGCACCAGGATCTCCGCGGCCATCTCACCGGACTCCATCGCGTACGCGATGCCCTCGCCGTTGAACGGGTTGACCATGCCGCCGGAGTCGCCGACGAGCAGGGCACCGCGGGTGTAGTGCGGGACCCGGTTGAAGCCCATGGGCAGCGCGGCGCCGAGGATCGGACCCTCCGCGTTGGACTCGTCGGTCATCCCCCAGTCCTCCGGGGTGTTGGCCAGCCAGTCGGTGAGCAGTTTGCGGTAGTTCGTCTTGCCGAACGCCGAGGAGGAGTTGAGCACGCCCAGGCCGACGTTCACCCGGCCGTCGCCGAGGCCGAAGATCCAGCCGTAGCCGGGCAGCAGCGCGTCGCTGCCCTTGGCCCGCAGCTCCAGCCAGGACTCCAGGTAGTCGTCGTCGTGCTTGGCCGGCGAGTGGTAGTAGCGGCGCACGGCCACGCCGATCGGGCGGTCCTCGCGCTTGGCCAGCCCGAGGGCCAGCGGGAAGCGACCGGAGACACCGTCCGCGGCGACCACGAGCGGGGCGTGGAAGGTGGCGGGTTCCTTGTCCGGGCCGACCTCGGTCTGCACGCCGATCACCCGGTCGTCGGCGCCGAGCACCGGACCGAGGACGTTGACGCTGGTCCGCAGCTTCGCCCCGGCGGCGACGGCACGCTGGGCGAGCAGGTCGTCGAAGTCGAGCCGGGTCCGCACCAGGCCGTAGTTGGGGAAGCTGGCCAGGTCGGGCCAGTCCAGCTCCAGGCGCACCCCGCCACCGATCACCCGCAGGCCCTTGTTGTGCAACCAGCCGGCCTCGGGCGAGGTGTCCACGCCCATCCGGATCAGTTGCCGCACGGCGCGAGGCGTGAGCCCGTCGCCGCAGACCTTCTCCCGAGGAAACTCCGTCTTCTCGAGCAGCAGCACGCGTACGCCGTGCCGCGCCAGGTGGTACGCCGTGGCCGATCCTCCGGGACCGGCGCCAACGACGATGACGTCGGCGTCGTTCTCCACCGCGGTCATCCGCGCCTCCTCCCGCACGCTCGTGAAATGCTTCACAAGCCCATCCGGAAGGAGTCTATGACCGGGGTAGCACCTGCTCGCGCTGAGGGGGGCCTAACCTCTCGGAGGCCCGGCGGGGAGGCTATTCGGACCGGTCACGGGCGCGACGGCGCGGCCGGTCCCAGGCCGGCGTCGAGCCGGATCGCCTCGGGCAGGTGGTCGCGCAGTGCGCCCCCGGCGGCGCGGTCCAGGGCCGCCAGCACCTCGGCCACGACCTGACGGACGTCCGCGGGATCCGCGCCGGCCAGCTCGCGGAGCTGCGCGATCAGCTCGGCGGCGTCGTCGTCGGTGGCGGCCTGGTCTGGTCCCGTCATGGAAGCGAGCGTACCGGACAAAGTAGACCAGAAAAGGATATTAGCGAAAGGGGAGGTTAGTGCCGGCCGCCGGATCAGTTCCGGACAGCCCGGTGCAGCGCGACCACGCCCCCGGTCAGATTGCGCCACCCCACCCGGCCCCAACCCGCCGCGCCGATCCGCGCCGCCAGGGCCGCCTGGTCCGGCCAGGCCCGGATCGACTCCGCGAGATAGACGTAGGCGTCGGGGTTGCTGGACACCGCCCGCGCCACCGCCGGCAACGAGCGCATCAGGTACGACAGGTAGACCGTGCGGAACGCCGGATTGACAGGCGTACTGAACTCGCAAACCACAAGCCGCCCGCCGGGCCGGGTCACCCGGGCCAGTTCACGCAGCGCCGCGTCGGTGTCGTTGACGTTGCGCAGCGCGAAGGAGATGGTCACCGCGTCGAAGCTCGCGTCGGCGAACGGCAGCCGCAGCGCGTCCCCGGCCAGCAGCGGCACCGCCGGACGGGTGCGCTTGCCGGCGTGCAGCATGCCCAGCGACAGGTCCGCGCCCACCGCGTACGCCCCCGAGTGGGCCAACTCCTCGGTCGAAACGCCGGTGCCGGCCCCCACGTCCAGCACCCGCTCGCCCGGCCGCAGCCCGAGCGCCGCCCGGGTGGCCCGCCGCCACGACCGGTCCTGCCCGAAGGAGAGCACGGTGTTGGTCAGGTCGTAGCGGGCCGCCACGCCGTCGAACATGGCGGCGACCTCGTGCGGCTGCTTGTCCAGGCTGGCGCGCTGGCCCTGCGGGGTACGGCTCACCCCTCCACTCTGCCAGCCGCACCGCCCCCGGCTCTCCCCGGGTACGCGAGCGGGCGGGGTGGTCGCCCACCCCGCCCGCGTCGTGCGTCCGCCCGCCGGTCAGTCAGTCCCCGGCCGGCTCCTCGTGCGGTGCGACCAGGACCACCTTGCGGCGGCGGGCCAGCATCACCAGTGCCGCGCCGGCGGCGAGCACGACCGCGCCGATCCCGCCGATCAGGCCGACCTGCATGCCGGTCACCGGCAGGCCGCCGTCACCGGAACCGCCACCCGCGCCACCACCGGCGGTCGGGGTCGGCACCGGGGTCGCGCCGCCGGTCGGGGTCGGCTCGACGGTGGGCGTGGGCTGGACCGTCGGGGTCGGCTGGGGCGTCGGCTGCGCGCTCGGGTCGACGAAGACGTCGAACTGGGCGGTGTTGTCACCGTCGTCGGTCTCGGTGAACTCGCGACGCTGTGCCGAGCTGGCGACCCGTGGCTCCTCCTCCGGCGTGCCGGAGGCGGCGTCCAGGCCGGCGGCCCAGACGAAGCCCGGACGGAGCAGCGTCTCGGTCACGTCCGCGCCGACCGTCACCCGCACGTCGGCGGTGTAGTACTGGCCGGGCTTGAGCACCGTGCCCAGGTCCTCGCAGTAGGCGTTGGCGACACCCCCCAGGTCCTGCTCGACGCAGCTCTCGGGCAGCTTCGCGAAGGTGACACCGGCCGGCAGCGTGATGCCGTACTTGACGCCGGTGGCGCGCTTGCTGCCGCCGTTGAACACGACCCAGTCCAACGGCGCGGTCTCACCCGGCCGGACCGGGCGCAGGCCCGACTCGCCGGCGTCGTCCCCGTCGACCCGCACGCCGGCGTACACGTCCTGGACCCAGGTGGTGAGGTCGTAGCCGGGCTCGGTGACGGTGATGTCGTGCTCGACCGAGTCGAGCACGCCGTCGCCGTTGGCCGCGCTGATCGACACCTCGAGCGTGCCGGCCGCGCCCTCGTTCCCGGTGGAGAACAGCGGGATACCGAAGTCCTCCGTGGTGCCGGCGGCCAGGTCGCCGATCAGGCAGGAGAAGGTGGTGCCGCGAACCTCGCAGCCCGCCGGTTTCAGCACGCCGACCTTGTCCCGCTTGAGCCCCTTCGTCTCCACGGTGACCCGGACGCCCTTCGCGTCCACCGCACCGGCGGTGTTGTCCACCTGGAACTTGAACGGCTTGGCCTTCGCCTCGCTGACGCCCTTGGCGAGCTGGTAGCTGAGCGGGATGAGGTGGAGGTCGGCCTTCTCGGCCGCGTACGCCGGCGCGGCCGCGCCGAGGCCGACGGTGCAGAGCAGCGCCACCACGCCGGCGCGGGCCAGTGTGGAGCGGTGGCGGAAGGTCATGGTTCCCCCGGGGGATAGGGATGTGCCGATCACGACGGAACGAACGGACGGTACCGGAGCGGCGCGGCGCGGCACCACCCCCGCACGGGGCCGAATCGAGTCGCCCTTACCGACAACTGGGGCGGGATGGTCACCCATCCCGCCCCAGCCGCGGTGCGTTATGTGGACGGCCCTCATGGGCCGATGGAGGACGACGGTCCGACGGACGCCGCCAGCGTAATGGCGTCGTCGGCGCACCGGGCCGCGCTCGCCCGGGTCGCCGCCGACCTGTTACCTGCCAGCTCGCGGCCCGGATCGGTGGTGTCGCGCCGGCAGGTTAGCCGCCGGCGATCACGCGGGTGAAGACCCGCCGCGGAAGCTTCACCGGAACCGCGCCGACCTCCGGCCGCACGACGTCCGCCAACCGGCCGAACGGGGGAACGTGGTCAGTTGACCTCGACAAGCGGCAGCGACTTCCCGGCCCCGCCACCGGGCAGGGCGATCGACGAGAAGTGCGAGACCACCCGGTCGTCGGTCGGGTCGTCGGCCGGCGTGTGGTGCACCGCGAGCCGGCGGTAGAGCGTGTCCCGCTGCGCCGGGATCCGGTCGGCCGACCGGATCATGCCGATCAGGTCGTGCAGGTTGGACCGGTGCCGGGCACCAGCCGAGGAGATGACGTTCTCCTCCAGCATGATCGAGCCGAGGTCGTCCACGCCCATGTGCAACGCCAGCTGCCCGACGTCCTTGCCGGTGGTCAGCCAGGACGCCTGCAGGTGCGGCACCGTCTCGAAGAACAGGCGGGCCACCGCGACCAGGCGCAGGTATTCCAGCGTGGTCGCCTGGGTGCGGCCCTTGAGGTGGTTGTTCTCCGGCTGGTACGTCCACGGGATGAACGCCCGGAAACCGCCGGTACGGTCCTGCACGTCGCGGATCATCCGCAGGTGCTCGATCCGCTCGGCGTTGGTCTCGCCGGTGCCCATCATCATGGTCGCGGTCGACTCCAGGCCCTGCCGGTGCGCCAGCTCCATGACCTCCAGCCAGCGCGCGCCGGACTCCTTCAGCGGAGCGATCGCCCTGCGGGGCCGTTCCGGCAGCATCTCGGCGCCGGCGCCGGCGATCGAGTCCAGGCCGGCGGCCTTGATCCGGGCGATGGCCTCGTCCAGGCTCACCCCGGAGACCTTCGCCATGTGCAGGATCTCGCTCGGGCCGATCGAGTGGATGGCGAGCTGCGGGTATGCCTTCTTGACCGAGGAGAACAGCTCCTCGTAGTACTCCACGCCGTAGTCCGGGTGGTGCCCGCCCTGGAGCATGACCTGGGTGGCGCCCAGCTCGACCGCCTCGCCGCAGCGGCGCAGGATCTCCTCGGTCGGGTGCGTCCAGCCCTCCCGGTGCTTGGGGGCCCGGTAGAACGCGCAGAACTTGCACGCCGTCACGCAGACGTTCGTGTAGTTGATGTTGCGATCGATCAGGTACGTGACGATGTTGTCCGGGTAGCGGCGCCGCCGTACCGCGTCGGCCGCCTCGCCGAGCGCGTGGAAGGACGCGTCGGTGTAGAGCAGCAGGGCCTCCTCGGGCGTGATCCGCCCGCCGTCCGCGCCGCGTTGCAGGATGTCGTCGATCTCCCGGTTCGCCGTCACACCCCGAGCGTACGCCGACCGCACCGGGCACCACCTCGCGGTCCGGCACGGAAAGCCCGGTGACGACCGCCACTCCCCCACGACAAGCCATCGATATACTACGATTAATCGATGACTGACGAACCCGCACCACGCACGAGGCGCGTGCTACGCCGTCGTGCCGTCCTGGCCCTGGCCCCCCTCGCGGCCGGCGGCCTGGCCCTCGCCGCGACGGCCACCCCCGCCGCGGCGGCTACTCCCACCCCGGAATGCCTCGCCGACCTGTTGGAACGTTGATGGCCACCATTCCCTGGCTCGCCGACGTGCTCCGTGCGGCCGGCGTCACGGTGGTGGAGGAGGGCAACTGGCTCGGCCGCGTCGCCGGCAGCTCGTTCAACCCGATCGGCGTGCTCTGGCACCACACCGCCGCCACCTCAAGCGCGGCCAACCCGCATCCCGCCCTGGGCATCTGCATCAACGGCCGGTCCGACCTGCCCGGCCCGCTGTGCCACGCGCTCGTCGACTACCACGGTGTCTTCCACGTCATCTCCGGCGGGCGGGCCAACCACGCCGGATCCAGTCGCGGCAGCGGTCCGATCCCGGCCGGCGACGGCAACACGCTGATGGTCGGCTGGGAGATCGACTACAACGGGGTCAACCAGCAGATGACACCCGCCCAGTACTCCGCCTCGGTGCTCGCCACCGCCGCCGTGCTACGCCGGCTGGGCCGCGACGCCAGCCATGCGCGCGGCCACCGGGAGACCAGCACCACCGGCAAGATCGACCCCTCCTTCATCGACCTGAACACGATGCGCGCCGACGTCGCCGGCCAGCTCGGCGGCACCCCACCCCTCGAACTCTGGAAGGACGACATGAAACTCATCCAGTCCACCAACCGGGGCATCGCCCTGGTCGGCCCCGGCTACTTCCGACCGCTCAGCAACAACGAAGAGGTCTACGCCGCCGTCGCGCTCGTCGGCAACCCGATCGTCGGCAACGACCGCCAGTTCGACCTGTGGCGCAGCATCGCCTTCGACGGCCAGGTCAAGGCGCCGAGCTGACCCGCGACGGGCGCCGGACGCGCGGCGGCAGCCTCGCGTCCGTCGCCTAGGCTCGCGGCGTGTCCGTCACCTCACATCCACCCACGCCGGTGGTCGTCGCCAAGGGCCGCCCCGCCCTCTGGTCCGTCGCGGCGACCGCCGCGTTGGCCGGCCTCGGCCTCGCCGTGATCGCGGTGAGCACGGCGGTCGGCTACCTCACGGTGGGACTGCCGATCGCGGTGCCGATCGGCGTGAGCCTGGTCGGTTGCTTCGTCTTCACAGTCGCCCTGCGCCTGCTGCACCGGGGCTGGTGGCTGGCGCTCCTGTCGGTGGTGCCGACGCTGTTCGTGCTGGTGGGCACCGTGCAACTCGCCCCGGAGTCGGTGCTTCAGCGGCGCGGCGTGGCCCAGCAGGTGACAATCGCCGAGGTGCAGACCGCTGGCAAGCGACACGAGTTCGTCCTCCAGAGCGACACGGGCCGGCTCGACGAGCCGCTGGTCTACCGGGGCAGTTCCCCCGGCTACCGGGTCGGGCAGCGGCTGACCGTGCTCGTCGACCCGCAGGGGAAGGTGGAACTGGCCGACGCACAGAATGTGGACGCGGCCGGGAAGCAGGGCATGCTCGTGCTCGGCGCGGCCGGATGGACCGTGTTCGCGCTCGTTGCCGGGTGGCGCGGTCACGTCAACCGGGCCCGGGGCCGCGCCACCGCACCGCCAGTGTTGCTCTGACCGACGCGACCGGCCCTACGCGTCGTAGTCGACCGTCAGCTCGTCGGTCACCGGGCTGGACTGGCAGGTCAGCACGTAACCGGCGGCCACCTCGTCCGGCTCCAGCGCGTAGTTGCGCGCCATCGTCACCTCACCCGAGGTCACCCGCCCCCGGCAGGTCGAGCAGACCCCGCCCTTGCAGGCGTACGGCAGCTCGCCGCGCACCCGCAGGGCAGCGTCCAGCACCCGCTCGTCCCGGCCCATCGTGAAGCGCGACGAACGCCCGTCCAGCACGATCGTCACCTCGGTGCCGGCACCGGGCCGGTCGGTCTCCCGGCGTACCGGCTCCGGCGGGGCGTCCACGTGGAAGAGCTCGGTGTGCACCGCCGCGTCCGGAACCCCCCGACCGGCCAGCACCGCCTTGGCGTCCACCACCATGCCGTACGGGCCGCAGAGGAACCACTCCGCGATGTCGTCCCCCGGCACGACGGTGTCCAGCAGCCGGGTCAGCCGGTCGGCGTCGACGCGCCCGGACAGCAACGCCGACTCGCCCATCTCGCGGGACAACACGTGCACCAGGTGCAGCCGGGTCGGATAGCGGTCCTTCAGGTCGGCCAACTCCTCGGCGAACATCACCGAGTTCGCCGTGCGGTTGCCGTACACCAGGGTGAACGTGCTCCCCGGCTCGACGGACAACGCGGTCGCGACCAGACCGAGCACCGGCGTGATGCCCGAGCCGGCGACCACCGCGCCGTACCGGCGGACCCGGTCCGGGGCGAACGCGGAGGTGAAGTGCCCCAGCGGGGGCAGCACCTCGACGGTGTCGCCGCCGCGCAGCGCCCCGCAGGCGTACCCGGAGAACGCACCGCCCGGGACCTCGCGCACCCCGATCCGCAACCGGCCGTGCCGGGCCAGCTCGCCAGGGGTGGAGCAGATCGAGTACGACCGCCGCACCTCCCCGCCGTCGCCGTCCGGAAGGCGGACCGTGAGGTGCTGCCCGGCGGAGAACGCGAACGTCTCCCGCAGCTCCTCCGGCACCGCGAACGTGATCGCCACCGAGTCGTCGGTGAGCCGGTCCACGGCGGCCACGGGCAGCGGGTGGAAGGCCGGCCGGCGGCGAACCGGCCGGGAGATCGTGACAGTCACAGCGCCTTCAGGTGGTCGAAGGGTTCGGAACAGGAACGGCAGCGCCACAGAGCCTTGCACGCGGTGGAACCGAATCGGCTGATCTGGCTGGTCTCCGGCGACCCGCAGCGGGGACAGCGGACGGCCAGGGTCAACGACACCACCCGGTCGTCGCCGCGCGGCGCCGGTGGGGCGATGCCGGCGGCGGCGAGCTTGGCCCGGCCGGCGTCGGAGATCCAGTCGGTGCTCCACGCCGGGCGGTACACCGTGCGGACCTCGGCGTCCGGGTGGCCGGCGGCGGCCAGCGCGCGACGGATGTCCGCCCGGATCACGTCCATCGCCGGGCAGCCCGTGTAGGTGGGAGTGATGGTGACCACGACCCGTCCGGTGCCGGGCTCCTCGTCGACGGCGCGCAGGATGCCCAGCTCGTCGATGGTGATGACGCGGATCTCCGGGTCCACCACCGCCGCCGCGGCTTCTCTCGCGCTACTCACCAGCGGGCTCCCGGGTGGGCGCGGTGCAACACCTGCATCTCGGCGAGCAGGTAGGAGAGGTGTTCGGTGTGCAGGCCGTCCCGGCCGCCACCCGGCGTCCAGGACACCTCGGGGCGGGTCAGCGTCGCCTCGTCGAGCACCGCGGTCACGGTGGCGTCGAAGTCGGCCCGCAGGGTGGCCGGGTCGACAGGCGCCGCCGGGGCCGGGGTGAACAACTCGTGGACGTACGGCCACACCTGGTCGACCGCGTCCTGCATCCGTCGGTGCGACTCCTCGGTGCCGTCACCGAGCCGCCTCACCCACAGCGAGGCGTGGTCCAGGTGGTACGCCGACTCCTTGCGCGCCTTGCCACCGATGGCGGCCAACCTGTCGTCGGCGCACTCGGCGAGCGCGGTGTACAGCGGCAGCTGCCACGCGGCCAGGAAGAACAACTTCGCCATGGTCACGCCGAAGTCGCCGTTGGGCAGCTCCACCAACAGGCAGTTGCGGAACTCGCGGTCGTCGCGGAGGTAGGCCAGGTCGTCCTCGTCCCGGCCCGCGCCCTCCCACTCCCCCGCGTACGTCAGCAGCAGGCGGGCCGCACCGAGCTGGTCGAGGGCGATGTTCGCCAGCGCGATGTCCTCCTCCATCTCCGGCGCGCGGGACGTCCACTCGCCGAGGCGCTGCGCCGCGATCAGTGCGTCGTCCCCGATGGCCAGCGCGAAGTCGAACCGACTCATAGGTGGGCCACCCCTTCGGGGACCTCGTAGAACGTGGGGTGTCGGTAGACCTTGTCGGCGGCGGGGTCGAAGAACGCGTCCTTCTCGTCCGGGCTGGACGCGGTGATCGCGCCGGCCGGGACCACCCAGATGGAGACGCCCTCCTGGCGGCGGGTGTAGAGGTCGCGGGCGTTGCGCAGGGCCAGCTCGGCGTCGGGGGCGTGCAGGCTGCCGACGTGGGTGTGCGACAGGCCACGCCGGGCCCGCACGAAGACCTCCCACAGGGGTGAGGGCTGACTGCTCATGCGGCCACCGTTTCCTTCCGCTCCGCCCGCTTCGCGGCGTACGCCGTAGCGGCCTCCCGTACCCAGGCGCCCTCGGTGTGGGCCCGCTGCCGGTGCGTCATGCGCTCCCGGTTGCACGGACCGTCACCCTTGATGACCCGCATCAGCTCGTCGTAGTCGGGCTGGGTGTAGTCGTACGCCTGCCGTTCGTCGTTCCAGCGCAGGTCCGGGTCGGGGAGGGTCAGGCCGAGCACCTCCGCCTGGCCGACGCACATGTCCACGAAACGCTGGCGCAGCTCGTCGTTGGAGAAACGCTTGATCTTCCAGGCCATGGACTGGCCGCTGTGCGTCGAGTCGCCGTCCGGCGGGCCGAACATCGCCAGTGACGGGTACCACCAGCGGTCCACCGAGTCCTGGGCCATCGCCTTCTGCGCCGGGGTGCCGTGCGCCAACGTGTGCAGGATCTCGTAGCCCTGCCGCTGGTGGAACGACTCCTCCTTGCAGACCCGGATCATCGCCCGCGCGTACGGGCCGTAGGAGCAGCGGCACAGCGGCACCTGGTTGACGATCGCGGCGCCGTCGACGAGCCAGCCGATGGCCCCCACGTCGGCCCAGGTCAGGGTGGGGTAGTTGAAGATCGAGCTGTACTTCTGCCGCCCGTTGAGCAGCAGCTCCACCAGCTCGTCGCGGCTGATCCCGAGCGTCTCGGCCGCCGCGTAGAGGTAGAGGCCGTGGCCCGCCTCGTCCTGCACCTTGGCCAGGAGGATGGCCTTGCGCTTGAGCGACGGCGCCCGGCTGATCCAGTTGCCCTCCGGCTGCATGCCGATGATCTCGGAGTGGGCGTGCTGGGCGATCTGCCGGATCAGTGTCTTGCGGTACGCCTCCGGCATCCAGTCCCGGGGCTCGATCTTCTGGTCGGCCTCGATCACGTCCGCGAAGTAGGACTCCAGGTCCTCGTCGGGCCCCGGGCCGCCGCGCCGGGCGCGGGCCGCCGCCTCACGCAGTGCGGCCTCGGCCGCCTCCACCTCGCCGAGCAGGCCGCCGCCCGGAGCGTCCTCGGGCGGGGCGAAGTCGTTGCCATACATGGAGCCAGTGTTACAGCTCGCCGCGATGTGCACCAGGGGCTGTAACAGGAATCGGAGCAACCTTCCGTTACCGGTCACGCACCTACGGTGGTGAATGTCAAGCAAGGACACGCCTGTGAGGTCGATCACTCTGCTGAGGAGGAACGCCTCAACGCGGTCATACCCGCTCGATACGGTGCCCACCCGACGCGTTGACGAGTGTCGAGAACTGGCGGAAGGTCGGTCCGGAAGTAGACTTCCCCGAGCAAGACGTTCGGCTGCCCAAGATCGTCAAGTTCGGCCACTTCCCCCGGCCGTCCGGCGATCTGGCCGAGCCATGCAGAAGCGCCGGTCCCCCCGGCCAGACATCTGGAGTTCACCACTCATGCGACCCCGCGTGACCCTGGTGCTGGCCATCGTGGCGATCCTCGTTGGCGGCGCCATGCTCGTGCCGGCTGCGTCCGCCACGCTCTCCGGCAGAGGTGACACCGGCGGCGCCGGCGGAGGCCAGCAGGTCCCGGCCCCGAGCCCGACCGCACCGGCACCTCCGACGCTGGCCGACGCGCCGGTGTCGGTGAACTTCAGGGGCGAGTTCTTCTCCTGGGCCCTGATGGACCACGCGACCGGCACGGTCACCGGCGCGAGCAACATGAGCCAGACCAGCTCCACGGAGTCGATGCTCAAGGCCTGGATCGTCGCGGACTACCTGCGCCACTTCGGCGACAAGAAGGTGCCCGCGGAGATGCAGAGGAACGCGAGCCTGGCCATCCGACTCAGCGACGACGACGGCGCGAACCGGGTCTACCGGGCAGCCGGTGGCTCCTACACGGCGCAGCCCGGCGGCCGACTCGACCCGGTCATCGCGCGGGCCGTCCGGATCTGCGGCCTCACCGACACCAGGCCCGGCAACGTGGCCTCGTACAAGGGCTGGTGGAGTTTCACCCAGATGTCCCCCCGCGACGCCGTCCGACTCGGCAACTGCATCGCCGACGGCCGCGCCGCCGGACCGAAGTGGACCCCCTGGCTACTCACCGAGATGAGCAAGGTCAGCGGCAGCGTCAAGGACCAGCAGGCGCGGTCGGGCGGTGGCCGGTGGGGGATCATCGACGGCCTGCCCCCCGCCATCAAGGCCCAGGGCCCGGTGAGCATCAAGAACGGCTGGACCCAACTCGCCTACGACGGCAACTGGCACGTGAACTGCCTGGCGGTCACGGAGAAGTGGAGCCTCGCGGTGATGATGCGGTACCCGGGCGCGGCGGGCCTGTCGTACGGCGCGAAGGTGTGCGCCGGCGTCGCCACCCAACTCGTCACGCCGCAGCCCGGCGCCGCGCTCAAGGTTCCGCAGCAGCCGGTCGGCAAGCTCTGATGGCCGGCACCCGGCGTCGACCCGGCAGCAACCGGCGTCCGCTCGCGTTCGGCGCCGTGGCCGTGGCCCTCGTCGGGCTGCTCGTGCTGTCCCTGCGGTTGGTTCCCGGTGCGCCGTTGCAACCCACCGCGAACTCGCGCCCCGCTCCGACGGCCGACCGGGGGGCGGCCCCGCCCACCGACCGCAACAGTCGGCCCACTCCCAGCCCGTCGTTGGAACCGCTGCCGTTCCAGGCCAGGGATCTGGACGACCTCGACATCGAGGGCTGGTATGCCTGGGCGGTCCTGGACAAGCGCACCGGCAAGGTCATCGGCTCGGCCGACATGGGCGAGACCAGCACGACCGCGTCCCTGATCAAGGCGTGGGTGGTCGCCGACTACCTGCGCCGCAGCGCCGAGGCGGGCAAGACCCCGGGCGCCGCGAAACTGGCCGACGCCACGAAGATCATCCGAGACAGCGACAACGCCCGCGCCCAGGACTTCTACGAGAGCGTGGGCGGCGTCGCGTCGATCAAGCGGCTGATCTCGATGTGCGGTCTGACCGACAGCAAACCCGCCGCGGACGGCGGCTGGAGCCGGACCGCGTTGTCCTCGCGGGACACCGCCCGACTCGGCCTCTGCATCGACAACGGCCGGGCCGCCGGGCCGAAGTGGACGAAGTGGCTGCTCGGCGAGATGCGCGAGGTACGCGGTGTCGGCGACTTCGGCATCCGCAAGGCGTTCCCGGCGGCCGAGCAGAAGAAGATCGCCATCAAGAACGGGTGGATCGACAGGCAGAAGGAAAAGGAATACCACGTCAACTGCCTGGCCGTCGGTGACACCTGGACGATGGGCGTGATGGTCCGCAGCCCGTTCGGCGTCGACGGTGGCTGGGAGTACGGCATGGACGCCTGCGAGCGGATCACCAAGGCGCTGCTGCGCCCGGCGGCCTGACCGCGTCCGCCCTCGATCAGCCCTGGAAGAACTCCGGGCCGCCGTCCGGCAGCGCCGGCACCTCCCCGTACGCGGCCGCCCGCCGGGCGAACTCGCGCAGACCGGCCACCTGCCGCTCACCGAGTGAGAAGTCGAGCGCCCGGAAGTAGGTCGCCAGCGTCGCCGCGTCGAACGGCTCCCAGCGGGCCGCCGCCTCGGCCACCTGGTCCAGCTCGGCCAGGCACAGGTCACGCGAGCGCAGGAACGCCTCGTGCACCTCCTTGACCAGCCCGGGGTGGGCGGCGGCGAAGTCGCGGCGTACCGCCCAGACGGCGAACACCATCGGCAGGCCGGTCCAGTCGTGCCACGCCTGCCCGAGGTCGGTCACCGCGAGTCCCTTGCCGGGCGCCTCGTACAGCGCGCGCAGCGCCACGTCGCCGATCAGCACACCGGCGTCCGCCTCCAGCAGCATCTGGGTCAGGTCCGGCGGGCAGCGGAAGTATTCCGGGTGTACACCGTGCCGCTCGGCCAGCAGGATCTGGGCCAGCAGCACCCCGGTACGCGAGGTGGAGCCCAGCGCCACCCGGGCGCCGTCCAGCTCGCCGAGCGGCCGGGTGGACACCACGTTCACCGAGAGCACCGGCCCGTCGCTGCCGACCGCCAGGCCGGGCAGGAGCAGCAGCTCGTCGGCGTGCTTGAGGAACTCCACGAGCGTGATCGGGCCGATGTCGAGGTCACCGGCGACCAGGTCGGCGCTGAGCCGGTCCGGTGAGTCCTTGTGCAGGTCCACGTCGATCAGCGCGCCGGACCGCATCAGCCCCCAGTAGATGGGCAGGCAGTTGAGGAACTGGATGTGCCCCACCCGAGGGCGGGCGATGCTGTCGACCATGCCCCGACCGTATCCCCGCCGCCGCCCCCGCGCTGCGCAGGGAGCCCTGCGAGTGGCCAACCCCGCACCCGAACGGCAAGGAAGGGCCCCTTCTTAACGCATTCGGTAGAGGCGGGGCCCCCTTTTAACACCGGCCGGTCCGAACGCGGCCCGCTCGACGCCCACCGGCCGGACGCGGGGACCGCCGACTCCCACCGGCCGGACGGGGACCGCCTAACCGCTCGCCGCGGGTGCGGGTGCGGGCTCGGCTGCGGGGGCGGGCCGGGCGGCGGCGCGGTCGGCGCGTACCGCACGGCGGACCGGCCAGACCAGCGCCACCACCGCCAGAAGGCCGACCACGCCGCACCCGGCGATCAGCGGCCGCGGGCCGGCCAGTTCCAGCAGCAGGCCGCCGACCAGGTAGCCGCCCATCGCCGCGCCCTGCGCAGCCGCGCCGAAGGCCGCGAAGGCGCGTCCCCGGGCGGCCTCCGGCACCCGGCGGGCCAGCAGCAGGTTGTTGAACACGTTGTCGCCGCCGTTACCCACGCCGCCGAGCAGCCAGATCGGCACGAGGAGCGACGCCGACGGCACCGCCGCGGAGGCGAGCACCGCCACGCAGCAGCCGCCGAGCAGCACCAGCCCGGCGCCGAGCAACGCACCGTCGTCGGCGAGTCGTCGAGCGACCGGCGCGAACAGCCACGCGCCGATCACGACGCCGAGCGTCCATGAGCCGGTGACCAGCCCGTACATGGTGGTGGAGCTGCCCAGGGTCTCCCGGATGAAGAACACCTCGATCACGTTCACCGCCCCGACCGCGCCGATGACCGCGGCCACACTGCCGACCATGGCCGTCAGCAGCGGGTCGCGCCGCAGCCTCCACGGGGGCGCCACGGCGGCGGCGGTGCCGACCGTCGCCCGGCGGCCGCCCCTGCGGGTACGGACGAACAGTCCGGCCGCCACCAGCGAGAGATAGCTGAGGGCGCCGAGGAGCAGCGGCGCCCGGGTGCCGAACTGGCCGACGAGCAGCCCGGCGAGTGCCGGTCCGGCGAGTGCGCCGAGCGTGCCCGCGGTCTGGTTCAGCGCGCCCGCCCTGGGCAGGTCCTCGGGCCGCACCATGACCGGCACCAGCGCGGAGATCGCCGGCTGGGTCACCGCGAGGCCGACGGCCAGCAGCGCCACCAGTGCGATCACCAGCATCGGGTCCGGGGCGTACGCGAGCGCCACACATGTCATGCCCTGGCCGGCCCCGGCCGCGATCAGCAGGACCCGGCTGTCCACCCGGTCGGCGAGCCGGCCGGTCAGCGGGGCGAGCGCCACGAGCGGCAGGGTCGCGGCGAGCAGCAGCCCGGAGACGGCGAGTCCACCGGCCCCGGCGGACTGGAGCGCCAGCGTGAGGGCGCTGGCGACCAGGAAGTTCCCGCAAGTGGAGATGCCGCGCGCGGTGGCCGCGAGCCAGACGTCCGGCCAACGCGAGGACCCAGATGCGAAAGACATACTTCGAAAATATTCCTTCACACCTCGCGGGCGCAACCCATCAGTCGATGGGCATCGCCCGGTACTGCGCCGCCACCGGGCGGACCCCGGCCGGCGGATCGGTGCGATTCCGTCGCCGGTACGGCTCCATCAGCGCCTGGACCGCCTGGTTCAGCTCGGCCAACTCCTCGGCGGTGACGAGCAGCATGCTGTCGCTGAACCAGGTCGCCTCGTACCACTCCTGCGGCTCGTCCCGTGCGCGACGCAACCAGTCCCGGACCCGCTGCGCGTCGCGGACCAGGTGTGCCTCGACCAGGGCCGCCTCGGCGGCACGCGCCTCCGGGTCGGCGTCCGGACCCACCTCGAACTGGTACGACGGGTTCACCGCCTGCCACACCCGCTCCCGCGCGTCACCCCGGCCCGGCGCCTGCCGGACCAGACCGAACTTCGCCAGCTCACGGAGGTGATAGCTGGTGGCACTCGGCGAGAGCCCGGCGATCTCGGCGCACTCCGTGGCCGTCGCACCGCCCTCCAGCGTGCCGAGATGTTCCATGATCGCCATGCGGGCCGGATGAGCCAGTGCCCGCATCACCTGCGGGTCGCTGATGGTCACCCGACGCTGGTGGGGCCGCGCCTCGGTCATGGCCCCATGATCCCGCCTCGGCGGCGACCGACGGCCATCGGCCAGGTCCCGGTCTGGAATCGCCCCCAGGAGAACGCCGCTTACCAGGATTCTCGTGGCGCTGGCATATTCGGTGGTACCGGCCATCGGATGGCCGTAGAGTCGAGGGCCGCCCGACGGCCGCGGTGAGCATGCACCGCAGCGGACGTCCCCGCGCCGGAGCAGGCCAACCGCCCCGGATACGCGAGCGAGTCACCTGTTGAGCCATCGGAGTTCACCGTGCCCGCAACCGAAGTTGACACCACCCCCGATCTCGACGCCGAACTGGCCGCCGAGCGCGCCCACCTCACCGCCTCCCGCGCCGCGCTGACCCGGATGCGGGAGCGCGCCGAGGCGCTGTTCGCCACCGGCGACAAGGTGGCCGGCGACTCGTACACCGCCGAGCAGCTCGGCCGGCACATGGCCCGGCGGGTCAAGGAACTGGCCGACGACCCCACCACGCCGCTGTTCTTCGGCCGACTGGACTTCGGCGGCAGCGCCGACTGCCCACCCGGCGGGCACACCGACCCGGACCACGCCGGGCGGGAATACCACGTCGGGCGGCGGCACGTCACCGACGAGCGGGGCGACCCGCTGGTGCTGGACTGGCGGGCCCCGGTCTCCCGGTCGTTCTACCGGGCCAGCGCACGGGACCCGCAGGGCGTCGCGGTGCGCCGCCGGTTCGGGTTCAGCGCCGGCACGCTGACCAGCTTCGAGGACGAGCACCTGGCCCGGGGCGAGGAACTCGGCACGGCCAGCCGCATCCTCACCGCCGAGATCGAACGCCCCCGCGTCGGCCCGATGCGCGACATCGTCGCCACCATCCAGCCCGAGCAGGACGAACTGGTCCGGGCCGACCTGGCCGACTCGATCTGCGTCCAGGGTGCCCCCGGCACCGGCAAGACAGCGGTCGGGTTGCACCGCGCCGCATACCTGCTCTATCTGCACCGGGAACGGCTGCGCCGCTCGGGCGTGCTTATCGTCGGACCGAACCGGGCATTCCTGTCGTACATCGCCGCGGTGCTGCCCGCGCTCGGCGAGGTCGAGGTCGCGCAGGCCACGGTCGAGGACCTGGTCGCGCGGGTGCCGGTGCGCGCGGTCGACGACCCGGCCACCGCCGCGCTCAAGCACGACATCCGGATGGCCGAGGTCCTGCGCCGGGCGGTGGACGCCCACATCGGTACGCCCACCGAGCCGATCATGGTGTCGGACGGCTCGTACCGGTGGCGGATCGGGCTCGACCCGCTGCACCGGCTGGTCACCGAGACCCGGCGGGAAGGACTGCCGTACGCCATCGGCCGGGACCGGGTCCGCGCCCGGGTGGTGGGGCTGCTGCAACGCCAGGCCGAGGCCCACCGGGCGGAGTCCCCCTCCGACGCCTGGCTGCGCCGGATGAGCCGGGCGAAACCGGTCACCGACCTGCTCGACCGGGTGTGGCCGGCGCTCACCCCGGACGGCCTGCTGCACCGGCTGCGCACCGACGCCGACGCGCTCGCCGCCGCTGCCGCCGGGCTGCTCACCGCCGAGGAGCAGGACCTGTTCCGCGCCGGCAAGGTGGGCCGCACCGCGAAGGCGACCCGGTGGACCGCCGCGGACGCGATGCTCGTCGACGAGGTCGCCGGGCTGCTGGACCGGCCCGCCGGCTTCGGCCACGTGGTGGTCGACGAGGCGCAGGACCTCTCCCCGATGCAGTGCCGAGCCATCGCCCGGCGCAGCGAACACGGCTCGATCACGCTCCTCGGTGACCTGGCGCAGGGCACCGCGCCCTGGGCCACGACCGACTGGCGGGCGTCCCTGACCCACCTGGGCAAGCCGGACGCCGTGGTGGTGCCGCTGAGCGTGGGCTTCCGGGTGCCGGCCGCCGTGGTGGCGTTCGCGAACCGGCTGTTGCCGGCGCTCGCCGTCGACGTGCCGCCGGCCCGGTCCCTGCGCCACGACGGCACGCTCGACGTGCGTACCGTCGAGGACCTGACGGCCGCGACGGTGGCCGAGGTGCGGGCGGCGCTGGCGTACGACGGTTCGGTCGGGGTGATCGCCGCCGACGACACGGTGGACCGGCTCCGCGCGGCGCTGGCCGAGGCGGGCGTCGACACCGCGACCGCCGACGACGTCGAGGCGGCGGCGCGCGTCACCGTGGTCCCGGCGACGCTGGTCAAGGGCCTGGAGTACGACCATGTGGTGGTCGTCGAACCGGCCGCGATCGTGGCCGCCGAGCCGCGTGGGCTGCACCGCCTCTATGTGGTGCTGACCCGGGCGGTGTCCCGGCTGACCGTGCTGCACCGCACGCCGCTGCCCGTACCGCTGGCCGGCTGACGCGGGTGGACCGCGGCGGCCGAGCGCGACACCTGTCGGCCGCCGCGACGCCGGTCAGCGGGTCAGCGCGGCGGCGACGTCCCGCAGCGGGCGGCCGGACTCGGCGATCGGCACGGTGAACGTCAGCCAGGAGCCGTCGGTGAAGTCGATGCGCAGCCGCTTCGGGTTGAGCCGGTGCCACCCGACCCGGGCCGACGCGATCTCCGCCCGCGACGCCGACCAGGCCACAGTGGTCTCGGCCAGCGCCCGCTCCTCGTCCGCGCGCCGGGCGAGGAGCTTGACCGGGCCGCTGCGGCAGACCACGAGCCGCCTGTCGGTCGCCGCGAGCACCGTGTGCCGGAGCACCACGTCAGGCGTGATCGCCCGGTGCATGCGGGAGGCTGCGGAGCCGGCGGCGCCACGACCGGCGATCCCCCAGCCGATCAGGTCGACCAGGCGGTCACCGGCGTCCCAGGTGACCACCGGCATGAGCACGTTCAGCAGCACCGACCCGACTGTCGGGCGGCCCGGGTCGGCGGTCGGCGTCGGCTCCGGTGGCGGTGGCGGGGTAAGGCCCCCGCCCACGTTGGCCTTGGCGTAGGCGAGCACACGCTCGCCCGGCCCGACGAGTCGGCTGATCGGTTCGGCGTACCCGCTTTCGTCCATCGGCTCAGTACCGGCCGTAGTCGTGACCGTCGTCGGCGGGGCGCTCCGCGGCCGGCGCGTTGCCCATCACCTCGCCGACGATCTCCCGCACCCGGGCGGCGGCGGCCTCCTGGGCCCGGTTCGCCGCCGAGGTGATCTCCTCAGCCAGCGTGTAGGAGTCGAGCCGCATGGCCCGCGCGTTGAGGTCGGTGGAGAGGATCTTGCCGTCGGCGGCGGCCACGACGGTGACCAGGCCGGAGTCGCTCACCCCTTCGGCGCTGCTCTGCTCCAGCTCGGCCATCCGCGCGCCGAGTTCGCGCTGCCACCCGTCCAGGTTGCGGGCCAGCGCCTCGATCCGGTCCAGGGCCGGGAACGTCATTGCCACCTCTCAGTTCAGAATCGAGTCAGGACAGAATCGAGTCGAAGACGTTCTGCACGCCCTTGGTGTACGGGCCGAGGTCGTCGCGGTAGGTGCCGTCGACCAGGTAGTTGCGGTCCTTGCGCCCGTCGGAGACGTCGTGCAGACCGACCCCGGTGTCCAGCAGCGCGCCGCCGATGCCGGGGATGTTCACCGGGGACGTCTGGTTGATGGCGAACTTGCCGGGGAACAGGATGGCGGCGCGCTTGGCCTTGAACAGCATCGCCTCCCTCGTGTAACCGGCCTTCTTGAACGCGCCGTACGCCTTCTTCATGTCCTTCACGTCCATCACCAGCCGGCGGTACTTCTGGAGCAGGTGGGCAACCTGGTACAGCCGGGTCGCCAGCGTGTGGAGGATGTCGGCGAACCGGGCGACGATCTTGACCATCCGGCCGACGACGGTGGCCAGCCGGGCCAGCACCCGCACGACCGTGGCGGCAAGCGTGACGCCGGCGCTGAGCACGGCCGCGACCGCGGCGATGATGACCTCGGTCAGGAACCAGAGCAGGAACTCCAGGATCAGCTCCACCAGCAGGTTGAACGCGTCGACGGCCGCGTTCGCCGCGTCGACGAGCACCTCCTTGGTGCCGTCCAGCCCTTCGGCCAGCTCATCCATCGCCGCCTCGATCGACGCCATCGTGGCGTGGAACTTCTCGGCCGCGTCGCCGTCCCAGGCGCCACGCAACCGGGCCCGATCGGCGACCTGGTCACCGGCGATCCGCCGGACCGCCTCCCCTGTGGTCAGCGCGAGCTGAGCCGCCTTCATCAGGTCGTCCGGCTCACCGGCGACCAGTTCCAGCAACTGCTCGAACGGCCACAGCACCGCGTTGGAGAGCGGCTTGAACGGGTCGGGGGTGCCGGACACGATCTGCTCGAAGTAGGTCTTGTTGCGCTGGAGCGCCTCGGTGCTCATCCCGCTCCCCCTCAGTCGCCCACGGTGAACATGCCGGTGTTCACACCGTCGGTGCCGTCGTAGGCGTCCGCGGTGTCGCTGATCCCCTCGGCGATCGTCAACATCATCTCGGTGCCGTCCAGCAGCCCTTGCAGGCACTCCTCGAACTGCTCCGCGTACGTGGCGGCGAGGCTGAACGACGCGGGCATCACACCGAAGGAGTGCCGGGCCACGTGGCCGTCGCTGAACAGCCGGTGCAGCTCACGGAACCGGCCGGCCCGGGCCCGGGAGGCGGCGGCGAACGCCCGCAACGCCTCCGGCTGAACGTCCAGATTCCTGCTCGGACTGGTCACAGGCCCTCCCCAGTGGCCGGTTGGAACTTCCACCGTCCGCGACGGCGGCCACCAGACTAGGGGATGCGCGCAGCTCTCACGGGGGTGATCGAACCGCCGGTGCCCGCCGCGACCGTCGGCCGGCGTACCGGCGGGGCGGGAATGCCGTTTCCGCCGACCGCCCGGCCCGGCGCCGGCCCTGCCTTTTGCCCGGTTTCGGCCCGGCGGTCGGCCCGGCGGTGCCACGATGCCGGCAGGGCGGGCCATCGGGTCCACCCCCGGTGGAAGGGGTCATCCGTGAACGGCGTCGAGCCCGGCACGCCCTGCTGGACGGACCTCGCCACCCCCGGCCTGCCGGACGCGCGACGCTTCTACCCCGAACTGTTCGGCTGGACCGGGGAGGTCTCCGCCGAACCGGACGCCGGCGGTTACACCGTCTTCCGCAAGGACGGCAGGACCGTCGCCGGCGCCGGGCCCCCGGCCACCCCGGACCAGGTGCCGGTCTGGTCCACCTACGTGGCCACCGACGACGCCGACCTGGCCGCGACCCGGGTCGAGGCCGCCGGCGGGCAGATCGTCGTCTCCCCCTTCGACGTCGCCGGGCAGGGCCGGATGGCGGTGCTCGCCGACCCGGCCGGCGCGGTGTTCAGCGTCTGGCAGCCGATGGCGACGCGCGGGGCCGAGCTGTACAACGCCCCCGGCGCGATGTGCTGGAACGAGCTGATCACCCCCGACCCGGACGGGGCCAGGGAGTTCTACGCGCTCGTGTTCGGCTGGCAGTCGGAGGAGCGCCCCACCGGGTCGGTGCCGTACACCGGGTGGCGGTGCGGCGCCCGCATCGTCGCCGGCATGGTGCCGCGGGCGCAGGCGCTGCCCACCGACCTGCCCGCGTACTGGGCGGTCTACTTCGGGGTGGACGACACCGACGTCGCCGCCGCCCGCACCGTCGAGCTGGGCGGCACTGTCCTCGTACCGCCCAGGGACAACCCGGCCGGCCGCAGCGCCGCGCTGCGTGATCCGCAGGGCGCTCTCTTCTCCGTCTCGACCCTGCGCTGACCGGCGCCCCGCCCGGCCGCACCACCGCGGCGGGGAGGCCGGGCGGGTGGACCGGGTCAGGACGGGCGGACGGGGACCACGAGGGGGCCGTGGTCACCGGGGATGACCCGCACCCGCGCCCGGTAGTGGCGCGCGAGCAGCGCCTCGGTGAGCACCTCCCCCGGTGGGCCGGCCGCCGCGACCCGGCCGTCGGCGAGCAGCACCAGGCGGTCGGCGTACTCGCCGGCGATGGAGAGGTCGTGCATGGTCGCGAGCACGGTGAGGCCGTGTGCGCGGCGAAGCTGGTCGACCAGCTCCAGCACCTCCTGCTGGTGGCCGATGTCCAACGCGCTCGTCGGCTCGTCGAGCAGCAGCAGGGTGGCGCCCTGGGCCAGCGCGCGGGCGAGGAAGACCCGCTGCCGTTCGCCGCCGGAGAGGGTGACCAGCTCGCGGCGGGCGAACGGGACCAGGTCGAGCCGTTCCAGCACCTCGTGCGCGGCGGTCAGGTCGGCGGCGGACTCGCGACCCAGCGGCGGACGGTACGGGGTGCGGCCGAGCAGCACGTAGTCGAAGACCGACATGCCGGCCGGCACCACCGGGGACTGGGCCACGGTGGCCACCACCCGGGCCCGGTCGCGGCGGCGGAGCGCGCCGATCGGCGTACCGAAGAGGTCCACCTCGCCCGGGCCGGTGAGCAGGCCACCGACGGCGCGCAGCAGGGTCGACTTGCCGGCGCCGTTGGGCCCGATGACGGTGACCCACTCGCCGGCGGCGACGGTCAGGTCGACGCCGGCCAGGACCGGGCTGCCCCCCAGCTCGATGCGCAGGTCGTGGACCCGCACCGCAGGGGCGTTCACATCGTCACCCGGCGGGCGGTACGCAGGATGAGGACGAAGAACGGGCCGCCGAGCAACGCGGTGACCACGCCGATCGGGATCTCGGCGGGCGCGGCGGCGGTGCGCGCGACCACGTCGGTGAGCGCCAGGAACGCGCCCCCGAACAGCATCGACAGCGGCAGGATCACCCGGTGGCTGGCCCCGGCGAGCAGCCGGATCGTGTGCGGCACGATGATGCCGACGAAGCCGATCAGCCCGGAGGCGGACACCGCGGCGGCGGTGCCCAGCGAGGCGGCGGCGATCAGCAGGTAGCGGGAGCGCTGCGGGTGCAGGCCGAGGCTGGTGGCCTCGTCGTCGCCGACGGAGAGCACGTCCAGCTCGCGGCGGTGCAGCAGCACCAGCACGGCGGTGAGCAGGAAGTACGGCAGGACGAGCCGGACGTCGTGCCAGCCGGCGGTGGCCAGCCGCCCGAGCAGCCAGGAGTAGACCTGCTGGATGTTGTCGGAGTGCTGTTGCAGCAGGTACGTCTGACCGGCGGCGAAGAACGCCGAGACGGCGACCCCGGCGAGGATCAGGGTGGCCGGGGACCTGTCGCGTCCGCCGGCCGCGCCGAGCAGGTACGTCAACGCGACGGCGCCGAGGGAACCGACGAACGCGGCGAGCGGGATGGTGATCGGCAGCCCGGTCAGCGCACCGCCCGCCCCGGCGCCGAGGACGATCGCCGCGGTGACCGCGAAGCCCGCGCCGGCCGCCACCCCGAGCAGGTACGGGTCGGCCAGCGGGTTGCGGAAGACGCCCTGGTAGCAGCCGCCGGCCAGGGCGAGGAGCGCGCCGACGAGCAGGCCGAGCACGACCCGGGGCAGCCGCAACTCGGTGATGATCGCGATCTCCCGCTCGGTGAGCCCGCTGTCCAGGTGTACCCCGGGCAGCAGGTTGAGCAGTTCAGCCGCGACGCTGCCGGCGGGCAGGCTGACCGGGCCGAGTGAGACGCCGGCCACCAGCGCGACGAGCACCGCCACCACACCGGCGAGCAGCCAGCGTTTGCGCAACCCGGCCGGCCGGGGCGGGGCGGCGGCGCGCGGGCCGGGCCCGGGCGGCCGGGCGCCCGGCCGGGACGCGTCGGGCGTCCCGGCCGGGTGCGGGGCGGGCTGCGCCTCTCGCGGGGCCACGGTCAGGCCGGGACCTTGGCGGTGGCGTCGACGATCACCCTGAGCAGGTCGACGACGCGCGGGCCCCAGCGGGAGGCGATGTCGTCGTCGAGCGCCACGATCTGGTTGTTCCTGACGGCGGTGATGCCGGCCCAGCCGGTGCGCGCCTTGACCGTGTCGGAGTTCTGCTTGCAGCACTTGGTGTCGGCGAGGAAGACGAAGTCGGGGTTCGCCTTGACGATGACCTCCTGGGAGAGCTGCGGGTAGCCGCCGTTCTTCCCGTCGGCGTCGGACGCGTCGGCGATGTTCGTCAGGCCGGCGAGGGCGTAGATGGTGCCGATGAACGTCTTGCTTGTCGCGCTGTACAGCTCCGGGCCCAGCTCGTGGTAGTAGGTCAGCTTTTCGGTGCGCTTGGGCAGGTCCTTGGTCAGCGCGGCGATGTCGTCCTTCATCTTCCGCACCACGGCGTCCGCCTCGGCCCGGTGGCCGGTGAGCGTGCCCAGGTCGGTGAGCTGCCGGTACGTGTCGTCGAGCGTGGTCGCGGCGGGGACCTGCAGGACCGGGATCTTCAGCGCGACGAGCTGTTCGGCGATCTTGTTGAGGTTGTCGGAGATGACCACCAGGTCGGGGTTCCTGGCGGCGACCGCCTCGGCGTTCGGCTGGTAGCCGGACAGGTCGGTGCGCGGCGCCTCCGGCGGGTGGTTCGACTGGTCGTCGACGGCGGTGACCTGCTTGCCGGCACCGACGGCGAAGAGCATCTCGGTCGGGGTCGGCCCGAGCGAGACGATCCGTTCCGGTCGCTTCTCCAAGGTCAGCTTGCCGACGCTGGCCGGGAAGCCGGCGCCGGAGCCACCGTCGGCGGGGGTGCCGGTCGAGGTCTTCTCGGCACAGCCGCCGAGAAGCAGCGCGCCGACCGCGAGCGCGGCGGCGAAGAGCCGGGGGGTACGTCGGGACATGGAACCTCCTGTCGGTCGAGGAGCGTGGTGCTTCGCCGACAGGAGAGAGGCCCGTCCGCGAGGCGCCCTTCCTCGAGAGCGCGTGTCGCGACCTGCCGCAGGCGACCTGGCTCGTCCCACGCACGTCGGCACCGGCGGGAGGCCGGTGCCGCGCGTACGGGGCATCACAGTTGCGGGACAGCGCCGGTTTCACACCGGCTTCGCTGTGGCACGGTCCGTGTCACCGTAGCGCACGACCAGCGGTGATCGCCCGGACGGGAGGGGTGGGTGGGGACCACGGCGGGGGTGGAACCGGGGTCCCCACCCGGGATGGGGGTCAGCAGTACTGGCTCTGCTTGCCAATCGCCCGGTACGGGCAGTCGGCGTACTCGACCAGCAGGAGCACGGCCTCCCGGTTGCGCGAGGTCTGCGCCGGGATCACCTCGTCCGGCGGGTAGAAGCCGCCGCCGGAGGCCGAGCCGGGGTACATCTCGAAGGTGTAGGCCCAGATCTTGTGGGCGCCCCACATCCAGTCGATGCTGGTGCCGTCGGCGATGTAGAGGTCGCTCGACTGTTCCGGGGTGTAGTTGTTCGTCGCCGCCATCTGCCGGCCGATGGTGGCGAAGGTGTTGTACTGGTCGGTGTTCATCCCGGTGGCGGTGTTGTTGTACGTGTAGCCGTACGGCCAGAGCACCAGCTGCGAGTAGGTGTGGAAGTCGATGTTCGCCTTGATCTGCTGCACCCCGCCGACGACCCGGCTGTTGACGAACGTGCGCAGCGCCGCGGTTTCCGGGGCGGAGAAGGCGGACGGGCCCCGGTAGGTCTCCGACGACTTCGAGGTCGACGAGCCGCCGCAGCAGCCCCACTGGTAGCCCCAGTTGCGGTTCAGGTCGGTGCCGACGGCGGTGGAGCCGCTGTTGGGTTGCCGGTTCTTGCGCCAGGAGCGGTACGAGCCGGTGGCGATGTCGTACTCGCTGCCGTCCGGGTTGACGGTGGGCACGATCCAGATCTCCCGGGAGTTGACGATGTTGGTGATCCGGGAGTCGCTGCCGTAGTTGTCGGTGAACAGGTTGAGCAGGTAGATCGCCATCTCGACGGTGAGGTGCTCACGGGCGTGCTGCTGGGCGTTGAACAGGATCTCCGGTTCGCCCTCGTCGGTGCCGACGTTGTCGGAGATCTTCACGGCCATCAGGTCGCGGCCCTGGTAGGACGTGCCGATGCTGAGCTTGCGGGCGATGCTCGGGTGGTCGGCGACGACCTTGTTCACAAGCGTGGTCAGCTCGGCGTAGTCGTGGTAGTTCGAGTCGGCGGACGGGAAGGCGTACGTGGTGAGACCGCTGGTGGGGGCGGGGGCGACGTCCTTCTCCAGCCGGAAGCCGAGCCGGGTGATCGCGTTCGCCTCGGCCGCGGTCGCCGTGACGTGCAGCACGCCGTGTTCGGAGAAGTCGATGGCGGCGCCGGTGCCGGCGACGGCGGTGCGGTCGGCGGCGGTGCGTGGGCCGAGGACCCGGTAGGCGACGGAGGCCGGTTCGCCCGCGGGTTCCGGAGCGGGCCGGGCGACTGCGGGTGAGGCGGCGGCGGTGACGACGGTCAGGCCGACGGCGGCGGCGAGCGCCAGTCGACGGCGGAGCGAGGACGCGCGGAAGGCCATGGACAACTCCTCCTGTACGGGAGATCCCGTTGTCCGGACACTTCACCAGGACTCACATGGTCATATCAATATCTATCTCTATCTTGGCCCATCCCGACCGGATCCTCACGTCGGCAATCATTTTCCATGCCGGAACATCTGGCGAAAATTCCCGCCGAGCGCGACAGTGAACGGCAACGATGCCGTTTCCCCGTGGAGCTGCCATGTTCGGAAGACCCCTGCGCGCGGTCGCCCTCGCCGGCCTCACCGCGCTCACCCTCCTCGCCACCACCGCACCAGCCCAGGCGCACGGCCCCCGGCCCGGCGTCACCCACGACGAGCAGATCACCTTCCAGGAGTTCTCCCGCTACCCCGACTGGCGTGGCGGCACCCACCAGGGCACCCGGGCCGTGCCCGGCCGCCAACCCGCGCTGACCATCGACCGACCGGCGGGCACCACCGAGTTCACCGACGAGCACACCGGCACCACCCGCACCTGGGAGTACGCCACCTGGACCGCGCCGGAGCGGCAGATCGGCTTCGACGCCACCGAACTGGTCGCGTCCTGGAACGCCACCACCCCGCCCGGCACCTGGATCCAGGTCGAGCTGCACGGCACCTACAACACCGGGGAACACACCCCGTGGTACGTGATGGGCCGCTGGGCCTCCGGCGACCAGGACATCAGGCGGGCGACGCTTGACGGCCAGGGCGACCCCTGGTCCAGCATCTGGACCGACACGTTCTCCATCGACGACGCCTCGGCCGGGGTGCTGCTGCGCTCGTACCAGTTGCGGCTGACCCTCTACCGCGCCCCCGGGCAGGCCGCCGCCCCGCAGGTGCGGATGCTCGGCGCGATGACCTCGAACGTGCCGGACCGGTTCACCGTCACGCCGAGCCGTGGCGGCATCGCCTGGGGCACCGAACTGGCCGTGCCGCGCTACTCGCAGAACGTCCACATCGGCGAGTACCCGGAGTACAACGGCGGCGGTGAGGCCTGGTGCTCCCCCACCTCCACCGAGATGGTGGTCGAGTACTGGGGCCGCAAGCCCTCGGCCGAGGACACCTCCTGGGTCGACCCCGCCTACCCCGACCCGACCGTCGACCACGCCGCCCGGATGACCTACGACTACGAGTACGAGGGCGCCGGGAACTGGCCGTTCAACACCGCGTACGCGGCGAGCTTCCCCGGCCTGGAGGGGCGGGTCACCCGGCTGCACTCGCTGGACGAGGCGGAACGGTTCATCAAGGCCGGCATCCCGGTGGTCACCTCGCAGTCGTTCCTCGCCAGCGAGCTGGACGGCGCCAACTACGGCACGGCCGGGCACCTGTTCGTGATCGTCGGCTTCACCGCCGACGGCGACGTCATCGTCAACGACCCGGCGTCGTCGTCGAACGACGCGGTGCGCAACGTCTACCCGCGGGAGCAGTTCGAGCAGATCTGGCTGCGCACCAAGCGCTACCGGGCCAACGGCACCGTGGCTTCCGGCTCCGGCGGCATCGCGTACCTGATCAAGCCGATCAACCGGCCGTGGCCGGTGGTTCCGGGCTCGACCAACTGGTAAGCGACGGGGGGCCCGGCGCGAGGTGCGCCGGGCCCACCGCTCAGCCCTCGCGGCGCTCGCCGTCCGGCTCGGCCAGGTCGTCACCGGCGAGCGCGGAACGCAGCCGGTCCTTCTCGGCGCGACGCCGCTGCGCCGCCTCCGCCATTTCCTCGGCCATGTCGTCCCGCAGCCCCTTGAGCAGGAAGAACGACAGCGTGGCGGAGAACAGCAACGCCAGCATCAGCCGTAGGAACATGTTCATCTCGACGAACCAGAGGGCCGCCAGCACCGCGGCGAACAGCCCGATCCGGCCCAGCGTGTACTTGACCGCCGCGCTCATGCCCGCATTCCCACTCTCTCCACGTCTCAGCCCGTCCGCCGGTCCAGCCAACGCACGCCATGAAACCAGACCACCGCGTAGACGACGGTCAACACCGCCGCGGCCAGCGCGCCGGTGAACAACGCGGGCAGCCCTGCGGCCAGTCCGGCGGCCAGCAGGCCGGAGAGCACGCCGAGCGCGAGGCCGACAAGCGCGGCCAGCACCCGGGGCGCACCGAACTCCCAGGCCCGGAAGTCGTCCCAGAACAGCCACAGCGGCAGGATCACCGCCAGCCAGCCGTTGGTGTCGCCGAACCGGCCGTCACCCAGGGAGACGAACACCCCCTCGAACAGCAACAGCGCCAGCACCCCGATGACCAGACCGGCGAGGGACACTCCGAGCAGGTCACCCAGGGTGCGGATACGCCCCTCGGCGTCCCGCCGGGGAAACGTGGCCTGCTGCTGCTGTTGCTGTGCGCCGCTCATCGCCCGGTCAGGCCCAGACCTGCTGCGGCTCGGCGCGACGCTCGGCCATCGACGGCGCGGCGTCGTACTCGCGGACGGTCTCGTACCGGGTGTTCCGCTCCACCGGGCGGAAGCCGGCGTCCCAGATCATGTGCAGCAGGTCGTCCCGGTGCATGGTGTTCGGCGTGCCGTACGAGTCGGCGTCGTGGGTGATCTTGTATTCGACCACCGAGCCGTCCAGGTCGTCCACGCCGAAGTTCAGCGAGAGCTGGGCCACCGACAGCCCGTGCATCACCCAGAAGCACTTCACGTGCGGGACGTTGTCGAACAGCAGCCGGGAGACCGCGAACGTCTTCAGCGACTCGGCCGGCGAGGCCATCGTGGTGCCGGCCTGGATCCGGTTACGGACCTTGCCGTCCGCCGAGTCGACGAAGTCGTGCTGGTAGCGCAGCGGGATGAAGACCTGGAAACCGCCGGTCTCGTCCTGCAACTCCCGCAGCCGCAGCACGTGGTCGACCCGGTGCCGGGGCTCCTCGATGTGGCCGTAGAGCATCGTCGACGGGGTCTTCATGCCCTTGGAGTGGGCCAGGCGGTGGATGCGCGACCAGTCCTCCCAGTGGCAGTTGTGGTCGACGATGTGCTGCCGGACCTCCCAGTCGAAGATCTCCGCGCCGCCGCCGGTGAGCGACTCCAGCCCGGCGTCCATCAGCTCGTCGAGGATCTGGTCGGCGGACAGCCCGCTGATCTTCTCGAACCACTGCACCTCGGTCGCGGTGAACGCCTTGAGGTTGACCTTCGGCAGCGCGGCCTTCAGCTCACGCAGCACCTTCGGGTAGTAGCGCCAGGGCAGCGTCGGGTGCAGGCCGTTGACGATGTGCAGCTCGGTGAGCTGCTCGTCCTCCATCTCCTTGGCCTTGCGCACCGCCTCGTCGATCCGCATCGTGTACGCGTCCTTCTCGCCCGGCTTGCGCTGGAACGAGCAGTACGCGCACGACGCCGAGCAGACGTTCGTCAGGTTCAGGTGCCGGTTGACGTTGAACATCACCCGGTCGCCGTTGAGCTCGGTACGCCTGTGGTGCGCCAACCGACCCAGCCAGGTCAGGTCGTCACTGGCGTAGAGGGCGATGCCGTCCTCGCGGGTCAGCCGCTCCCCCGCGTACACCTTCGCTTCGAGCTCGCGCTTGAGTCCGGCGTCCATCCGAAAGCCACGTCCTTCCACCTGGGGTTCCGATCGAGCGTACGTCGCGGGCCGGACGCGTCGCCGACGTGGTCGACCGCGCCGGCCCGGGTTCGCCCACGGTCACGCTCCGCACATCGACATCGTTGCCTCGGTGAGGTAAGACAGGGTGGGGCGGAACACACACCAGGGCCGCCCTGTCCCGACACGCCCCACCACGCGTGGCGGGCACCAGACCGGACGGGGAGCGGCATGGCCCACAGCACCAAGACCGGACGGCGACGAGGGCGGCAGCCCGTGATCTCGCCGGTTCTGCGCCCGGCGCTCTGGTCGGCCCTCCTCGGGGCCGTCGCGGCCGCGGCGCTCGCCACTCCCGCCTGGGCCGACCCGCTGCCCGACACCGTTCCGCACACCGGCTCCCGCCCGCAGGCCGCCGGCTCCCTCCAACTGCCCACCGCGCCGGGCGCCGTCCCGGGCCTGCCCGGCGGCGCCGCCGTGACCGGTCCGGGCAGCACGGCCGGGCTCCCCGGCAGCACGACCGGGCTCCCCGGCACCGCGCCCGTCGTCCCCAACCCGGCCGACGGTCCGCTGATCGCGCAGATCAACCTGCTCGACACCCAGGTCGCCCAACTCGGCGCGGACCTGCTCCGGGTCAAGGGCGAGCGGGACACCACCCAGGCCGAGCTGATCCAGGCCGCGGCCCGGCTCAAGGAAGCCCAGGAGGCGCTCACCCGCGCCCAGGAGAACGCGAAGAGCGCCGCCGCCGCTGCGGTCAAGGCCGACGCCGCGCTGCCACCCGGCGAGTTCGGTGCCAGCCTGCGCGAGCTGGCCAACCTCCAGCGGATCACCCGAGGCGACAAGGCGGAGGGCGCCACCACCGCGACGACGGGTGAGCTGCTGCGGGCCACGAGCGCCGAGCAGGTGGCCCGCGAGGCGCACGCCTCGGTGCAGCGCCGGGTCACCGAGCGGACCACGGAGTTCACCCGCATCGAGACCGACCTGCGCAAGCAGGAAACCTCGCTGCTCAAGCTGCGCCGCCAGAACGCCGCGCTGCTGCTGGAGATCGAGCGCCGCAACGAGGCCGCCGAGCAGCGTCTGGGCGACTCGTACCTCGCCCAGAGCATCGACGGCCTGGTCTCCGACCCGAAGGCGCTCGCCGCGGTGCGCTACGCGCTCGCCCAGCTCGGCGACCCCTACCTGTGGGCGGCGGAGGGCCCGGACCGGTTCGACTGCTCGGGCCTGATGCTCGCCTCCTACCAGGCGGCCGGCTACCAGGGCCTTCCGCGGGTGGCCAAGGACCAGTACTTCGCCACCCGTGGGCGCTCGGTCGCCCCGACCGCCCTCCTCCCCGGTGACCTGCTCTTCTTCGCCTCGGGCAGCAGTTGGCGCAGCGTCCACCACGTCGCCATGTACATCGGCAACGGCAAGATGGTGGAGGCCCCGCGCAGCGGCGACGTGGTCAAGATCTCAGTGGTCCGCTGGTCCCGCCTCTACGCCGCGACCCGGGTGATCGGGGCGGTGCCCGGCTCGACGATGCCGGTGCCGGTGGTGCCGAGCCCGCCGCCCTCGGCCAAGCCGTCGCCGTCGCCGAAGCCGACGAAGACCGCCAAGCCGAAGCCGGACCCGACCACGCCGAAGCCGCGGCCGACCAGCCCGAAGCCGGCGCCGAGCACGTCGAGCCCGGCACCCGACCCGACGCCGAGCAGCCCCTCGCCCAGCCCGTCGCCCAGCCCGTCCGACACGCCGGAGCCGACACCGAGCCGCACCGAGAGCGCCGCCCCGAGCAGCAGCGCCGCGCCGGCCAGCAGCAGCGCCGCGCCGTCGGACAGCAACTCCGCCAGCCCGAGCGGCAGCGCCGACTGACCCGACTCTCCGCTCGGCTGTGCTCACGGGCCGGAATGTGGCACGGTGAGATCCAGGCAGTTCCGGCCGCGCCACGGTCGGCGGCGAGCGTGGGTGCGGAGGGCAACATGGGTGAGCACGAGGTTGCGGCGGAGAAGGTTGATCCGGGACCGACGTCCGACCCCGCCGACCCGGCCGGCGACCCCGCCGACCCGGCCGGCGACCACGCCGGCCCGGCCGCCCCGACGGCCGTCGCCCGGGCGCGGGTAGCCGTCGCCGGCTCCGCCGTGCCACCGCCCACCGGCGTCGAGCGGTCCCTGCCGGCCTCCCGTGCCACGACGTACCGCGCGGGTGCTCCGGCGGACGCCCCGCCTCTGGACCGGCGGCTCCCCGGCTCCACCGTCCCCCCGACCAGTTGGTCCGCCTTCGCCCCGGCCCAACGCCCCGCCGTCCAGGCCGAGACGGCCGGTGACGCCGCGCCCGGCGGTACCCCCGCGGTGAGCATCCCGGCCCCCCGCGTGTCCGGTTCCGCCCGGGTGCCCCTCACCACCGACACCCCGACCGGCGACCCGGCCCCGGCGGCCGACCGGCACGACGGCGACGACACGCCCGACCCGGCCGGCACGACCACCCCCGAGCCGGCCCGGGAGGCCGGGTCGGCCGAGGTGTCCGGGAAGCCCGAGCCGGCGAATACCTCCGAGCCGGCGCAGCAGGCCGGGCCCGCCGGGTCGGGCGACGCCACCCCGCCGGGCGAGGTGGCGCAGGTCCGGGCCAGCGTCGCGGTTCCCGGCATGAGCCGGGCCACCGCCGAAGAGGTCGCCGCATCGGTGCCGACCGCGCCCGCCGCCGCGACGGTCTACCGGACGGGCCCGGTGACCCCGGAGCCGCCCGAGCCCGCGCAGCCGCCGGAGCCCGCGCAGCCGCCGGAGCCGCACGGTCCCGAGCCCGAGCCGGCGCCCACCCCGGTCCCCGGTCCGTCCACCCCACCGGCACCCGAGCCGGAACCTCCGCTCCGGCCGACACCGCCCACGCCCACCCCGCCGCTGCCGTCGCCACCGGCGCCGAGCCCGCCGGCGCCGATGCCGCCCGGGCCGGTGCCGCCGGTACCCGGACCGCCGGTTCCCCCGCCCGGCCCGGCGGTGCCACCGCCCCCACCACCACCCGGCCCGATGCCCGCACCGCCGTTCCCGCCGCCGCCGGCGATGGCCGGCGCCGGCCCGTCGGCCGGGTCGCCGTTCCCGTCGGAGCCGGGCGGCACGCCCCGCCACCTGCCGCCGACCACCCGCACGTCGGATCCGCCGTCCGCGCCGCCGACCTGGACGGCGGCACCCGTCTCGGCGCCGCCGGCGCCCGTGGTGCCGCCACCGGCGCTGCCCGCCTGGCCGCCACCGGGCGCCGGCACCCGGGACTCCGAGCCGGCCCGTCCGATCCGCCCCCAGCCCGGCAGGCCGGGCCCCACCGGCACCATGTACGGCGGCACCGAGGGCCCCGGGTTCGCCACGATCTCGTTCCCGCAGGGCAACCCGTTGGAAAACTCCGGTTCCCTGACCGGGCACATCCTGGCCCAGGGGTGGTCCGAGGACCCGCCGGCCGCCCGGAAGAGCAACACCAAGGTCGTCATCGTGCTGGGCGTCGCACTGCTGGTACTCATCGCGATCAGCCTGCTTGTCGTCTTCCTGGCCAACGACGCGTTGAGTGGCCTGACCGGGGCACGCTGAGCGGGTGACGGGGTGAGCCCGCACACTACGGTCGCGCACCGGCGTGGCCGATACGGCCCGACGGCCGTACACTTGTCGGGATCACTGACCCGGCGCGCCCTGACTGCGCGCCCATGGGCGATCTTGCGGGCGATTCGGCGGCTGACGGCCGCGGCGGGCCATCGCGGATGCGCCCCGCTCGAAAGGCATTTCTTGACCACCTTCGCTGCCTCCGGCACGTCCCCGTCCGTCGACCCGACCCCCGACACCTTCGACTTCGCCTCGCTCGGCCTGCCCGGGCCGCTGGTCGAGGTGCTCGCCCGGCAGGGCATCACCACTCCGTTCGAGATCCAGCGGGCCACCGTGCCGGACGCGCTCGCCGGCCGGGACGTGCTCGGCCGGGGCCAGACCGGCTCGGGCAAGACGCTCGCCTTCGGCCTGCCGATGATCGCCCGGCTCACCGAACGCAACCGGGCCCGGCCGCTGCACCCCCGCGCGCTCGTCCTGGTCCCCACCCGAGAGTTGGCCATGCAGGTCAACGACGCCCTGGTGCCGCTGGGCAAGTCGGTGGGCATCTTCCTGAAGACCGCCGTGGGCGGTGTGCCGTACGACCGGCAGATCGACGCGCTGCGCCGGGGCGTGGAGATCGTCGTGGCCACCCCGGGACGCCTCGGCGACCTCGTCAACCGGGGCGTCTGCCGGCTCGACGACGTCGAGATCACCGTGTTGGACGAGGCCGACCAGATGGCCGACATGGGCTTCCTGCCCGAGGTCACCGAACTGCTGTCGAAGACCCCGGCGAACGCGCAGCGGCTGCTCTTCTCGGCCACCCTGGACAAGGACGTCGACTCGCTGGTCAAGCGGTTCATGACCGACCCGGTCACCCACTCGACGTCGCCGGCGACCGCAGCCGTGTCCACGATGGACCACCACCTGCTGCTGATCCCGCCGCACGACAAGTTCGCGGTCGCGGCGTCCATCGCCGCCCGCGAGGGCCGCACCATGCTGTTCGCCCGTACGCAGCTCGGCGTCGACCGGCTGGTCGAGCAGCTCGCCGCGGTGGGCGTACGGGCCGGCGGCCTGCACGGCGGCAAGACCCAGCGCATGCGCACCCGGACGCTCGCCGAGTTCCGCGAGGGCCGGACGAACGTGCTGGTCGCGACCGACGTGGCGGCCCGGGGCATCCACGTCGACGGCGTCTCGCTGGTGCTGCACATCGACCCGCCGAAGGACCCGAAGGACTACCTGCACCGGGCGGGGCGTACGGCGCGCGCCGGTGAGTCGGGCGCGGTGGCGACGCTGGTCCTGCCGAAGCAGCGCCGCACCACGCTGGCCATGATGGAGAAGGCGGGCGTCGCGCCGGCCGAGGCCCGGGTCCGGGTGGGCGACGCCGCGCTGGCCGAGCTGACCGGCGCCCGCGAGCCCAGCGGCGTACCGGTGCGGGAAGAGCCGGAGCCGCGCCGGGGCGGCCCGCGTCGCTTCGGCGACCGGGACGGCCGGGGCTACGACCGGGGCGGACGCGGTTTCGACCGGGGCGCCCGAAGCTCCGGCGGTGACCGGGACAGCCGCGGCTTCGGCGGCGACCGGGACAACCGGAGCTTCGGCGGCGACCGGGACGGGCGGGGCTACGCCGACCGGTCCGGAGCCGGTGAGCGGCGTTTGGGCGACCGGCCGGTCCGCGACGACAGGCGCTTCGGCGACCGGCGGCCCGACGACCGGAGCGACCGCTTCGGTGACCGGGGCTCCGCGGACCGCGGCTTCGGCGAGCGCGGTCGGTCCGGCGGGGACCGCCCGTTCGGGGAGCGTCGCGGGCCGGTGGCCGGCGGCGGGGACGACAGGCGGTACGACGACCGGGCCGGTAGCCCGCGCGGCTTCGGTGACCGTCGCCACGAGGACCGGCCGCAGGGCGAGCGGCGCTTCGGTGACCGGGCCGACACCCGGCCGACCGAGCGTCGGGCCGGTTTCCGGGCCGACGGGCGGGGCCGGGACGACAGGCGCGGCTTCGGCGGACGCCCGCCGGCGCGTACCCACTGATCGACGGACTGACCACGGACGCCGGGGCCGCGCACCCCCCGGCCGGCCGGCGTGGGGCCAGCCCTGCCGGGGACGCTCCCGGGGCGGCAAGTGCGGGGCCAGACCC
>NZ_JBNCKZ010000009.1:58309-110642 GCF_049841795.1 Micromonospora sp. DT31 | reverse complement strand
GGTGCGGGGCGCCGGGGGGGGGGGGGCCCCCCCGGCGCGGTTGGGGCGCCCCCCCCCCGGCGCGGACCCCATGATCGAGGCACTCCCCCCGCCCCCGGCCCCCGACCCCCCGGGGGGCCACGGCGTTCGCGCATCCGCTGCCGGTGACTCTCCGGTCGCGTAACGTCCGGGCCATGCCGAAGTCGCTCTTCTGGACCCGGACCGACACGGCCGGCTCCGAGCATGTCGTGCTCGACGACCGTCAGGGGCTGACCGCGCGGGGCGTGGCGCTGGCCGTGGACCCGATCCCCTACACCTGCCGCTACCACCTGACGCTCGCGCCGGACTGGTCGACCACCCGGTTCGAGGTCGAGGTCGACGGCGCCGGCTGGGCGCGGAGCGTACGCCTGGAACGGGGTGGTGACGGGTGGCGGGTGCGCACCGGTGAGGAGGGTGACCTGGACGCGGCGTTGCGGGCGGCCGGGCATCCGCCGGCTGGTCTGCCGGGCACGGACGACCCGGGCCGGCTGGCCGAGGCGCTCGACGTGGACCTGGGCGGTTCCCCGCTGACAAACACGCTGCCGATCCGCCGGATCGGGTTGGGGCGGCTCCCCGCCGACCTGGCCACCGGCGTGACGGTGGCCTGGGTGCTGTTGCCCGGCCTGGTCGTGGTGCCCGCCGAGCAGGTCTACACCTCACTCGGTCCGGGACGGGTCCGGTATGCCAGCGGCAGCTTCAGCGCCGACCTGGAGGTCGATCCGGAGGGTTTCGTGGTGCGCTACCCGGGGCTGGCCGAACGGGCCGAGCCGCGCTGACCGCTCAGGCCGGCCAGACGCCGTCGCTCAGGAACCGGTCGACGGTGGCGAGCGGCGGGGCGAGGTCGAGGCCCTGCGCGGCCACCCACTCGTCGGAGTAGTAGGTGTCCCCGTAGCGGTCGCCCGGGTCGCAGATCAGCGTGACCACCGAGCCGGTGCGGCCGGCGGCGAGCATCTGCGCGATCAGCCCGAAGGCCCCCCACAGGTTGGTGCCGGTGGAGCCGCCCACCAGGCGGCCGAGCACCGCCGAGCCGGCCCGCATGGCGGCCAGCGACGCGGCGTCGGGCACCTGGACCATCCGGTCGACCACGCTGGGCAGGAAGGACGGCTCGACGGTGGGCCGGCCGATACCCTCGATCCGGGAGCCGCGGCCGGTGTGCACCGACCAGTCGCCGGCCTGCCAGGCCGGGTAGAAGGCGGAGTTCTCCGGGTCCACCACGCACAGCTTGGTGGGCAGGCGGCGGTAGCGGATGTACCTGCCGATGGTGGCGCTGGTGCCGCCGGTGCCGGCGCCCACCACGACCCAGGCCGGCACCGGGTGCCGTTCCAGCGCCAACTGCGCGTAGATCGACTCGGCGATGTTGTTGTTGCCGCGCCA
This sequence comes from Micromonospora sp. DT31, assembly GCF_049841795.1. Classification (NCBI taxonomy): domain Bacteria; kingdom Bacillati; phylum Actinomycetota; class Actinomycetes; order Micromonosporales; family Micromonosporaceae; genus Micromonospora; species Micromonospora sp. DT31. The sequence goes on along the minus strand of NZ_JBNCKZ010000009.1, from coordinate 109,250 downwards.
GTCGGTGGCCCGCTCGGCGTAGGTGAACTGGTCCATGTAGTGGCCGCCGGTGTCCTCGGCGAGCCAGCGCGCCTCGATCACCACCTTGGCCGGGTCCTGGACCAGGTGGCAGCGCCCGCCCTGGAACTCGATCTGGCTGATCTTCTCGGGTGAGGTGGACGCGGGCATGACCGCGATGAACGGCAGCCCGAGCATCCGGGCGAAGTAGGCCTCGGAGACCGCCGTCGACCCGGACGACGCCTCGATGATCGTGGTCTCCGGGCCGATCCAGCCGTTGCAGAGCCCGTAGAGGAACAGCGAGCGGGCCAGCCGGTGCTTGAGCGAGCCGGTCGGGTGCACCGACTCGTCCTTCAGGTAGAGGTCGATCCCCCACGCCCTGGGCAGCGGGAACGGCAGCAGGTGGGTGTCGGCGGACCGGTTGGCGTCCGCCTCGACCGCCGCGATCGCCTCGGTCACCCAGCGGCGGCTGGTCTCGTCGCACCGGTCGAGATGAGTCACGCCGGCAACGTTACAAGCGAGGATGGTTCGGGTTGCCCCGGACCTGCCGCGCCTGCCGGCGTTGCCCGGCCAACCCGGCGGCGCGGATCAGCGGCGTCAGTGCCAGGGCGAGCCGCGGATACGCGTCGAGGAGCCGCACCTGGGCGCCGCGCCAGCGCGGCAGGCTGACCACCGGGCGGGGCCGCCGGGCCAGCCGCGCGGCCCGCGCGGCCACCCGCTGCGGCGTGAGCAGCGAACCGGTGAAGGAGGCCAGCGCCCCGGGGTCGTCCAGCTTGTCGTGCAGCATCGGCGTCCAGATCCCGTCCGGGCACAGACACGACACGTGTACGCCCCGGAGCCCGGCCATCCGCAGGTCGGCCAGGGTGCCGAGGCTGAACGCGAGCAGGGCGTGCTTGCTGGCCGCGTAGACGGTCTCCCCGGGCGCGGCGATCAGCCCGGCCAGCGAGATGACGTTGAGCACGTGGCCGTGGCCCTGCTCCCGCATCACGTCCAGCGCGGCGAGGGTGCCGTTCATGGCGCCGAGCGTGTTCACCTCGACGACCCGGCGGCGGGCGGGGGCGTCGTGCGTCCAGGACGGGCCGGTGACCAGGATGCCGGCGTTGTTCACCCACAGCCCCAGCCCACCGGGGGTGCCGGCCGCCTCGGCGGCGACCGCCGCGCAGGCGGCTTCGTCGCGTACGTCCAGGGGGCGGGCCCAGCCACCGAGCGTAGCGGCTGCCGCGGTCACCGCCGCCGCGTCGACGTCGGTGAGCAGCACCGGCCACCCGTCGGCGTGCAGCGCGGCGGCGATTGCCCGGCCCAGCCCGCCGGCCGCCCCGGTCACCACGGCGGCACCCTTCTCCGCGCTCGTCATCGGCGCACGGTATCCGCCCGCGCGCTGCCGCGCGAGCCGGAGGCGGCGGGCGTCAGGTGGTGGGCGGTTCCAGCGGCTGGGGGCGGTTCTCCCACTTGGTCGACAGCGCGATGCTGGTGCGGGTGGACGCGACGCCCGGGGTCCGGTTCAGCCGGACGATCAGCTGTTCCAGCTCGGCGATCGTGCCCACCCGCGCCTTGAGCAGGAAGGATTCGACGCCGGCCATGAAGTAGCAGGACTCGATCTCGGCGATGCGGCGGAACGACTCCAGCACGTCGTCGGTGTCCGCGTCGGAGTCCTCGACGATGCCGATCAGCGCGGTGACCCCGAGGCCGATGGACTCCGGCTCGACCTCGGCCCGGTACGCGCGGATCACGCCGCTGGACTCCAGCTTGCCGACCCGCTCGTGCACGGCCGGCGCGGAGAGGCCGACCTGACGGGCCAGCTCGGCGTACGACAGGCGGGCGTTGCCCCGCAACAGCTCCACGAGGCTCAGGTCGATCGTGTCCACGGAGAGTGACCCTATCCGTTGCGCCGTGACCCGACACGGTGGGCACCGTTGGACATGGCGTCGCGCTTCCCAAAGGTGCGGTCGCGGGGTTTCTCCGCCGGTACCATTTACTAACTTCTCAGTGTGTGCGTTTTTCGCGTTTGGCGGACACGTCCGATCCTCGGTGCTGTAATTGCCATACGTCCCTCATGACGGCTCTGGGCTCGCACCGGCCGGGGGCAGTGTGTTCAGCCGGGGGCTTCGTCGACGCGAGGAGGGGGCTGTGGACACTGGAGATCGCCTGCTGACGCCGGGTGAGGTCGCTGCGCTGTTTCGGGTTGACCCGAAGACCGTGACCAGATGGGCAGCGGCCGGCCGGATCGGCAGTATCCGAACTCCAGGAGGGCACCGCCGGTTTCGGGAATCCGAGGTGCGGGCCCTGCTCGAGGGGGAGGGCATGTTGGACGAGGCGGAGGACATGGGCAAGGCCCGTAACGTGGGCTCGCCCGCTGCCTCCGGTTCGGGTCCGGCGAACGCCGGCATGTACTGAATCGGGTGGGGCGCGGTCCGGCTGACGGGCCGCGTCCCACCCGGCGCCGGGCGGCCCGTCAGCGGGGTTCCGTTTCCCGGCGGGCGACGGCCAGTTCGCCGGACCAGCGCCGGAACAGGGTGTGCGGCACGCCGAGCGCGTCGAGCACCTTGCCGGCCACGAAGTCGACAAGTTGTGCGGCGGACGCCGCCGCACCGGCGCCGTAGAACCCGGGGCTGGCCGGCAGCACCACGGCACCGGCGTCGTGCAGTGCGATGAGGTGTTCCAGGTGGCTGCGGGTCACCGGCGTCTCCCGGGGCACCACGACGACCGGCCGGCGCTCCTTGAGGTTCACCTCGGCGGCCCGCTGGAGCAGGTCCTTGGACAGCCCGATGGCGATGCCGGCGCAGGCCGCGGTGCTGGCCGGCACCACCGCCATGCCGCGTACCCGGTAGGAGCCGCTGCTCGGGCCGGCGGCCAGGTCGCCGGCGGGCCAGTGCCGCAGGTCCGCGTCGGTGAGGTCGCGGTCGAGCCAGGCGGCGAGGTCCTCGGTCCAGTGCGCGTCCCGGAACGGACGGCCGGTCTCGTCCAGGACGGTGAGCCGGGCCGCCCGGGACACGATCAGGTCCACCGCCTGGTCGGCGTCGAGCAGGCCCCGGACGACCGCCGCCGCGTACGGCGTGCCGGAGGCGCCGGAGACACCCACCACCCATGGTTCGCGCATGTCGTCAAGCCTGCCTGGTGGGCGGGGTGTACGGCCACGACCCCCGCAGGTGGGCCCCAAAGGCGGGGGTTTGTCCCTGATTACCGGAGTGTCCTGCACGGCGTGTCGGATCCGCCGGGGGTGTGCGATTCTGCGATCTCCACCCCACCTCCAGTGAAGGACCCGGCGATGACGGCGGTGTTGCGGGCGCTGCGCGCCGACTGCCCCATCGTGCCCCGGCTCTCCCCGCACGCCGACGCGGTGCAGGGCTGGCTCGTGGAGCAGGTCGACCGCCTCGGGCTGACGCCTGACCCGGCCGCCCGGCACCGGTTGGCACGCGCCGGTTTCGCCAGGTACGCCGGCCGGCTCTACCCGGCCGCCACCGAGCCCGACCTGCGGGTGCTGACCCTGCTGTTCACCTGGTTCTTCCTGGTCGACGACGCCTGTGACGGGCCGGACCGGCTCGCACCGCAACACATCCGCGCGGTGCGCGACGGCGCGCTCGCGCTGCTGCGCGACGGCCCCCGGGTCCGGCGCAGCGGCTTCTCCGGCCCGCTGCGCCGACTTCTGGTGCAGGCGTGGCGGGAGCCGCGCCGCCGGATGCCCGCCCGGTGGCGGCTGCGCTTCGCCGACGCGGTCGCCGACCACCTCGACGGGGTGGGCCGGGAGGCCGTCGCCACCTCCGCCGGACGCCCGCCCGGCGTCGCCGAGTACGTGCGGCTGCGCCGGGCCACCTCGGCGGCGTACGTGTCGTATCCGCTCATCGAGTTCGCGTCCGGCCGGCCGCTGCCCGAGGCGGTCTACCGGCACCCGGCACTGCGCCGGCTCGCCGACCTCGCCAACGACCTGCTCTCCTGGTTCAACGACATCGCCTCCCTGGAGCGGGACCACGCCACCGGCGGCGGGCACAACCTGGTGCTGGCGGTGGCCACCGAACGGGGTGTGCCGCTGCCCGTCGCGGTCGACCTGGTGGCCGGGCACTGGCGCACCGAGATGGCCCGCTTCGCGGCGCTGCACGCGACGGCGCCGTCATTCGGCCCGGCACTCGACGAGGCGGTCGCCGCCCACCTCGACGGGTTGGCCGCCGCCGTGCGGGGCACCGTCGACTGGACGCTGGAGAGCGCCCGCTACCCGGCCGCCGCCGCGTCCTGATCGGGTCGCCCGGCCCGACGCCGCGTCAGGGACGCAGGCCGAGCCGGGTCACCAGGTCGAGCAACGCGAGGACGAACAGCGCGATGCCGACGAAGCCGTTGGCGGTGAAGAACGCCCGGTTGACCTTGCTCAGGTCGGTGGGCGTGACCACCAGGTGCTGGTAGGCGAAGGCCACCCCGGTGAGCGCGAGCCCGACCCACCACAGCCAGCCGAACCCGACCCACGCGCCGAACCAGATGAACAGCGCGAACGTCACCACGTGCGCGACGGTGGAGGCGTGCAGGGCGAACCGCAGCCCGTACCGGGCGGGCACGCTGTGCACCCCGATCTCCCGGTCCACGTCGGCGTCCTGGCACGCGTAGATCAGGTCGAAGCCGCCGATCCACAGGCCGACCGCGGCGCCGAGCAGCCAGGCCGGGCCGGAGCCGTCGAGCGTGCCGGTGACCGCCAGCCAGGCGCCGACCGGGCCGACCGCCTGGGCCACCGCGAGGATGGCGTGCGGCCAGTTGGTGAACCGCTTGCCGTACGGGTAGACCACCAGCGGCACCACGGCCAGCGGCGCGAGCACCAGACAGAGCGGGTTGAGCAGGGCGGCGGCGGCCAGGAACACCACGAGCGCGACGGCCGCGCCGGTCCAGGCCGTCCGCACGCTCACCGCGCCGGTGACCAGTTCCCGGTTCGCGGTACGCGGGTTCCGCGCGTCGATCCGCCTGTCGAGGATGCGGTTGGCGGCCATCGCGAACGTCCGCGCCCCGACCATCGCCACGGTGATCAGCAGCAGGTCTCCCCAGCGCACCCGCCCGCCGTGGAGCTGCATGGCGGTCAGTGCCGACAGGTACGCGAACGGCAACGCGAAGACGGAGTGCTCGATGGCGACGAGTTTGAGGAAGGAGGTGACCCGGCCGGGCCGTTCCTGCACCGCCGTCATCAGATCCCGTACTCCTTCCACCGCTTGTCCACGAGCGACACCACCTCGGGCGACATCCGCATCTCCTCCGGCCAGCCCCGGGTGTAGCCCTCCTCGGGCAGCTTGCGGGTCGCGTCGATGCCGGCCTTGCCGCCCCAGAACTGCTGGTACGAGGCGTGGTCCAAATGGTCCACCGGCCCCTCGGTGAGCAGCAGGTCGCGGGCGTAGTCGACGTTGCCGAAGGCACGGAACGCGACCTCGTTGTAGTCGTGCACGTCGCAGTCCTCGTCCACGATCACGACCAACTTGGTCAGCGACATCATGTGCGCGCCCCAGATCGCGTTCATCACCTTCTGCGCGTGCTTCGGGTAGCGCTTGCGGATCGACACGATCGCGCAGTTGTGGAAGACCCCGGCGGCGGGCAGGTCGTAGTCGACGATGTCCGGGATCAGGAAGCGCAGCAGCGGTGCGAAGATCCGCTCGGTGGCCTTGCCGAGCCCGTGGTCCTCCTGCGGCGGCTGCGAGGTGACGATCGAGTGGTAGACCGGGTCGCGCTGCATGGTCATGCACTCGACGTGCATCACCGGGAACGGCTCGACCGGCGTGTAGAAGCCGGTGTGGTCGCCGAACGGCCCCTCGGGCAGCCGCTCGCCCGGCTCGATGTAGCCCTCCAGCACGATCTGCGCGTGCGCCGGCACCTGCAGCGGGACGGTCAGGCAGTCCACCATCTCGACCCGCTCACCGGCGAGGAAGCCGGCGAACAGGTATTCGTCGATGTCGGCGGGCAGCGGCGCGCTGGCCGAGTATGCCACCACCGGGTCGGCGCCGATCGCGATCGCCACCGGCAGCCGCTGCCCGAGCCGCTCGGCGACCGCGTGGTGCGCGGTGGAGTTCTTGTGGATCTGCCAGTGCATGCCGACGGCGTTGCGCGAGTGCTGCTGGAGCCGGTAGAGCCCGAGGTTGCGCTTGCCGGTCTCCGGGTGCTTGGTGTGGGTCAACCCGAAGTTGTGGAAGATCCCGCCGTCGCCCGGCCACACCTGCAACCCGGGCAGGCGGTTCAGGTCGACGTCGTCGCCCCGGTAGACCACCTGCTGGCAGGGGGCCGTCTTGACCTTCTTCGGCGGCATCGACTTGAGCTGCATGACCTTGCCGAGGCCGCCCATCATCCCGGAGAAGCCCTGCGGCAGCTCCGGCTTCAGCATGTCGCCGATCCGCGCGCCGATCTCGTCGAGGTGTTCCACCCCGAGTGCCATCGCCATCCGCTTCTCGGTGCCGAACAGGTTGATCGCCACCGGCATCTCGCCCCGGGTGGGCCGCTCGAACAGCAGCGCCGGCCCGCCCTCGCGGACCGTCCGGGTGACCACCTCGCTGATCTCCAGTGTGGGGTCGACCGGGACGGTGACCCGTCGCAACTCCCCGGCGCGTTCCAGCGCCTTGAGGAAGTCCTTCAGATCGGTGTACGGAAAGCGAGCCGCCATGCTCTCATCCTCCCGCACCCTCCTGCGCAGGTAAGGCCGGGCCCCCTGTTAACGCCTCCGGTAGTGAAGGGGCCCCTTCCTAACACCCGCAGCTCAGGCCGCGGGCTGCCACGCGTACGGGGCCAGGGGCGCGTCGAGCGGGGCGTCGGTGAGCCGGTTGGCGAACGTCGAGATCGTGTAGGTGCCGACGCCGAGCACCACGTCCAGCGCGTGCCGGGGCTGCCATCCGGCGGCGAGCAGGGCGTCCAGGTCGGCGTCGGGCACGGCACCCCGATGGTCGAGCACGGCGACGGTGAACCGCCGTAGCGCCTCCAGCCGGGCGTCGGGCAACGTCCCACCGGTCCGCAGCGCGTCGGTCAGCTCGGGCGCGGCGGCGTGCCTGACGAGCGTCGCGGTGTGCATGGCCACGCAGAGGTGGCAGCCGTTGCGGGTGGCGACGGTGAGCACGACCACCTCCCGGGCGATCGGGTCGAGGTCGGTGGCCTCGAAGGCGGCGTTGGCGGCGAGGAAGCCCGTGAGCAGTTGCGGCGAGCCGGCCATCAGGCCGACGGCGGCGGGCAGGTGGCCCAGCGCGCGGCGGACGCCGGCCATGACCGGGCGGGCGGCGGCCGGTGCGGTGTCCGGCTCGTACGCGGTGAAGCGGGACATGGCAGAACCCCTCTCGTAAGATAGTCAACGTGGTTGACCGAATAGTAAACATGGTTGTCGAAGATGGCAATGGCTGACCGCCCTGGCTTCGCGCTGCCCCTGCTCCTGCTCGCCGGCTTCCGGACGCTCGTGGACGACCTGCACGCCGAGCTGGCCCGCCGGGGGCACCCCGAGCTGCGCCCGGCCCACGGCTTCGTCCTGCAGGCCGTCGGCCCGGCCGGCACCACCGCCTCCGACCTCGGCCAACGCCTCGGGGTCTCCAAGCAGGCCGCAGGCAAGACCGTGGACCGGCTGGTCGCGCTCGGCTACCTGGAACGCGTGGACGACCCCGCCGACGCCCGCCGCAAGCTGGTCCGGATGACCGCGCGGGGGCACGACGGACTGCACCGCTCCGCCGTGGTCTTCGACGAGCTGCGCGACAGGTGGGCGGCCACGCTGGGCGCGGACCGGGTCGCGGCCATCGAGGACGACCTGCGGCGGATGGTTCCCGCCGACGTGTTCCGCCTCGACGTACCCGGCTGGTTCGGCGGCTGAGGTGCCCGCTCAGCGCCGGCCGGCCCGCTGATCTCCGACCCGCCTCCCACCGGGCCGCCGGGGATCACGTCCCGGACGGGGAAGCCGCCGACCGCGGCGGAGTCGACGCCGGCGTGGGCAGGGCGCGGATCGGCAGGAGGAAGGCGGTGGTGGGCAGGGCCGAGGCCCCGAAGCGGAAGTACGCGAAGAGGACCGCGTGCACCCAGGCGGTCGGCCCGGTCAGGCGCAGCGGTTCGGTGTCGCCGAACACGAGCACCACACCGTGCTGGTCGAGGTGGTATTCCAGGACGCCGCTGTGGTGGAACGACAACCACCGCCCGCCGGTCTGGCACCAGGTCCTGGTGGGTGTGAGGACGACCCGGGCGAGCTGGTGCTCGCGCCACTGCGGCCGGGCCATCCGCTCGGCCCGGGAGCGGGCGCTGCTGTTGCCGATGGCGTTGGCGACCAGGGCGCCGGTCACGAAGGCCGTCGACCCGAAAGCCACAGTCGAGGTCTGGGTGTAGGTGACCGCCGAGCCGTAGTGACGCGCGTAGTGCAGCCGGGCGTCCAGATGCACCGACTCGTCGGTGAGGAACCCCTGGGCGGGCACGGCGTCCGGCTCCCCACCCGCGGAGAGGAAGTCGAGGGTACGGCGCGCCGCGTCGCACCCGTCCGCCCACGTGGTGTCGACGGGAGGCGGCGGCACGAGCCGACCGATGCCGTAACCGGCGGCGTAGAGGAGCAACGCCCACGGGGCGGCGACCCCGACGACGACCACGGCGACCCGGCGCCGGTGGCCGAAGCCACGCCGGCGCTTCCCCTCCACCACACCCACGCACAGGCCGGTGACCGTCGTCGCGGCGACGTAGCCGATGGCGGCCAGCCCCAGCACACCCACCAGGGCGGTGACGTTCGAGCAGGCGTCGGGAAGCTCCGGATCGCTGAGCCGTGCTCCGTACGCGCCGAGGCAGCTCTGCATCGACCGGTAGGCCCGCTCAAGGCCGAACAGGAGGGCCGGGGTGGCCAGCCCGGTGGCAACGGCGGTGAAGGTCCAGTGCGGGCTCCTCGGTGCCGCGGGCACGAACGACATGACCGACCACCGCCCCCCGTGTCAGCGCCCCGACAGCTTCCGCCGGCAGAGCCTACCGGCCGATGATCCACGATGGAGGCCGGCCGCCGGGTGGACGAGGTGCTGAGCGCCCGCCCGGTCACTACACCCCGGCGTACGAGTGCATACCGGTGAAGAAGAAGTTCACGCCGAACAGGTTCATCATCACGGTCAGGAAGCCCACGATGGCGATCCAGGTCGCCACGTTGCGCTTCACGCTCGGGGTCGCCCGCGCGTGCAGGTAGCCCGCGTACACCACCCAGGAGATGAACGCCCAGGTCTCCTTCGGGTCCCAGCCCCAGGCGCGACCCCAGGCCGCCTCGGCCCAGATCGCCCCCGCGATCACCGCGAACGTGAAGATCGGGAACGAGAAGGCGTGCAGCGTGAAGGTCAGCCGTTCCAACCCGGCCGCCGGGGGCAGCCGACGGGCCAGGGTGTACGGGAAACTGCGCCGCCCCTGCTCCCAACCCGACCGCATCAGGTATGCGGCGGCGGGCACCACGCCCAGCAGGAAGATGCCCGACGAGAAGATGATCGTCGACACGTGGATGATGAACCACCACGACTGCAACGCCGGCATCAGCGGCTCGACCTGCACGTAGAGCTTCAGCTCGGCGAACGCCAGCAACAGCACCATCACCAGCGTCAGGAACAGCCCGAGCCGACGCAGCGACGGCTGCTTCCACAGCACCACGACCCAGGCGGCCATCGCGATCCAGGTGCCGGTCAGCACGAACTCGTACATGTTGCCCCAGGGCATCCGATCCGCGGCGAGACCCCGGGTGACCACGGCGCCCAGGTGCAGCGCGGCGGCGAGCAGGGTGAGCCAGGCGGCGATCACGCCGGCCAGCGCGGCCCGCGCTGCGGTGCGGTCCGGCCGCTCGGTGGCCTCCGGCGCGGCCGGCCCGTCGGTCGTCCCGCCGCCCCCGCCGACGCCCGCGCCGACCAGTTCCCGGGCCGGGGCTGCGGACGCCTTCCGGGCGTCGCCCAGCGCGTACTCCACGGCGTGGCTGATCATCGCGATCAGGTACGCCAGGATCGCGAACGTGACCAGCTGGTCGGAGAGTGCGGACATCACTCGTCTCCTTCTCGCGCCCGCCGCTGGTCCGGACCGCCGCCGCTGACCGCGGCGACGAGCTGCGCGAACTCGTCGGCGAACCCTGGGTGCTCGGTGCGCGGCAGCCCACCGGCCTCGACCAAACTACTACCGCTCGTCGGAGATCCACCCGCGGGGGGCGAAACCCGGAACCAGACCCGCCGCCGCCGGGCGAACAGCGAGCCCATCAGGCCGAGCAACAACGTACCGCTCGCCACCAGCAACAACGTCTGCCCCGGCGCGTGCCGCACCGAGATGGTGATGTACGGCTCGGTGCCGAGGAACTCCAGCGTGCCGCCGTCGTCGAGCGTCCACTTCTCGCCCGGCCGCAGGAGCTTGGTGCCGATCTCCTTGAGCTTGCCGTTGTCGACCTGCCGCCTGTCCAGCTCGTAGACCGAGCCGGGGATACCGGCGTCCATCCCCAGGTTGCCCCGGTAGGCGGTCAGGTTGACCGCCGGGTTCCGCTCGGCCGGGAACTGCGACGCGACGTACGGCGCGCTCTGCGGCGCGGTGGGCAGGTAGAGCCCGTCGAAGGCGACCTGCTGGTCCGGGGAGCGGGCGCCGGTCTTCGGGTCGACGTTCGTGTCGGGGAAGAACGCCACCCCTTCCTCGGTCGCGTTGGCGTCGCCGGTGCGCAGGAACGGTGCGGCGCTGGTCTGGCTCTTTCCGTACTTGTCGGTGTACCTGAGGATCGGCGCGTAGCCGTTGCCGAGCAGGTAGACGTTCGCCGGACCGAGCCGCAGCGGGGAGTTGACCGAGAAACCCGCGGTCCGCTCCGGGCCGTCTGGCTGTTCCACGGTCACGGTGGCCCAGAAGCGCGACGCCTGCCCGGACGGCAGGTAGTCCGCCTCGAACTTCTCCAGCGTCAGGCAGAACGGCGGCAGGTCGGCGCTGTCCACCCGCGGGCCGAGTGACGCCTCGGCGTACTGCTGGCGGGTGTTGCAGAACGCGTTGTCCTCGCCGGCGACCAGGATGCGGTTGCCGTGCCACCCGTACCAGGAACCGAGCGCGACCCCGAACAGGACGGCGACAAGCGAGACGTGGAACAGCAGGTTGCCGGTCTCCTTGAGGTAGCCCTTCTCGGCGGAGACCTCGTTGCCGCGCACGGTGACCCGCCACCGCCGGCGGCGCAGCACCGCCGCGATCGCCTCCGGGTCAGCGGCCGCCGGGGCTTCCAGCACCGCGTGCTGGGGCAGCCGGTTGAGCCGCTGCGGCGCGGCCGGCGGGCGCATCCGCAACGCGCGCACGTGGTCGCGGGCGCGGGGCAGGATGCAGCCGACGAGCGACGTGAACAGCAGCAGGTAGATCGCGGAGAACCAGACCGAGCCGAAGACCTCGAACGCGCCGATCCGGTCCAGTTGGGGGGCCAGGTCGGGGTGGTCGACGAACCACTGGTTGACCCGTTCCGGGCTGACCCCGCGCTGCGGCAGCACCGAACCGGGGATGGCGGCGACCGCGAGCAGGAACAGCAGGACCAACGCGGTACGCATGCTGGTGAGCTGCCGCCACGAGTTGCGCAGCAGGGCCAGCACCGGGTTGACCCGTCGCCGGGGTGCTTCGGGCGGGCTGGTCGGCCGGTCGTCAACGGTCGTCATCAGATGCTCACCTCGCCCACGCCCACGGTGGTCTGCAACCAGATCACCACGTTCACCCAGCCTCCGGTGACAAGCGCCAGGCCGATGGCGATCAGCAGTGCGCCGCCAAGACGGGTGACCCAGCGGCTGTTGCGCCGCACGGCGCGGAACACCCCGAGCAGGCGCTGGAAGCCCAGCCCGAAGACGACGAACGGTATCCCCAGCCCGAGGCAGTACGCCACGGCGAGCACCACGGCCCGGTCGGTGCCGCCCTCGGTGGCCGCCATGCCGAGCACCGCGCCGAGCGTGGGACCGGTGCAGGGCAGCCAGCTGAGCGCGAAGACCGCACCGAGCACGGGCGCGCCGAGCAGACCGGCGGCGGGTAGCCAGCGGATGCGGAACTCGCGCTGCATGCCGGGGATCACGCCGAGGTAGCCGAGCCCGAGCACCACCACGAGCGAGCCGATGACGATCTCCAGCGTGCGCTCGTACTGGAAGAAGAGCTTGCCGACGCCGGAGAAGAGGATCGCGGTGGCGACGAACACGATTGTGAAGCCGGCGATGAACAGCAGCGTCCCGGCGAGCACCCGCCCCTTGACGGCGGCGGTGGTCCACTCCGGTGCCGTCCGCTCCGCGACGTCCACGCCGCCGGCGCCTTCGCGCGTGCCGCCGGCGCCTTCGCGCGTGCCGCCGGCGCCTTCGCGCGTGCCGCCGGCGCCTTCGCGCGTGCCGCCGGTGTTAAGAAGGGGCCCTTCCGCTACCGGAGGCGTTAAGCGGGGGCCCTTCCTTGCACCCTCCAGGTCGCTGCCGGCCAGGCCGGTGACGTACGACAGGTAGCCGGGCATCAGCGGGAGCACGCAGGGGGACAGGAAGCTCACCAGGCCGGCCAGCGCCGCCGCACCGACCGCGAGCAGCAGCGGACCGGACTCGGCGAGCTGCCGGAACGTCTCGCCCATCAGCGCGGGCCGTCGGGCGGTGGCGCCTCGGCGGCGACCTTCGCCACGATCGGGCGCAGCTCGTCGCGGGTGACGGCCCGCCGGATCACCACGGCGATCCGGCCCTCCCGGTCCAGCACGACCGTGGCCGGGGTGCTGTTGGGCGGGATGTCGAAGTTCAGCGCCTGCCGGCTGGCCGGGTCGAAGATGCTCTGGTACGTGACCCGGCCCTCCTCGAAGGCGATGGCCTTGTCCCGGCTGTCCTGCACGTTGATGCCGAGGAACCGCACGCCCGAGTCCTTGGTGGCCTGGTAGGTGGCCTCCAGGTCGTCCGCCTCGGCGCGGCAGGGCGCGCACCAGGAACCCCAGAAGTTGACCACCACGACCTGGCCGCGGTCGCGGGAGATGTCGTAGTCACCACCGGCGAGCAGCTTCCCGCTGACCTTCGGGGTCGTCGACCGCTGGTCCGCCGCGCAGGTGACGGTGGAGCCGTCGGCGTCGCATCGGCTCTCCTGGTTCCCGGAGGAGCAGCCGACAAGCGCCGTGCCGGCGGTGACGGCGGCGAGCAGGGTGGCGGCGAGCCTCCGGGCGAGCATCAGGCCCCCTTGGCCGTTCGGGCGGTCGGCGAGATCGAGACCAGGTGGGCCGCCGGCTCGGAGTAGCCGATGCCGGCGATCTTGGCACCGTCGAAGTGGAACGAGGTGAGGCTGGCCAGGCCGCACTGCCGGCGACGCGGGTCGTGCCACAGCCGCTTGCGCTCGACGTGCCGGCGCAGCGTCCAGATCGGCAGCTGGTGCGACACCAGCACCGCCTCGCGGCCCTCCGCGGCGACCCGCGCGGCGTGCAACGCGGCGAACATCCGCTCCGCGATCACCCGGTAGGCCTCACCCCAGGACGGGGTCATCGGGTCGCGCAGCACCCACCAGTTGCGCGGGTCGCGGAACGACCCGTCGCCCGGGGAGACCTTCTTGCCCTCGAACCAGTTCGCGCTCTCGATCAGCCGCTCGTCGACACCGACGGAGAGGCCGAACTGCGCGGCGATCGGCTCGGCGGTCTGCTGGGCGCGCTCCAGCGGGCTGGCGACCACGTGCACGACGGTCCGCTCGGCGAGGGCCTGGGCTGCCGCCTTCGCCATCTGCACGCCCAGCTCGGAGAGGCGGAACCCGGGCAGGCGGCCGTAGAGGATGCCGTCCGGGTTGTGCACCTCGCCGTGCCGCAGCACGTGCACCACCGTCTCCGCCATGGTCAGGCCCCCCTCGTTCGCGACTGCGGGGCTCGCAAACCCGGCTCACTCCTCGCGTTCACCGTCACCCCAGTGTCCCCGCGGCTGCCGCTGCCCGCGCCGCCACCGGGAGGGCGGCGGCGATCTGCTCCCAGGCGGCGTCGTCGATGGCCGTCGAGACGAACCACGACTCGAACGCGCTCGGCGGCAGGTAGACGCCACCGGCGAGCATCGCGTGGAAGAACGCACTGAACGCCGGCACCACCTGGGTGCGGGCACTGTCGTAGTCGCGCACCTCGGCGTCGGTGAAGAAGATCGAGAACATGTTGCCCGCGGTGGAGAGGCGGTGCGGCACCCCGGCGGCGGACAACGCCTCGGTGGCGAGCTTGCCCAGCGTGGCGGAGGTCTCGTCGAGCCGCCGGTACAGCGCGTCGTCGGCCAGTCGCAGCGTGGCCAGCCCGGCCGCGCAGGCCAGCGGGTTACCGGAGAGCGTGCCGGCCTGGTAGACCGGCCCGGCCGGGGCCAGCCTCGCCATGATCTCCGCGCGCCCGCCGAACGCCGCCGCGGGCAGGCCACCGCCCATGACCTTCCCGTACGTCCACAGGTCGGCGTCGGTGGGGTCGAGGCCGTGCCAGCCGGCCCGGGAGACCCGGAACCCGGTCATCACCTCGTCGACGATGAGCAGCGCGCCGTTGGCGTGCGCGATCCGGGCCAGTTCGGCGTTGAAGCCGTCGCGCGGGGCGATCACGCCCATGTTGCCGGCCGCGGCCTCGGTGATGATCGCGGCGATGTGCGGGCCCTCGGCGGCGAAGGCCGCCTCGACCGCGCGCAGGTCGTTGTAGGGCAGCACGATGGTGTCCCCGGCCGCCGCCCCGGTAACGCCGGGCGAGTCGGGCAGGCCGAAGGTGGCCACGCCGGAGCCGGCGGCGGCGAGAAGTCCGTCGGAGTGGCCGTGGTAGCAGCCGGCGAACTTGATGATCTTGGCGCGACCGGTGAAGCCACGGGCCAACCGGATCGCCGACATGGTCGCCTCGGTGCCGGAGTTGACCAGGCGCACCTGCTCCACAGGCGTACGGGCGACGATCTCCTCGGCCAGGTCCACCTCACCCGGCGTGGGCGTGCCGAAGCTGGTGCCCAGCGCGGCGGCCGCACGCAGCGCCTCCACCACCGCGGGGTGCGCGTGGCCGAGGATCAGCGGCCCCCAGGAGCAGACCAGGTCGACGTAGCGACGACCGTCGGCGTCGTGGAGCCAGGGACCCTCCCCCCGGACCATGAAGCGCGGCGTGCCGCCGACGGCGCCGAACGCGCGCACGGGAGAGTTGACCCCGCCGGGCACGACGGCCCTGGCGCGGTCGAACAGGGCCTCGGAGGCCGGGGCGTCGGCCGGGTAACGGCCGGATCCGGCGGAAAAGGTCTCGGTCACGATGGGGCCATTGTGTCAGCGCCGGACGGCGGCCTGGCAGCCACCCCGCGACGTGGGTTACCAGGCTCACCCCCGTGACCGGCGCGGAAGCGTCCACGGCGGTCCGCTCGACGGGCCCGTGGGTCGAGATCGCGATAGGCTGGCCGGGTGGATCGTGCCGAACTGTCCATCACCGTGCACCGGACGGGGGACGAAGCCGTGCTTCGCCTGGCCGGTGAGATCGACATGCTCACGGCCGCCCAGCTCTCGACGGTGGTCAACGAGGTGCTGGCGGATCCGCCCCCACGGATCGTGCTCGACCTCGGTGGCGTCACGTTCTGCGACTCCCAGGGTCTCGGCACGTTGGTGGTGCTCAGCCGCAAGGCCAGTCACGCGCGGAGCCTGCTGATGCTGAGCAATGTGGGCGACTTCCTGCTCCGTGTGCTGGACATCACCGGCCTGCGCAGCGCCCTGATGATCCGCAACGCCCCCACCGGCTGACCCGGGCGGTCACAGCACCGGCACGTCCCGCCTCCGGAACGCCAGCAGACCGGTCGCGGTCAGCGCGGCGGCCAGCACGGCCAGCAGGTAGAGCGGAGTGGGACTCCAGGCGTCCCGCAGCACCTGCGGGGTGTGCGTGTACGGGGACAGGTCCAGCAACCACCGGTCGAGTTCCAGCACCGCGCCGAGCTGGCCGAGCAGCACACAGACCGCGAGCACCACCCAGGCGGCCGGCGCCAGCCGGGGCAGCAGCCCGTAGAGCAGCACGGCGAGCCCGGCCAGCACCCAGACGGCCGGCACCTGGGCCAGGCCCACCCCGAGCATCCGGCCCAGCTGTCGGGGCACGTCACCGGTGCTCAGGCCGTACGTCAGACCGGTGCCCAGCCCGGCCATCGCGAGCACCACCGCCGGGCCGAGCAACGCGAACACCACGTGCGAGAACAGCCAGGTCGAGCGGCGGGTGCCGGCGCCGAGCACCGGCTCCGCCCGGCCGGCGGACTCCTCCGTCCGCATGCGCAGCGCGGCCTGGATGCCGTACCCGGTGGCGGCCAGCCCGGCCAGGCTCAGCGTGACGCCGAGGTACGCGTCGGCCATCCCGGCGGCCCCGCCGACCCGGGCGATGATCTCCTCCATCCGCCCGTTGTCCCCGACCGCCCGGCCGGCCGCCTCGGCCGCGCCGCCGAGGATCAGCCCGAGCAGGCCGAACCCGACCGACCACCAGAGGATCTGCCCCCGGTGCAGCCGCCAGGCCAGGCCGAACGGGCCGGACAGCGCGGCGCCGGCGGTCGCCGGGCCGGGCCGCGGCGGCAGCACACCGGCGCCCAGGTCACGCCGGACCGAGATCGGGTACGCGAGCGCCGCGAGCAGCACCGTGGCGGCCAGTGGCAGCGCCAGGACCCACCACCGCTCCCCCTCGTACGGCCGGACCCGGGCGGCCCAGCCCAGCGGGGACAACCAGCTCGGCCAGTCGTTGCCGGCGGTGTCCCCGGCCAGGCGCAGCGCGAACGCGATGCCCAACGCGGCGAGGCCGACGCCCCGCGCCCCGCCGGCGGTGGTGGTGAGCTGGGCGGCCAGCCCGCCGAGCGTGGCGAAGGCCACGCCGGTCAGCACGGTGGCCAGACCGTACGCGACCGAGCCGGCGGCCGGCAGCCCGGTCGAGAGGAGCCCGGCGGTGGTGAGCAGCCCGAGCAGCAGGTCGGCCGCGTACGTGACGACAAGTGCCGCGGTCAGCCCGGCGTACCGCCCGAGCACGCTGCCGCCGAGCAGTTCCCGGCGGCCGGCTTCCTCCTCGGTGCGGGTGTGCCGGATGGCGGTGAGCAGGCTGGCCAGCGCGACGATGAGCAGCAGGAAGCCGCTGCGCTGGGCGGTGAGCGCGCCGACGCTGTCGCCGTAGGCCGGTCCGAGCAGCGCCACGATGGACGGGTTGCGGGCGGTGCCGTCGAGGTAGGCGGCCCGGTCGGCGGCGGTCGGGAACAGTTCGAGGAAACTGGCCGCGTACGTCATCGGCAGCACCGCGAGGACGACGAGCCACAGCGGCAGCAGGAGGCGGTCCCGGCGCAGGATCAGCCGAACCAGGTGGCGGGTGCCGGTGAGGGTGCTCATGACCGGTCGGCCCCCTGCGCCTCGTAGTGCCGCAGGAACAGTTCCTCAAGTGTCGGCGGCGTGCTGACCAGGCTGCGTACGCCCAGTTCGGTGAGGCAGCGCAGCGCGGCGTCGAGCGCGGCGGTGTCCACGTCGAAGCGCACCCGCCGCCCGTCCACCCGCAGGTCGTGCACGCCGGGCAGGCCGGCCAGTCCGTCGGCCGGCGCGGTGACCTCGGCGTCGATCGCGGTGCGGTGCAGGTGGCGCAGGTCGCCGAGGGTGCCGGACTCGACCGTGCGGCCGGCGCGGATGATCGTCACCCGGTCGCAGAGCGCCTCCACCTCGGCGAGGATGTGGCTGGACAGCAGCACGGTACGGCCGTCGTGCCGGGCCCGGCGGACCCACTGCTGGAAGACGTCTTCCATCAGCGGGTCGAGGCCGGAGGTCGGCTCGTCGAGGATGAGCAGTTCGACGTCGGAGGCGAGCGCGGCGACCAGCCCGACCTTCTGCCGGTTGCCCTTGGAGTAGGTGCGGCCCTTCTTGCGCGGGTCCAGCTCGAAGGACTCCAGCAACTCGGCGCGGCGTTTCGGGTCGAGCCCGCCGCGCAGCCGGCCGAGCAGGTCGATCACCTCGCCACCGCTCAGGTTGGGCCAGAGCGTCACGTCACCGGGGACGTACGCGAGGCGGCGGTGCAGTGCGACCGCGTCCCGCCACGGGTCGCCGGCCAGCAGTCGGACGGCCCCCGCGTCCGCCCGAAGCAGGCCGAGCAGCACCCGGATCGTGGTCGACTTGCCGGAGCCGTTCGGCCCGAGGAAGCCGTGCACCTCGCCGGTGCGGACGGTGAGGTCGAGCCCGTCGAGCGCCCGGCTGCGCCCGAATGTCTTCACCAGCCCGGACACCTCAATGGTGTTTTCCATGTTTCAGACGCTACGCTGATTTCATAATATTGTGAATACCGTGAAGCTGCGGCACCATCGCCGGATGAGCACCGAGGAGACGACCATGGGCGAGCCGGCCCACCGCGACGAGGAGGAGCTCCACCTCTTCATCGAGCGGATGGCGATGGCCTTCGCCGACGTCGGCTTCCCCCGGATGGCCGCCCGGGTCCTGTTCACCGTGATGAGCGCCGACGACCCGCTCACCGCCGGCGAGATCGCCGAACGACTCGGGGTCAGCGCCGCCGCCGTCTCCGGCGCGGTGCGCCACCTCACCCAGTTCGCCATGCTGGTCCGCGAGCCGGTCAAGGGCTCCCGGCGCGACCGCTACCGGATGCCCGACAACCCCTGGTACGAGGTGACGATCACCAAGACCACGTTCTACCGGAACTTCATCGACATCGCCGGCCGCGGGGTCCGCGCGCTCGACGGCCGGAACACCCCGGCCGGCGAACGGGTCACCGAGATGCGCGACTTCTTCGTCTTCGTCCAGGAGGAGCTGGAATCGCTCGGCGACCGCTGGCGGGCCCGGCGCGCCGCGACCGGCCACGGCGGCCCGGCCGGCGGCTGAACACTCAGCGGTTGCCCCAGCGGGCCTGCTCCAGCAGGTGCACCGCCCGGTCCCGAGCCGACGGGTCGTCGTCGGCCCGCAGCAACGCGGTCGCCTCGTCCACCGCGTCGGTCAGGTGCCGCCACTGCTGGTCCCGCTCCCGCACCAGATCCGACTGGGCGGCGAGCTGCCGCGTCTTCACCCACAGGTCGACGAAGACCGTCACCTTCGCCCGCAGCACCCACGGATCGAACGGCTTGGTCAGGTAGTCGACCGCGCCGGCCGCGTAGCCGCGCAACGCGAGCTGCGCGTCCCGGTCCGCCGCGGTGAGGAAGATGATCGGCACGTGCCGGGTGCGCTCCCGCCGCTTGATGTGGGTGGCGGTCTCGAAACCGTCCATGTCCGGCATCTGGGCGTCCAGCAGGATCACCGCGAAGTCGTCCACCAGCAACTGCTTCAGGGCCGCCTCGCCGCTCTCCACCGCGACCGACTGCACCGGGAGACCCTGGAGGATGGCCTCCAACGCCATCAGGTTCTCCCGCCGGTCGTCCACCAGCAGGGCCTTGGCCGTCTGTGTCACGCGTCCTCCTCGCCTCGGCTGCGGCCGATCCAGGACGCCATCAGCTCGATCAGTTCATCCAGGTCCACCGGCTTGGTGATGTAGTCACTGCCACCGGCGCCGAGCGCCGACTCCCGGTCGCCCGGCATCGCCTTGGCGGTCAGGAAGACGATAGGCAGGTCCGCGAAGCGGTGGTTGCGGCGGATCTGCCCGGTCGTCTCGTACCCGTCCTGGTCCGGCATCATGGCATCCATCAGGACGATGTCCACCTCCGGGTGCTCGGCGAGCTGGCGGACGCCGTCCACCCCGTTGTCCGAGTACAACACGGTCATCCCGTGCAACTCCAAGGCGGACGTCAACGCGAACACGTTCCGCACGTCGTCGTCGATGATCAGCACGGTGACCCCGTCCAGCCGCCGGGTCGTCGGCGTCTCCTGCGGCTGCGGCAGCTCCATCGGCATCAGCAGCGACGACGGCAGGCCCGCGCGGCTCGGCGACGGCGGTGACGGCGCCACCACCGCGTCCGGCGCCAGCACATCGGGTACGAACAGCGTGAACGTCGACCCCTGCCCGGGCGCGGACGACACGGTGATCGTGCCGCCGAGCAGGCGAGCCAGGTCCCGGCTGATGGACAGGCCGAGGCCGGTGCCTCCGTAGCGCCGGCTGGTCGTGCCGTCCGCCTGCTGGAACGCCTCGAAGATCAGCGACAGCTTGTCGTCGGAGACGCCGATCCCGGTGTCGATCACGGTGAACGCGATCACCCGCTGCGCGTTGACAAGTGCCGGCACGTCGAACACCGCGTTGTCCGCGGCCGGGCCGATCCGCAACGTCACCGCGCCGTTGTCGGTGAACTTCACCGCATTGGAGAGCAGGTTGCGCAGGATCTGCTGCAACCGCTGGGCGTCGGTGACAAGTGCCGGCGGCAGGTCCTGGCTCACCCGGACCTGGAAGTCCAGGCCCTTCTCCTCGGCCTGGGGCGCGAACGCCTGCTCGACGTAGCCGCGGATGTCGGAGAAGTGGACCGCGGTGGGCTCCACGTCCATCCGACCCGCCTCGATCTTGGACAGGTCGAGGATGTCGTCGATGAGCGACAACAGGTCGGAACCGGCGCTGTGGATCGTCCGGGCGAACTCGATCTGCTTCGCGCTGAGGTTCCGCTCCGGGTTCTCCGCCAGCAGTCGGGCCAGCAGCAGCAACGAGTTCAGCGGCGTACGCAGCTCGTGGCTCATGTTCGCCAGGAACTCCGACTTGTACGCCGACGCCCGGGTGAGCTGCTGCGCCTTCTCCTCCAGGCCGAGCCGGGCCAGCTCGATCTCCCGGTTCTGCGTCTCGATGTTGGCCTTCTGCTCCGACAGCAGCTTGGCCTTGTCCTCCAACTCGGCGTTGGTCCGCTGCAACTCCGCCGACTGGTCCTGCATCTCGTGCGCCAGCCGCTGCGACTGCGCCAGCAACTCCTCCGTACGCCGGTTGGCCTGGATGGTGTTGACCGCCACCCCGATGGTGAGCACCAACCGCTCCAGGAACGCCAGGTGCAGCTCGGAGAAGGTGGCCACGCCGGCGAACTCGATCACGGCGAGCAGTTCGCCCTCGAACAGCACCGGCAGCACCACCAGGTCGGCCGGCGGCGTGTCGGCCAGACCGGAGCGCACCATCAGCCGCCCGTCCGGCTGGGCCTTGACCCGGATGGTGCGCCGGGACAACGCGGCCTGCCCGACCAGCCCCTCACCGGGGCCGAACGTGACGTCGTGGCCGCGCGCCACGTACCCGTAGGAGGCGGTGAGCCGCAGCCGCATGCTGCCCTCGGAGCTGTCCGCCAGGAAGAACGCGCCGAGCTGCGCGTCCACCAGCGGGGTCACCTCCTGCATGATCATGCGGCACACCTCGCCCAGGTCCCGCTGGCCCTGGAGCAGTCCGCCGATCCGGGCCAGGTTGGAGTCGAGCCAGCCCTGCTCGGCGTTCTTCTTGGTCGTCTCCCGGAGGGTGACGATCATCTGGTTGATGTTGTCCTTCAGCTCGGCGACCTCGCCCTGCGCCTTGACGTTGATCCGCTGGGTCAGGTCGCCGCGGGTCACCGACGTGGAGACCTGCGCGATGGCGCGCAGCTGCGTGGTCAGGGTGGAGGCGAGCTGGTTGACGTTCTCGGTGAGGTCCCGCCAGGTGCCGGAGACGCCCTTGACCTGCGCCTGGCCGCCCAGCTTGCCCTCGGTGCCCACCTCGCGGGCCACCCGCGTCACCTCGTCGGCGAACGACGAGAGCTGGTCCACCATCGTGTTGACGGTGTTCTTCAGCTCCAGGATCTCGCCCTGCGCGTCCACAGTGATCTTCTGACCCAGGTCGCCGTTCGCCACCGCCGTGGTCACCGAGGCGATGTTGCGGACCTGACTGGTCAGGTTCGACGCCATCGAGTTCACGTTGTCCGTCAGGTCCCGCCAGGTGCCGGAGACGCCCTTGACCTGCGCCTGACCGCCCAGCTTGCCCTCGGTGCCCACCTCGCGGGCCACCCGCGTCACCTCATCGGCGAACGACGAGAGCTGATCCACCATCGTGTTCACGGTGGACTTCAACTCCAGGATCTCGCCCTGCGCGTCCACAGTGATCTTCTGGCTCAGGTCGCCCTTCGCCACCGCGGTCGACACCTGGGCGATGTTGCGCACCTGCGCGGTCAGGTTCGACGCCATCGAGTTCACGTTGTCCGTCAGGTCCCGCCAGGTGCCGGCCACGCCACGCACCTGCGCCTGCCCACCGAGCTTGCCCTCGGTGCCCACCTCGCGGGCCACCCGCGTCACCTCGTCGGCGAACGACGACAACTGGTCCACCATCGTGTTCACGGTGGACTTCAACTCCAGGATCTCGCCCCGGGCGTCCACGGTGATCTTCTGCGACAGGTCACCCTTCGCCACCGCCGTGGTCACCGAGGCGATGTTGCGCACCTGACTGGTCAGGTTCGACGCCATCGAGTTCACGTTGTCCGTCAGGTCCCGCCACGTACCGGACACGCCCTTGACCTGCGCCTGACCACCAAGCTTGCCCTCGGTGCCCACCTCGCGGGCCACCCGGGTCACCTCGTCGGCGAACGACGAGAGCTGGTCCACCATCGTGTTCACGGTGTTCTTCAGCTCCAGGATCTCGCCCTGCGCGTCCACCGTGATCTTCTGACCCAGGTCACCCTTGGCGACCGCCGTGGAGACCTGGGAGATGTTGCGGACCTGGCTCGTCAGGTTGCCGGCGAGCTGGTTGACGTTCTCGGTGAGGTCCCGCCAGGTGCCGGACACCCCGCGCACCTGCGCCTGACCGCCCAGCTTGCCCTCGATGCCCACCTCGCGGGCCACCCGGGTCACCTCGTCGGCGAACGACGACAACTGGTCCACCATCGTGTTGACGGTGTCCTTCAGCTCCAGTATCTCGCCCTGCGCCGCCACGGTGATCTTCTGCGACAGGTCGCCCTTCGCCACCGCCGTCGACACCTGGGCGATGTTGCGCACCTGCGCGGTCAGGTTCGACGCCATCGAGTTGACGTTGTCCGTCAGGTCCTTCCAGGTGCCGGCCACACCCGGCACCTCGGCCTGCCCGCCGAGCTTGCCCTCGGTGCCCACCTCGCGGGCCACCCGCGTCACCTGCTCGGCGAACAGCCGCAGCGTGTCGGTGAGCGAGTTCATCGTGTCGGCCAGCTCGGCCACCTCGCCGCGCGCCCCGACCGTGATCTTCTGCGACAGGTCGCCCTTCGCCACCGCCGTCGCCATCTGGGAGATCGAACGCACCTGGCCGGTCAGGTTCGACGCCATGGTGTTCACCGAGTCGGTGAGGTCCTTCCAGGTGCCGGCGACCCCGCGCACGTCGGCCTGGCCGCCCAGCTTGCCCTCGGTGCCCACCTCCCGGGCCACCCGGGTCACCTCGTCGGCGAACGACGACAGCTGATCCACCATCGTGTTCACGGTCCGGCCGATCCGCAGGTACTCGCCGCGCAGCGGGCGCCCGTCTATCTCCAGCGCCATGTGCTGGGAGAGGTCGCCGTCGGCCACCGCCACGATCACCCGGGCGATCTCCGTGGTCGGCCGGCCCAGGTCGTCGATGAGCGAGTTGACCGCCCGCTGCCCCTCCGCCCAGGAGCCGTCCAGGCCCTCGTCGTCCAGGCGCTCGGTCAGCCGCCCGTCCCGGCCGACGATCCGGCTGATCCGGCGCAGGTCGAGGTGCTGACGTTCCTGCAACGACACCACGTCGTTGAAGGCGTCCGCCACCTCGCCCGGCAGACCCGCCCGACGCGGCAGGCGTACCCGCAGGTCGCCGCGGGCCACCCGGTGCAACGCCTCGACCAGCTCGCCGAGCAGCACCTCGTGGTCGGACGCGGCCGGGTCCGCGGTCGCCGACTGTTTCGCCGTGGTCATCGTTCCTCGCTCAGCTCGGGCTCGTGCCGACACGCGGCCATCCCATCATTGTGCCGCGCCATCCGTCGAGGTCACCCCGCGCCGTGACGTGCCACCGCCGGTATCGGTCCGGATCGCCGGTTCTCCGGACCGCTTGGCACCGGGGGTGGGGGCAGTGGAGGATACGAGCGTGTCAGCGGAGGCGGGGCCGACCCGAAGCGGCGGCCGGACCGAGCACGTCCGGCGGATCCGCCTCCCCGCCGACCGCCGCACCCCGGCGGCGGCCCGCGCACTGGTCCGCACCATGCTGCTCGAGACCCGGCTGCCCGAACTCCTGAACGAGGCGCTGCTGCTCACCACCGAGCTGACCACCAACGCCGTCGAACACGCGCAGACCGAACTGGACATCGAGGTCGAAACCGACCGGGATGGCCTCACCGTCACCGTCACCGACTTCGCCTCCGGGCCGGTCGACGAACTGACCGTCGGCGTGCGCAACCTCACCTCCGACATCACCGAGGTCGCCGCGCGCGGCCGAGGGCTGCTCCTCGTCGACCACTTCGCCAGCCGCTGGGGCACCACCTACCTGCCCACCGGCAAGGGGGTCTGGTTCCGACTGGACCGTACCGACCCGAGCGGACCGGCCCGACCGTTGGCCCCGGTGCGGACGGTCGCCCCGGAGCCGGCCGCCGAGGGCACGCCGAGCGCCGCGGCGATGAGCGACCTGATGCAGATCACCCCCGAGGCGTACGCCGACGACCCGCTTCCGGAGTTCGCCACCGGCCTGCTGACCCGGGTCGCCGAGATGGTGGGCGCCGCCGGTGGCGCCGTCCGACTCGATCGCGGCGACGGGCTGGGCACCCAGGTGTTCGCCCGCTACGGCCGGCCGCCCCGGGAGGACAACGAGCTGCTCCGCGTGCCGCTCGCCGTGCACCGCCCGTACACCGGCGAGCTGGAGCTGGACGCGGCGCCCTCCACGTACGCCCGACCGCTCGCCGTGCTGGTCGCCGAGCGGCTCTCGCTGCACCTGGAGAACGACCGGCTCCGCCGGGCCGACGTCCGCCGCTCCACCTGGTTGACGTTCCTGGCCGAGGCGAGCGAACTTCTCGCCCAGTCGCTGGACGTCGAGCTGACCATGGCACTCGTCCCGCAGCTCGTGGTCCCCCGGCTCGGCCAGTGGTGCGCCGTGCACACCACCGACGAGTGGGGCCGGCTCCGCCTCGCCGCGTCCAGCCACGCCGACGAGGCGATGCTGCCCCAGCTGCACCGGATCCTGCAGGAGACCGGGCCGGACTCGGTCCAGTCCCGGCTGCGCGAGGCGTCCCGCAACCGCACCCAGGTGCTGTTGGGCGGCCCGATGGAGGGTTTCGCCGTGCCGCTGATCGCCCGCGGGCAACGACTCGGCACGCTCGCCGTCGGCCGGCACCAGCGGCAGCGGCACGACCCGGACGAGGTCTCGGTGCTGGAGGACGTAGCCCGCCGGGCCGCCCTCGCCATCGAGAACGCCCGCATCCACGCGGAGCGCCGCCGGGTGGCCCAGACGCTCCAGCAGTCGCTGCTGCCACCGGTGCTCCCGGTGGTCGACGGCATCGGCTTCGCCGCCGAGTACGTCCCGACCGGCGACGACGCCGAGGTCGGCGGCGACTTCTACGACGTGGTCCCGCTGCCGGACAGCCGTTGGCTGGTGGTGGTCGGCGACGTGTCCGGCAAGGGCGTGCAGGCCGCCGCCGTGACCGGGCTGGTCCGGGACGTGATCCGGGTCCTCGTCGGCGACGGCAAGCCGCTGCCCGAGGTGCTCAGCCGGCTCAACGAGACCCTCGTCGAACGCGGAGGCGGGCGCTACTGCACGCTGGCGCTCGCGGCCGTCGCACCCGGCGACGGCGACCAACTGGACGTCTCGCTGCACCTGGCCGGCCACGACCGGCCGGTGCTGCTGCACGGCGCCGGCGGCGCCACCTTCGTCGGCACCGGCGGCACCGCGCTCGGCCTGCTCGACACGATCACCACTCCCACCGCCGAACTGGCGCTCAAACCCGGGGACGCACTCATCTTCTATACCGACGGGGTCACCGAACGGCGGCGCGGACGCGAGCTGTTCGGCACCGAGCGGCTGCGCGACGCGGCGGCGCCGCTGGCCGGATATTCCGCCGACGTGGTGGCCGCCCGACTCCGCGCCGCCACCATCGCCTTCTCCGCCGAACGCCCGCGCGACGACATCGCCCTCCTGGTCCTGCGCAACGACACCCCCTGACGCGGTCCTTCCCCACGCCGCCGGCCGGCCACCCGGGCCTTCGAGTCCTGCGCCGCCGACAGCCCGGCCTCAGAGACCGCCGGGGAGGCGACCGGGGGCGAGGCGGTGGTGCGGGTCCAGGTGTGCCTTGGCGCTGCGCAGTCGCGGCAACGTCGGCAGGTCGCCCCACAGGTCGACGGTCCGGCGTACCGGGGTGGGCGCGGCCACCACCACGCACCGGCCCTGCCGGGCGATCAGCACGCCTCGGACCGCGCTGAGGATCGACGCGACCCGCTCGGGCGGCAGCGCGCCGGGCAGGGCGGCGTGCACCGAGCCCGAGCCGACCGAGCCGCGTACCGGCACGGGTGCGCCGGCGGCGTCACGCAACGCGTACACGGCCGCGTGCAGGTCGGTGATCGGCACCTCGATGCGCAGCGCCGTGTCGCCCGGGGCGAACGGGTAGCACCCCCACCACTGCGGCGCGTGGTGGTCGACCACCGCTTCGGCGCCGAGGACCTCGGTCAACCGCTCGGCGCGCTCCGCCACGTCGGCCGGGCCACCCTCCACCAGCGCCACCAGGCGGCCCGCCGCGGGCCGTCCGGTGACCGCGGGATGGTCGGGGCGGCCGGCCACCGAGGGATGCGACGCCGGAATCCGACGGCGGGGCAGCGGAAGCGGCACCGGCAGGTCGAGCTCGACCGCGGCGGGTTCGACGCCGGCGGCGAGCACGGCGCGGACCAGGTCGTGCACCTCGAGCGGGGTCCATACCGGGCGGGACACCCACAGTCGGCCCGCCGGCACGGCCTGCACCCGCATGGTGGCGGAGATCAGCACGCCGAGCCCGCCCTGCGAGCCGCAGAGGAGCCGGGCCACGTCCAGCCCCGGCGTACCGGCGGCCAGGTCGCCGGACCGGGCGTCGCCGAACAGGCCGCCGTTGCCGCCCGGAGCGGCCCGGCCGAGCCGCGCCGTGCCGGACTCGCCCACGCTGACCAGCTCGCCGTCGGCATCGAGGTAGCGCACGCCGACGAGTTGGGTGCACGGGTTGCCGTAGCGGTGGCGCAGCGGGCCGGCCTCGTCGGCGGCGAGGACCCCGCCGAGGGTGGCTCCGGGCGAGGGCGCGTCGACCGGGAGGCGTCGGTTGGTGCGGGCCAGGGTGGCCTGCACCGCCCGCAGGGGTGTGCCGGCGCCCACCTCGGCCACCGCGACCGCGTGCGGCTCGTGCCAGATCCCGGCCAGCCGGCCGGTGTCGAGCATGATGTCGACCTGCGCCGGGGCGGCACCCCAGTCGATCTTCGTGCCGGCGCCGCGGGGCACCACGGTCAGGTCGTACGCGGCAGCCAGGCGCACCACCTCGGCGGCGGCGTGCGGGCCGCCGGGCACGGCCACCCACCGGGCGGTGCGGCCCGCCACCTCGTCGGCGGGACCGGCGGACCGGGCGAACGGGCGACCGCAGATCGCGGCCAGCTCGCGGGTGACGTCGTGGGCTCCGGGACGATCGGGGGAACGCGCTGCAGCCGCCATGGCAGTTATCGTACACATGTTCGAAAGACCTGGCGGCGAGTCATCGATGTCGGGCGGCGGTGGCACCCGGCGGCGGCCCGGCGAACGGTAACGTGGCGCCGTGACCGAAACCCCACAGCCGGCCGCCAAGCGCGTCCCGACGGAGCGGATCCACCACGGCGACACCGTCCTCGACGAGTACGCCTGGCTCGCCACCAGGGACGACCCGGACACGATCGCCTACCTGGACGCCGAGAACGCGTACACCGAGGCGCGCACCGCGCACCTGGCCGGGCTGCGTACGGCACTGTTCGAGGAGACGCGGCAGCGCACCCAGGAGACCGACCTGTCGGTGCCCACCCGCAAGGGCGGCTACTGGTACTACACCCGGACGGTCGAGGGGCAGCAGTACGGCGTGCACTGCCGGCGCGCGGTCCGCGCGGGCGAGACCACGCCCCCGGTCAGTGCGGACGGCGCCCCGCTCGACGGCGAGGAGGTGCTGCTAGACGGCAACCAGCTCGCCCAGGGGCACGACTTCTTCTCCTTCGGCGCGTTCGACGTCAGCCCGGACGGGCGGTGGCTGGCCTACTCCACCGACTTCTCCGGCGACGAGCGCTTCAGCCTGCGGATCAAGGACCTGACCACCGGCGAGGTGCTGCCCGACGAGATCCCGGACACGTTCTACGGCACGGCCTGGTCACGCGACGCCACCACGCTGTTCTACGTCACCGTCGACGAGGCGTGGCGACCGAACCGGGTGTGGCGGCACACCATCGGCACCCGGTCGGGCGAGGACGTGGTGGTCCACCAGGAGGACGACGAGCGGTTCTGGGTGGGCGTCGAGCTGACCCGCTCGGAGCGCTTCGTGGTCATCGACATCAACAGCAAGATCACCAGCGAGGTCCGGGTGATCCCGGCGGCCAACCCGACCGGTGAGCCGGCCGTCGTGGCCCCGCGCCGCCAGGGCATCGAGTACGCGATCGAGCACCACGGCCACCGCTTCCTGATCCTGCACAACGACGGCGCGGAGGACTTCGCGCTCGCGTACACCTCGGCGGACGCGCCCGGCGAGTGGACGCCGCTGATCCCGCACACCCCCGGCACCCGGCTGGAAGCGGTCGACGCGTTCGAGAGCCACCTCGTGGTGTCGCTGCGCAGCAACGGGTTGACCGGGTTGCGGGTCCTGCCGGTGGGCAGCGACGACACGTGGGACATCGGCTTCCCCGAGCCGATCTACAGCGTCGGGCTGGACGCGAACCCGGAATACCGGACCGACCGGGTGCGGCTGCGTTACACCTCGCTCGTCACGCCCGACTCGATCTACGACTACGACCTGTCCACCCGGGAGTTGACGCTGCTGCGGCGCAAGCCGGTGCGTCCCGGGCCGGACGGGCGGGAGTACGACCCGGACGACTACGAGCAGCACCGGGACTGGGCGCTCGCCGACGACGGGACCCGGGTGCCGATCTCGCTCGTGTGCCGCCGAGGCACCCCGCGCGACGGCTCCGCGCCCGCGGTCATCTACGGCTACGGGTCGTACGAGGCCAGCATGGACCCGTGGTTCTCCATCACCCGGCTCAGCCTGCTCGACCGCGGCGTGATCTTCGCGGTCGCGCACATCCGGGGCGGCGGCGAGCTGGGCCGGCGCTGGTACGACGAGGGCAAGCTGCTGGCCAAGAAGAACACGTTCACCGACTTCGTGGCCTGCGCCCGGCACCTGGTGAAGGCCGGCTGGACGGCGAGCGACCGGCTGGTGGCCCGGGGCGCCTCGGCCGGCGGCCTGCTGATGGGCGCGGTGGCGAACCTCGCCCCGGACGCGTTCACCGGGATCGTCGCGCAGGTGCCGTTCGTGGACGCGCTGACCTCGATCCTCGACCCGTCGCTGCCGTTGACGGTCACCGAGTGGGAGGAGTGGGGCAACCCGCTGGATGACCCGGAGGTGTACGCGTACATGAAGTCGTACACCCCGTACGAGAACGTGACCACCGCCGAGTACCCGGCCATCCTGGCGGTTACCAGCCTCAACGACACCCGCGTGCTCTACCACGAGCCGGCCAAGTGGATCGCCCGGCTGCGGTCGCTCGCGCCGGCCGGCGACTACCTGCTCAAGACCGAGATGGGCGCGGGCCACGGCGGCCCGAGCGGCCGGTACGACGCCTGGCGCGAGGAGGCGTTCGTCACCGCCTGGATCCTGGATCGCCTCGACCGGGCTTAGGGGCCGCGGACAGCACCCTGCCTCCACCTAAACTGCCGGGATGACCGAGGAGGAGCAGCCGGCGGCGCGACGCGGACCGACCTGGCTGATCCTCCTGGCGGTGAGCGCCGCACTTGCCGTGTGCTGCTGCTCGACGGTGATCGGGTTGGCCGTCGCCGGCTCCAGCGGGCTGTTCGACGCCCGCTGAGCCGGCGACCCGCTCAGCGGGCCCGGTCCGCCGGCTGCGGCAGCGCGGTTTCGCCCGGTCAGCGCGCCCAGGCCGGGTCGCGGCCCGTCCGGCCGAGCAGTGCTTCCACTGTGTCGGGGTGCGCGTCGGTGGCCACCGGCGGGCCGAACGCGCCCATCTTCTGCCCCGTGTCGCCCATCCGGTCCATGAACTCGTGCCCCGCCGCCACCACCGCCGGGTCCACGGTCAGTTCCTGGCCGGTGGTCCGGGCCAGGTCCCACCCGTGCACGGTGAGATCGATCAGGGCCATCCACCCGAGCGTCTCCTGGGGCAGCCCCATCCCCGGCGAGATTCCCTCCAGCGCGGCCGGGTCGGACCATGCCTCGGTCAGCCGGGCGGCCTCGGTGGCGAACCGGGCCCGCCAGTCGCCGACCAGACGGTCTGCCTTGCGCGTCCAGTCGACCTCTTCCCGGCGGGCCAGCGCCTGGAAGTTGACCACCACGTCGAAGAGGTGGTTGAGCAGGTCGCGCACGGTGTAGTCGGCACAGGGCGTGGGCAGGCCGAGTTGGTCGTCGGCGATGCCGCGCACCACTGCGGCCGTGCGCGGCGCCGTGACGGCGAGGAGCTCGCTGGTCTTCGTGGTCATCGGGTCAGCGTATGAGGACGGCCCGACACATTCGCGATACGACCCGCAGTGGACGTCCGCTCGCCGGGCACACCCACAGTGACGGAAGCGTCTCGGCAGCACCGGGCATGATCCACCCGGAATGCCTGCTCAAGTGCCCGATGCGTGAATGGCTGCAGAGCAAAGGCGGCACGGAGTCGGCATGCCTTCCGGCAGTGCCGGTAACACTGGGTGAGACATGCGTTGTGGCACGTCAACGGCGACGGACGGCGACCACCGCGACGTCGTCGTTGATCTCCGGCGGGGCCAGCTCCACCAGCAGCCGCTGGCAGAACTCGTCCAGGTCGTCATCCACCCGCGCGGCGGCCACGCTGAGCGCCGCCATGCCGTCGTCGATGGTGGCGTCCCGCCGCTCGATCAACCCGTCGGTGTAGAGCACCAGCGTGGTCCCGGCGAGCAGCACGAACTCCAGGTCGGGCGGGCGCGGCGCGCGCACCCCGAGCAACGGCGCGGAATGGGTCACGAACTCGACCCGACCATCGCGGCTCAGCAGCGCCGGCAGATGCCCGGCGCTGGCCAGTCGCACCAGCCCGCTGGGCGGATGGAGCAGCAGCACGCAGATGGTGGCCAGTTCGTTCGGCAGCAGCGTACGCATCAACTCGTTGACCCGGTCCAGGATGACACCGGGCTGGTGCCCCTCGACCGCGTATGCCCGGACCGCGTGCCGCAACTCGGCCATCACGGTCGCGGCGTGCAGCGAGTGCCCCGCCACGTCCCCGATCGCCACCAGCAGGTGCCCGTCCAGCATCACCAGCTCGTAGAAGTCGCCGCCGACCTCGGTCTGCGCGCTCGCCGGTTCGTACCGGACGGCCAGGTCCAGGCCGACGACGTCGGGCAGCCGCTGCGGCAACAGGCTGCGCTGCAACGTCACCGCGATGCGGTGTTCCTCGTCGAAGGACCGCTGCGCCTCCACCGCCGACGCGACGGCCTGGGCGAGCTGCACCAGCACCGGCGTGCGGACGGTCTGGGTGGCTGTCGGCACCACCACGTAGAGCGGGGCCCGGTCCTCGCGCAGCCGGGACGCGGCGACGGTCACCGTGTCGCCGGCCGGCCAGTCCGCCAGCGGCCACTTGGCCGGCTCGTGCACCCACACCCGGGTGCCGAGCGGCACGCCTGTGTCGTCCACCACCCACGGCACGATCCTGGCCGGCGTGTGCGGGTCCGCCGCCACCCCGGCCAGGCAGTCCCCGTCGAACGTCTCCGCGACCACCGCCGCCGGCGCGTTGAAGATCCGCGCCGCCCCGCTCGCCGCCGCCTCCAGCAGCCGGACGAAGTTGGGCGTCGCGTGCATCTCCACGGTGGCGTCGGCGAGCGCGGCGAGCCGCTCCGCGAGCTGTTCGGCCCGCCGCCGCGCCTGGTAGTAGCGCAGCACCGCGTGCGCGGTGGCGACCAACTCCTCCGGCTCGATCGGCTCCGCCAGGTAGGCGTCCGCGCCCCGGGTCAGACCCTGCGCCCGGTCGACCACGTCGACCGCGTGCGCCGAGACGTGGATGACCGGGATCGAGGGGTGCACCTCCTTGATCCGCTCGCACACCTCGAAGCCGCTCATGTCCGGCAGCCGCACGTCGAGCACCACGAGGTCGATCGGCTCGCGGGCCACCCGGTCCAGCGCCGCCGTGCCGTTCTCGGCCTCGATGGTGGTGAAACCGGCCCGGGTCAGCCAGTTCACCAGCAGGTAGCGCTTCGGACCGCTGTCGTCGACCACCAGCACGGTCACCGGCCCGCTGTCCACCTTCACGCTCCGCCCACGGGAAGCAGCACGGTGAAGGTGCTGCCCTGGCCGGGTGCGCTGGACAGCTCCAGCGTCCCGCCGAGCAGCGTGACCAGCCGTCGCGCGTACGGCAGGCCGAGCCCGGTGCCACCCACCCGGGTCGTGCCGGGCACCTGGTAGAACTCCTCGAAGACCCGTTCGTGCAGCTCCGGCGGCACACCGACGCCGGTGTCGGTGACCGACAGCGACCACTGGTCGTCGTGGCGCTCGGCGCGCAGCCGCACCTCGCCCCGCTCGGTGAACTTCAGACCGTTGTGCAGCAGGTTGCGCAGCACCTGCGCGAGCAGCACCTGGTCCGAGCGGATCGTCGCCGGGGCCGGCGGCTCCTCCACCACCAGGTCCACCTCGGGGCGGGTGGCCAACGCCCGCAACGTGCCGCGCAACTGCCCGAACACCGCACGCAGGTCGACCTCGGACCAGTCCGGCTCGATCCGGCCCGACTCGGCCTTGGCCAGGTCGAGCAGCTCGTTGACCAGGCCAAGCAGGTCGCCCGCGGAGGAGCGGATCAGCCCCACCTGGCGGGCCTGCTCGCCGGTGAGCGGGTCGGAAGCGGAGTCGGCCAGCAGCCGGGCCAGGCCGATGATCGCGGTCACCGGGGCGCGCAGCTCATGGCTCACGTTCGCCAGGAACCGGCTCTTCGACTCGCTGGCGGCCCGCAGCTGGGCGGACTTCTCGTCCAGCTCGGCGTAGAGCGCCACCACACCGCGGTTGGTCTCCTCCAGCTCCTCGGTGAGCTGGTTGTAGAGCGCCATCACACCCTGGTTGGTGTCCTGGAGCTCGGCGTTGAGCACCGCCAGCTCGTCGCGCTGACTGCGCACCTCGTCGAGGGCGGCGATGAGCTGGGCGTTCTGCGCGGCCAACTCGTCAAGCGCCGAGCCCGGAGCGCGCTCGGCCAGCTCGTTGCGCAGCTCGGCGGCGCGTTCCGGCGTCAACTCGGCGGCGTGGTCCGGCACTCGTCGGGACATCCTCACGACCGTATCGCCCTCGACCGACACCGTCTGCAACGCGTCGACCAGACGCGCGACCGCGCCGGACTGTGGCTCGTAGCGTCCGCCGGGGAGCGGACGGACCGGGGACAGGTCGATCTGGAGGATCACCCGGCCGGCGGCGTCCCGGCCGAGGGCGAACGTCACGTCCGCCCCGTCGACCCCGTGCAGCAGTTCCCGGGCCACCTCGCTGAGCGCGGTGGCGATCCGTACCTGGTCCTGGTGTTCCAGGCCGACCGCGGCGGCGACCTCCCGGCCGCGCTGGCGGACCAGGAAGATGTCCTGCTCCACCCGGAGCGCGAGGTGCAGGAGCGGCCCGGTCACACCATCCCCCGGGCGACCAGGACACATGCGTCGTCGCGACGGGTACCGGCGTCGCGCAGCAGGGTCGCCGCGGCCAGCAGCGGGCTACGGCCGGCGAGTCCGGGATAGCCGTCGAGGTCCCAGCGGTCCACCACCCCGTCGCTGTGCATGACGAGCGTCGCGTCGGCGGAGAACGGGTAGTCGTATCCGCGGATCGACGGGCGCTGGTGCCCGGCGATGCCCGGCAGCGACACCAACCCGCGCCGCCGTTCGCCAGGTGCCACGATCATCGCGGAGATATTACCCAGGCCGGCGTAGCGGAGCAGGCCGGACGCGGGTTCCGGTTCGGCCACCGCGAGCGCCGCGCCGCGGGTGTGCGAGATCCCGGCGTGCAGGTGCCGCACCACCACGTCGGGCGGCCCGGCCGGTGCGGAGCGGAACGCGGACATGGCGGCCGTGGTGGCGGCGGCGGCCAGCGGACCGTGTCCGAGGCCGTCGCAGACCAGGACCTGCCGTCGCCCGTCGACCTCCCGGACGGCGTACCCGTCGCCGCTGCTCTCCTCCCCGGTGATCGGCCGGGTCAGCCCGGCGGCCCAGTCCGGCGGCGGCGGTGGCACGTCCCAGACCTGGGCGACCAGGACCGTGCCCCGGCCGGACAGGGAGTAGCCCTCGAACCGGGTGGCCTGCCGCGCGATCGCGCCGAGGCCGATGCCGAGCGTGCCGACCGTGGAGTGCCCGTCGGTCGAGGAGAGCGTCAGGTCGGCCATACCCGGGCCGGAGTCGATGGCCACCAGTTCCACCCCGGCCAGCCCGGTCCGTCGCACCGGACGCAGCAGGAGCGTGCCCTCGCGGGCGTGCTTGACCAGGTTGGTGACGAGTTCGGTGGCGACGATGGCCAGGTCGGCGATGCGTGGTGCGCTCAGTCCGAGCTGCCGGCCGAGACGCTCGGCGGCCCGCCGTACGCCGCCTGCGGTGGCGCCGCTCTCGACCCGGAACCACACGCCGTGGTCGGGGACCACCTCGTCGGTCATCGCGACCACTTGGTGACGGTGATCCGCGTACCCTCCCCGACCGCCGTCTGGATGTCGAAGGCGTCGACGAGCCGGCGGGCGCCGCTGAGCCCGAGGCCGAGCCCGCCGCCGGTGGTGTAGCCGTCGGTGAGTGCCAGGTCGAGGTCGACGATGCCCGGTCCCTCGTCCGCGAAGACGATCCGCACCCCGCGCCGGCGCCCGTCCTCGACGGTGCTCACCTCGGCGTGGCCCCCACCGCCGTAGATCAGGGTGTTCCGGGCCAGCTCGCTCGCGGCCGTCACCAGCTTGGTCTGGTCCACCAGGGAGAGCCGGACCGCGACCGCGGTGCTACGCACCAACTGCCGGACCCGCACCACGTCCTCGTCGCTGCGGATCAGCTGCGTCGCCGGCACTCCCAGGTCGACGCCCACGGTCATGCCTTCGCCGTCGTCTCGGTGTCCTCGTCGTAGGCCGCGTCGTCCCAGTCGTCGGCGCGGCTGGCCGCGACCAGTTCCATGCCCCGCTCGACGTTCAACGCGGTACGGATGCCGTTGAGGGACAGCCCCAGCTCGACCAGGGTGATGGCGACGGCGGGGCGCATGCCGACCACCACCGTTTCGGCGTCCAGCACCTTGGAGATGGACGCGATGGTGGAGAGCATCCGGCCGACGAACGAGTCGACGATGTCCAGCGCCGTGAGGTCGATGATCACACCGTGGCAGCCGGTGGCGACGATCCGCTCGGCCAGGTCCTCCTGGAGCTGGACCGCCGTCTGGTCGGACATGTCCACCTGGATGGAGACGAGCAGGATGTCGCCGATCTTGAGGATCGGCACCCGCTCCATCAGGACTCCCGGCGCGGGCGGCGAGCGGTGGTCTCGACCCCGGTCAGGCGCAGTACGTGCCGCAGCGCGTCGGCCAGGCTGGCCTTGGTCGCGATGTCGCCGAACTCGATGCCGAGGGCGACGATCGTCTGGGCGATCTGCGGCCGGATGCCGGAGATGATGCAGTCGGCGCCCATCAGCCGGGCGGCCACAACGGTCTTGAGGATGTGCTGGGCGACCTGGGTGTCCACCGCCGGTACGCCGGTGATGTCGATGATCGCGTACGGGGAGCCGGTGTCGACGAGCGTCTGCAGCAGCCGCTCCATCACCACCTGGGCACGGGCCGAGTCCAGCGTCCCGACCAGCGGGACGGCGACCACGCCCTCCCACAGTTTGACCACAGGCGTGGAGAGCTCCAGAAGCTGCTCCGCCTGGTCGGCGATCAGGCTCTCCCGGGCCCGGACGAACGTCTCGATGGTGAACAGGCCCATCTGGTCGACGAGCGCGGAGAAGGCGACGAAGTCGCGCAGCGTGTCCTCACCCCGCTCCTCCTCCATCAGCTCCAGCAGCGCCTCCTTGAAGGCGAACACGCTGATCGCGGTCTCGGTGGCGGAGAACCCCTGCCGGGCGCGGTTGGTGGACAGCTCGGACAACACCGCCCGCAACTCCCCGCCGTGCTCGCCGGACAGGTCGGCGATCCCCTGCTGGCCGGCGTCGACCAGAGCACGGTGCAGCTCCTGCGCCTGTCGGGCCAGTTCGGCCCGGCTCAACCGCCCGCGCACCGAGGCGGCGACGATCTCCGTCCAGCGGTTGGTCAGCCGGTCCGCGTGCTCACTGAGCAGGTGGGCGAGCCGACCACCCTGTTGTTCGCTCAACGCCATGGTGACCTCCCTGTTTTGAACGGGCGGACTCTATCACCGGCGGCTGACGGGCTACTTGTCCAGGAGCAAAGAAATGATCGACGGCGGCGGGGACCACTCCCGTTCTGCGCGGCGCGCCCTTCGTGGGATACCGTTCCTCCGAACACAGGAGGTCGACGAATGTCCTTGACGGTGCATACGGAACAGCGCGGCGACGTGGTCGTCGTGTCGGTCGCGGGCGAGCTGGACATGGCCACGGCACCGCAGTTGCAGGACCAGATCACGGATCTGCTGGACAAGGGGCGCAGCCGCCTCGTCTTCGACCTGGCCGAGGTGTCGTTCTGCGACTCGACCGGGCTCTCGGTGTTCGTCCGCGCCAAGAACAACTGCGACGAGGTGGGCGGCGTTGTCCGGCTGGCCGCCCCGCAGCGCGGGGTGCTGCGCATCCTCGAGGTCAGCGGGCTGGTCGAGGTGCTGCACACCTATCCGACGGTGGAGCAGGCCGTCGCGGGCGAACCCACCCCCACCGCCTCCTCCTGACCGACAGGCGTCATCGCTCGTCCTCGATGTAGCGGGGACGGGCGATCGCCATGCCCGCCGCCGTCTGCACGACGAGCGCGCCGAGCAGGAAGCCGATCGGGGCGGTCCAGCCGCCGGTCGCCTCGTAGAGGATGCCCACCAGCAGCGGGCCGAGCGCGGCGATGACGTACCCGGTGCTCTGCGCGAACGCGGACAGCGCCACGGTGCCCTCGGCGGTGCGGGCGCGCAGCCCGATCGTGGTCAGGATGAGCGGGAACGCGCCCTGGCCGAGCGCCAGCAGCAGCACCCACAGCGGCGCCAGGCCGCGCGGGGCGAGCGCCAGGCCGACGTACGCGGCGGTGGAGAACGCGGTGAGCGTCAGCACCAGCGGGCGCAGGGTGGCCAGCCGCCCGGCCAGCGTCGGCATCATCAGCGCCACCGGCACGCCCAGCGCGGTCACCCCGGCGAGCAGCAGTCCGGCCGTCTCCGGCCGGTAACCGGCGTCCCGGAAGAGCTGGGCCAGCCAGCCCATGATCGCGTACCCGCTGAGCGACTGCGCCCCGAAGTAGAGCGCCATGGCCCAGCCGAGCCGGGTCCGCGCCGGCTGCACCCGCCTCGGGGCGGCGGCGACCGTCGTCGCGGTGGCGGTCCGCCGGGCGGCACGGGCCCGCAGCGCCAGCGGCACCCACGGGAGTACGGCAAGCGCGGCCAGCCCGGCCCAGATGCCGAGCCCGGCCCGCCAGGAGCCGAAGGCGTGGGCCACCGGCACGGCGGAGGCGGCGGCGACCGTGGTGCCCACCGTCAAGGCCATCGTGTACGCCCCGGTGACCAGCCCGGTGCGGTGCGGGAAGTGCTGCTTGACCAGCATCGGCAGCATGATGTTCGCCACCGCGATGCCGGCCAGCGCGAGCGCGCTGGTGAGCACGAAGACGGCGGCGGAGTCGGTGACCGCCCGCAGCACCTGCCCGACGGTGAGCGCGAGCATGGCCAGCACCAGCAGCCGGGGCGCGGCCCAGCGGCGGACCAGCCAGGGGGTGAGCGCGCCCAGCGCGGCGAACGCGACGGTGGGCAGCGTGGTGACCAGGCCGGCCATGGCGCCGGAGAGGCCCAGTCCGACGCGGATCTCGTCGAGCAGGGCGCCGAGGCTGGTCACCGCGGCGCGCAGGTTCAGCGCGACCAGCAGCATCCCGGCCAGCACGAGCAGGCCGCCCCGGGCCGGGCCGACCGTCCGGCCACCGGCCGGTGTGGGTGTGACGGGAGGGGCCGGCACGGTCGCGGCGGGCGTCGGTGGCGGAGTCATGACCTCGAACCTACAATCATGGGATGAATTTCGGCAGCAGGTGTAACCGGTGACACCGGCCGTCAATTCCGTCGCCGTGCCTCCGCGCGGCCACCGGGTCCGGCAGACCATCGAGCAGCTCCGGGAACGCATCCTCGGCGGCGAGTGGCCGGTGGGCGGGCGCATCCCCACCGAGCCGCAACTGGTCGCCGCGCTCGGGGTGGGACGCAACACCGTCCGCGAGGCGGTCCGGGCCCTGGTGCACGCCGGGGTGCTGGAGTGCCGGCAGGGCTCCGGCACCTACGTGGTGTCGACCGACGAGCTGGCCCCGGTGGTGGCCCGCCGGCTCACCGACGACCGGATGGCCGAGGTGGTCGAGGTCCGGCGCGCGTTCGAGGTGGAGGCCGCCCGGCTCGCCGCGCTGCGGCGTACACCTGCGGACCTGGCGGCGCTCGACGGCGCGCTCGCGGCCCGGGAGGCCGCCTGGCGCACCGGCCGGGTCGACGAGTTCGTCGAGGCGGACGCCGCGCTGCACACGGTGGTGGTCGCCGCCGCGCACAACGCCATGCTCGCCGAGCTGTACGCCTCGGTCGGCGCCGCGCTGCGCAGCACCGTCGCGCAGGCCATGGGCGAGACGCTGACCCCCGAGCGGTACGTCGACCACGGCCGTCTGGTCGAGGCGATCCGGGCCGGCGACCCGCACCGGGCGGCGATCGAGGCCGGCGCTTTTCTCGAAGTGCCGGCCGGGGCATAGGTTGTCCCGGACGCAGACTCGGACAGCACGGGAGTACGGATGCTCAAGGGCTTCAAGGACTTCATCATGCGCGGCAACGTCGTCGACCTGGCGGTCGGCGTCGTCATCGGTGCCGCGTTCACCGGCGTGGTCACCCAACTCACCAAGTCGTTCCTGGAACCGCTGGTCCGGGCATTCATCGCCCTGATCACCGGCAGCAACGACGGGCTCACCGGCTCGACGCCGGAGTTCCGGGGCATCCCGTTCGACTGGGTGGCCTTCGTCAACGCGGTGATCACGTTCGCGCTCACCGCGGCGGCGCTCTACTTCCTGGTCGTCTACCCGATGAACCGGCTCGCCGAGCGGCGCAGGCGCGGCGAGGAGCCACCCCCCTCGGCCCCGAGCGAGGAGGTCAAGCTGCTCACCGAGATCCGGGACGCGCTCGTCGCCGGCGGCCACGGCACGCCGGGCCAGCGCGGCGCGCTCGACGACGTGCTCGGCCGCCGGCAGGAACCGCCAGCCCCGCGCTGACGCCATACCCGATCGGCCCCGGGGGATTTCCCTCGGGGGCCGACGCGTATCGTACACATGTTCGATAGGGTCCGGGCATGGAGCAGCGCAGGCACTTGTGGAACGGGAAGTGGGGGCGGCTCGCGCGGCGGGACGTCTTCCTCCGGGTGGACGGCGACCGCTGGCACGTGGAGCAGCGGGCCGGCGGCGCCGAAGGGGTCTCCCGCTTCTACGAGCACGCAAGTGTCGAGGAGGCCGAGGAGACGGTCCGCGCGCTGCTGGACGGGCCGGACACCTGGCGTGAGCTGTCCCCCCGACCGCCCGGCGGCTGGACTCCGTCCGTTTAGCGTCCGCGCGCACCGGGAACCGCTGCGGCATGAGCCAGCAGCAGGACACCGTCTCCCGGGTCGCGACCGGCATGCGGGTGGTCGACTCCACAGGCGTCGACGTGGGCACCGTGGATCTCGTCCAACGCGGCGACCCGGCCGCGGTGACCGTGCAGGCGTCCGCCCCGGTGGACCCGGGCAGCAGCCTCGACGAGCTGATCGAGTCGGCGGCCGTCGAGGAACCGGACGTACCGGCCGACCTGGCCGCCCGGTTGCTGCGCGACGGCTACCTCAAGGTCTCCACCGAGCTGGTCCGCACCGGCGCGGTCTACGTGCTGGCCGACCGGATCGCCACGGTGGCCGACGGCACGGTCCGCCTCACCGTCCCGGCCGCGGAGCTTCCCGCCGAGGAGTGACGGTCATCCGGTCCGGGCGGGAAGCGACGGGACGGTCCCCTCGGCTTCCTCCTTCGCCGGCGACCCGGCCACCGGACCGGCCGCCGCGCGGCGGCGGAACAGCAGCAGCATCAGGCAGCCGGCGACCAGCCCCCAGAACGCGCCGCCCACCCCGAGCAGGCTGACCCCCGAGGCGGTGACCACGAACGTGACCACGGCCGCCTCCCGCGCCTGCGGCCGGGCGACCGCCGCCGCCACCGCACCGGCCAGCGCGCCGAGCAGGGCCAGCCCGGCGACCGCCTCGACCAGCACCGGCGGGGAGAGCAGCACCAGCGCGGTGGCCACGCCGGCGCTCAGGCCGAGCAGCGCCAGACCGATCCCGGCGGTGACCGAGGCGATCCAGCGCCGCTGCGGGTCCGGGTGCGCGTCCGGGCCGGCGGCCAGGGCTGCGGTGATCGCGGCCAGGTTCACGGCGTGACCGCCGGCGGGGGCGCCGAGCGCGGTGGCGAGCCCGGTCACCCGCAACGCGGAACCGAGCGGGGCCCGGTAGCCGTAGCCGGCGAGCACGGCGGTGCCGGGCACGTTCTGCGCGGCCATGGTGACCAGGAACAGCGGCAGCGCGAGCCCGACGACGGCGGGCAGCGTCCACGTCGGCGCGGTCAGTGCCACGACCGGCGCGGCATCGAGCCGGGTCGGCCCGTCCGTGGTCAGCGCGATCGCCACCACGGCCACGGCGAGCGCCCCCGGCACCGCCCAGCGGCGGGCGAACCGGTGCAGCAGCAACCAGACCAGCACCACCGGCCCGGCCAGCCGGGGCACCTCGACCAGGGCACGTACCGGGGCGGTGCACAGCGGCAGCAGCACCCCGGCCAGCATGGCCGAGGCGATCGGCGCAGGGATCGCGGCGACCGCGCGACCGAGCGCGGGGATCAGCCCGGCCGCGACGATCAGCAGGCCGGTGAGCAGGAAGGCACCCACCGCCGCCGGCCAACCCCCGGGGACCGGCCCGGTGGCCACGAGCAGCGCCGCGCCCGGCGTGGACCAGGCGATGGCGAGCGGCAGCCGGTGCCGCAGGCCGAGCCAGACGGCGCAGCACCCGCTGGCCACACAGAGCGCCAGCAGGCCGGAGGCGGCCTGGGCCTGGTCGGCGCCGACCGCGCGTAACCCGGCCAGGACGACGGTGAACGAGCTGGCGAAGCCGACCAGCGCGGTCACCACCCCGGCCAGCACGGGTTGAAGTC
Organism: Micromonospora sp. DT31; assembly: GCF_049841795.1. NCBI lineage: Bacteria > Bacillati > Actinomycetota > Actinomycetes > Micromonosporales > Micromonosporaceae > Micromonospora > Micromonospora sp. DT31. The sequence goes on along the minus strand of NZ_JBNCKZ010000009.1, from coordinate 68,103 downwards.
GACCGGCTGTTGTTTCTCCCCCGCCGGGTGGGTTCCGGTCACGCAACGGCACGGTGTAGCACCATAGCCCTATGACAACCATCCCAGAGCCGTGTGACCGGACACCCCCGCGCCCACCGACTCCGTCCACAACGGACGGTGCCCGCGCGCCCGGGAGGCAGGCGGACGACATTTCTTTCCGCAGACCCGCTGGCGCGTGCAGACGCGAGGCCGTAGTTCTTGGCAAGCTTGTCCCATGACGCTCATCCTCCGCTCGGCCATCCTCAACGACGTCGGCCTCGTCCGGACCAACAACGAGGACTCCGCCCTCGCCGGTGACCGCCTCGTGGCGGTGGCCGACGGCATGGGCGGGCTCCCCGCCGGCGAGGTGGCCAGCGAGATCGTCATCCGCATCCTGGACGAGCTGACCCCGCCCACCGTCGCCGACGAAGCGGCCGACGCGCTGCGCGCCGTGGTCAGCACCGCCAACCAGCGCATCCGCGCGGCCATCACGGTGGACCCGGCCCGCGACGGCATGGGTACGACGCTGACCGCCGCCCTGCTCGCCGGCGACACCCTGGTCCTCGCCCAGGTCGGCGACTCCCGCTGCTATCTGCTGCGCGACCACGAGCTGACCCAGCTCACCCGGGACGACACGTTCGTGCAGGCGCTCGTCGACCAGGGGGCGCTCTCCCGCGACGAGGCCCGCCACCACCCGCAGCGTTCCCTGGTGACCCGCGCGGTGCAGGGCTCCGACGCGCCCCCGGCGGTCGGGGCGCTCACCGTCTTTCCCGGCGACCGGCTGCTGCTGTGCAGCGACGGCCTCTCCGACTACGTGGAGGACGCCGCCATCGCCGCCGCGCTCGCCACCTACGGCGACCGCCAGCAGTGCGGCGAGCAGTTGGTGAAGCTGGCCCACCAGGCCGGCGCGCCGGACAACGTGACGGTGGTCATCTCCGACGTCACCGATGCCTGACCCGCCGGCTTTCCGGTTGCGGACCGCGCCCGGGGCGGTTGGGATGAACGGATGCGTATTCGCCGGCTGGCCGCCGAGGAACGACTGACGACCAGCTTCCCCCTCCAGGCGTACGCCTTCGAGGCCTCACCGCTGGAGGCGGCGCGCACCGACGAGTTCCGCGCCTACCTGGCGTACAACGCCGGGAACACCACGCTGGTGGCCGAGGAGGACGGGATCACCGCCGCGGCCGTGTCGGCGATCCCGATGCGGCAGAACCTACGCGGCGCGGTGCTGCCGATGGCCGGGATCGCCGGCGTGGCCACCCACCCCCTGGCCCGTCGGCGCGGGCACGTCCGCACGCTGATGCACCAGGTCCTCGACGGTATGCGGGACGAGGGCCACCAGCTCAGCGCGCTGCACCCGTTCCGGGCCTCGTTCTACGAGCGCTTCGGCTACGTCGGGCTGCCCCGGCGGCGTACCGCGATCTTCACCCCCGCGGACCTGGCGCCGCTGGTGCGTGCCGAACTGCCCGACGAGGTGGTGTGGGAGCGGATCGGGGTGGGCTACGGACGGTGGCGCGCATACACCGAACGCTGCCTGCGCGAACGGCACGGCTTCGCGGTCTTCCCCGAGTTCCGGGCGGTCGGCCTGCGCGACCGCGACGACCGCTGGCTGGTCAGCGTGGTGCGCGACGGGGAGACAGTCGGCGCGGTCACCTACCGGATCGACAACCACGCCGGCACGCTGATCGCCGACGACCTGCTCGTCGACGACCCGTATGCCCGGACGTCGGTGCTCCAGTTCTTCGCCCGGCACGTCGACCAGGTGGCCCGGATCAGCGTCCACGTCCTCCCGGAGGAGCTGCCGGAGCTGTGGCTGACCGACCTGGACGTGCAGGTCGAGGCGCGGGTGGCCCGGCCGGACCCGACCGCGCCGATGGCCCGGCTGCTCAGCCTGGACGCGCTCGCCGACCAGCCGGTCGGGGGCGGGCGCGTCCTGGTCGAGGTGGTCGGTGACCGTTGGCTCGCCGGCCGCCACCTGTTCGACGGCACCTCCGGCAAGCTGGCCGTGGAGCCGGCGGGGGCCTCCGCCGAGGGCGCCGTACCGGCCGCCCGGCTCACCGCCGCCGGCCTGTCCGCACTGGCGTACGGGGTGCTGGACCCGGTCGAGGTGGGTGTACGCGGACTGGGCGAGGTGCCGGTGGACGCCGCCCGGGAGCTGCGTCGGCTGTTCCCGCGGGAACTGCCGCACCTGTTCGCCGACTTCTGACCCCCGGCGGCGGCGTGCGTCGTCAGGGGTGGGGCCGGATCGGGGAGCCGACGGTGTTGGCCTCCGTGTCGGTGGGATTGAGCGTCGCCCAGCGGGCCGTGCCCTGGGAGATGACCGTGATCTGGGAGGGGCCGATCCGGGTCATCCACGGCCCGGCTGTGGCACACCGCAGTGCGGTCGCGGCGATCGCCGCCTCGTCGGGGGTGAGGGGCTGCAGGACAGCGATGTCCGAGACCGAGAGGAGAGCCACGTCGGCCACCGTGACCTCCTGGCGTACGACAACCGTGCTCTGCCCCGGTGCCTGCCAGTTGGTGTGTCGCCAGTCGACCGGACCGGCGTCCACGACGACGACCCGGGGGCGTCCCGCCGCCGCGGGTGCCGCGGGCTCGCCGAGGGGGGCGAAGGAGATGATGCTCTGATCGACGCCGGCACGTCGCGCGAACGCCGACCACGGCTCTGGTCGGGTGGTCTGCAACGTGATCTTCACGCCGAGGGCAAGCCAGCGGTAGACGAGCAGCTGGGCGAAGGCGATGCCGCCGACGGCGACGATCCGGGTCGGGGAGGTCCGCGCCACCCGGAGGACCACCGGCTGGCCCTGACGGTCACGGCCGACGGTCAGGCCGGCGCCACCGGCCACCTGGGTCAGCGTGCCGACGTTCACCGGCCGGGTGGTCCCGCGACGCGCCGGAAGGGCCCGGCCCCGCTTCGGTGTCCAGCCCAGTGGCGCGGTCGCGGCGACGCCGGGGCGGTGCCGGGCGTCGAAGGGTTCGAGCGTCCCGCCGCAGGAGCCCATCAGCCGGTGCAGGGACGCACCGCTGGCGAGCAGGGTGCCCTGGTCGGCGGCGGACAGGCCGATCGTCGACTCCACCATGACCTCACCGTCGCGGCCCCCACGGGCGGGATCGGAGACTGCGAGGGCGGACACGGCGACGGTGCAGCCGGCGTGGGCGGGGTGTGGCCACCAGGGACGCCCCGGCCAGCCGGTTACCCGGAAAGCGGTGCGCAGCCGCGTGCCGGAGTGCCACCCACGCCACGTCTCCCGGGGTGCGCCGCCGTCGGCGAGGTCACGGGAGTCGATCTGGGACACGACCGAGGCGGCGGACAGGACCTGCGTGGCGGACAGTGGCGTGCTGCTCAGATGTTCGTCCCGCAGCCGCCTGCGGGTGCGGTTGACGACGTTGAGCAGCACCGGGCGAAGGGTCTCGTCCCGGAAGGCCGCCGGGGTGCGCAGCACCTGGATCGCGAGCCAGCAGTATCGCCCGGCCGGCACGTCGCCGCCGCTGACGAGGCGGTACGACGCCGCGATGGCCCCGGCGGGCCCGGGCAGGGCGGCCGGCGTGTCCGTCACCACAACGAGCTGGAGGCAGGTCGGCAGCGGGCTGGTCTCCGCCGAGGGCAGGAGGGTCAGCAGATTCGGCAGCGGTCGCCGTTGCGTGGCGAAGAAGGCGTGGTCGTCGGGTTGCACCTCCAGGATGGCGGTCACGCCGGCCGGCTGGCTGACCAACGCCATCGCATCGTCGGCCCGCCCTTGGGGCTCGACGTCGCGCAGGACCGCGCCGGGGGCGAGAAAGTCGAGGAGGTCCGCGCCGTCACCGGCCGGCCTCGACGGCTCGCGCCGTCGAAGGAGGTAGCGGACGCCGAGAGCCAGCCACTGGTACAGCCAACGGCCGCGCCATGGCAGGACGCTCACCGCCACGGCCACCACCGCGAGGGTCACGCCGGTGACGGCGAGGGCCAGCGGGCCACGCAGGGACAGCAGGGCCAGGCAGCAGGAGAACTGCCAGCAGATCACCTGGCCCAGCCCGATCCGCAGACCCGTCGTGCCCATGAGGCGTCCGGTCGGCTCGTCCGGGCGTGGCGGATGCGGAGGGAGAACGGTCACTGGGTTCCTCTCTGCTCACGGGGGATGGTACGGACACTTCCACCAACTACGCTGCACCGGATGGACGACAAAGACACCCACGACGATCCGTGGGCCGTTCCGGACGGTGGCGTCCCACCGGTGGTGGGGCGTCGCGACCCGGCCACGAGACAGCCCATGATGGCGTACGACACCCGCGGAGAGATCTCGGGACCGCCCGACGGCGAGCTCGTCGACCACTACCAGACCGATGACGGCGTCGACGTGAGCGTCACTTTTTGATCTCATCCACCCCCCGAATCCACACTGATCGTCCTAATTGCCTCCGCGAATTCTCCGACAGGGCCCGGTTGGGGCAGCCTTAGTGGACACATGGGGCTAGTGTCAGACATCGACAGCTCGGCGCGGTCTTGCTGACTGGCTGAGGCATCTATCCCGGCGGGGGTGACGTGTTTTGGCACTCAATGCGGTAACACCAGAGCTTCAGGCAGCGGCCAGGAAGGCCGATGATGCCGGTGGCCAGATCTCCCAGATGCTCAGCGCGCTGCTGGCCAATCTGGAGCCGATGGCACAGGGTCTGATCGGTCAGACCGGTGGGACGTTCCAGAAGGTCAAGGCTGACATCAACAGCGATCTCGTGATCATCACGAACAGTCTCGCCGAGGTGGCCGAGGGAATCCGGTCGTCCGGCCGCGACTTCGACGCCGCAGACTCCGAGTCGCAGAGTGAAGTGTCCAGGGCCGCTCAGGACGCGGGCAACATCGTCGGCCGCCTTCGCGGCTGATCGAGCGAGAGGACAACCGACCATGGCACCCGTTGACGGGCAGATCGTCTACAACTTCGGCACCATCAGCGAGGCGGTGGCCTCGATCGACACCGCCGTTCGATCCATGAACGGCACGCTCGACCAGCTCGCTCGCGACCTCAGCCCGCTGGAGAGCAGCGCGTGGAGTTCGGAGGCGCAGGCCGCGTACAAGATCCGTAAGGATCGCTGGACCACCGCTTCCAACCACATCGTCATGATTCTCGGGCAGGTCAAGGTGTCGCTCGCGGCCGGTGCGGACCGGATGCAGCAGACCGACCGCAGAGCGGTCAACTACTTCTGATCGGCCCGAACACCACGCTCCACGCAGGACAGTGGCCAGGGTCCCGCCGCAATCGGCTGGGTCCCTGGCTACTCTGTGTGCCAGGGCCGACCGGGTCGACGCACAGGCTCAGGTTGGCCGGCGCCTCCTACGGAACAGCATCGAAAACGTGAGGAGCACCCGTGCCGAGCCGCCGGGACCAACTGGTCAGCCACCAGTTCATGATGCAGCGGGTGGTGTCGGCGTTCGCCTACCGGGACGCGGATGCGGCACGGGTGCCGTTTCCCCGGGCCGCCAGCACCTTTTTCATCGGCACCATGGTCGCGGTCCTGGCCCTCGCCGCGGTCGGCATCTACGGCGTGCTGTTCCCCGGTGGCAAGAAGACGTGGCGCAGCGGCGAGGTGCTCATCCTCGAGAAGGAGACGGGCGCCCGCTACGTCTACCTCGACGACAAGCTGCATCCGGTGCTCAACTACACGTCTGCCCGCCTGATCCTGAAACGCCAGTCGTTCTCGGTGGTCAGCGTCGCGCGGACCTCGCTGCGCGGTGCCGCGCGCGGCGAGCCCCTCGGCATCGTGGACGCCCCCGACAGCCTGCCCGAGTCGAAGCGACTGCGCCGCGACGGGTGGTCGCTGTGCTCCCGGCCGGTGACGACCGCCACCGGCAACTCGCTGCCCGCGGCCGTCCTGCACGTGGCCTCGGACACCCGCCCGGGTCGTGACGTCGGCGACGAGGCTCTGCTGGTGCGCCACCCGGACAACTCGCTGCACCTGGTCTGGCAGAGCCGCCGGTTCCTCATCCGCCAGCCCCAGATGGTGCTCAGCGCCCTCGCGCTGACCCCGACGCAGGCGATCCCGGTGGCGGCCTCCTTCCTCAACGCCCTCCCCCAGGGGGCGGACATCGGCCCGATCGCGATCGCCGGGCGCGGTGGTCGCTCCGCCCTGCCCGATGCCCGGGTCGGCCAGGTCGTGGCGACGCGCTCGCAGAGCGGCGACCTGCAATACTCCGTCGTCCTCCGCGACGGCATCGCGGACATCACCCAGCTCCAAGCCGACCTGATCATCAACGACCCGGCCACCGCCACCGCCTACCGCGGCAAGAAGGTGGAGCCTCTCATCCGCAACGATCTCGGTGCCGCCAGGCGTTCGCCCCGCGGGCTGGAGACCTCGACAGGTCAGGAAGGCCACCCGCAGCGCCGCCCGCGCATCGTCGAGGGCCCCGCGGCACGCAACTCGCTCTGCCTGGTCTTCGGCGACATCACCACGCCGACGCGGCTGGTGGTCGGCGCGGCTCTCCCGCGACCCGGTGCCGGCGTGCGGTCCGCGCAGTCCGGCACGTCGGCCACCCCGGACGAGATCGTCGTCCCCTCCGGCGACGGCATCCTGGTCGAGTCGGTCTCCGGGCCGGAGGCACCGACGGGGACCTTCGCCCTCGTCACCGACATGGGCGTGCGCTACTCGCTCGCCTCCTCCGAGGTCATCGGCTACCTCGGCTACCGCCCGGACCAGGCGAAGCGACTGCCGTCCACCCTGGTCGCGATGCTGCGGGAAGGGCCGGCGCTCGACCCGAAGCAGGCGCGGACACCCGGCGGCCCCACGTGAGGGCGCTGATCCGCCGATCCGCCGTCGCGCTGCTGCTCGCGGCGGGTACGACGCTCGGCGCGGCAGTCGGCGGTGGCTCACCCGCGAGCGCGGTCCAGTGCCAGGAGCCGGGGGACGTCATCCGGCCGGTGCCGTGGGCCCAGCAGGCACTGCTACCCCAGCGCGCCTTCCCGCTCGCGACCGGCGCCGGCGTCGTCGTCGCGGTCCTGGACTCCGGTGTGGATGCGGTGCACCCGCAGCTCGCCGGGCAGGTGTCGACCGGGCGGGACTACCTGTACAGCAAGAACGGCCCCGGTAACCGGGACTGCGTCGGGCACGGCACCGCGGTAGGCAGCATCATCGCGGCGCGTCAGGTCGACGGGACTGGTTTCCACGGGGTGGCGCCCGGCGCCAGGCTCCTACCGATGACCGTGAGCGAGCGACGCGCCGATGGTGACCGGGCCTCGGGTGCCGCGGTCAGCCCGAACGAGTTCGCCGCGGTCGTCCGCGACTCGGTGCAGCGGGGCGCCAAGGTCATCAACATCTCCGCTGTCTTCACCACCGATCATCCGGCCGTCCGGGCGGCGATCAGGAACGCGGTCGAAGCGGACGTCGTGGTCGTGGCAGCGGTCGGCAACTCAGCCGAGGACGGCAATCCGACGCCCTATCCGGCCGCCTACCCGGATGTGCTCGGGGTGGGTGCGGTCGACCAGCAGGGCCGGGTGCTTCCCCAATCCGGCCGGGGCGCCTTCGTCGACCTGGTGGCCCCCGGTGACGGGATCACCGCGGCGACGCCCCGACGGGGGCACGCCACCTGGCGCGGCACGAGCTTCGCCGCACCGTTCGTGTCCGGCGCGGCGGCGCTCGTACGGCAGTACCACCCGAAACTGACGGCGCGCGAGGTGACGCAGCGCCTGACGGCGACGGCGAGTCCCAGCCCCGGCGGCGCGCGCAGCGACAGCTACGGCTTCGGCATGGTCGACCCGTACCGCGCGGTTGCCGAACGGTTCGTCCAGGCGGTCCCGACGGTCGCTCCGACACCCGTGGAGCCGGTGCTCGATCCCGCGGTGGTGGCCCGGGAGGCGGAGCGTCGCCGGTTGGCGACTGCCGCGCTGACAGTGGGCGGCACCGGGGCGGGGCTGGCCCTGGTCGTGGGGCTCGTGGCCATCGCCCGGCGGATCGGCCGACGTGGACGGTGGCGGCCGACCCGGGCGACCCGGATGCCCACGCCGACCCTCGCCCAGCTCGGTCCGCCGGTGGGTCTGCTCGACGACGTGACCAGCGGAGATCGGGAATGACGGTGGTGCGGGCAGCCTGGATCGCCCGGGGACGGTACGCTCTCCATAGATCTCAATCAGAGTGGATACGTCGTGCCGGATCGGGGAGGCGTGCGTGACGGACAGGCCGAATTTCCTCAATGACCAGCCGATCGAGGTGCAGATCGACTCGCTGCACGCGTTCGCGCAAGCGGTCCAGGCAGAGCTCGACACGAATGTCGTTCCCAACGCGTCGCGGTTGCGGGCCCAGTTGGGCGGCGGTCCCGCCCAGACGAAGTCGTTCGGCATCGACGACGGCTACGCGCAGGGCTACCGCATCGGCGACTACCACGTCGAGTGCACCGAGAAGGCGGCTGAGCTGCTGGACAAGCTCACCCTGGGAATGCAGGCGATCGCCTTTGCCGCGCAGAGCGTCGCCAACGACTACGCCAACTCCGATGAGCTCAACAGCATGGATCTCAAGCGCGTCGAGAGCTACTTCAACCCGAAGGACCGCTCCCGCTCGCTTGCCGAACTCGGGCTGCCGCAGCCTCCTGCCAACGATGCCAGTCTGTAGGCGAAGGGACGACAGGACATGGGGGAATTCGATCACCTGAGCCTGGATCAGCTGGTCTCCATCACCGCCAAGGACAAGCCCGCGGAGATCGCCCGCGAGGCGCTCGGTTGGCAGGGGATGGCCTGGCTGTTCGAGGCCCAGTTGGCGCGCCTCACCTCGGCCGTCAGCGCGCTCCAGAGCCAGTGGAGCTCCCCGGCCGGGGCGAAGTTCGTCGAAGAGGTCGGCAAGATCCGCGAAACGCTCAACGAGGGCAGCCGCAAGGCCAGCGGCAACCACAAGGCGTGGCAGGTCATCGGCGAGCAGGCCCGCGAGACGCAGAAGAAGCTCACCGAGCTCAAGGCCAAGCGGGACAAGCACCTCCAGACCGAGCAGGCCCAGTTCGAGGCCGCGAAGAAGGAGGACGCGGAGAACTACAACTGGGGTTGGCTCGGCATCAGTGACCTCACCGACGACCCCGAGGCACCCGATCTCGGCGCGATCCGCTCGGACTACGACCGGCAGGCCCGCGCGGTGATGACCCAGGCCGACTCGGTTTACACCGAGCAGTACTACAAGAACCTGTGGTGGCCGCCGCCCTATGAAGGCCCGCTCGACGCGAAGGTGCCGCAAGAGTACAAGGGTGGTGGCGGCGGCAGCACATACTCCGGCGGTGGCGGGGGCGGAGTTCCGGTCCCCGGGCCGCGGGGTGGCGGCTCGTCGGGTTCCCCGCCTCCGAACGGCGGTCCCCCGGGAGGAAGCCCACCGCCGACCTTCGGCCCGCCGGTGCTCGTCGAAGGGCCGATCCTGACCGGACCTCCGCCGATACCGCTGCCTCCGCCGCTCACGCAGCCCCCGCCTGTGGTCACGGTGCCGCCGCTCCCACCCGTGGTCACGGTGCCGCCGCTGCCACCCGTGGTACCGGTGCCGATTCCGCCGGTCATACCGCCGGTGACTTCTCTGCCCGGCGGGCCGCTGCCCGGTCGGGGTACGCCTCCGGGCGGCCGGCCGCCCCTGCTGCCGCCGAGGACCCCGACCACTCAACCGGTGATCGGCGGCAGGCCCGCACCGGGCGCTCCCACACCGGGCCGCGTGCCACCACCGGCCGGCGGACGCCCCACACCCGGCACACCCACCCCCGGCCGCACTCAACCGGTGGTCGGCGGGAGGCCTACACCGGGCGCTCCCACACCGGGCCGCGTGCCACCACCGGCCGGCGGACGCCCCACACCCGGCACACCCACCCCCGGCCG